>JBBDSU010000020.1:3736-94295 GCA_040904825.1 Nitriliruptoraceae bacterium | reverse complement strand
TGCCCGCCACCGGGCGCGGTGACCCCAGCATCATCGCGGGCGACTTCAGCCATCCGTTGCGTCTCGTCGCGCTCGGGCACGAGCGACGGAACGGCCCGCAGAGCCGCCGCGATCACGGCGATCGTGCGTTGACTGCTGAAGTCAGCCGGTCTGACGGGTGGGGTGTCTTGGTATCGCTCGTCAGTCGGGCGGCGATCGCGGAGCTTCCACCCCTGCGGCGCACGTGTACGACCGACGTGCCCGGCACACAGGTCATACGATCCCGGGTCGGATTCGTCGACGAGGACATCAACCCAAGCCTCACGACGGCGATAATCGAACGTCAACGTCGCGATCGCAGGCGACGGACAGGCTGGACGGGCGCACGGCCTGCGCACCACCCGCGATAGCGGATGCACGACAGCATGTGTGCGGGCCGCCCGACGCGGATCCTCGGTCAGCCGATTGAGTTCGCCCATAGGTCGCACGCTAAACGACAACGATGTCATTCGCCAAGTAGCCGCGACACCGTCACCCTGCAAGAATCCATAGGACCGTGATAGGCCCGCAGACAGATCTGCTAACTCACGACCACTTCGAGAGGCGCCGATGGACCGCCACGCCCGCCACCGACGAAGGCAAGCGGACGGTCGGCGGCGACCCAATGACGGTTTTCGAGCGATGAGTGCTGCCCGGTTCGACCGCCTCGTCGACCAGGCACTGCTATCAATGCCTCCGCCGCTGTTGAAACTCCTCGACAATGTGCAGATCACGGTTGAAGAGGTCCCTCCCGCAGCAAGCCAAACAGTCGACGACGAGGTCCTGCTGGGACTCTACGAAGGCGTACCCCGTACCGAACGGGATTTCGGAGCGCCGATGCTCCCCGACAGGATCACGCTGTTTCGTCGCCCGCTCGAATTGCGGGCGAGGTCACGACGTGATCTCGCCGCACTTGTCAGGGACACGGTGATCCACGAAATCGCCCATCACTTCGGTATCGATGATGACCGACTCGATGAACTCGGATGGGGCTGAGCGCAGATCCTGCAGGAACCGACCATCCTCGACAGCGGAGTAGCAAGCGTCGGTCA
The DNA here is from genome assembly GCA_040904825.1 of Nitriliruptoraceae bacterium. Lineage (GTDB taxonomy): Bacteria > Actinomycetota > Nitriliruptoria > Nitriliruptorales > Nitriliruptoraceae > JBBDSU01. Next base: position 93,225 of record JBBDSU010000020.1, on the reverse strand, counting down.
TCGGACGGCTACCAATCTTCAGCCAGAGCCGGTGCCTGAGCCGCCTCCCGCTCCGCCGGATCCATCGTTGTCACCGTCGGCGTCGTCGTCGGCCTCACCATCGCTATCACTGCCGTCGCCTCCAGGAACAACCGGCAAAGGCACCCCTGGTGGCCGTCCCGATGGGCTTGCAACATCAGGATCGGCGACATCGTCCTGTTGAGAAGGCGCGAATCTGTCAGCAGGCGCAAACGAATCTGCAGCACGCAATCCGAGATCTGTCCTCAAGCGCTGGATCAATCCAGGCGCGTGATACGCGGACCGGACCAAGCCGTCCGGATGCCACGCTGCAGATGGCACGCCCGACCATGCCACCAGACGACGCGCCCCGTCCCTACTTCCGCCGACTCTTCCGGCGACGATGCCCGAACCGTCGGCTGTGATGAAGGCGGTCCACTGCTCGGCATCGTTGAGATGCGCGGTCAGATCGATGGGAATCGACGCGCCGGCTGGCACCGTCAGGCCTTGGAGCCCGGCAGGTCGACGGACGCCCAGCGACGTGCGAACGGCCACCGAGACGGTCGATGAGACGCTCGTGGGGTTGACCAGGTGCAATTGCTCGTCGCGTCCGTCGCCGGCCGATCCACCGACGATCCATGACGTGTCGGGCGCTACTGCCCCCAACTGCACGACCATGCCGGTACGTGAGGGGTTTGCAGCATCGACCTCGACCGCTCCCGAGACGGCGATTCCCGCGCCGCTGACTCTTGCCGTCACTGCGGCGACTTCGATGCCGCCAGGGAACGTGCCGCGCAGATCGATACGACGCATTGTTCCCGGCTCGACAAGAACCTCGTCCAGCCCGTCGGCCACCACACCACCATCGGGAGTATGGAACGTGAACTCGACCGCAGCCGTCCGCTGGTCAGGGTTGACCACCCACAACCAACTGGTTCGGTCTGGCCCATCGATCACCCAAGGGATCGTCCAGGTCTCCGCTGTGGTTGGGGCGGCCTGCAGCAGCGACGCACCATCGATACCGCCGATGGCTGAACGCATCAATTGCATGCCTTCGGCCACCACGCGACCTGCCTGGACGGTGATGATCGCCGCGAGATCGTCACGTTCCGGCAAGGATTCGTTGACGACGATCTCCAGGGTTTCTTGCGATGGGATACTGACGTTTTGAAGCGCGAGCGGCTCAGCCGGGCCTTCCGAGGTAGCAAAGCCAACAGCGATCGTCGCGTCACTGTGGAACGGGTTGGACACCCGGAGTCGCGCTTCTGCCCCACCCGAAGTCTTCAAGCCCGGCACGATCCACCGGCCCGATTCGCCGTGGACACAAGGCCCTGACACGATCCCTGGAGGCAGGTCGCCACCTTCAAACCACCATTCGCGGTAGACAGCAGCCGGTACTCCCGACCAGTCGATGATCGCTGCTGCGCCGACCTCCTCGCTGAGGGTTGCGACCGGCGCCAGGACAGCGCTGGAAATCTGGCGCCTGGTGCGTTCGCTCATGACCGACACGGCGACGTCAGATTCTCCCTCGTCAACACCGTGAGCCACCGTCACACGCGCGGTTGTCGCAGGCAAGTCAGCAACCATCGGGCACACCCACCGGCCTCCCACAGGCACGTCGCCCACCACGCCTTCGTCGACAACTGGCACTGGCGGCGGAACGAAACGATCGATCGTTCCGATCGCGGTCACGACCGCCATGAGCAGGACTGATGCGACAATCCCCTTGACGGTCATTGCCGGCCCTCCGGCGAGGACCCAGTGGCGCCAGGCGATGGCACGTCACCGGGAGACCGCGCGGCGTCGTCGACCGTCCTTGCCAGCTGTGGCTCAGCTGCTGGCAGCGAGCGACGCTGACGTGCGAATCGTGGCGGCCGCAGCGCAAGTGACACAACCAGCAAGACTGCCAGGACCTGCCCTGCGACCTGGAATCCTCGCGTATCACGACCGGTGTGACTGACTTCGACCTGTTGGCCAGCTCCGACGGGGCGGAACGCCAACGTGCCCGATCGCGACATATCGAGCTGTTCGAGAGGTTCACCCTCGCTGGTGGCCTGCCACTCGCCATCATCGACCTCGGCAACGAGCACCGTTCCACGGACTGGAGACAGCGCCACATACTGCCCAGGCTGCTCGCGCACCATGGGGTGGGCGTCGAAGGGCCCGCTGGTCCGACCATGCGCTGCGAGGTTCGATGCAACTGCAGGCAAGACCACCGAACCCGGCGGCACCCATCCGCTCACGGTGTAGACCCGCCCAACACTGACTGGTCGCGGCTCCAACGAGATTTGATTGCGCAGCGCCGCGTCCAGCGCATCACTGGTACCTCCGTCAGGGACGACTACGTAACGGACGTTGAGCAAGCCCAGGAGTGCGGTCGCCCATGGATCCTTCTGGCTTGTCACGTCGTTGACGATGTCATCGACCACGCCCAATGCCGGCATGGGCGGAACGCCGATCGCGGTCATCGACGGGCCTGTTCCCTTGACAACCTCCCAAGCCACGCCTTCCGGTTGATCAGCAAGCACGAGCACTCTGAAATCGTCAGTGTCAGCAGAAGCGGCGATGAACGCTGGCAGCGAAAGATCATCGAGCGCATACGCGTCCAGCCCCGACCGGACGTGCTCGGCTGCGACCGCGACGACACTGACCACAACAGCGCTGGCGGTCACAAGCGCAGCGATCTGGCGCCATCCGAAACCGAACCGCCCCAGTTGCGATTCGGCTGAGGCGAACGCCAGTGCGAACAGTGCAGCGAAAGCCGCCGCGGTGAGCAGCAGCGGAAGGCCGGGCCACATGACCTGCCCCGTGCGGCCGAGCCACCATCCGGCAGCCGCGCCAGCGAGTGCGACAGACCACAGCCCGATGACAAGGCCTGGCACACGATGCAGTCCGATCGCCAACCCGAGGAGTCCGGCCAGCACGAAGCCTGCACCTGCAATGAGACCCGGGAAACCGGCGACATCGGGACTCAACGCGAGCCACTGCCACATTGAGGCCGATGCGTGCATTCCGACGCCGGTGAACAACGGGCCGGTGGGTTGCAGCAGATCGAGCGACCAGGGCAGCAACAGCACCACCGGAGCGATCATGGCTGCCAGCACACGCGCGGTCAACGTCCGTTGCCACACGCCTGGAACACCTGATGCGAAGGTGCCCAACAACAACGCCGCGCCTGCCAGCACGGCGACGACCAGAAACCAGGGCTCGAACGAACCGCCCACGGCGGTCAGCAAAGTCGCAGCCGACACAGCGCGCCAGGCCTGGGCCGGCGACGAACGGCGATCCGAGAAAGTGACCGCAGCGGCAACCACGCCGGGGAGCACTGCCATCAACACGAGCGCATCGACCTGGCCGGTCGCCAGCGCGGCGAGCGACGGTGGTGACAAGACGTAGGCGGTCGCAGCCACCACCCGCGGAACTCGACGGGGCGAATACTGCTGGGCTGCACGCAATGCGAAGACCCAGGCCACACCGACGGTGCCGAACAACAGGACCCTGGGAGCGAGATAGTCGCTGCCTCCAACAACAAGGTGGAGCATCCCGAGCAGTGCCTGCGCTGGCGATGGAGTCGCCGACGTGCCGAAAGCCGCGCCTTCGTTCCAACTCGCGAGGTAGTCCTGGAAGAAAGTCATCGGAGAGGACGGCCATGCCGCCAACTGGCCCCCGCGGATCTCCCCCGGCACAAGCAGTTGCCACGTGCCGATCATGACCGACGTGACCAACACGATCCCGGCAAGCATGACTGGTCGGGATCGCACGAGTTCAGCCAGGCGCCCACGCTGATCCCGCTCAACCTCAACGTGTCGTGGTTCGTCGGCCGGAGCCGGAGCGTGATCGCCGCCGGTGATCCAATAACCCAGCGCTTCGGAATAGGCGCGGATCCGCGTCGTCACTCGCCCGAAAAGTACCTTGAGGTCGCTATCACTACGGACCCGCGCTGCCTGCACCATTCTGCGAAGCCGCAACGTTCCACGCAGGTGCAACAGATTCCACACCCATGCACGCAAGGTCTGCCATGCATCGCCGAATCTTCGCGTGAGCACGAACCCGGCCACTTTGGCCGATCCGACCAGGAAGAACAGTGGCACGACCAACAGCAGGCGCGCCACGCCGTAGTTCTTGAGCAGCGTCGCCAGCGTGTTGCGTTCGGCGAAGTAGCGAGGGCCCAAGTGGGCCGTCTGACCCAGTCGTACGTAATCGGCAGCCGCATTGACGTGCGCACCGATGGCCTCGGGCACAACTTGGACCTGGTGGTCAGCTTGCCAAACCCGCCAGCACAGATCAAGGTCGTCGCGGAAGAGGTGGAAGCGCCGATCGAAACGGCCAACTTCATCCAGCACGGATCGCCGCGCGAGCATGCCAGCCGTTGACACATACAGGGTCGGCTGACGCTGATCGCGCTGACCCTGGTCAAGTTCGCCGGGGTCCACGCCGGAGTCGGCTCGCCCGGTGACATCAATGGTCCAACCGACCGACTGCAGGAGGTCGCCATCGGACCAATCCCGCAACTTCGGGCCGACGATGGCCGTTGACTCGTCACGGTCGATGACCGCCACGAGCTCGCTGAGCGCATCGGGCAGAAACGCAACATCATCGTGGAGCATCCACACGTACGGGATTTCGGCGGGCCCCGCATCGAGCGCCATCGACACGGCCGCTCCGAATCCCATGTCCTTGTCTGAAATGATGACCCGGTCCGGCCCCAACCGGTCGATCAATACCTCACGCGACCCATCGGTGCTGGCATTGTCGACGGCAAGAATGTCGACGTTCGGATAATCCTGAGACTCAAGGGCGTCCAGCGCAGCGTTCAACCACAAACTGCCGTCATGGGCTACCACGACGGCCAGCACGCTAGGGGCGTCATCTCCCCAGCGGGGCTCGTCAGGCTCAGGTTCGGTCACGGCAGCATCGCGTCCAGCGACCTCGTCGGCAGCGGACGCCGTTGCGGCGTCGCGTACCTCACGGGGATCCGGTGCCTGCACGTGGGGGTCGATCCTCGGTTCGTAGCACCAGATCTGATGGCGGCACCACAGAACACGTCGTCGTTGCAACGGTGAATAGCACCGCTAGGTGCACCCCGGCGACCTCGGACGATCAGCGACCGGTCAACATGCGTGGCTGCTACGGCACACGTCAAGAGCTGCACCGTTGCTGTGACGCGGCGATCGCTCACTTGACCGGCGTGACCGCACGACTGTCGGGGCTTTGGGACGCTACCACAGGCCCCTGCTGACTCAGCCGACTGCATGGCCATGTGGCCGGGTTCGGACCACCTCGCCGGCGGGGCGATGAGGCGACCCGCTCACGGGTGCGTCGCCGGGTCCAGATGACATCTCTCAGGCGAAACTAGATGGTCAAACGCTTGACACGACGACGTTCGCGTTCCGACAAACCTCCCCAGATCCCGAATCGCTCGTCGTGCTCCAGCGCATGCTCCAAGCATTCGACCCGCACCGGACAAGTGGCACAGATGCGCTTGGCCTCGCGAGTTGAACCGCCCTTCTCTGGGAAGAACGCTTCGGGATCGGCGTCCAGGCACTTGGCTTCAAGCACCCACACGCGATCACCTGCATCGAAGGCGAGCTTCGTCGTAAGGTCGGTCATGGCTCCCACGGGTGCTCCTCTTACTGACATCGGTGTAACTCCACGTGGGGCATTCTGGTCTCTCGACGCCTCAAGGTCAAGTCCCAATACTAAATGTTGTGGCGATGACGCCTACTGCATCCCACCGGTAGCGGTTTGACGGGCAGCAGTGACGCGGGCGTAGGTGGTTGTCCTTTGCGCTGCCGAACGACCGATCGAGGCCGCTGTCGCCACCAACGAATCCGTCGATTGACGTACTCCGTGACGACTGCCAGCCATCCGCGAAATGGTCTCTTCCATCAGCGTGCCTCCCAGATCGTCAGCTCCCTGCTGAAGGATCTGGGCAGCCCGATCAAGCCCGATCTTGACCCACGACACCTGGATGTGGTCGATCACTCCGTGAAGGAGGATGCGGGCCACGGCATGCACCTGCCGGTCTTCATCCCACCGTGATCCTGGTCGCGCCACACCAGCCAGGTAGATGGGAGCAAATTGGTGAACGAAAGGAAGCGGAACGAATTCGGTAAACCCGTAGGTGCGCTCCTGCAAGCCACGCAACGTCTTCAGATGATTCACCCAATGGCGCGGATGGTCGACATGGCCGTACATCATCGTCGATGATGACGGCAAGCCGATCTCATGCGCGGTCGTGATGACGTCGATCCATTGGTCGGCCGGAAGCTTGCCTTTCGTCAGGACCCACCGCACTTCGTCATCGAGAATCTCGGCAGCCGTACCAGGCATTGATCCGAGTCCTCTGCGGTGAGCCTCTTGAAGCCATTCACGCACCGAGATGCCCAATCGCGAGGCTCCGTTCACGACTTCCATGGGACTAAACGCATGGATGTGCATGTCGGGGGTGCGGGCACGCACGGCATCGAGAATGTCGAAGTAGTAGTCCCCAGGAAGGTCGGGATGAATCCCCCCCTGCAGACATACCTCTGTCGCCCCGACGGCCTGGGCATCCGCGGCTCGATCTGCGATTTGGGCCAGCGACAAGTTGTACGCATCGGGGTCATCCCGTCGTTGCGCGAACGCGCAGAAGCGACATCCGGTGTAACAGATGTTGGTGAAATTGATGTTGCGATTCACGACATAGGTCACCGTGTCGCCAACCGCTGTCACCCGCAGTTCGTCGGCAACGGCGCCGAGCGCATCGAGTTCGGCACCCGAGGTCTCAAACAGGCGCAACGCCTCACGATCGTCAAGCACGACGCCACGTGCGGCCCGACCCAGAATCGCGGCAATCTCACGCGTCAGTTGGTGAGATCGGTTGATCGACGTTGGCTGAGCGTCGCCGGCTGCGACAGCGGCTTCATCACGCAACGCGACGTTATAACCAACATCGCCGCCGACACCACCATCCTCAGTCTGCACATCAGAGAGGTCGTCGCCGAGGCCATCCGCAGGGTCATTCGAGGGGCCATTCGAGGGGTCATCCGGGAAGCCATCTGAGAGATCATCCGGACGGAAGGACGACCACGGTGTGGCTGCGACCACTTCGTCGATGTCACCGTAGACAGCGCGGTGGACAGCATCCTGGGCTCTCGCTGAGCGTGCCGCGCCCCCGTCAGCAGCCGACCCAAATGCGGCAGCTCCGTCGACCGCATCGTCATCTAGCACCGCAGCAATCCGCTGGCGTGGTTGCTGGACGAACATCGCAGCGTCCGCATCGCTTTCTTGCCACTGCTGAGGACGAGGCAGGACCTTGACATCGGCGTAGCCACGATGGTCAGCTACCGCATTGATGGCAGGTCGCATCCGTGTCGAAATCCACGGATCAGGGGTCGTCACGTATTCCGGGTAGACACACAGTCGTTCCACCAGGGCGAAGCCCGCATCATTCGTGCGTTGCGTCAACTCGTCCAGTGCCGGCCATGGTGCTTCGGGGTTGACATGATCGACAGTGACCGGAGAGACACCACCCCAATCGTCGATGCCGGCCTCCAGAATGCGCGGATAGTCAGAAGCAGCGAGGTTGGGTGGCGCTTGCAGATGGACGGTCGGACCCAGCACGACCCGTGCGGTCGCCACACAGGCAAGGAGATCGTCCATCGATGGTTCTGGCCATGCGCTCATCGCGGTCGCTGGTTTCGCCCGGAACGGCTGGATGATCACTTCTTGCAGGTGGCCATAGCGCCGGTGCGTAGCTCTGAGAGCCAGCAAGGTGTCAGCACGTTCGTCAAGTGTCTCGCCGATGCCGATCAACATGCCTGAAGTGAAGGGGATCGACAGTCGACCAGCGTCTTCAAGCATCTTCAGGCGCGTTTGCGGGTTCTTGTCAGGCGCGCCGGCATGGGCTTGACCCCGCTGCATCAGGCGCGGCGAAACCGATTCGAGCATCAGGCCCATCGACCCAGCAACGTGCTTGAGGGTGGACATCTCGGACCATGACATCACCCCTGGATTGAGGTGCGGCAGCATCCCGGTTGCTTCGATGACTTCAATGGCAACTGCCCGCAAGTACTCCAGCGTGGTGTCGTACCCCCGCGCATCGAGCCATTGTCGCGCCGCTGGATAGCGAGTCTCCGGACGATCGCCCAGGGTGAACAGCACTTCCCTGCAGCCTGCTTGCTGACCACGGCGAGCAATCTCGAGCACGGCATCGGGGGCAAGGAATGCAGGCACATCGGCCTTTGGCGGCCATGCGAACGTGCAGTAGCCGCAGGTATCCCGGCACAGGTGGGTCAGTGGTACGAAGACTTTGCGTGAATAGGTTATGTGGCGGCGGTGCTCGCCAGCGGAATCCGCATCGGACTGGCGATACCACGGCGCCCGATCACGCACGTGGCCTGCGATAGCCAGCAGCTGCGCAAGATCGTCACCGCGCGAGGCAAGCAACGCCTCGATCTCTTCGCTCGTCAAGCTCCGGCCATCGGCGGCACGCCGCAGTGCACGGGGCCGTCGCCGGTCGAGCGTGGCCGTGTCGGCGTCGGGCGGCAACGTCGGCCCCGGCGACGTTGCATCTGACGACTGCGCGTTCACCACGTAAAGCTCCCTCGGCAACCTCGACAAGGCTGTCATCCGCAAACACTACGATCCAGGCGACCATACCGGCGTGTCTGTACGCCGCATCGCGGATCGCGCCACCGGTTGGCTGGGAGGCACATGTCGTGATCACCGTGCTGGCTGGTGGAATCGGTGGCGCGCGTTTCATCCGCGGCGTTGCAGCGGCCGTGGGTGCCGACAAGGTGACCGCGATCGTCAATGTCGGCGACGACCTCGACCATGTCGGCCTTCGCGTCTGCCCGGATCTTGATTCCATCACCTACTGGCTTGCCGGGGTCGTCCATCCCGAACAACAGTGGGGCCGCGCTGACGAGCACCATGTCGTCTCCGAAGAGCTGGCCCGATTCGGCCACCCAAGGTGGTTCACGCTCGGCGACCGGGATCTCGCCGTGCACCTGCATCGCACGCACTTGATGCGCCAGGGCGTGCCCCTTTCGCGTGCCACCGACGAGATCCGACAGGCGTTTGGTATCGACGTCCAGCTTCTGCCGGCAACCGATGATCCGGTCGCCACACGGATCAAGACCGCCGACGGCCGCGACCTGGCCTTTCAGGAGTACTGGGTCCGCGAACAGGCGAGTCCTGTCGTGACCGACGTCTACCTGTCAGGCGCCAGCCTGGCAGCACCGGCTCCTGGCGTCCTTGACGCCATCCATCGTGCTGACACCGTGCTCATCGCCCCATCGAATCCGGTCGTGTCGATCGGCACCATCCTGGCGATACCCGGCATCGACGATGCCGTTCGGTCGACGAGCGCCCCGGTAGTGGGCGTCTCCCCCATCATCGGTGGCAAGGTCGTACGGGGAATGGCCGACCGCCTCCTGCCTGCTGTCGGTGCACAGGTTTCCGCCGATGGCGTCGCTCGCCACTACGGGTCGCTGCTCGACGGCTGGGTCATCGACGAGGCTGACCGGAACCTTTGCGCCACGATCGAGGCAAGCGGCATCACCTGCCAGGCGACCGACACCATGCTCGACGACATCGAGGTGGCACGGACCGTGGCGTTGACCTGCCTGCAGTTGGCTGCCGAACTCGCTGAGCAAGGACACCGACCATGAGTGCCATCCCATCAGGTCGGGATGTTCAACCGTCGAGGTCCATCGAAGAAACAACCGAACCCGCACTCGCCGGAGCGGTGACGATCATCCCGATCCCGTCCGCACACCGGTTCGGCGTCGGTGACGACATCGCTGATGAGCTGGCAACCGCGCTGTCGACCGCCAGCCAGAACCTGCAAGACGGCGACATCGTCTGTGTCGTCTCGAAAGTCGTCAGCCTCTCCGAAGGACAACTGGTCGCCATCGCTGGTGATGACGCACGCCAATCGCGTCGCGATCTCGCGCGCAGCCAAGCGTCCATGATCGTCGCCGATACTCCTGGAGTCCTCGTAACTCGGACCCCTCACGGATTCGTGCTCGCCAATGGCGGTATCGACGCCTCCAACGTCGACGACGGCCACGCACTGTTGCTGCCGGTCGACGCCGACCAGTCAGCACACCGACTGCGCCGCGTCATCGCTGAGCACCTCGGCGTGAATGTCGCCGTGGTCATCACCGACAGTTTCGGTCGCCCCTGGCGTCACGGGCAACTCGACACGGCGATCGGCGCCGCCGGGCTGGCGACACTGCGCGATGAACGTGGGGGCACTGACCTGGATGGCCGGCCGCTGGAGGTCACGATGGCTGCCTTGGTGGACGCTGTCGCTGCTGCCAGCGACCTTGTCAGATCGAAAGCCAGTGGGACCCCGTTTGTCATCCTGCGTGGCCTGGCACCACAGGTAGCCGGCCGCAGCGGCCAGCCTGACGGCGTCGTGGCGACGATCGTCCGCCCGATCGAAGAAGACCTGTTCGCTCACGGCGGTCCCACCGCAGCAGATCATGCGATCCGAGCCCGGCGCACTGTGCGTTCCTACGACGCGACGGCCGCCGTACCCGACGACGCCATCGCTGCTGCGATCGCTGCAGCTGTGACCGCTCCGGCACCCCACCACACCAAGCCTTGGCGGTTCGTCAGACTTGACGGTGACGTGCGCAGTGATCTGCTCGATGCGATGGAGCAACAATGGCGCCGCGACCTCAGCGACGACGGCGTGGAGCAAGCCGCAATCGAGCGCCGCATTTCACGCAGCGACGAACTGCTGCGCACTGCCCCGGTCTTGCTCGCCGCATTTGTTGCGCTCGACGGGGCACAGAAATATTCCGACATCCGCCGGAGCCAGGCTGAGCGAGACCTGTTCGTCCTGAGCGCAGGAGCCGCGCTCGCCAACGCGCAGATTGCCCTGGCGGCTCGCGGGCTCGGCGCCGCATGGTTGTCGACCACCGCCTTCTGTCCACAGGTTTCTCGCCGGGTGCTGGATCTGCCTGAAAGCTGGCAGTCGGTGGGGATGCTGACGATCGGGTGGCCTGCTGGGCCAGCACAACCGCGTGAACCCGTCGACATCAGCGAGTTTCTGGCCAACCCTTGACCGGTACGCTTGACCTTCACTTTCCGACCCGACGAGGCGTCGATCCGTGGCTGAGCAACCCCGCCTGACAAACAAGCAGCGCCGTGCGCTTGCACGCGAAGAACGGCGCCGCGCCGAAGCCGCCGCCGCCCAGAAGAAGCAGCGTGTTCGGACCCGCAATGGGCTCGTCACGTTCGCGATTGTCGGCGTGATTGCCGCTGTGCTCCTGCAGGCTTTCATGGGCGGCACTCCGTCGCTCGACGACGCGATCCAGGTATCCCGTTCAGAGGTGACCGCTGCCCGCGATGCGGCAGGCTGCATCACGATCGCCGAGCGCCAGCCGCTGCCAGATGCCTTCCATTTCGAAGCGAACCAAGCGCCCAACCCTTCGCTCATCTATCCGGATATCCGGCCGACCCACTCAGGCCCGCACACGGCGACCACCCATCCGGTCCTGTCGTCTTCGCGCCGCCAAATCAGTGAGGTGTCGTCCACGCACAACCTGGAGCACGGAACGATCATCGTGTGGTACGACCCTGATCAGGTTGATCATTCCGCAGTCAACAGCATCGGCGACTGGGCCGAGCTGCTCAACGAACATGGTTTCCGTCGCGATCTTGGCGGCGTTGGCATCATGAGTTCCCCCTACAGCGACCCGGGCATCTCAAGTGGCAAGGCCGTGGCGCTGCGCGCATGGGGAACCGCCGTCGACTGTGACACATGGGACGAAACCGTTGGTATGGGCTTCGTCCTCGAGCACTTCGGCACGAATGGCATCGCACCCGAACGATCGCTGACGCTGTTCCCCACTGACGTCCTGCAATGGGCTAATGACGGAGCCGACGACCAGACCGGTGGCGAAGCTGATGACGCCACCGATGATGCCGCCGACGGTCAAGGGTCTGCGAACACCGAGTAGCCGCGAGTCGACGACCGCCCGTTCACCGCTCTGGGACGTCTCCGTGGCAGCCCCGAATGCCGGGGTGGCTGTCACCGACGCGAAGCTGCACGTCGTGTCCGGCCCCACCACGTCGCCACCCACTGTCGGCCGTCGAACGGTTGCATCCAGGAGCGCACGACCTCTCGGGCGGTCACCCGTTGGCGTGCGCGTAGTTCGCGGCGGCGCCGCAATGCTCCTGGCAGTCCGCGCACGACTTTCGTCACCCCATCGACGAATGCCGTGGGACGTGTGAGGAGCAATTCGGCAGCCTTGAGCAGGGTGGTGGCCGCGACCAGTGGAGATCGCACAGCCAGCGCCCGCAGATCGTCGCATGTGATGACGACGAGCAGCCGATTGGCAAAGTTGAGCGCTTCGACCCGTGCCGTTCGGCGTGCCCCGACTCCGCCCCGCTCGTGCACCGCCACTGCAGCCGGCTCAAACCAGGCGGACCATCCCATCCGGCGCGCACGCCAGTCCAGTTCGACGTCATCGAAGAATGCGAACAAGTCCTCGGTCAGCACATGCCCATCTCCGCCGTGCTGCCACGCGATGTCGGCCAGCATGGCACGCCGATGAGCCACCAGCGCTCCCGAAGCGCCAAAGACCTCCTCGGGTCGTATCCACTGTTGTGGCGAGGAGCCTTCTCCCCGGTTCACAACGAGTCGCGCCCGATCGATGACGTGGCCAGTGCTGTCGATGACAGGACCGTGATGCCCGTAAGGCGGCCTGAGCAGTTTGGGCTGCACCGTTCCTCGTCGCGGATCTGCGAGCAGCGCCTCGACGGCTCGACGAACCAGATCAGGGCTCGGCTCTACATCGACGTTGGAGAACACCACGACCGGCTCGGTGCTTGCGCGCAGTCCGTCGTTAATCCCCCCACAAAAGCCCCGGTTGTCGTCATTGCGGATGAACCGTGTCGGGTGAGGCCAATCTTCAGCGGTCGTTTCGAGGGTGTCGAGCACCTCTGCAGAACCGTCAGTACTCGCATTGTCGACCACGACAATCGTCACGTGCGGGTGATCTTGCGCTTGATAGGCAGCGAGGCACGCGGGCAACAGGTCGCCAGTGTTGTGGTTCACGACGATGACCACGACACCGACGTCATCGGGACTCGACGCGGCGAGCAGCGGGTCGGCCGGAAGCGTCCCGGTGGCAGCCGCATCAAGCCAACCGCTCACGCCGTTCCACGACGGGCGCGAGCTCCACGTCGGCCCCGACTGCCAGGCCTACTCAGAGACGAAGGTGTGTCTGCTGGATCCAGGTGTCGAGCCGGACCTTCAACGACGGACGTGGATGCTGCCAGGTCAACCAGGCCAGTCGCGCCACCATCTGCAGCCACCGAAAATCTGATCGCTTCGGGTGCCACCATCCAGACCTGTTGCGTCGTGGCATCGGTGACCACCGTGCTGATCGCATAGTGACCGCCAAGCAGACGAATCGACAGACGGATTTCGACGGTCGCTGTGTCTCCCGAGCGGAGCGGACCGACCCCGACACCATGCCCAGCGGTGTGCACTTCGTACAGCAACGTGCCGTCACCACGGGTGACCGCGACACCGACGCTGCACGCTTCCACATCACCAGAGGCAACCAATGCGACACGCAGGGTGACCTGATCTGACGGTCGCATTGCGGCAACCTCGGCGCCTGCAGCATCGGTCAGGGCAACCCCGTCTATCTGAACGAGCGCACGCTTTGTGCTAGTCCGCCGCGGCGACGTGGGGGCGAGTGCCGTCGATCGTTGCCGGTACAAATCGATGCCGTCGTCAGCGGGGCCGTCGAAGGCAACCCGCCCGTGGTCGAGAACGATCACTCGCCGGCACATTTGGCTCACGGCATCGAGATCGTGGCTCACTAGCACGAACGTCTTGCCGGCGTCACGGAACTGCTGCATCCGCTCAAGCGACCGTTGCTGAAACTCGGCATCGCCGACCGCGAGCACCTCGTCGACGAGCAGAATGTCCGGGTCGACGGTCACGGCAATGGCGAACCCCAACCGGACATACAGCCCTGACGAATAGGTTCGCACTGCGGTGTCCAACAGAGGCCGGATGCCAGCGAAGTCGACGATCTCGTCGAAGCGTTCCTCGATCTCAGCGCGCTTCATGCCGAGGATCGCACCGTTGAGATAGATGTTCTCCCTGCCGGTGAGGTCCCCGTGAAATCCTGCTCCCAGTTCGAGCAGTGACGCCACCATGCCGTTGGTCTCCACCGAGCCATCATCGGGAGGGAGGATCTTGGCGAGCACCTTGAGCAGCGTCGACTTGCCCGACCCGTTATGTCCAACGATGCCCACGGACTCGCCGTGGTCGACTGAAAACGACACGTCTTGGAGCGCGTTGAAGTCAGTGTAGGTCGAACGGCGTGGCCGATAGAGCCGTTCCTTGAGCCCTGACGGCCGCTCGTGGTACAGCCGGAATGTCTCGGTCAGTGAGTCGACGACGATGGCGGGCCGTCGCGGGTCGACCCGCCACCCCGCCAACTGCCCGAGGTTGAGGCGTTGCGCCACTGTCACACCTCCTTGGCGAAGGAGCGTGAGCGGCGCAGGAACACGATATACCCCAGTACAAATGACACCACAGCCCAGGCGGCTGCCAGCGCAAGGATCCGAGGTGAAGCCCACATTGGCGGTCCCGAAACGATCGAACCGGCGGCGCCTTCTGCCACCGTCCCGTACAGCGGAGTGCGGAACGCCTCGACGAACCAGGTCATCGGGTTCAACTCCAGCAGACGCACGACGATCGAGGTGCCTCCCAACTCTGCCCTGGCCAGCGCGAGCGGGTAGAGGACCGGCGTCGCGTAGAACCACACGAGGAAGATGACGATAAACAACTCCTGCAGGTCCCTGATCACAACATTGACCGCGGCAAACCACATCGCCACACCCGAGACGAACAACGCCAGCAGTCCAATGGCGATGAACGTTCCAGCCAGATGCACAAGAACCCCAGGTCCTCGCACGGCCGCCAGGTAAGGGAAGATCACCAACAGTGCCAGGACGAGGTGAATCAACTGGGCCAGCACGTGCGACAGCGGCAAAACCTCCCTGGGGAAGTACACCTTCTTGACGAGATCGGCGTTGCCGACGATCGAATGGATCGCTCCTTGACAGGAGTTCTGCAGGAACTGCCACAACAGATAGCCCGCGAGAAAGAAAGCCGGAAACTGATCGACCGGAATCGGCACCACAAGGGTGAAGACGACCGAGAACACGACAGTCATCAACGCGGGCGTCAACATTGACCATAAGAACCCGAGGGCCGAGTTCCGATAGCGCACCTTGAGTTCTTTGCGGACCAGCTGTCCCAACAATTCGCGGGATCGCCACAGTTCCATGGGCCGTGCGGATACTGCTCGCACCGCGCGTGCGCCCCGCGAATCGGCACTCGCCGCAGTCGCGCTGGTCATCGGTCAGCCTCTCCTAGCCCGGCCGGTTCTAGCACACGACCGGTCCACTTCCACGCCACGCTGCACTCGACGGTCGTCACATGACATGCACAACCACTCCCTCGGGCAGTCGAACATGGAGCTGGCGCGGTGGCGCTCACCCGTCGTCCTTCGATGCCTTGCGCGCGTCGGCTTGGGTCCACCTGGCTCCGTCGGGCACCACTCCGCGATCAAGCTTGACACCTGCACCCAGCACGACGTCACGACCCACCTTGACCGGACCAGCCAGCACACAATCAGCGCCGATCAACGCCTCGGTGACTGACGTAGCAAGCAGCACGCGTTCGTGCACAACACAGTCGGTGACTCGCACGTCATCACCGATGATGCTGTCGTCGCCGACCACAACGTTGGGACCGACCGTCGCCCCACGCCCGATCGACGCCCTCTGCCCAAGGTAGACCGGACCAATGAGGCGAGCAGTGGGGTCAACCTCCGCCCCATCAGCTCGACGGATCCCGTCGCTGTCCACAGCAACGTCCGCGAGTGACGGCCACACCAGATCCCCGGCGAGCGCGCTGCGATGACCGTCGAGATACCTGCTCGGAGTCCCCAAATCGGCCCAGAACGCATCGGTGGCGTGACCGACAACGAGGTCGCCTCGCTCCACGAGTGCCGGAAACACTTCACGCTCGAAACTGATCCTGCCTTGAGAGAAGCCCGCAAATACCTCGGGTTCGAGCACATAGGTGCCTGCGTTGACGGTGTCGTGACCCTCCAGCGTGCCGGCTGCAGGCTTCTCGACGAAGTCGACGATGCGGTCGTTGCTCAGGACGCACACCCCAAACGACGACGTGTCATCCACCCTTGTCAGCGCGAGCGTTGCCATCGCACTCTTGCGTCGATGGTCGTCGGCCAGCGCCACCAGGTCGAGGTCGGTCAGAATGTCTCCGTTGAGCACGAAGAAGGTCTCGTCGATGTTGGCGGCCGCCATACACACGCCGCCGGCGGTATCGAGCGGCTCAGGCTCCTCAACCACCTCAATGACCACCGCCAAGCCATCCGACAACTTGGCGGCGAATTGGTGAAACGGCGCGGTGTCGGCCCCCACAATAAGCAGGACCCGCTCAACACCCGTCGCGACCAGACGCCGGATCACGCCTTCGAGAAATGGCCGACCACAAAACGGCAGCAGCGGTTTGGGGGTCGTGAGGGTCAAGGGAGCCAGCCGTGTCCCGGCACCTCCGGCCACGATCATCGCGATGCGTACGGGGCGTGACATCAAGGAGCCAGGTTCGTGGATGTTCTGCGGGCTGCTCTGAGCATCACTATCCGGCGCCGTAATCGGCCAATCCATCCGATGGCGACCCAGATCACCAATCCGACCTTGACAAATGGTGAGGCGATGCGGCCCGTCAGAGATCGCCGATGCCGGCGGTGATAGCGATCAAGACTCTTGGCATGCTCAATCATGGCACGCAGTGGGCGCCGCGACGTCGAGGCGCCCTGCAGATGGCAAATGTCGACATCGGAGACGTAGCGCAACCGCCAGCCCGCTGAACGCAAGCGCACCCCCAAGTCCACGTCCTCGGCGTAGAGAAAGTAACCCGGGTCGAATCCTTGCACAGCGTCAAATGCGTCCCGACGCAGCATGATCGCACACCCCGATAACCATTCCGCATCGCGCGATGCGGTTGGGTCGAGGTCGTCACCGCGATAGCCCGCTGACCATTTGTTGCCTGGGCTTATCCGGCCGACAAGTGCGTGCCCCACGATCTGGCCGATCGTGGGGATGCGGCGAGCAGACGCTTGCGGCACACCATCAAGGGAACGGACCATCGGTCCCACGGCGCCGACATCACCTCGATCGCGCAATTCGGCAGCCAAGCGGCTGAACACACCTTCCCCGAACCGCACATCAGCGTTGGCGACCATCGCATACTCGGTGTCGAGCACCCGGACGCCAGCGTTGGCCCCTCGCCCAAATCCAGCGTTGGCGAGCTCAAGCACCTGCACGGACGGAAACCGCGTACGCACGGCCGTCGCGGTGGCATCACTGGAGGCGTTGTCGACGACAACCGTCGTCTCGTGGAGCTCCGCCGGGATCGAAGCCAGGCAAGCAAGGACGTCGTCTCGGGTGTTGTGCGCGACGACGACTACGCCGACAGTCGACCGGGTCATCGTGTGCCCTGTCCATCATGGGCGCCAGTGTGGCTAGCACCGTCTTGGTCGCTACGGGCGCGCGGATCATCGCCACGGACGCGAGGGTCGTGAGCGCCGCTGTCGAGCGACTCGAGCTCGGCAAGCAGTCGGCGCATCCCATCGCGCCAGTCAGGCAATGGCGACAGCCCGCTGGCGATGGCGTGGGTGTCATCAAGTTCGACGCGTGCCGGCCGGCGAGCAGGTCGCTCATCGGGCACCGTTGCGCGGCGTTCGATCGGCGTCGACATTCCCGCCATACTCAGCAGTGTCGTCGCCAGCTCAAACCGGCTGCACACGCCGCGGTTGGTCCGGTGCCACGTTCCCGGTTTTCCATCCAATGCCAGTTGGACGACAGCATCGGCAAGGTCTCGTGTGTACGTCGGCGACCCAAACTGATCATCGACCATCGACAGCGACGAGGACGTCGCTGCGGCACGCAGCACCGTGGTGACAAAATTGCGCCCACGTGCACCCGCCAGCCACGCTGTTCTCACAATCTGATGATCTGCCAGAGTCTGACGCACCAGTGCCTCACCAGCAGCTTTGGTCTTGCCGTAGGTGTTGATCGGATGCACGGGATCAAATTCGGTATAGGGGCCGTCGTCAGCATCACCTGCGAAGACGTAGTCCGTCGAGATGGTGACGAGCCGACCACCGACGCGCGCGCACGCCTGAGCGAGCCACCATGGGGCCAGCGCATTGGCCGTGTGCGCAACCACAGGGTTGTCTTCACACCCATCGACGTCGGTCATTGCGGCAGCGTTCACCACGATTTCCGGCCCCACTCGTGCGACGAAGGCCGCAACCGCATCAGGATCTGTGACGTCGAGATCATGGCGCGACGCCGCTACCACCTGGTCCGCGCCACACGCAGCGGAGAAGGCGTCAACCAGATCGAGTCCGAGTTGCCCGGACGCGCCCGTTACAAGGATGGTCAATCCGCGACCTCCCGGTTGACGCCACGGCACCGCCACGCTACTGGCCACCGGCGGGCGGGCAAGGTCACGAACCTGCGTCGGCTCCCACTGAGACAACGACTTTGGCGGACGAAGGAGCCGACACACCTTCAGGCAGCGGTTCGACGTCCACACCAAGGGTGGCCGCGACCCACGCTGCTTCAACCCCCAGACCGGGCAGGGCGAACACCCTGGTCACCTCGTCAGCGCGCGCTGATCTGGGTCCGGCACCTGCCCCACCTGCCGCGAACCCCGCGTAGCCGAGCGTGGGCAGCACCACCTCGTCGGCGAGCTGCAACTGATCACCCCACCAGACAGCGACCGGCGTTTCCCTCCTTGCGTCTGATGTGCCGCGATCGGCCAGAACCTGACCGGATCGAAGCTCTTGAAACATCCGCTCGGCGCCGGGGCGATATGCAACGACGAAATCGATACCGTCAATCCGTCGCGTATAGGCGGGCACCGTCGCCATCGGCAGCCCTTGGCGAACAACGGATCGAAGTTCGTCGGCCAAGGAGTACATCTCGGAAATGGTCAGCGAGTCATTGGTGGTGACGTTGGAAGCAACATTGTCGACGAGCTGGAACAGGCGGCGTGGATCCGACAATATTCGCGCGTCGGTGAGATCACGCAAGACCGCCATGATGAACCGTTGCTGACGATCGATGCGCTCAAAATCGGCGCGTACACCCGACCGGGAGCGAATGTAGGCCAGCGCCTCAGCGGGAGCCAGATGCTGCACCCCCGGATCGAAATCCGCGCCGCTGCGCTCGTCAACGAGCCGCTCAGGAATGTCGATCTCGACGCCGCCGAGCGTCTCGACAACACTGATAAATCCCCCGAGCGAGATCGCTGCGTAATGGTTGATAGGCAGGCCGAAGTTCTGCTGGATTGCACTGATCAGGCCGTTGGGGCCGGCCGCAAACGACTCGGCAAGCTTGCCGCGCCTTCCATCTTCGTCATACACGAGGAGATCACGCGGCAAGCTGACCAGTGACACGCCCTGCCGGTCCTCGCTGATCGATACATAGATGATCGTGTCAGACTGCTGGCCTTCGAATACACCCAGCACGAGCTCATCACGTTCTTCTGGTGTGAGCCCTTCACGGGAGTCGGATCCGACCACGAGAAAGTGTCGTGCGTTGGTTGCCTCACTGACTTCATCCAGCGATGCCAGCGGAACCCTGGTCAGGCTCGCTTCCGCCTGCTGGACAAGCAGGAGCCCGGTCGTGGCGATGGCCGTGATGACCGCTGCAGCCGCGACGGCCACGCCAGCGGTGATCTTGGCGACGAATGACCACCGTCGGGGTCCCTCTTGGACATCCTCCCATTGCGGCGGCGAGTTCTTCAGCGGTTGATCGACGGTCATGACTCGCCGTCCCGATCAGCGCCGGCTGTCACGACGATGTCGACCTGGATGCCTTCGAACCGAAGTTCCCGGTCAGCTTCGACCACATCGGCGCCGTTGAGCATGTCGGCGATCAATGCCGCGGCAATGGCAAGCCGCTCGTCGCCGGCAGTATGGGTGACTGTCGTGGTCTGGTGGTCGAAGATCGGCGCGTTGCCGGTGCCCACGACCTGCAATCCATGAGCCAGCAGGTCAGCTTCCACCTGGGCCGCCAGACCTGCCACGCCGGCCCCGTTCAGCACGCCGATGCGCAGATCGGCCAGTACCAATCGCGCAATCTCCTCGTCAGCGTCCCTGACACCGAACGGTGTCCCGTCCTGCAAATGTTGGAAGCGGACCAAGGCAGGTTCGTCGAGAGGAACGATCTCGCCAGTGACCGGGTGACGGAGCAATGGAATCGTCTCGACGGTCACCGGCATTGGCATCGCCAACATCTCAGCGAAGTGCAGCAACCGCCGACCTCGCAGGCTTACATCGGTGTGGACTTCATCAGCGACAACATCCACGGCACGTTTAGCCGCCAGCGGGGACATCGCTACGGAGCGAGCACCAAGCTCGACAGATACTCCCCTGACTGCAGCTGCCACCAGCCTCGCCCATTGTTCGTGGTCTGGATCTCGCAACGCCTGCCTGACCTGCTCTGACGACGTCGGTCGGCAACCGTCTGCCAAGCACACTTCGACCGACCCGACGATATCAACCAGGCGAGGCAGCGCTTCGACGGTGAAACTCACCACGTGATCCACGCGCACCTGGGTGTAGTCGATCACCGCTTGAGCCAAACCGTCAATGCCGCCATCCGCGTGGATCTCAGCGAGCGTCTGCGGCCCATGACCATCTGACATTGCGGTCATCTCGACCGGCAGGAGCAGTACGGCCAGCGCGTCGCGCGGACCGCCCGCTTGCGCGAGCACAACCGGACCAGCAAGGGCCGGCGGAGCGAGCCGTGTGGGATCCCGTTCCTCGGTCACCACGACGAGCACCGTCACGGCATCTGCAGGCGCCAGCGCCCCTTCGGTTCCCAGGCGGGGAGCCTCGTCATCGAGTGCTTGCAGGTCGACGCCGCCAAGCCGGAACCATGCATAGATCCACAGCGCCAACATGACCATCAGCCACACCACAATGAGCGCGATGCCTGCGCCACCGACGATTGCCAGCACTCTGGGCACGGCACGCCGAGGGCCACGACGGCCCGATGTCAGCACGGGAGAACGGGAAAGAGTCACAGTGCTCAACGGTAGCATCGAGACTCGTCGCGACTCCCCGCCTTTCGTCGCGTCGGCGGGGAGGGATATTCGTGCGCTTGGCCTTCGGCTCGGCCGACCTGCCACCCAGTGACGTGTTCTCTGACGCACTCAGCCATGCAGTTGTCGCGCGGGGGCACGCACCCGCCGTCACCGTCATCGACCACGATGGGCGGCACGAACAGGGCATGGTCTCACTGGCCCAGTGGGCATCAAAGGGTGCCCATCTGCTGACAGGCACCCTGGGCCTGCCACCGGGCGCACTGGTGGCCATTGACCTCGCTCCATCATGGACCAGCGCGGCGGTCTGCATGGCGGCGTGGTGGTCAGGACTTGGCGTCTCCATCGTCACCGACGGCATCGTGCCGCAACATGCAGGTGTCGTGGTCTGCGCCGAGAACGATGCGACCGATGTGTCACCGACGACCGGGCAGGCCAGCCACAGCCCGGCAGACACACCGCCGCAGCACAGATTCTGGGTCGGGACGTCTCGTGACGGCATCCCCCAGCTCAGCGGTCTCGTCGGATGGACCGACGAGGTCCAATGGCTGCCCGATGCTCCGCCGCCACCCCGCGACGTTGAAGGTGTGGCGCTTTCCTGTGGGTCGCGGACATGGACTATGGCCGACCTGCTCGCTGAAGCCCGGTCGTGGCAAGCCGGCACCGTCGGCATTGAGGTCGGTGCTACTGAGCTCGTCGCTGCCATCGTGGCTGTCGCGGTTCGCCCGGTCGTCTCGGGGCATCCCACCGTCGTTGTCGACGGCGTCCCACGTGCGCGGGCCGACGGCGACCGGGTTGCCTACTGGCGCTAGTGCGCGGGCCTCACCACGCGTCGGGGTCGGCGGCCACCGCGTCGAGCACCGCGCTGCCTGCCGTCGCTGCCGCACCCGCGGCGACCTCCTCCGGCAGCACCTGAGTGATAAAGAAGGTCGCGGTCGCAATCCGTGCGGCGAGCCATTCCGAGGAGAACTGAGGCCGCCCGTTGGCCGACTCCCCAGACGGTTCATCACGCTCGTCAAGCAACGCATGAGCGGTCGCGGCACCGCGAGCCACGAGCGCCGCTGCAGTCGTGGCAGCGATGACCCGCAGTGCCGGCGAAGCACCCGCCAGCACATCATCAGACAGCTGAGACTGCGCCACGATCCAATCGCCAATGCGCTCAACTTCCTTGATCGCAGCGCCCAGACCAACAGCAAGGTCTGAGAGCTCGTCGGGCAAGCCTGCCGTCATCTCGCGCAGGTCAGCGAGGAGTGCCGCCAGTCCGTCACCTTGATCGCGCATGATCTTGCGGCCGACGAGGTCGATGGCCTGGATGCCGTTCGTGCCCTCGTAGATCGGCGTAATGCGGGCGTCACGCAGGTGCTGGGCAGCACCGGTCTCTTCGATATAGCCCATGCCTCCATGCACTTGAAGGGCAAGCGACGTCAACGTCACGCCAAGGTCGGTCGGCCAAGCCTTCGCCAGCGGTGTCAGAAGGTCAGCTCGCACCGCATTGCGGTCGCGCTCGCCCGGATCGTCAGCGTGCTGTGCCAAGTCGATGGCTGCAGCGGTCGCGGCACACAATGCTCTTGCAGCTTCAATACAGGCCCGCTGTGTGATGAGCATTCGCTGTACATCTGGGTGGTCGACGATAGCGACCTCGACCCCGTCACGGACACCTTGGCGGCGCTCACGCGCAAACTGCACCGCCTGCTGATACGCGCGTTCAGCGATGGCGACGCCTTCCAGGCCCACACCCAGCCGAGCATCGTTCATCATCGTGAACATCAGCGGCATGCCCTGGTGGGGCTCGCCCACCAGTTCGGCAACGGCGCCATCGGACTGTCCCCCGTAGACCATGACGCACGTCGGTGACGCGTGGATACCCAGTTTGTGCTCAACGGACGCGGCCACCACGTCATTGCGTGCGCCAAGATCGCCGTCATCATCGACGAGATATTTCGGCACGATGAACAACGACAGACCACGCGTCCCAGGTGGTGCGTCGGGCAGGCGGGCTAGAACCAGGTGGACGATCTGCTCGGTCAGGTCATGTTCGCCATAGGTGATGAAGATCTTCTGGCCGGTCAGCCGGAACGTGCCGTCATCTGCGGGAATCGCTTTTGTCGTGACCGCGCCGAGATCGGACCCGGCTTGCGGTTCGGTCAGGTTCATCGTGCCCGACCACTCGCCGGTCACCATGCGTGGGACATACCGACGGACCTGATCCTGGCTGCCATGGCGGGTGAGCAGCAACGTCGCGCCCGTGGTCAGCAGCGGGCCGAGGGCGAATGCCATGTTCGCGCTGGTGATGAACTCCTTGACGAAGTTGGCGACCAGGTGGGGGAAGCCACCACCTCCAAACTCAGCGGGATGAGCGATCGCGCCCCAGCCAGACGCCACAAACTGGCGCTGCGCAGCCACCAACTCTGCGGGCATCGACACGACACCATCACGGAATTCGACACCCTGGCGGTCGGCCCCCTGGTTGGTCGGCGCGACCACCTCGGCAGCGAATCTGCCGGCCTCTTCGAGCAGGCCGTCGACGATGTCGGACTCGACATGCGAGAACGCCGACTGTCGGGTGACCTGGTCCAGCGGCACGACGTGCTCAAGGAGAAAGCGCACGTCGGTCAAGGGTGGACGGTAGGTAGCCATCGCGGCAGAGTAACGTCACACGAACCCTGACGGCGGAGGAACTTGTGGCAGAGCGCGGGCGCCGCCATCTGCCGCGCACGCCCCGTTTCCTTAAAGGTATCGGGCGCCTGGTGGGGGTCCCGGTCTCAGAAGTCCGTGCCTACTGGAGCGGTGAGCGCCGCAGTATCAAGTCGGGGTCGACGGCGCTGGTGATCGGGCTCGCCGCAACCATCGTCGCCGGTGTGGTACTCGGATCTGCCGAAGATGAACTCGAGGCCATCCCCGGCTTGCTGGCGCTGATCCCTGCCGCCATCGGTATGCGCGGATCGATCTTCGGAGCGCTCGGATCCAGACTGGCTACCGGGATCCACACTGGCGAGTTCCGGCGGGAATTGAGGCGACACAGCTACCTCGGCAGGCAGATCGAGGCCGCCACGATCTTGAGCTTTGCGTCGGCAACACAAGCTGGACTCCTGGCATGGCTGATCAGCATCGCACTCGGGCTTCCGACAGTGCCCCTGCTCGACCTGGTGGCAATCTCGCTCATTGGTGGACTGCTGTCGTCACTCGTCCTGTTCTTCGTGACGATTGGCATGTCGCTGCGTTCCCACCATCGCGGTTGGACGATGGACGACGTCGGCGCGCCGATCATCACCGCAACCGGCGACCTGGTCACGCTGCCAGCACTCCTGCTCGCCACGCTCGTCCTGCGTTCACCGGCCGCTGCGACCACCATCGGCGTCGTCGGCCTGATCACGTTCGTGGCCGGCCTGTGGATCGGCTGGCGTAGTGACCATCCCACGATCCGACGAGTGGTGCGTGAGTCGTCCGTCGTGCTGACCATTGCCGTCACCATCGATGTCTTCGCCGGCGTGCTGGTCGAGTCACGGGCACAGCAGCAGTTTGGCGCCGCCGCCCTCCTGATCCTGTTGCCCCCATTCATCGCCAACTGCGGATCACTCGGCGGCATGCTGTCAAGCCGCCTGGCATCAAAACTCCATGTTGGCCAGCTGCAACCTCGCATGTTTCCTAGCAAGATTGCAGTGTTGGACTTCACGGTCACGGCCCTGCTCAGCATCATGGCGTTCACCGGTGTCGGACTCGCCGGGTGGGTCGCAGCGCATCTGGTGCCAGGCCTTGACGCCATGCCGCTGATAACGACGATCAGCATCCCGTTGCTCGCTGGACTCTTCGCCACGCCAATCCTGGCCACGACCGCCTACGTGGCCGCGGTTGCCTCATTTCACTTCGGTTTCGACCCGGACAATCATGGCATCCCCATCGTGACCGCAACCATGGACCTCGCCGGAGTGATATGCCTGTTGGCAGCGATCACCATCGTCATGGGGACACCATGATCACGCCAGTCAACGCATCTCTGTTGCGTCACCCCTACCACACCGACAGCGAGGACAGTCACCAATGAAGGCACGACGGACCGTCAAAGAGTTATTGGTCGGAGCCAAGGATGCGGCCGAGCTCATGGTCGACCTCGCCTACGCAGCTGTGTTCTTCGGCGACGAGGCGCTTGCGCTCGAGGTGCTGCGCCTCGAACAGCGGCTTGACGAACTGCTCGTCGAACTACGAGCCGTGTGCATGCTGGCCGCCCGTACCCCCGACGACGCGGATCAACTCGCCGGAGTGCTGTCGTTGGCGGTGTCGATCGAAGGCATCGCCAATTCGGCGGAAGACATTGCCAGGGTCGTCCTCAAGGATCTCGGTGTCCCACGAGAACTGCGCGACGACCTGCGGCACGCAACCGAAGTCACCGGCCGGGTGAGGATCCGTCCCACCAACGACCTGGAAGGACGCACCCTTCGGGAATTGGAGCTACCCGCCCGCACAGGCATGTGGATCATCGCCATTCGTCGCGATATCGACTGGATCTACGGACCGGATGGCACCGAGGTGCTGCGCGAAGGTGACGTGCTCTTCATGCAGGGACCCAAGGACGGCGTCGACCACCTGCGCGAACTGGCGGGTGGAACTCCGCGCGAGTTGCCGCCGCCTCCCCAGCGGGCCAAGTTGTCGAACCTTGATCGCGCGGTCGACCTGGTGGTCGAACTGAAGAACTCATCGGAAGTGGCTGTCGGCCTGGCATATTCCGCCATTCTCCTGCAGGACCGGTCGTTGGCTGCTGAAGTGGGTGTGATCGAAGACGCGTCGGATGAACTCTTTCACCAGCTGGAAGGCTGGGTTCTGCGCGCCGCCTCAGAGCTCGAAGACCCCGAGGAACTCAGGGGCCTGCTGCATCTGGCCTCAGCGTCAGAACGGATCGTCGACTCGGCCCAGTCGATGTGCCGCGTTATTGAGGATGAAGGCCAGCCCCACCCGATCATCGCCGCGGCGCTGTCCGAAGCCGATGAGATCGTCGCCGACGCTTTTGTGGGGGAAGGCAGCCGCATCGACGGGAAATCGCTCAGCGAGTTGCGCCTTCACACCGAGACCGGCATGGAGATCCTGGCCATTGAACGCAACGGCCGGTGGATCTACCGCCCTCGACCGACCCGCGTATTGCAAGCGGGCGACCGCCTGTTGGCGCTCGGTCCCGAAGAAGGCGCGCCGCGCCTTCGCGAATGGTGTGACGACGTTCGACCGGCCAGCGACGAAGGCTGGGTTGAAGTCGCTGAGGACGAGTGACGGCCAGTTGACGGTCAGCCCGCAGGATCACGCGGGCGCCGTCGACAGCCGTTGTTCAACTTCGAGCAGGCGCTGTTTGCGATCAAGCCCTCCGCCGTACCCCGTCAGTGATCCGTCCGAACCGATGACGCGGTGACACGGCACGATAATGCTGATGGGATTGCGCCCGATCGCTCCCGCGACCGCCCGGACAGCAGACGGTCGTCCGATGGCCGTTGCGACATCTTGATAGGTGCAGGTGGTCCCGTGAGGGATATGGCGCAGTTGTTCCCAGACTGCAACTTGGAACGGGGTCCCGCGCAACTCGATCGACGGCTCAGCTTGCGGTCGCCCGCCAGCGAAGTAGGTGTCGAGCCACAATCGGGTCACACTAAAGGCCTCATCGTCGGCGTGCGCATTTAGACCCTCAGCCAACTGAGCACTGTCACCGAAATACAACCCGACCAACGTCGACCCGTCGCCGAGTGCGACAAGTTCGCCAACCGGACTATCGAAGCGGCTGGAAAGCGTCGCGGTGGCTGAACTCGTCGCGGTGAGCATGTCCTACTCCTGTTCGCACATCGGCGTCACGATGACGTGATGAGCCCGTCGATCCGGTCGAGCACTCCATCAAAGTCCTTCTTGTACCGGCCGAACCGAGGTTTGTGAAGCACCGAGATGGTCGCGCGCGGGCCGTCGAGGCCGGGACCACGGTCTTCGCCTGCACGGCCGACACCTGGCCAGGCGAACGGCAGGTGCTGCCAGGCTTCCAACACCGGCACGAGGTAGACAGCCGTGCCGTCCTGGAGAGTGGGCTGTGTGGCCAGCCCGTGGCGCAGGAGCTGAGCATGCACACGCGCCAGCGCGTCACGAGCCCCCTCAACTTGATGCCGACGCAGTCCGTAGAGCTCAAGGTCAGGAACATCGAATCGTGCGGCACCGTGGCTGCGTACCCACCAGGTGCCTTCACCATCAGCGACGGTGACCACCGCGTCAGAGGGCTCGACCGCTCCGATCGCAATGCGGCTCACCCACGCTTCGTCACGATCGACCATGGAGGACAGGTCGCGCACGCCGATGATCTGGCCGTCATCGAGCTCGCGCGCCAATGCCTGCACCAACTGAGCCTGCCGCTGAAGGCCATGTTCGAGTCCGTCGGCTCCGATGTAGGCCTCGGTTCTCAGCAAAGGCACACCGTCATCGTCGATGGATCGGACGATGGCCTTCTGCATCCGGCCACCCCAGTGGACTTCTTGAGCGACCTTGCCTTCGTCGCGCACCGGCGCCGCCCGGTCAACGCCTTTCGAGGCGCCCGCGGCGGCAACGAGCGCGCCGACATCGGTGACAGGACGATCCAACACAAGGGCAATCTTGGATGTATAGCGGTCAGGCACGATGCCTCCGTTCATCGGCGGCCGGTGATGCAGTGCGACCCTGCTGGCGACAGACATCTCAGCCGGCGCAACCGGCGCAGTCGCCAGCATCAGGCCTTGAGCCCAAGCCACGGCCTGGCGCGAGGGTACGGGCCGGCACCCGGCCGTCACACCGTCGCACCGCCGTAACGCCGTAGCGCCACACTGTCGTCACACGCCGTGCGGTTGGCGCCATGTCACCTGACGTGGATGACATCGCCGGCGGTTACGGCGACCTGGCCGCCTGCCTCGGTGTCGACCACCAGGCTTCCTCTTCCATCGATACCGGTCGCCAATCCAGCAAGCGTGCCACCAGCTGGCAACTGCACCCGCACGCGCTGACCGAGTGTGGCAGACACGGCCCGATAGGCGTCCAGGACCGCCAACGGGTCATCGGCAAGCATGGTGATGCGACGCTCAAGCGCGAGCAGATAGCTGGCGACGATCTCGCCACGGTCTATGTCGGCTCCGTGATGCTCGGCAAGCGACGTCAGAAGAGTTCCGCCGCGATCAATCCCTCGCCAGTCGACATTGATGCCGCATCCGATCACGACGGTCCCGGTCGCAGTGCCAACAGCGGCCATCCCGTGATCACTGGGAGTAGGTGACCGCACGCCTGTGGCTGGCCCAGGGTGAAACTCGACGAGGATGCCCGCCACCTTGAAACCACCCACCACCACATCGTTGGGCCATTTGAGACGCGTGTCGTCGATCCCGAGGCCCCGGACGGCATCGACGATCGCAAGTCCTGTCATCAACGGAATGAGTCCCGGAGCTGCTGGCGCGTCAAGCGCGATACTGATGGCAACATTCGTCGGACTGCCGGATTCCGTACGACGGTCATCGATCCATACTCGACCACGGCGCCCTCGACCAGCCGTCTGGCGGTCAGCGATCACCACGACCGCTTCTCCGGGCTGGCGGTGACGGTCACGCGCGAGATCCTGTGTTGAGAGCACTTCGTCACGGTGTTCGAGGTTGGAGAATCGGGTTACCTCAGTGGCGTGACGTATGGCGGGATGATCCGCGAAGGACGGCTGGTCCGACGGCGTTCGGTCGCGTTGATGCACGTTGCCAGCTCCGTCAAGGTGTCGATGGTGACCACTAGCATGCCCGAAGGTGTCGTCGCTGGGCGACTGGCCCTCAATCGGTGACCGGCTCCAGCCTCCGACTGTGCTGAGGCGAGTACGGCCGTCGATGTACGTCAGCGCGACGGCGGAAGGTGGGATCATGTCGGGCGTGGCGGACAATGAACCGATCGACCCGATTGCTGACCTTGACCGTCGCATGGGCGAGGCGATGGCGCCGGCGGGGCTCGACGCAGTCGAACGGCAGCATGAACGTGGCAAGTTGACCGCCCGCGAACGACTCGACCTTCTCCTTGACGACGATTCATTCGTCGAGACTGACGCACTCGCAGTCCACCGATCGTCGAGTTTTGGCCTGGACGAACGGCGTCCGCCTGGCGATGGTGTGGTCACTGGTCACGGCACCATTGACGGACGCCCGGTGTGCGTGTTCAGCCACGATTTCACCGTTCTTGGCGGGTCACTGGGTGAAGTATTTGCAGCCAAGATCGTCAAAGTCATGGATCTCGCAGCGACGATGGGGGTCCCCCTGATCGGTTTGAACGATTCCGGTGGCGCCCGAATTCAGGAAGGTGTTGCCAGCCTCGCCGGGTATGCCGACATCTTCGTCCGCAACGTGCGCTCGTCGGGGGTCATTCCCCAGGTGTCGGCGATCTTGGGTCCATGCGCCGGTGGCGCGGTCTATTCACCGGCGCTGACCGACTTTGTGTTCATGGTGCGCGGAACATCCCACATGTTCATCACTGGCCCCAACGTGATTCGTACCGTCACCGGCGAAGACGTATCGATGGAGGAGCTCGGAGGCGCCGACACGCACGCAGCAACATCGGGCGTCGCCCACTTTGCCGCCGACGACGAAGCCCAGTGTCTTGAGGACATCAAGATCCTGCTCGGCTATCTCCCATCGAACAACCTCGAACTTCCACCGGCCTACGCGACCTCCGACGATCCTGATCGCCGTGTCGATGAGTTGGACACGTTCGTTCCTCAGCGGCCCAACGTGCCCTATGACGTGCGCGACATCGTCACCGCCATCGCCGACGATGGCGACCTGTTGGAGGTGCAGGCGACGTACGCACAGAACATCGTCACGGCTTTCACTCGGATCGACGGTCGCAGCGTCGGAGTGGTCGCCAACCAGCCGATCCACCTTGCCGGCGTGCTGGATATCAATGCCTCTGACAAGGCCGCTCGCTTCGTGCGGATGTGCGACGCATTCAACGTGCCGGTCGTGACATTTGTCGACGTGCCAGGATTCCTGCCAGGCACCGACCAGGAACACGCAGGCATCATCCGCCATGGAGCGAAACTGCTCTACGCCTACGCCGAAGCGACCGTGCCCAAGATCACTGTGATCGTGCGAAAAGCCTACGGCGGCGCCTACGACGTGATGGGATCCAAACACCTTGGTGCTGATGTCAATCTCGCCTGGCCGACTGCTCAGATTGCGGTCATGGGAGCCAAAGGCGCCGTCGAGATCCTGTACCGCCGCGAACTTGGCGCCGCTCACGACCCCGACGCGCTGCACGAAGCGTTCGAACAGACCTACTCCCGCGACATCGACAACCCTTGGCGCGCCGCCGAACGCGGCTACGTCGATGCTGTCATCCGTCCATCTCACACGCGACGAGAACTTGTTCGAGCGTTGCGCTTCACGGCCTCCAAGCGGCAGGCCGGGCCATCACGCAAGCATGGCAACATCCCGCTGTGATCATCGATCCCAACACTGTCCGTAGCGCCGACGCTGGCGGCCTTGCAACGATGACCATCGTTGCGGGTGGCGTGCCGCCAGCAGACCATGGCGCGGTGATGGCAGCGTTGGTCGCGCAAGGATCTGTCGCGCTTCGAACGCGGCAGGGTGCATTGACAGCTGGCACACCCGCGCCGATGAGCACAGGCTCTGGAACGTCGATGGAGCCGGTCAGTGCATGGCGCGCTGCGGGCATCGCCGAGGCGACCACGCACTTCCAAGGGCCAGCCGTCGATGACGGCAGGCGCCATGACGGTCAGTCAGTTGCTTCGGCCTGTGCCGCTTCGGCCTCATCTTCGCTGGCGTAAACCGTGATGGTCGTCTCCATGCCAGCGGCGCGGTGGCCAGGCACGTTGCAGATCACTGTCCACTCACCGGGGAACAGCAGCACGGTGCCGGTGCCGGTCTCAAACGCATCCGCTTCAGGGATCGACGATCCTTCGGCAGCCCCGAGGAATTCGGTGTTGTGGTAGGCGTCGCTGACGTTGATGGCTGTGACTTCGATCTCGCCAGTGACTGCCAGGCCATCGACGACCTCGAAGAAGAAGTTGCCCATCTCGATTTCGAGGTCGCCACCGGGTCCTACGGGAAGGACGGCGTCGCACCCTTCCTCGCCTGGAGGGCACTCGAGCGCACGTGCCTCGATAACCCCTTCGGGCACCGGAGAACAGCCGGCCACCAGGAAGGCGGCGGCAAGCAGGCCGACGACATGACGACGCACGAAAGCACTCCTCGGGATGACGCAGGTGAGGGGGAGCCTATCTGCCGCAGCGCGCACACAAGAAACTGATGGTGACCATCGGCATGCTGACCCCGGCAGTTAGGCTCGGCAGGCGATGGCGCCGCACCTGGCGTCTTAGCACGCCTGGCTCGACACCAAACCGAAAGTCCGTCATGTTTTCGTCGGTCCTGATCGCCAATCGAGGCGAGGTCGCGGTGCGGATCGCTCGTGCGTGCAAAGATCTCGGCGTGACCGCCATCGCGGTCTACAGCGAGGCAGATCGCGACGCCGATCACGTGCGCCTTGCCGACCAGGCCTACCGGCTGGGTCCGGCAGATCCGGCGCAGTCGTACCTGTCGGCTGATGCCATCCTTGACGTCGCGCGCAAAGCAGGCGTCGACGCCATCCATCCTGGCTATGGCTTCCTCGCCGAAGATGCCGCCTTCGCCGATGAGACAACCGCCGCGGGCTTCGTGTTTGTCGGGCCCGGTGCCGAAGCAATCCGGGTCATGGGCGACAAACTGTCAGCTCGAGCTGCAGCCATTGAGGGGGGCGCGGCCGTCGTCCCGGGGACTGACGATGCCGTCGCCGATGCCGATGAGATCGTCGCGTTCGGCCAGCAATACGGATTCCCAGTGGCCATCAAGGCATCGTTCGGTGGCGGCGGTCGGGGGATGAAAGTCGTGGCTGGACCTGGCGATGCCGTCGAGGCTCTGGCAGCAGCACGGCGCGAATCGGTGCAATCGTTCGGCCGTGACGAGTGCTACGTCGAGCGGTATCTGCGTCGGCCGCGCCACGTCGAGATGCAAGTGCTTGCCGATACCGATGGCACCGTCATCCATCTGGGTGATCGCGACTGTTCCCTTCAGCGCCGCTATCAGAAGCTTGTCGAGGAGGCTCCGGCACATGGCCTGCCACCAGTGGTGAGATCTCGACTCGTCGACGCGGCGGTCGCGGTCACACGGCAGGTTGGATACGTCAATGCTGGCACCTGTGAGTTTCTCGTCGAGACAGGCGACGACGGGAGCGTGGCTGAGGCTGCCATCCCCTACTTCCTGGAGATGAATACGCGCCTGCAGGTTGAGCATCCCGTCACCGAATTGGTCACCGGCGTTGATCTCGTGGCCGCACAGTTGCGGATAGCAGCAGGCGATGGGATCGGCTTCACCCAGGACGACGTCGCCATCCGAGGCCATGCGATCGAAGTGCGCATCAACGCAGAAGACCCCGGTACAGGATTCCTCCCTTCCCCGGGGACGGTCACCGCGATGAGAATCCCGTCCGGGCCATGGGTGCGATGGGACGCCAGCCTCGACGGCCACGGAACGATTCCTGCCGACTATGACTCGATGATCGCCAAGCTGACCGTGTGGGGGCATGATCGGAGCGAAGCGATCGGAAGGATGCGCAGGGCGCTGAGCGAACTGTCGATCGCCGGGGTTCCCACGACAGCGTCGTTTCATCGGCTTGCGATGGGCCACCCCACCTTCATCGCCGCGACGCATTCAACCCATAGCGTCGAGCACGACTGGGACCTGACCTCGCTCACCGGCGTCGATGACGACACGACACTGGCCCGCCCATCGCTTGACCGCGCCGATCCCGCCGGGGACACCAGCGCCGTGGTCCTCGAAATCGAAGGCCGTCGCTATGAAGTGGTCATCCACCAAACAGCCGCCGACACCGCGAATCGCCAGCCGCGCCGGCGGCAGCGTGAGTCTGCATCATCAACGACAATCGGCGGTGCTTCGGCACTCAACGCCCCGATGCAGGGGACCGTTGTCGCCGTTGCTGTCGACGACGGCGACAAGGTCAATGAAGGCGATGTCGTCGTCGTCCTTGAGGCAATGAAGATGGAGAATCCTGTACGCGCTCACCGGGCCGGAACCGTGCACATCAAGGATCTCGCCGTGGGACAGGTCATCCGATCTGGCGCGGTCATTGCCACCATCGAATGAGCGCGACGGTCGCAGCAGTCAATACCGCAGTGATCAGTGGGGATTATCCAAGCGCACCATAAGCATGCGTGCACATTCAGCGATCGAACCGGCCATCGACGGATAGACGGTGATCGTCTGCGCAAGTTGTGCCACCGTCAGACGGTTCTGCACCGCCACCGCCAACGGTTGGATCAAGTCGCTGGCGCGCGGCGAGACGACGACGGCGCCAACCACCGTTCCCGACCCGGTCAGCGCATGAACTTTCACAAAACCGTCGAACCCGTGGATCATCTTGGCCCGCGGATTGTTGCGGAACTCCAGCCGCGCCGTCTCGACCGGCATCCCAGCTTCGGTCGCCTCATTGACCGTCAATCCAACTGTCGCAACCTCAGGGTCGGTGAACACTGTCGCTGCAACCGAGTCCCAGCGGATTGGCTGCACAGCCTGCCCTAACGCGTGCCACATCGCGGTACGCCCCTGCATGGCGGCAACTGACGCCAGCATCATCCGACCAGTAACGTCGCCAGCGGCGTAGACCCATCGGGCCGACGTTCGGCCCACACTGTCGACGGGGATCGCTCCACGCTCATCGATATCGATGCCACAGGTGTCAAGGCCTAATGCTGCCGACGTCGGAATCTGACCTACGGTGAACAACGCGTGGCTGCCGACGACTTCACTGCCATCTTTCAGGCCTACGCGCACGCCATCGCCGCGCCGTTCGCATGACACGGCCCGGGCATTGCGAAGGATGGTCATGCCGCGCCGCTCAAAGACATCCTCGATGACCTGCGCCGCATCGGGATCCTCGGTGGGCAGAATCAGGTCGCGCGACGAGACCAAGGTCACCTGGCTGCCGAAGCGTCGGAATGCGTTGGCGAACTCGGCTCCGGTTGCTCCCGACCCCACCACGATCAGGTGCTCGGGAAGTGTCGACAATCCATAAACCTGCTGGGCAATGAGGACACGGTCTCCATCCGGCTCGAAAAAGTCGAGCACCCGCGCCTGCGAACCTGTCGCTATGAGCGCATAGTCGGCGGGCAGGACCCGTTGGCCTCCTTCCTGGAGATCAACGACAACTTCATGGGCTCCTTGGAACCGGCCGCGACCCCGGACAACATCGACGCCAGCGCCAATCACCCGGCGTTCAATGTCGCGTGACTGCGAACTTCCCAGCTCGAGCACCGAGGCATTGACCCGCGCCAGGTCGACGGTCGAGTGATTCGAAGCGTCCGCGCCGCCGGATCCCACGCCCATGGACTGAGCCATCGACAACCATCCCATCGCCTCTGATGCGACGATCAGTGCCTTCGACGGCACACAGTCCCAAAGGACGCTGTTGCCGCCGAGTCCTTCGTCCGCAACGATCGACACGTTGGCACCAAGCTCGGCGGCAACCAGCGCGGCTTCGTAGCCGGCTGGTCCTCCTCCAAGAATGACGATCCGCTGGGTCATCGTGGCTCCTAGTCCAGCACTTCAGAATCGTTCGGTAGGCCGGTAGGCGCCGAACGCTTCACGCAACACGTCGCACACCTCCTGCAGAGTCGCGCGAGCGCTGAGTGCCGAGCGCATCGGTGGCAGCAGGTTGTCGGCTGTGGCGGCAGCGGCACGAACCTCATCGAGTGCGGCCGCGACCACCGAGGCATCACGTTCGGCGATGATCCGGCGTGTTCGAGCGATCTGACCCTCGCGGATCGACTCGTCGACCCGCGACAGTTCTGGCTGAACATCCTCGTCCAGTTGGAAGCGATTGACGCCGACGACGACTTGATCGCCACTATCAATCTGTCGCGCCAGGTCGTAGGCGCTCTGCTCGATCTGCCGCTTCTGGAATCCCTCGTCAATGGCCGCGACTGCGCCACCAAGTTCATCGATCTGGCGCACATAGTCGCCGATGGCGGCATCGAGGTCATTGGTCAACGACTCGACGGCATATGACCCGGCGAACGGATCGACGGTCGCGGTGATATCGGTCTCGTGTGCGAGCACCTGTTGTGTCCGCAGGGCCAAGCGGGCGCTGTGTTCGGTCGGCAGCGCCAGCGCTTCGTCGAACGCGTTGGTGTGAAGCGATTGGGTTCCGCCCAGCACGGCAGCCAGCGCCTGGAGCGTCACTCGCACAAGATTGACTTCGGGTTGCTGAGCCGTCAATTGCACACCCGCGGTCTGAGTGTGGAAACGCAACATCTGGCTGCGCGGATCACGGGCCCCAAACCTGTCGCGCATGATCCTGGCCCAGACCCGCCGGGCGGCACGAAACTTGGCGACCTCTTCAAGCAGATTCGAACGCGCGACAAAAAAGAAGCTCAGGCGCGGAGCGAAGGCGTCGATCTCCAGGCCTGCCGCCAATGCAGCCTCGACGTAGGCGATGCCATTGGCCAGCGTGAACGCGACTTCCTGCGCTGGCGTGGCCCCGGCTTCGCCCATGTGATAGCCCGAGATCGAGATGGTGTTGAATCTCGGCAATCGGTGGGCGCAATAGGCGAACGTGTCAGCCACAAGCCGCAGCGAAGGCTCTGGCGGGAAGATGTAGGTACCGCGCGCGATGTACTCCTTGAGCACATCGTTCTGGACCGTCCCGCGCAAGGCATCAGAGGCGACACCCTGTTCCTCAGCGGCAATCTCCACCATCAACAGCAGGATCGCCGCCGGAGCATTGATTGTCATTGAGATCGAGACAGCATCCAGTGGAATGCCATCGAACAGGGCCTTGACATCGTCGACGGTGTCGATGGCGACCCCGACCTTGCCGACTTCTCCTTCAGCGAGGTCCGCCGACGAGTCGAATCCCATTTGGGTCGGCAGATCGAACGCGACCGACAGGCCTGACGTGCCCTGCGCAAGCAGATAGCGGTAGCGACGATTGGATTCTTCGGCGGTCGACATCCCGGCGTACTGCCGCATCGTCCAGGGCCGGCCCCGATACATCGTCGGGTAGACCCCGCGCGTGAAAGGAAACGCTCCCGGCTGACCGAGTTCGGCCTCTGGATCGAACCCTGCCAGATCGTCAGGCCCGTACACCGTTGCCAACGGCGTGCCACTGGCAGTCGTGCGGTCACCGTTGGTGTCGCCGGCTGCGTCCTGTGAGGTCATGGGTTACACGACCCGACGGTTGCGCACCTTGGCCTTGATGTAGTCCCTGTTCATCATCGCAATGAAATCGAGCGAAATGTCCTTCGGGCAGGCTGCACGGCACTCGCCGATGTTGGTGCAAGAACCGAAGTGTTCTTCCATTTCCTCGACCATCGCCTCACTGCGCTGGTAGCGCTCTGCCTGGCCTTGTGGCAGCACGTTGAGGTGCGCGAGCTTGGCTGACGTGAACAACTGAGCTGCCCCGTTGGGGCAGGCCGCAACGCACGCTCCGCAGCCGATGCAGGCAGCTGCATCCATCGCGATGTCGGCGGTGTCTTTGGGGACGGGGATGAGATTGGCGTCTGGCGCGGAGCCGGTGTCAACGGTGATGTAGCCGCCTGCCTCGACGATGCGATCGAACGCCGACCGGTCGACGACAAGGTCGCGCACGATGGGGAATCCTGCTGCTCGCCAGGGTTCAAGGACGATCTCGTCCCCGTCGGAGAACGACCGCATATGCAGCTGGCAGGTCGCGGTGCCCTGTTGAGGTCCATGCGCCCGACCGTCGATCATGATCCCGCACGTGCCGCAGATGCCCTCGCGGCAATCGTGGGCGAACTCAATCGGCTCGACACCTTCGCCGATCAGTCGCTCATTGACGATGTCAAGCATCTCAAGAAACGAAGAATCTGGAGAGACGTCGGTGGCTTCGTAGGTCTCGAACCGGCCCTCAGCATCGGGACCGTCCTGCCGCCAGACGCGCAGCGTGACGTTCACTTGTAGCTCCTCTGGGTCAGCTCGATCTCGTTATAGACGAGTGCTTCACGGTGTTCGATGGGAGATCCGGGGTCACCAGTCCACTCCCAGGCGGACACATGCGCAAAGTTCTCGTCATCGCGCAGCGCCTCGCCATCTTCGGTCTGGCTTTCCTCACGGAAGTGACCGCCACACGACTCTTCGCGGGTGAGCGCGTCACGACACATCAGCTCGGCGAGCTCAAAGAAGTCAGCCACGCGACCAGCCTTCTCAAGTGACGAGTTCAACGTGTCACCCGACCCCAGCACCTTCAAGTCGGCATCGAACTCTTGACGCAGCGCAGGAATCTCGGACAGCGCTTTTTCGAGCCCGGTCTTGTTGCGGGACATTCCGCAGTAATCCCACACAATCTTGCCGAGCTCGCGGTGGAACCAGTCAACCGTTCGGGTGCCGTTGGTGGTGAGGAAGTGGTCGATACGGCTCCGCACATCGGCTTCCGCTTCGGCGAACTCGCCCGCACTGGTGTCAACTTTTGCCTGGCCGAGCAGTGGCGCAAGGTAGTCACCGATGGTGGCCGGAAGCACGAAGTACCCGTCAGCCAGCCCCTGCATCAGCGCCGACGCACCCAGGCGGTTGGCGCCGTGGTCTGAGAAGTTTGCCTCGCCGACGGCGAACAGACCCGGAACGGTGGTTTGCAGGTGGTAGTCGACCCACAAGCCACCCATCGTGTAGTGGGGCGCTGGGTAGATCCGCATCGGGACTGCGTGGGCGTCCTCGCCGGTGATGCGTTCATACATCTCCAGCAGGTTGCCGTACTTGTCATCGAACGCTTGGCGACCCATGCGGCCAATCGCGTCAGCGAAGTCGAGATAGACCCCGTTCTTGATCGGCCCGACACCACGCCCGGCATCAACCTGTTCCTTGGCGTTGCGGGATGCGACGTCACGCGGGACAAGGTTGCCGAACGCCGGGTATTTCTCTTCCAGGAAGTAGAAGCGGTCAGCGTCGGGGATCTCGTCGGCAGAACGGGTCTCATCCGGATTGCGGGGCACCCAGATCCGGCCGTCGTTGCGCAACGATTCCGACATCAGCGTCAGCTTCGACTGAAACTCGTCCGACGACGGGATCGCTGTAGGGTGAATCTGCGTGTAGCAAGGGTTGCCGAACAGTGCGCCCTTGCGGTGAGCACGCCAGATGGCGGTCGCGTTACACGACATCGCCATCGTCGACAGGAAGAATGCGTTCGAGTAGCCACCGGTTGCCAGCACAACCGCGTGGGCTGAATGACGCTGGATCTCGCCGGTTACCAGGTTGCGCGTGATGATGCCGACAGCCCGGCCATCGACGATCACGATGTCAAGCATCTCTGTGTTGGTGTGCAATTCGACAGAGCCGGCTTTCACCTGACGGGACAACGCCTGATACGCGCCGAGCAGCAGCTGCTGACCGGTCTGCCCCCGTGCGTAGAACGTCCGGCTGACCTGAACGCCACCGAACGACCGATTGTCGAGCAGACCTCCATACTCGCGAGCGAACGGCACGCCTTGCGCAACACACTGGTCGATGATGTTCGTCGACTCTTCGGCCAGCCGGTAGACGTTGGCTTCGCGGGCTCGGTAATCCCCACCCTTGATCGTGTCGTAGAACAGTCGTCGGATCGAATCGCCGTCTCCGTGATAGTTCTTAGCGGCGTTGATGCCCCCTTGCGCAGAAATCGAGTGGGCCCGGCGTGCCGAATCGTGGTAGGTGAACGCCTTGACGCGGTAGCCGAGCTCGCCCATGGTCGCCGCGGCAGACGCTCCCGCCAGCCCGGTGCCGACGACGATCACCTCGAAGCGACGCTTGTTGCCGGGGCTGACCAGGCGCATCGCGAACTTGTGGTCGCGCCACTTCGTCTCGAGCGGCCCATCGGGAATCTTGGCGTCGAGAACCGTCATCGCGTCGTGCTCCCTCGGTAGTTGTGGGTCCACTGCATGAACCCTGGGTCTGGCAGCATCACTGCTGCCTGTCTACGCATCGGTACAAGGCCGGTCGCCATCAAGCCACGATG
Source organism: Nitriliruptoraceae bacterium (assembly GCA_040904825.1). Lineage (GTDB taxonomy): Bacteria > Actinomycetota > Nitriliruptoria > Nitriliruptorales > Nitriliruptoraceae > JBBDSU01. Next base: position 54,029 of record JBBDSU010000020.1, on the reverse strand, counting down.
CCCAACTGGACGGCGATGGGGAACGACAGGTTGCCAACGACCACGATTGCCGTGAACCCGACCGCAAACGCCCGGCGCCATGGATTGAACCGGCGATGGTTGATCCCCAGCGACTGGAACAGGCTCCACGCTCCGTGGTAGAGGTGAAAGCCGAGGGCGATATTGGCGATGATGTAGAACGCCGCAACCGCCGGTACGGAGAAACTGGCGACGACACGGTCGTACACGGTGCCGGTCGGATCGGGGTTCACCCAACCCCACGTGAGATCAGCGAGGTGGTAGGCCAAGAACAGCAGGACGATCACCCCTGTCCACCGCATCGTGCGGGCGGCGAAATCTGCTGCGATCCAGTCACGGGGCGACCGGTACTGCTCGGGCCGGGCCCGGCGATTCATTGCCGTCAGTTGCGCGGCCGCCACGATGTGGACGACCAGGGCGACAATGAGCACCAGCCGCATGAGGTTGAGTGTCGCGCTCGGCGGCATGATGGGGTAGAGCAGACGCCGCAGGAACGCAGCGTAGGTATTGAAGTCATCGGCACTCTGGAACAGCTTGAGATTGCCCAGCATGTGCGCGAGCACATAGCCGAGCCAAATAACGCCGGTGATCGCCATCAAGTACTTCTTGCCGACGGCGGATCGGTAGAGCTCGATCAGGAATGGCTGAGAGGTCGTGGACGACCTCGAGACCTTGGTGGCCATCGTGGGCGGTCTCCTGGCTCGGTCGACTGGCGATGCTAGCAAGATGGCCGACTCCAACGATCTTCGTGCCGTCGACCCGGCCTTCTTGCCTGGCCGTCGCCACGCTTCACCACGCCCAGCGGCACCCATCTCAACCCCACTCCGCTCAGCCGCATCCAGCTCAGCCGCACAATGCATAGGTGCACCACGCGCGGATCCCGTAGCGAGGTCGCGATATGCGATTCGGCAACGCGGTACTCGACGTAGCCGCATCACAGTGGTTGGCTAGGGCGCCAACCGAGGAGTCCCCGTGTCCACTGCCGCACGCATGTCGCCGTCCGAGGCGGTCAACCACTTCTTTCTCAAGGCTGCCGAAACGAATCGCCTTGACGACGCTGCCATCGAGGTCATGGCCGGTTCGTTCCGAGAGTTAAGGGTGCAAGTTGCATTCCGTCGCGATAACGGCAAGGTCGAAGTCGCTTACGGATACAGAGTGCAGCACAACGGAGCACGTGGCCCCTACAAAGGTGGCATCCGCTACCACCCGGCGGCCAACCTCGACGAGGTACGTGCTTTGGCATCGCTGATGACCTGGAAAACCGCGCTCGTCGATGTGCCATTTGGCGGAGCGAAAGGCGGCCTCCAGATCGACACTACTGACTTGTCCCGTTCAGAGCTTGAGCGGGCGACCCGTCGCTATACCGACCAGATTGGCCACGTTATTGGGCCGACCAGGGACATCCCCGCCCCTGACATGAACACCAACGCACAGGTCATGAGCTGGATCCTCGACCAGTACGGGCGCAAGCACGGTCATACCACCCAAATCGTCACCGGCAAGCCAGTCGCCCTAGGCGGTTCCTACGGCAGGGAGGAAGCCACTGGCCGCGGATGCGTCGTCGTGATGGACGAAGCGGTCGAACAACTCGGCCTCGGCGGCGACGAGCCGCTCACCGTGGCGATACAGGGCTACGGCAACGTCGGATCATGGGCGGCGACGATCGCTGCCGAACGCGGCTACCGGATCGTGGCTGTGTCTGATATTCGCGGCGGTATTCACGCACCAGGTGGGCTCGATATCGGGGCACTGACAGCTCATGTCGCCGAACACGGATCGGTGGTCGACTTTCCCGGCACCCAACCGATCTCCAACGAAGACCTCCTCGAACTGGGTGTCGACATCCTCATGCCTGCCGCACTTGGCGAAGTCATCACCGCCGACAACGCTGACCGCATCGCGGCTCGCATCATCATCGAGGGCGCCAACCACCCGGTGACACCGGTGGCTGACGACATCCTCAATGACCGCGGCGTGTTGATCGTTCCTGACATCCTCGCCAATGCCGGTGGCGTGACCGTCAGCTACTTCGAGTGGGTGCAGAACAACCAGGAGATCCAGTGGGAGCACGACGATGTCAATCGTCGGCTTGAGCAGAAGATGCGCCGCGCCTACGCGCAATGCCGCGCTCATCAGCACGATCATGACGGCGAGAGCCTGCGGGCGGCCGCATTCAGCCTTGCCGTCGCCCGCGTGGTCGAAGCCGCGCGACTCCGTGGCTACCTGTAGAGCCGCCCAACTTGCGCCGATCAAAGGGCGCGTCGATGCGCGGCGAGTCCAGACCCGGCCCCTCGACGCGCACCGAGAGGCTCGTCGTCAGCGGCCTGGCCGCAGCAGCCCCATGGCATCTTTGGCTGCAGTCAAAGTGGCGCTGGCCGTCGCGCGCGCCTGCTCGGCGCCCGCTGCCATGATCCGAGCGACCTCGCCTGAATCGTTGGCGAGCTCGCTATGGCGTTGTTGAATCGGTCGCAGCATTTCGACGACGGCGTCAGCCACCGCCTGCTTGAAGGTTCCGTAACCCTGCCCGTCGTATTCGGCTGCCAGGTCGTCGATTTCACGGCCGGTCGCTGCAGCCAGTATCTCAAGGAGATTGGACACTCCCGGCTTGGCTGCGCGGTCATGCCGAATGTCGGCGGCTGAGTCCGTGACCGCACTCTTGATCTTCTTGGTGATCGTTGCGGGTTCATCCGACAGATAGATGATCCCACGGTCGCTTGTGGCCGACTTCGACATCCGGTTGGTCGGTTCCTGAAGGTCCATGACTCTTGCCGCTGCGGCCGGATGGACCGCTTTGGGCAACGTGAAGACGTCCTGACCGAAACGATGGTTGAACCGCTGGCCGATGTCGCGTGCCAACTCGATGTGGTGCCGCTGGTCTTCGCCCACGGGGACTTCGTCAGCGTGGTACAGCAGGATGTCGGCGGCTTGAAGCACCGGGTAGGTCAGCAGCCCAGCGGACACCGACGTATCGCGCCCTGCCGACTTCTCTTTGAATTGAGGCATGCGGGCGAGCTCACCGTAGGTCGCAACACAACTGAAAAGCCAGGCACACTCGGCATGCTCCGGCACATGAGACTGCACAAACAGCAGTGACCGATCGGGGTCCACACCCGTAGCGATGATCCCTGTCGCCACTTCGACAGTGCGACGACGCAGCGTGTCAGGGTCATGTTCGGCGGGTGATGTCATCGCATGCAGGTCGACGACGCAGTACACGCAATCGGCGGAGTCCTGCATTGCCGTCCAGTTGACGAGCGCACCGAGATAGTTGCCAAGGTGCAGCACCCCTGATGGCTGGATGCCAGAAAACACGCGGGTCACGTCACGCCTTCCTTCGCGCATCGCGGCACGACATCGTCAGCGGCACAGCATCGTCGCCCGGAAGCGTCGCAGCTCACAACATCTCGGCGACAGCGTCGCGCTCCTCTTCCAATTCCGCGATCGACACGGCGAGTTTGGCGGCAACGAAGTCGGACATCTCAAGACCTTCGACGATGCGGTAGGTGCCAGCGCCGTCGGTAGTCACCGGGAACCCACTCATCAGGCCCTCAGGCACACCATACGAACCATCTGAGACCACAGCCATCGACGCCCAGTCACCCGCAGCGGTAGGCCGGCCACCGCACCAGGTGGCAACATGGTCAATGAGCGCGTTGGCAGCCGACGCAGCCGACGATGCACCACGCGCGTCGATGATGGCCTTGCCGCGCTGTTGCACGGTGGTCAGGAACTCACCTTCAAGCCACCCACGATCGGTGATGACCTCACCGGCAGGCTGGCCGCCGATGCGAGCAAGTTCGAAATCTGCCACCATCGTCGGAGAGTGATTCCCCCAGATCGCCAGATTCGTCACCTGCTCGACAGGCACGCCCGCCTTCTTGGCCAGCTGCGACTTGGCCCGGTTTTCATCGAGCCGAACCATTGCGGTGAATCGTTCAGACGGCAACCCGTCGGCGTTGGCCGCAGCAATGAGTGCGTTGGTGTTGGCAGGGTTGCCAACTACAGCCACACGGATATCAGAAGCAGCGGCCGCCGCGATCGCCCGACCTTGGCCGGTGAAGATCGCCCCGTTGTCCTTGAGCAGGTCTGCCCGCTCCATGCCGGGGCCTCGCGGCTTGGCGCCGACCAGGCAGGCCACGTTGGCTCCATCGAACGCGACCGCAGGATCGTCAGTAGGTTCGATCCCCTTCAACAGCGGGAAGGCCCCGTCTTCAAGCTCCATGACGACACCCTCAAGGGCTCCCAGTGCCGGGGTTACCTCCAGCAGGCGCAACTCCACGGGGCGGTCGCCGAACATCTGGCCAGCGGCGATACGGAAGACCAGCGCGTAGCCAATCTGGCCTGCTGCTCCGGTGACGGCAACTCGGACTGGCGTGCTCATGTCAGCTCCTTACAAAGGGTTGGTGACCGCATGCTACTTCGCGACGACCACTACCCCTGCAGCGCACGGACTGCCGGCCCCCTTTAGACAACGGCGCGCAACGTGTGCGGTCGAAAGCCCGCCCGTGTGCTGTCTAACGCCGCGGCAGACCCCGACGTGAACGTGCTGCCTCAAGGGTGTTCTGCAGGAGCATCGTCACGGTCATTGGGCCGACGCCACCGGGAACTGGAGTGATCGCTTCCGCAATCTCGGCGACTTCATCAAACGCCACGTCACCTACGAGCCGTCCGTCGTCGGTGCGGTTGGTCCCGACATCGATGACGACCGTGCCGGGAGCAATCATGTCAGCGGTGATCAGCCCAGCGACACCAACGGCAGCCACAACCACATCAGCCGTCCGGCAGACCTGCGCCAAATCGCGAGTCCGGGAGTGCGCCAATGTCACAGTCGCGTCGCGGCCCTTCAATGTCAGCATGACCGACAAGGGGCGGCCGACGAGGTTGGAGCGTCCGACGACCACCACGTGGGCACCCGCAGTCTTGACGCCGGCATGGTCGAGGATCTCAAGCACGCCGTACGGGGTGCACGACAGGAAGGTCGGATCACCGATCGCCAAGCGTCCCGCCGTATACGGATTGAGCGCATCGACATCTTTGTCGGGAACGATCAACTCCTGAATGGGGCGCGGATCGAGGTGATCGGGCAACGGCAACTGCACCAGAATGCCGTCGATGGTGTCATCGTCGTTCAAAGTGGCAATCAACGCCTCAAGCTCGGGCTGCGGCGTGTCAGCGGGCAGTACCACCTGGCGTGAGTGCATTCCGGCCGCTTCGGTGGCCCGATGCTTCATACCCACGTAGACCTTCGATGCTGGGTCGTCACCAACGATGACTGCTGCAAGCCCTGGGATGATCCCGTGTTCTTCATGCAGTGCCGCGACTTCGTCGCCAATTCGTGCACGAACCTGTGCAGCCAGCGCTTTGCCGTCGATCACCTTGGCGGCCATATCACATGCTCCCGTCGTCGCAGTCGGGTCACTGCCATCGAGGTCGGAGGGGACCTGATGGCATCAGTGGCGGAAATGGCGTCGGCCCGTGAAAATCATCGGGATGCCATGCTCGTCAGCTGCAGCGATGACTTCATCGTCGCGCACCGATCCCCCCGGCTGGACGATAGCGCGCACCTCGGCGGCAGCGGCCGCATCGGGGCCGTCCCTGAACGGGAAGAAGGCATCGCTGGCCAGTACCGCACCGCGGTGACGCCCTCCCGACCGTTCGATTGCCAGCCGGACACTGTCGACACGACTCATCTGCCCAGCTCCGACACCGACAACACAGCCGTCGTGCGCCAGCACAATGGCATTGGACTTGGTGTGTTTGGCGGCAATCCAGGCGAATTTCAGGTCCCGCAGCGTGTCGTCATCCGGCTGGGCTTCGGTGACGACCTGCCAGTCTGACCATGGCTCCTCACCGAGATCCGCATCTTGCACGAGCAGTCCACCATCGATGCTTCTGATCGACCAGGCCGGCGCGCGTGCGGAACCGGATGGCAGGGGGCATTCCAAGATGCGAAGATTCTTGCGCGTCGACAAGTGTCCCAGCGCTTCCGGCTCGTATCCCGGAGCGACAACGACCTCTGTGAAGACCTCGCTGATGCGTTGCGCGGTCGCCAGGTCGATGGGCCGGTTAGCGGCGACGATCCCTCCGAAGGCACTGACCGGGTCTCCGTCGAGAGCACGGCCGTAGGCCTCAACGAGGTCGTCCGCCACGGCGTATCCGGCAGGGTTGGTGTGCTTGATGATGGCCACACAAGGCTCGTCCTGCTCGACGACCATTCCCCACGCCGCATCGGTATCGATGAGGTTGTTGTACGACAGCTCCTTGCCATGATGCTGGTGTGCACCGGCGATCCCCGCGGCTGGCTCGTCAATGGCGTAGACAGCCGCCCCTTGATGAGGGTTTTCGCCGTAGCGGAGGACGGCGTTGCGGTGCAGCGCCAGCGACAGCTGCTCGCCAAAGGCGTCGGTTTCGAACCAGCTGGCGACTGCCGCGTCATAGCGAGCAGTATGGCGAAACGCGCGACGGGCAAGGTCACGACGCACATCAGCCGACAACCCGCCGTGGACGCGCATTTCATCCAAGACCAGCTGGTAGTCAGCAGGCTCGACGACCACGCCGACCGAAGCATGGTTCTTGGCCGCCGCTCGGATCATGGTCGGCCCGCCGATGTCGATCATCTCGATGACGCCAGCGTCGTCTGCTCCAGCAGCCACTGTCGCAGCGAACGGATACAGATTGACGACGACGAGATCGAACGCATCAATCCCCAACTGATCAAGCTGCTCGACATGATCGGGATCCTCGCGGTCGGCCAGGATGCCGGCATGGACATGCGGGTGCAGTGTCTTGACGCGGCCACCCAGACATTCAGGGAACCCTGTGACCTCGGCAACCTCGGTGACGTCAACTCCAGCTTCAGCGATGACCGAGGCCGTCGACCCTGTCGACACAATCGCTACGCCAAGTTCGTTGAGGGCCATGGCGAACTCAGCGACACCTGACTTGTCGAAACAACTCACTAGGGCGCGTCGGATCGGTGGGTACTCATTCACGAGAGGTCCTTGTCGGGATCAGCGGTCGGGATCAGCGGTCGGGACGGAGTCTTCGGCAATATCAGCGTCACTGTCACAAGGCTCGATAGCCACACGGTCACCTTCAACACGGAGACGGCCTTCGCACATCCAGCGGACCACCTGTGGGAGCAGATCGTGCTCGGCGCGCCGGATGCGGTCGTGCAGTGTCGCTTCGTCGTCGTCTTCACCGACAGTGACAGCGTGCTGGGCGATGATCGGGCCAGCGTCGAGCTCGGGGATGACAAAATGCACGGTCGCGCCCGTGACCTTCACCCCGTGGGCAAGCGCATCGCGCACCGCGTGGGCGCCTCGGAATGCCGGCAACAGAGAAGGATGGGTGTTGATGACCCGATCGGGCCAGTGCGACAGAAATGCCGGTGACACGATGCGCATGAATCCTGCCAGGACAACGATCTCTACCTGATGGGCACGCAGGTCCTCGACCAGCGCTGCTTCCCATGCGGTCCGGTCGTCATGGGCATTCACCGGCTGGACGGCCACTGCGATGCCGTAGTCGCGCGCGATGTCTATCGCGCCGGCATCAGCGATGTCGCCGGCAACGACCACCACCTCGCCAGGGAACGAGGGATCAGCGTCAATAGCCGCCAGCAGCGCCTTGAGGTTGGACCCGCGGCCCGAAGCGAGCACTGCGATTCGCACCCGTGCGCGCGGTGATGATGTCTCACCTGGGCGCGCATCTGGTGTCGGCAGCGAAGTCAGTCTGCGCCCTTCCTCGAAACCGATGTTGTCGATGCGCGTTCTACAGCGGCATGGTCGTGCGTGGCCGTGCCGGGCGCCACGGTAACGCTGCCTTCGATATCCGGCACACCACCCGCGACGGCTGGCCATGCCACGTCGCAGTGTTCGCAGCGATCGTTGGTCAACCTATGCTCACCGTGCCAAGTGAGCGGCCCGGACGCTCGTGCGGGCGGAGACTACGGACAGCGGCCACTGGCGGCAACGGCGACAGGATCTCAAGGTGACCTACGACATCGTGATCGTCGGCGGTGGCATCGTCGGACTGGCGACTGCTCATCGACTCCTCGAGGCGCGACCGGGTGTCAAACTCCGTGTGCTCGAGCGCGAATCGGAAGTAGGAACCGGCCAGTCATCCCACAACTCGGGTGTCCTGCATGCCGGGCTGTATTACCCACCAGGATCCCGCAAGGCCGTATGGTGCCGGCAGGGCAAAGAAGCCTACGAGCGCTTCGCTGCTGAACACGGTGTGCCGGTGGAGCGAACCGGAAAGCTCGTCGTGGCGGTCGAGCCACGAGAGATTCCTCGGCTTCGCGGGCTCGTTGATCGTGCCCGGACCAATGGTGTCGAGATCTACGAGCTGGACGCCGCCGGACTCAAGGAGCACGAGCCGAACGTTGCAGGCATCGCTGGTGCGTGGACTCCTGAGACAGCCGTGACCGACTTTGGGGCAGCGTGCCACGCGCTCGCCCGGGCCATCACCGACGCTGGCGGAGAGGTTTCGACCGGTGTTGAAGTGCTGACGGTGACGGAAGGTCAGCATCGAGCGCAGATCACCACCACCGACGGCGATATCGAAGCTTCGGTGGTCATCGCCTGTGCCGGTCTGTCAGCCGACCGAGTTGCGGCGGCAGCCGGCACACCGACCCGAGAACGCATCATGCCGTTCCGCGGGTCGTGGTTGGTGCTCAAGCCCGAAAAAGGCGATCTCGTCAAAGGAAACATCTATCCAGTGCCGCTTCCAGGCCTGCCGTTCCTCGGTGTGCACCTGACACGACGGATTGACGGTGAGATCTGGATCGGACCCAACGCGGTGCTGGCTGGTGCCCGCCATGGCGCCGGCATGTGGTCGATGGACCGTCGCGACATCGTCGACGTCGCCAGGTTCTCGGGCACCTGGCGGCTGGCACTGCGACACACGCGAACGGCCGTCGGCGAGCTCACCCGTGATCGGATCATGGCCGCCAATCTGCGGGAAGTCCGAAAGTATGTGCCAGGCATCACCAGCGCGGACGTGCGCCGGGGCCCCTGGGGGGTTCGCGCTCAGCTCGTTGACCGCAATGGTGACCTGGTCGACGACTTCGTCCTCCGAGGCGAAGGCAGGGTGCTGCACGTCCTCAACGCCCCGTCGCCAGCCGCCACCGCATCCCTGGCGATCGGTGCTGAACTGCGGGACCAAGCACTCGCGCGACTCGCGTGATCACATGACCATGCTTGAAGATCCCCGGTCGTATCACCCGGCTGGCGGCCAAACGATGCAAGCGACTGCACCGGCCACTTACCCTGTCATCAACGAGCGGGTGTGCTGGAACGGTAGACAGAGGGGCCTTAAAAGCCTCGGGGCAGCAATGCCCGTGTGGGTTCGAATCCCACCACCCGCACGACGCCTGTGGTGATGGCAACACGCTCAACGCCACTGCCGATGATCCGGCGCACCATCACCGCAGTCGTGACCACGTGGCGTCGCAGCCCGGGGCTGGTTGCGGGACTGGTCCTGATGAGCCTCATCATCGTGGGGGCCGTGTTCGCGCCGCTGCTGAGCATCCACAGTCCATACTTCGTACGGCCTTTCGAGCGGTTTGCAGATCCCGGACCACAACACTGGTTCGGCACCGACAACGTCGGTCGCGACGTGTGGGCCCGGTCGCTGTTCGCCGCTCGGGCTTCGCTGATCACCGCAGTCTCCGCAGTGGTGATCGCGGCAGGTGTCGGGGTGCCACTCGGTCTGGTGTCGGGCTACTTCGGTCGCTGGGCCGATGCGGTGATCATGCGTGCGATCGACGTACAGCTCGCGATCCCTGTGATCCTGCTGGCGCTGATCGTCGTCATGTTGGTTGGGCGCGGCCATTTCGGTCTCGTGGTTGCTATCGGCGTGGGGTCGATCCCCAACTTTGCCCGTGTGGCACGCGCGTCAACCATGTCGATCAAGCAGGAGGAGTACGTCGTGGCGGTCACCGCCATGGGCGCGGGGCACACCTGGACCATCTTTCGCACCATTCTGCCGAACGCGTTCGGTCCGTTGATTGTCCAGGTCGTGGTGACCGCAGCCGTGGCGATCTTGCTCGAAGCGGCGCTGAGCTTCCTCGGCATGGGAGCGACTCCTCCTTCGCCGAGCTGGGGCGACATGCTGCGGGTCGGAAAGAGCTACCTGCGCGAAGCACCTTGGTTCTCGCTCGTGCCAGGCATCATGCTGTCGATCACCGTCATCGCGCTAGATCTCATCGGCCGCGGCATGCAGCAGCTGCGTGGAACGTCAGCCTCGGCATCGTCAGACCTGCTCGGTCGGACGTGAGCAAGCGTTACTGGCTGGCACGTTCGAGGCGAACGAGCGGGCCATGTGAAAACAGGTCCCGCCGGACTTCAACGCCAGCTTGACGCCATGCCATCTCGGGAATGCCGAGATCTGCCAGATACACATCGCCGACATATGCCTGGGCCATGCGTTGCTCCATGGCCAGTGTCGGCAAGCCGAGCGCAACCGTGACATCAACGGTCAGGCATGTTCCTTGGACTCCATCGTCGGCAGAGAGCCCACTAGGGAGCTCCAGGGCGACGATCGGCACGTCGTGGTGCCGCAACCACTCTCCGGCGATCGACGGAAGGTCTCGAAGCGGCGGCAGCGACCCGATCCCCAGCATCGCATCGATGACAAGATCGCCGGGATCTTGGTCACCGATCCCGGCGTTGCCTACTACTCGCATCGGCACCCGGGCATCTCGAAGCAGGTGAGTGTGTGCAGTGATCCGAGGTGAACCGATGGTGATCACCTCGACATGTGCGCCTCGCGACGCGAGCAGGCGAGCAGCGACGAGGCCTGACGCACCATTGCTGCTAGGTCCCGCCAAGACGGTGACACGGCGGTCTGTCACGCCATCGTCGAAGAATGCTGTGACAGCATCGGCGACGCCTCGCCCGGCTTGTTCAGCCCGCGCCACGATGTCGACGCCACGCTGATCCAGCCACCCGCGAACTGATCTCATCTGTTCGGCCGACACGTGCGGGACACTTCCCTGCTCGACAGCCGGAAGTGTCGCCGACAAGCGGGTCCTCCGCGGGAACATGGGCAGGTGCTCCCAGGGATGCACCTGTTGCCTGCGGTCGAGCGAACTGGGGACGCGACCGCCGGTCCAGTCATCCACAGCGACATCAAGCACCGATGAGATCACCCGCGCAGTCGCCCCCCACAGCAGGTCGTCATCGAGTTGCCAGGCCCAGCTGTCTGTCCTCAACGACATCGGCACATGTCGCTGGCGGCGCTCATCCAGCAGTTCGGCGAGGCTGATGCGAAGAATCCGATCGACCTCCCACGGGTTTTCGGTCAGCGGATGGGGCTGCCGCCAACGTGCGACAACTGGCACAACCCAGAATCGCGACGGTGGGATATAGAAGCGGGCGCCAATCCCGATGACCTCGACGGATGCCGGATCGAGTCCGATTTCCTCGATCGCCTCGCGCAAGGCGGCCGCTTCGACCGATTCGCCGTCATCGATGCGACCTCCCGGAAACGACACCTGGCCGGGATGGGAACGGAGGTCCTGGCGGCGGCGCGTCAGTACGAATCGGGGACCATCTTCGGCATCTTCGACCAGGACCAACACCGCGCCTGCCCGTGCATGAGGGGGAGGAATCCGTGCAGCCTCAGGAACGTCGGAAAGTGCCGCCATCAACCGGGGCCAGAATTCGCTGGCAACGCTTGTCGTCATGCAGATGCCGCCAGCCCGTCGAGACTGTCAGCCTCGCTGATGACGACATCAGCAAATCCCCCACGCCGTACGACAGCGTCAAGAATCAACGCGCCCGCATGAATCACGTCCTCACGACCGGCCTGCATAGGTCCTAGACGGGCCCGCTCGTGCGATGGCATCGCCATCAACATCTTCGCAAGTTCAGTGACGTCGTGCGATGGCACGACCACACCATGGATGCGATCTTCGTCGTAGGCCACCAAGCCCAGGTGCAGCGCTCCCATGGTGGTCGCGGTGCCGGCAACGGCGACCAGCGGCATGCCGGCCTGTGCGCGCTGTGACAGTCCGATCACACCATCGGCATCGTCGAGCAGAGCGGCGACTTCCAACGCCATCGCCAGCCGTTCGTCGCGGGTCGGGGGGTCGGTGGCTAGATGGCGTTCCGTCATCCTGACGCATCCCATCTGCAACGACACCGACACATCGACGTCGATGCCACCAGCACGTCTGGATCCCACGATCAGTTCGGTAGATCCCCCGCCGATATCAACGATGACGGCGCCATCAACGCCTGCCACGGTGCCGATCGCGCCAGCGAATGCCATAGCGGCTTCCTGTGCTCCAGACAGCACCTCGACATGCAATCCGCATGCTTGGCGCACAGCTGCGACGAAGCGATCGCGGTCAGCAGCGTCCCTGACCGCAGATGTGGCCGCGACACGGATCCGATCTCCAACTGCGTGGCGGCGTGCACGGTCGGCAAAATCAGCGATGACATGCACTGTCGCATCGAATGCGTCGTCATCGAAGTGCCCTGCAACATCGACTCCCTTGGCGAGTCGAGTGATCGCCATCTCGCGTTCGATGCGCTGGCCATCAGCATCGATGACCAGCAACCGCACCGAGTTGCTGCCGACATCGATCGCAGCCCTCGGTACAGCGCGTTGAGCAAGGGCATTCATGTGGCCTCGTGATCCTCTTGAGCCACACACGGGGCCGGACATGCAACGGGCGACACCTGATCGAAGGCCCACTCGCCGATGACGTTGTCGCCGGTGGCAAGGTGGTGGCCGACATGCACGTGCAGGCACTTGACACGGTGAGGCATGCCACCGCTGCCTGGTTCTCCCGGGAGTGGATCACCTAGTTGATTGCGAAACCTGACATAGCGCTTATGTGCTTGCGCATAGTCGGCTGCCAGGTCGACGTCGTCACCTAGGCGCTGATTGAGACCCACCATGGCGTGATCCGCCTCCAACGTCCCGACGGCTGACCGCAACGCTGGGCAGGTCAGCCAGAACGTGGTGGGGAAGGGTGTGCCGTCATCAAGGCGAGGTGCGACACGAACCACGGTCGGCAACTCGTAGCGACACCGGTGGACGACCGCGGGGTCTCCCCTGGCAGGTCGTCCAATCTGTGCCGAGATGACGCGGCGTGTGGCTGGGTCAGCGACGGGCGCATCGAAAGCCGTGGTGTAGCCCGCCTGCGGGTCACGATGAACCGCATCGCCAGCCGCAGTGGTCACGTACCGATGCGACCGCGCTTCTGGCGCCGCGCCTCACCTTGGATCATCTGCGACTTGTGCATGAAGCGCCGAAGGCGCTTGTTGAAGTCCTTATCGAGCTTGGACCGCAGATTGGGGACTTCTTCGTCCTGCCATTCGGGGTCCGCCCGCTTGATCGACAGGTCGACCTTGCCGTCGTCTTTGAGGTCGAGGATCTTGACGTCAATCTCGTCCCCTTCGGCGAGGTACGCATAGATGTTCTCGACGTAGTCGGCATCAACTTCGGAGACGTGCACGAGTCCGGTCACAGCTGTGCCGTCTTCGAGCGTCACCTCCACGAACGCGCCGTACTCCTCGAGTCGGACGACCTTTCCCTTGACGATCTCTCCTAGCAGTGCGATCAACTCCTCTCCGGGTGGAAGCCCCGCGACTCGCCGATCGTGGACCGCCGAGCGGCAGCACACAGGCGACAAGACCCGTCGCGACGTTCAACATCGCAGTGGAATAATGGGGCGTCGGGCGCATCGTGGCACCCAGTACACGTTCTACGGTACGCGACGGGCGATCAGCACGGCAACCGAACGGTCAGCTCGCTCCGCCAATCCATCCCCCGACCCATTGCCACAACCGTGCGTACCACGCATCCTCGCCAGCATCATGCGACTCATCAGGCGAGGCAGCGACCATGTCCATCGAAGGTCCCACAGAAGATTCTGACCTTTCTGGCGGAACGATCGAATACGCGACTTCGCCTTCGCGAACCAGGCCGTGCTGCTCACGTGCGAGAATCTCGATGTGCTCAGGATCATGAAGATCCGCGACACGTTGATCAAGCCGCTGAACTTCTGTGTCGAGTCTTGATGCGGTCGCGCGAAGCAGATCGACGCGCGAGCGTTCATCGAAATATTGCTGTGCCGGACCCACCAGCAACGACATGCCCAGCGCGGCGATCACTAAGGTCATCGCGACCAGTGGCCGATCACCCCGAAACATCCCTGCGACGACCTTGACGACGAATCGGACCGGCCTGGGCGCCCTTTTTCGACGGCCGGTCTCCACCAGCTGCAGGCGCCGACGCCGTGAGGCATCGGCTGACCGGCTGCGGGATCGATGCACGACTCACTCGCCCCGTCGGAAGGCGGCAGCCCCGGCATACCGAGCCTGATCGCCCAACTGCTCTTCGATCCGCAGCAGCTGGTTGTACTTGGCTACACGGTCGGAACGCGCGGGCGCCCCCGTCTTGATCTGACCTGCATTCACGGCCACCGCAATGTCGGCGATGGTGACATCTTCGGTCTCGCCGGAACGATGGCTGATCATCGTCGTCCAGTTCGCCCGATGAGCCATCGCAATCGTGTCCATCGTTTCGGTCAGCGACCCGATCTGGTTCACCTTGACGAGCACGCTGTTGGCAGCACGCCGGTCGATGCCTTGCCGCACAAAGGAAGGGTTGGTGACCAAGAGGTCGTCACCAACGATCTGAACGCGATCGCCGACACGGTCAGTCAATGCGACAAATCCGTCCCAATCCGTCTCGTCGAGTCCGTCTTCGATCGACACGATCGGGTAGCGCTCGACAAGATCGGCCCACATGTCGACCATTTCGGCGGACGTCAAGGTTCTCGACTCTCCAGCGAGGTGGTATGCGCCATCCTGGTAGAACTCGCTGGCAGCGGGATCTAAGGCGATGGCGATATCAGCACCGGGCTCGAATCCTGCGGCGGTGATCGCTTCCATCAACAGATCCAGCGCAGCGACATTCGAGGCGAGGTCTGGCGCGAATCCGCCTTCATCACCGAGTCCCGTCGACAGTCCAGATGCACGCAGCACCTGCTTGAGGTGGTGGTAGGTCTCGGTGCCCATCCTGAGTGCATCGCTGAAACTCGCCCCGCCTACAGGAACGATCATGAATTCCTGGAAGTCAACGTTGGAGTCCGCATGGCTTCCGCCGTTGAGGACGTTCATGCATGGCGCTGGCAGGATGTGGGCATTGGGACCGCCGAGATACGCATACAGCGGCAAGCGGCAGGCGGCCGCGGCGGCATGGGCGACTGCCAGTGAGACGCCAAGGATGGCATTGGCGCCAAGCGAGGCCTTGTTGTCGGATGCATCGAGCGCGATCAATCGCGCATCAACCTCGCGCTGGCGCGTCGCGTCACTGCCCTGGAGTGCAGGGGCGATGATGTCGTTGACATTGCCGACCGCCGACAACACTCCCTTGCCGAGATAGCGGGCCTTGTCGCCATCACGAAGCTCAACGGCTTCGGAAGCCCCCGTCGATGCTCCAGACGGGACAGCGGCGCGCCCGCGCGAACCGTCGCGCAGCGCGACATCAACTTCGACCGTCGGGTTGCCACGACTGTCGAGGACTTCGCGAGCCCACACAGACTCGATGGCTGTAGCGGTCACGTTGGTCACCTCGGGAAGACGGGATGCCGTCGACTCGCACGGCCGCCGACCGCGCACGCGAGCACAACGACAGGCCGGCAGGATCAGCCTGGCGTCGCCAGACCGTACGACACATCAGGCAACTCTGGCAACAACCTCCACACGTGCATCATTGGCGACAGGCGGGTGACGATCGCCATGCGATGAAGTCCGGCAGGCCTGCGTCGCCACGCCCTCAGGCAGCACAACGGCCGTCCGCTGTCCCCCGAGCCCTAATCCTCCAACACCCAAATCTTGCGCGCGATGCCCGCTCCGACAGCTCCAAGGAGCGCACCCACGATGCCGCCTCTGATCCGGCGTCCAGCACAGACAGCGCCGACGATGGCGCCAACCGCCGCCGACGTGGCGACGATCACTGTGTCGTCGGGAAAAGGCGGCCGATCATCGAGCCACTTTGCCGCATCCCCGTCAAGATCCCAACCTTCGAGCACGTCCATCGGAGCCACGACATCACCGAAGGCATCGTCTGCGAGATCCTGTACGCGCCCTTCGCCGACGTCATCACCAACGTGACGGGTCGTCGCAGTCGCTTGTCGCTCGCCCGCAGCTGCATCGTCCGACAGAGCATCGGCATCCGACTGGCCACTCGACGAATCTCGACCCGATGCGAAGTCTGCGGCCGTCAGGGCCTGGCCACAGCCAGGGCACGGGGCCGAGGTATGAGCGAGCGAAGCCACGAGTGCGTTCTTCAAAAACCGGCCGCACGTCGGACACTGCTGGGGGGGCACGTCGGTCTCCAGAGTCGAAAGCAAACTATGTCGACGGCCAGCGCCGCAATCTCGCCGCGGCGAGCTCAGCGCGATGCCCTCACCACGACAAACTCTGCGGGATTGCCTGACCTCAGCGAACTGAACGCGGCGAACTGAACGCGGCGAACCGGGCACGGCCATCGATTGACATCGTAGTGACCGCGGCGGTCTCACGAATCGGTCGCACGGCCAGTCAGTCACCGAGGTGTGAGGACTCGACTTCGCTGCGGATTCCGTCGGCGATCTGTCGCGCCGCACGCTCGGGATCAACGTCTGCGCGACGCGCCAACGCGACCGTTGCCGCAATCAGTCGCCCGACGCGTTCTTCGGGCTCGAGGTTGTCATCGAGTGCCGCACGAATATCGGCGGCCGGATCCGTCGACAGCCACCGTTCATCGACAGCAGCAGCCTTGCCGACGACCTTGTCGACGAGCTGAAGGCCAGGCATGGCTCGTGGCACCCCGTCAAACACTCCTGTACGGCCCTTCTCGATGGCCTTGAGCCGATCCCAGTTCTCTTGCACGTCGCGGGCGGTATCGGCGTCACCGTCGCCAAAGACGTGAGGATGACGGTTGACGAGTTTGGCGACCAGCGCACGCGAGACATCGTCGATCGAGAACGCCTGGCGGTCAGCCGCAACCTGGGCGTGGAACATCACCTGCAGCAATACGTCGCCGAGTTCCTCGCGCATATCGTCGTCGTGACCATCGTCGATCGCTGCCACAAGTTCGTAGGTCTCTTCAACGAGATAGCGCACCAGAGACCGATGGTCTTGCTCGAGGTCCCACGGACAGCCGCCATCCGGATCCCGCAACTTCGACATGATCTGAGCGACGTTGAGGAGTTCACTGCCGAGCGGCTGGGGAGCAAAAAAGACCAGTTCGATCTCGACGTCGTGGTCAACAGCGAGTCCGGCCAGCGCGGCAGCCAAGCCATCGTCGGCAGGTCCCAGCAAGAAGACGGCCGTTGACTGCGACGCGGCGGCCAGCAAGGCCTTAGCCAGCCGGCGGTCCGCGGGAGATCCCGGACGTGCCAGGTCGAGATCCGCACGGTCGAGGGCAGCCGGTTCGAGCCGACGCAGTTCCACGCCAGCAGCGCGAAGGTGGACCCCCGATGGGTGGCGATCTGGATCGCGCGCCCACACATCATCAGCCACGCCCAGCACGTCCCAGGCCTGGAACGGCAGCAGGCCCGGAAGTGCGTCGGACGTTTCGACCAACGCGACGTGGACCGTGGCTGCGGTCAACGGTCAGCCGACGCTGCTAGGGGCTACCACCGAGGCTGCGACCGGGTCCCATTCGCCAATCCCCGGAGCAATCGTGACGTCGGCACTTTCGAGCACGTCGGTGATCAACGCGAACAGATCTTCACCGACAAGTTGGTCGATGTCCTGCTGCGTCAACTCCGACACGTCGCGGGTTGATGTCCCGGTGACCTCGATGATGTGGAACCCGAACTGGGTTTGGATGGGACCAACCACCGTGTTCATCGCGGCGTCCCACACGGCAGCTTCGAACTCAGGGACATACACCCCTCGAGGTGACGGACCCAGATCGCCGCCGCTTGAGCCACTGCCGGTGTCGATCGACCGTTCCATAGCTATCTGGGCAAAATCGGCGCCCTCATCCAGTTCGGTGACGATGGCGTCCGCTTCGGACTCTGTCTCGACCAGAATGTGGCGAGCTGTTCGCAACTCGACCGGTGGCTGGTCTGCGAGGAGTGCGTTCTGGGCCGCTTCAAGGCGCATATCCGTCGGCAGCACGACAACCCGATACAACTCAAGGGTGAGCATCGTGCCAGCCAACTGAGCGGCGAACGCGTCTTCGCCACCCGCCTGTTCGATGTCGGCGTCATACCGAGCATCGACATCTGCCTGATCGATGTCAACACCCTGTGCACGCGCAACGGCCGCAATCAGTTGGGTTTGGATGAGCAGGCTCAGGACCGTTCGTTCAAGCGGTCCGACAATTTCTGCGCGCTCCTCTGCAGACAGCCCGTCGTATCCGCCGTGATCACGATCAACGACCAGCCGGACGTTGTTCTCGACTTGCTCCCGCGAAATCTCGACGCCGTCGACCGTCGCAGCGACGTCATCGGAAACGGATCCTTCACCGTTGGTGCAACCAACGAGCACCAACATGGCGGCCAGAACAAACGCAAGGGGACGAGCGGCAAGCAAACGCAAGGGAACTCCTGCAGCAGCGGGATCTCAGTTGGGATCGGCAGAGTGCATCGCGCACAGGGCCGGCCGGGCGCCGTTTCGGGGACGGGGCAGGTGCCACGATGCAAGGTGGCGCACCAAACCCTACCGGTGCACGACCACTCCGTGATCCTCGCGTCTCCATCCCGAAGACGAGCGCGGGCGAGTCTATCTGCCATGCATCGACGACAATCGACCTCCCCGCGCAATGGTCCACCATCTGCCTCGCACGCATCTGCCTCACCCGAAAAGCGTCCAACATCGCACCAACGAGGTGATTCCGAGAATGTCACGTAGCATGAGTCCATGACCACCGACATTCACGCCATCGTTGACCAGCAACTGCGTCGAACCCGGCAGCGTTACACGTCGGGCAGGCAGCAGTTGGTGGATCAACTCGCCAGCGCCGGTCGACCCGTCACGATTCCTGAACTTCAGCAGCAGGGGTCCCGGCAATCACAAAGCTCCCTGTATCGCAATCTGGCGACCCTCGAGCAAGCAGGTGCGGTCCACCGGCTGACATCAACCGACGATGTGACCCGCTTCGAGCTGGCCGAAGAACTCTCAGAACACCACCATCACGTGGTGTGCGCAGAATGTGGCCGACTCGATGACATCGTCCTGACTCCGGCGATCGAGAGCGCCCTGGCCCACGCCGCCGACGAAGCAAGGTCGCAAAAGGGCTTCACGGTCGACTCGCACCACCTCGAATTCGTCGGCACATGCGCCGACTGCTCGTAACAGGCGGCGAGCTCAACACCTAGCCGCGCGGCTCACCATGACCGGTTCCGTTTGACTGCCCGTCATGGGCTTCCACCGCACGCCAGATCAAGGTGACGCCACACGCTGGCCCGCGGTTGCTCGCCGCCACGATCCCACTCGGGCGACGGCTTCTTTCGCAGCCAAGACGATGAAGAACGCCGCGACTGTCAGACCCGCGATGGTCGGGGCAGTCGCCGTCGCCGCGTGGAAGCTCACCAAGAGCCCGATCACAACGCCGAGGGATCCGATCACGACAGACACCGCCATCATGACGGGGACCCGGCGAGAAATCAGGGCAGCCGTCGTGGGAGGTGCGACCATGAAGGCGAAGACCAACAGCGTTCCGACGGTGCGGAATGACGCAATGACCACCATGGCGATCAAACCCAGCATCACAAAATGAGTCCGCCGCGGATGCAGGCCGAACAGCTTGGCCTTGTCGGCACTGAAGGTCAGCACGAGGAAAGGCCGATACAACACGATGGTGGCAACAACCGCGATCGTGGCAGCAACGACCGAAGTACGCAGGTCGGCACGGGTCACCCCAATCGGATCGCCGAACAGAATGGCGGTCAAGTCGCCGGCGTAGGCGCCACGTTTGGAGATGATGGCCACCCCGGCAGCAAGCATGCCGATGAACAACAGGCCAATCGAAGTGTCCTCACCCAGGCGGCTGCGAGAACTGGCGATCGCGATCCCGACGATCATGATCGCCGCAGCAGCAGCTCCACCTACCAGCAGGTTGCCCCCGACGATGAACGCAATCGCAATACCTGGCAGCACGCCATGCGCCAAGGCCTCCGCCATGAACGCCATGCCCCGCATCACGATCCAGCTGCCGACGAGTGAACTAGCCACGACGGTCAGCAAGCCAGCCATCAGCGCATTACGCATGAAGGTGTAGGCGAACGGCTCAGTGATCACCTCGAGCAACGCATACCCCTTGGTGGGCTGGATCGACAGCAGGTCATGGCTGCCTGCACAGCGAGCGTAGACCTGCTGCGATCGGCATCGCGCGGCACACCACCTGCGACGGCATCAAGCGGCATCACGGAGTAACGTCGGCGGTCATGAGATAGGGACCTGTAATGGGAACTGTTCCTGCTTTCCTCGCTGGCGTCGTCGCCAAGACACTCGGTGTGCGCCAAGTGCACACCTCGGCCAGGGGCGCCCCGATCGATCTGCAAGGTGTCACGGTCATTCGCGGCCAGAACGTCGCGCTGCGCGATATCTCACTGACCATCGGGCCCGGTGAGCTTGTCGCGGTGATCGGACCCAACGGATCCGGGAAGTCAACGCTGCTCGCCGTGATCTCAGGATTGCTCGGACCCACGCGCGGATCAGTCCGTGTGTTCGGCGAGTCGCCTCATGCGCGCCACCATCGCATCGCACATGTCATGCAGACCACCATCGCCAACCAGTCGATTCCTCTCACCGTGCTCGAGACCGTCCGCATGGGTCGCTACCCGTTGGCGGGAGCATTTCGGCCGCTGGCCGCTGCGGATCGCACGGCAGTCACCGACGCGATGGACCGCATGCACATCGCCGACCTTGCCAATCGCCAGTTGAGCGAGCTTTCCGGCGGACAACGCCAACGTGCCTACGTTGCGCAAGGGCTCGCCCAGGATGCCGACATTCTGTTGCTCGATGAACCCATCACGGGCCTCGATCTTGTGACCCAGGAGCGGATCAACACGGTCGTCGACCAGGAACGTGCTGCAGGACGAACGATCGTCCAGACCACTCACGATGTCGGAACGGCACGCCACGCCGACCGGGTTGTCCTCCTGGCAACCAGTGTGGTGGCCGACGGTCCGCCGAGCAGCGTGCTGAACCCGGAACATCTCGCCAACGCCTATGGCGGGCATGTCCATGTGCTCGACGATGGCACGGTCGTGTTGGACGATCCCCATCACCACGGCGCACCCGAGCAGCACACCTGACCAACCACGCCTTACCAGCCACGACTCGCTGGGGCTGCCGGGCCACCCACGCCCAACGAGCCATGCCAGGCCACCCATGCCTCACCGGCGACGCCAATCCAACCACGCAGATCCAGCCCGCCACGCCTGGCGAGAACACCGGCATCCGAGATCACTGCGCGCCAGCGGGATGATCGAAGTCGACAATGACGGGAGCATGATCGGACGGCTTGTCGCCAGCATCGTTGTTGCGCCGGAATGCCGTGTCGACTGTCGCCGACTGCACCTCAAGTGCCGGACTGGCCAGCACGAGGTCGATCCGCATCCCCATCCCCCGGCGGAATGCTCCCATCCGATAATCCCACCAGGTGAAGGCGGGCTCGTCGGCGTCGACCGTGCGATACACGTCGGCCAGACCCAGTGCGATCATGCGCTCAATTGCTTGCCGCTCGGGCTCGGTGACATGTGTCGCTCCTTCAAACGCTGCAGGATCCCACACATCCACATCAGTCGGCGCAACATTGAAATCACCCGCGATCACCAACGGCCCCGCCTGCAACAGCTCCATTGCCCGCTCGCTCGCCGCGGCGAGAAAGGTCAACTTGGCTGCAAACATTGGGTGGGACGGCTCTCGGCCATTGGGCACGTAGACGCTGACGATGCGCACCCCGTCGACGGTCGCCTCGACCCATCGCGCTTCATCGGGATGCGGCTCCCCAGGCAAGCCGCAGGTCACGTCGGTCACGGCACGGTGCTCTGCCACAAGCAAAGCGACACCATTCCATCGGCCCTCAGAGTGTTCGACGACGTGATAGCCAAGCGCCTGTAGTTCGTGGCGAGGAAACGCTTCGGAGGCGACCTTTGTTTCCTGTATGCAGACCACATCTGGCGCATGTGCAACGAGAAGCTCGATCACCCGCGGCAACCGGGCACGGACAGAGTTGACATTCCAGGTGATAAGGCGCATGGCGCCAACACTACTGATCCTGCCATGCACAACGATCACCCGACTTCGCGACAGGTCCAGGCCGATAGCGTCGCGCATCTGACACATCCGCCGGAGCGCCCGTGAAACCAGCCAACGGTCGGCCCGCATGGTTGACCGCGCCCGTATTGACGGTGTCAGTCTTGTCGGTTGCCGCGGGCATCGCCCAGTTCAGCGTGACCGCAGCCATTGGAGACGTTGCCGCAACATTCGGTGAAGCCACCAATGACGGGTCACTT
Organism: Nitriliruptoraceae bacterium; assembly: GCA_040904825.1. Lineage (GTDB taxonomy): Bacteria > Actinomycetota > Nitriliruptoria > Nitriliruptorales > Nitriliruptoraceae > JBBDSU01. Next base: position 31,528 of record JBBDSU010000020.1, on the reverse strand, counting down.
GCGGCGCAAGTCGGGTTGCCCACAACCACCGTTGGCGTGGCACTGTCGCTCGTGCGGCTCGCCTCGCTTGCAAGCCTGCCAGCGACCGCGCTGGCGGACCGCTATGGCCGCCGCTCGGTCCTGCTGACTTTGGCTGCTATCGGACTCGGCCTGACGTCGATGGCAGCGATGGCGCCAGGTTTCTGGTGGTACGTCGCGCTGGTAGCGCTGGCACGGCCGGCGATGTCCACCGTCAATTCCTTGGCGGGTGTTGTCGCTGCCGAGGAATCCACAGCCCGCGACCGGTCAGCTGCAATTGCACTGATTGCCGCCGCCTACGGCATCGGATCCGGCATAATCTCGCTGGCTCGCGGACTGCTGCCGGGAGGTCCATCCTTCCGCGTCGTATCAGCGATTGCGCTCATTCCCTTGCTGCTGCTGCCGCTGCTGGCCCGCAAAGTGCGAGAACCACGCATCGCCACCAACCTACGTCCGGTAGCGACCCTTCCCGGATCCGTGCCATCCATGCACCGTCGCAACGTCATGGTGCTGGGCACCATGACCGCAGTCACTGCCATGGCCACGGGTCCCGGATTCACCTTCTTGTTCGTGTATGGCGAGCGGATCTTGACTGCCACGCCCCTGCGGATGTCGATGCTGATCATCGCCGCTGGGCCCGCAGGGCTCATCGGGCTTCTGATCGGACGCTACGGAGCAGACAGGCTCGGCCGCCGACCGACCGCGGCAACCGCCATGATCGCAACTGGGATCGCGGTGGCCGTTGGCTACGGCGGCGGCATCGGCGCAATGACCGTCGGATACCTCGCAGCGATCATGGCAAGCAGTGCGTTCGCTGCCCCTATCGGCGCGCTGGCGGCCGAAGTCGTTCCGACCTCCCTGCGCGCAACGGTCGCCGGGTGGATGACCGTTGCCAGCGTGCTGGGAGCCGTCACCGGATTGAACGTCGTGGGGGTCCTCGGCGACATCACTGGAGGGTTCGCAATTCCTGCCGCGACCGTCGCCGCCATTGTGGCAGTGACGTCACTGGGATTCTCGTTGCTTCCAGAAACACGCGGGTGGGAACTCGACCACCTCACAGAGTGATCGCCAGTGTGCATCAGCTTGATGTCGCCAGAAGGTCTCGCAGGGCCGCCGCCGTCCAGGCCACGACGTCATCGGGTCGAGGACGAGGAAATGGAACCGACAGCACGCCCTGATCTGATCGCCATCGGGCACCAGGAAACAGCCGTTCGAGCCGCACGGTTTGCGACTCGCTGAGACTGACAGGGGCGACGCGCACCTCGTCCTTCGGGGTGACAGCAACTTCGGCGACATTCCAACGGCGTAGCAACACCTTCAACGCGGCCAGGTTCAACAGGCGCTGCGCGGGGGCAGGCAGCTGGCCGAACCGGTCCCGCAACTCTTCTCTCACATCATTGATCCCAGCGGCATCCCGGACCGACGCAATGCGCCGGTAGAGCTCAAGTCGATGGTTGGCATCGGCGACGTAGTCGTCGGGCAGGTGCGCATCGACGGGGAGGTCGACCCGAATGTCGACCTCCTCAGGCATGGGATTCCCCGTCAGATCAGCGATCTCTTCCTTCAACAGCTGTGAGTACATGTCAAAGCCGACCGCGGCGATCTGACCCGACTGCTCGGCGCCAACGATGTTGCCGGCGCCACGAATCTCAAGGTCGCGGGCGGCGATCGACAGGCCCGATCCGAGGCGGGTGTGTTCAGCGATCGTGCGCAGGCGCTCGTAGGCAGGCTCGGTCAGAGCCGTCCCTTCCGGGCGGAACAAGTAGGCGTATCCGCGTTCAGACGATCGCCCAACGCGGCCCCGCAGCTGATGCAACTGGGCGAGTCCGAGCATGTCAGCCCGTTCAATGATCAACGTGTTCGCATTCGGCACGTCCACGCCAGACTCGATGATCGTCGTGCTCACCAGCACATCGAACTCGCGTTCCCAGAAACGCACCATCACCCGTTCAAGGAGACGTTCATCCATTTGCCCATGCGCGACTTCCACACGAGCGTCAGGAACAAGCTCGGCGATCGCTGCGGCGGTGCGGTGAATGGTGTTCACCTGGTTGTGGACGTAGAACACCTGCCCTTCACGAAGCAGCTCTCTGCGGATTGCCAGCGACACCTGCGCCTCGTCGTAGGGGGCAACGACGGTGTGGACCGGCTGGCGGTCCTCGGGAGGTGTTTCGATGACTGACAAATCCCGGATGCCCGACACTGCCATTTCCAGCGTGCGTGGGATGGGTGTCGCCGACATGGACAGCACATCGACATCGGTCCTGAGCTGCTTGAGGCGCTCCTTATGGCTGACACCGAACCGCTGCTCCTCGTCGACGATGACCAGTCCAAGCTGCTTGAACTCAACGTTCTTAGATAGCAGCGCGTGCGTCCCGACAACGATGTCGACGGTGCCGGCAGCAAGGCCGTCGATGATGCGCCGTCGGTTAGCCGTTGAAACAAACCGACTCAATTCCTCGACCACCACCGGGAATCCTGCGAATCGTTCGCGAAACGTTTCGCCGTGCTGCTGCGCAAGGATGGTGGTTGGCACCAGCACTGCGACCTGTCTGCCGTCGAACACCGCCTTGCCAGCCGCTCGAACCGCAACTTCGGTCTTGCCGAATCCGACGTCACCAGCCAACAGCCGATCCATCGGCAGCGGGGTTTCCATGTCGCGCTTGATCTCATCGGCGACCGTGATCTGGTCGTCGGTCTCAACGTGGGCGAATGCGTCCTCCAGCTCAGCCTGGAGAGGACCATCCAGCGCGTAGGCGTGCCCCGTGGCATGCATGCGCACTGCGTAGAGGCGTATCAAGTCTGCGGCAATGTCGCGCACGGACTTCCTGACACGATTCTTGGCGCGCTCCCATTGGGCGCCGCCAAGACTCATGACCGTCGGCGACTCTCCACCTTGATACCTGGCAATCGCGTCGACTTGATCAGACGGGACATACAGGGTGTCACCGCCTGCGTACTCGATCAGCACGTAGTCACGGCGCGCGGCGTCACCGGCGGCGCCGAGCTCACGAGTGACCATGCCGGCAAACCGGCCGACACCGTGCGTGCGATGCACAACGGCGTCGCCAGGTTCGAGGTGGATGACAGTGTCGGCAGCAGTGCGGCGTGACCCCAGCCGCCGACTTGCTCGTCGGCGGCGCGGCCCGAACACATCCCAGGTCCCAAGGACCGCCAGTCCCAGCTCGGGCGAGCGGAATCCGTTGCGCAGGCGGCTGACCACGACTTCGACCCGTCCTGGCTCGGCGCGCGCCGGAAGCCGGCCGACCACACTGGCCGGCACCTCGTGCTCACCGAGCACATCGACAATCCGTCGCGCTGGGCCATCAGCATCGGTCGACACGACAACTCGCGTCCCGTCTCGCAGGAACTGACGCATCCTTTCGGCAAGGGCGGAAACGTCACCTCGAAAGGACTCCCATGGGTGGGCTTCGATGGCCGTCGACGTGGCCGTCGACGAAAATGGTGACAGGCGCCACAGACGTGGTGCGCGTTCGACCACCATCGCAGGCGTCGCGAATCCTCCCGTCCCCCAGATCTTGGTGCTGGTGGCGTCGCGATCCGACCCTGGGATCCACGACATCTCTGCCAGGACAGCGGCTTCTTCGGACAGCTTGCGTGCCCGTTCCTCCAGCAGCAAAGGATCGACTAGCACTACCCCTGAGCCTTCGGGCAAGAAGTCGACGAGGAGACACGCGTCACCGCGCAGCAGGGTGGCCAGCGCCTCAATGCCCTCGAAGGTCATGCCTTGCGCCAGACGGTCCAGATCGTCCGCCCGCTCCGGCATGTGACGCAGTGCGTCGCGCGCGGCAGCTTGCAGCTCTGCATCCAGCACGACTTCACGCGCAGGGTCGATCCGCAGGCGCTCTACCGGTTCGAGCGCACGCTGATCGCTGACCGCGAACGTCCTCATCCCGTCGATGTCATCGCCGAAGAACTCAATGCGGACAGCGTGGTCTGCCGCAGTCGGGAAGACGTCGATGATGCCGCCTCTGACGGCAAACTCCCCTCGGGCTTCGACCTGTGACCGATGGCCATACCCAAGCGCCGACAACTGCTCAATCAGCACCTCGAACCCCATCGGGCCATGTTCAAGCGTGATCGGCCGTCGACGGACCAGTCGCGGATCCATCGGCTGGAGAACGGCACGCACGGGGGCGACCACCGCAGTCAACGGTCCGGACTCTTCGGGGTGCACGAGACGATCGAGCACCGACAACCGTCGCCCGACCGTGGCAGGTTGTGGCGACAGGCGCTCTTGGGGCAGTGTCTCCCACGGAGGAAAGACTGCCACCTGGTCATCACCGAGCAGGGCCGTCAGCGCATCGGCAACCGATTCAGCGTCTGACGAACGCGGCACCACGACCAACAGCGGCGCGACCCGTTCAGCCAGCAGTGCGAGTAGTGACGGGTGGGCGACCGATGGTGCAACGATGTCGTCGTCATCACAACGATCCGACCAAGCACGGCGCGCAGGCCGCAACAGTGCCGCTAACGGGCCGGACGCTACGCCAGGATCGAGCAGATCGTCGACAGCAATCCTGTCGTCGCCCACTGCCGTGTGAGATTCACCATCCACTGTCAGCGGGGCTTGGGACGCTTGCGACCGGCCATCGCCATCGGATCAATGCCCTTGGGGATCGGTGGTGCTTTGTCCAGCGGCTTGAGTCGGCGGTCCAGTTTGGGCACCTCGGTCCGGCGAAGCTTCCGAGGCAACCTCGTCAGCTTGGACTGCAGCTTCTTCAGTGGAACCTGCCCATCGCCGTCGCCGACAACGATGGCAGTCACCGGGGCATCACCCACAACCCGATCGAGGCGCTTGCGCTCTTTTGCGATCAGCTGACGCACCCGCTGGCCAGACCCTTCGCCGACCAGAACAACACCACACCTTCCCACAACCCTGTGCACCATGTCTTGCTTGGCATTGATCGCGACGGCAGGAACGACGAACCACTGGCCACGCATGATGTTCAAGACTGCGGCAGCAGCACCGACTTGGCCGTCGATTGCCGCAAACTGGGCGCGCTGGAGAAGCCGGTTGAACACCATGAGCGCACCCAGGAGGGTGAACAGGATCCCGAACAGGATCATCGCCCACAAGCCGATCAACATGCCAAGGCCCACTCCGGCGAGCAGGCCGATGGCGGCGCCGAGCAGGATCCACCCAGGTGCACGTGGATCGACCTGGCGCAGTTCACCCCAGGCGGCGCGCAGTTGGCGGATCCGGTTCCTCACTGTCTTCTCCTCAGCCGTGGAAGCTGTTCTGTGTCGGTTCGAGTCCATGAACGATGAGTGACTCGACCACCCCGCACGCCGTGTCAACGGCGTCGTCGACGATGGGTCGCTGCTCGGCGGTGAACCTCGACAGTACATAGGACCGGACCGGCCTTGGCCCTAGCGGACGCCCGATGCCGACGCGAATCCGAAAATAGTCGGCTCCGCCTAGCGCCCGGTCAACGTCGCGCAATCCGTTGTGCCCGGCGTTGCCGCCACCGAGCTTGCACCGCACTACCCCGATGTCCAGGTCAAGGTCATCATGGCAGACGATGAGATGTTGTGGACTGACCTTGTACCACCCGACAGCAGCCTGGACCGGACCGCCTGAGTTGTTCATGTAGCCGTCAGGCACGTAGCAAACAAGACGACGGCCTGCGATATCGATCTCAGCGGCTGAGCCCTTGGCTTTGCGAACACGCTTCAACGGCTCGTTGGCACGGCTTGCCAGTGCCCGCACAACGTCGGCTCCCACATTGTGGCGTGTATGCGGATACTCATCGTCCGGATTGCCGAGTCCAGCAACGAGCCAACGTTGGTCACTGGCAGCCACGACGATTCACCTCACTGAGCTCAACGGGTGGCGGGCACATACCCGCCACCGACGTTGATCGACCTCAGTCGTCGGAACTCTTGGCCTCACCATCGGACTCGCCCTCATCATCGGACTCGCCCTCGGCAGACTCCTCGTCGCCCTCTTCACCTTCGGGCTCGTCGGCTTCGATGCCAGCGCCCTCTTCGAGAGCTTCGAGTTCGGCCTCACTCACTGGAGCGTTGACGGTGACGACCGTGCGCTCAGGTTCGATGTCGAACTCGGCACCATCTGGCAGTTGTTCGGCAAGCTCCTCGACACGCTTGACATCGCCGATCAACATGCCTGCGACGGAGATCTCGAAGGAGTTCGGCACGTCCATCGGGCGCACCAGGATCGGCACGGTGTAGAGGATCTGGTTGAGCACGCCGTCATCGTTGCCGGTGTCTTCGTCGTCAAGCAGGTGCACCGGGATATCGACGGAGATCTGCTGGTCCTTATCGACCGCGAGCAGGTCCACGTGGACGTACTTGCCTTTGACCGGGTGGGTGACCAGGTCACGCGCGACCGCCAAGTGGGTCTCACCGTCGAGGGCGACCTGCAGCAACGCGTTTCGTCCCGCTTCGGAGTGCAGCGCACGGAACAACTCGAGCGCATCGACACTGACAGGGGTGGGCTCGACCTTGTAGCCGTAGACGATGGCGGGCACACGACCATCGCGCCTTAGTCGACCAGCCGCCCCTTTGCCCTTGTCATCACGGGCGGCGACCTCGAGCTTGATCTGATTCGACACGGTGGTGCTCCTAGCGAGTTGGGCCCCAACGCGGGTCGGTCACCATCAGGTGGCGAGATGTCACGTGGGGTTGCGTGGCGCCGCAACGATCACCTTGCGATGCCAACGGCCTGACGGCACAGATTGCACACCGTCAGCGAACGAGGCACAAGCACAAAGGCGGGCGCACGATCGAACACGCAGTCGGCCCGCACGCACGCGGGCCGAATCACCGGCGAGGATACCTGCGCAGTCAGCACCCCGACAACCGCCGGACTCAGCTGCAACTACACGTTTTCGCCCTGGAAGATTTCTGACACTGACTCGTCCTGAAACACGGCACGCAGTGCCGACGCAAGGATGGGTGCGATCGACAGCACCTCGACTTTGTCAGTCCGTCGCGAAGCCGGAATCGGGATCGTGTTGGTCACCACAACCTTCTCGATCACCGAGTCCTGCAAGCGTTGCGCGGCAGGGCCAGAGAACAAGGGATGGGTGGCGAGCGCCAAGACACGCGACGCACCGCGTTCCTTGAGCAGCTCAGCCGCGCCACAGATGGTCCCGGCGGTATCGATCATGTCGTCGACGAGGATCGCAGTACGTCCTTCGACATCACCGATGACGTCCAGCGACACGGACACATTGTGCTGATCAGGATCCCGTCGCTTGTGCAGGATGGCGATCGGCGCGCCAACGTGACCGGCGAACTTTTCGGTCAGCCGCACCCGCCCAGCGTCCGGTGAGACGATCACGCGGTCACCTTCTTCGGTGTGGTCGCGCACCCATTGCACCAGCAGCGGCATCGCGGTCAAGGCGTCGAAAGGGTCGTGGTAGAACCCTTGGATCTGGCCGGTGTGCAGATCAACCGACATGATCCGATCGACACCTACCGACTCGTACATGTCGGCGATCATCCGGGCGGCGATGGCTTCGCGCGCCAGGGCCTTCTTGTCTGACCGGCTGTAGCCGTAATACGGGATGACCGCCACAGTCCGCTTAGCAGACGCTCTCTTGAGGGCGTCCAACATCACCAACTGCTCGACGATGTAATCGTTGATGCTCATCCCGTCGGGCAGCGAGACGTGGGACTGCAGGACGAACACGTCAGCGCCGCGCACCGACTCCTTGAACCGCGCGTACAGCTCGCCGTTGGCGAACTGCGACAGCTTGACATCGCCCAGGCTCATGCCGAGATGATCGGCGACCTCTCGGGCCAGCTCCGGATATGCGGATCCAGAAAAGATCATCATCCGCTTCTTGGTGACGGCTTCCATCCGGATACCCAACGACGTGAGATTGTCAGCGGGCCCGGACGGTAGCGGCCACCCGCGAGGTCTGCGACACCGCCCCCTTCAACCGCGGTCTGCTGGCGCCGACCGTTCCACCCATCCATCCTTGTTGGTCTGCCGGGATCGCGCGATGGCCAAGGCGCCGGCAGGCACGTCCTCGGTGATCGTCGAACCGGCAGCGGTATAAGCACGTTCACCGATCGTGACCGGCGCGACCAGCATCGTGTCGCATCCGACGAACGCACCATCTTCGACGGTCGTGTGGTGTTTGTCGCGGCCGTCATAGTTGACCGTCACCACACCGCAGGCAATGTTGACACCTTTGCCAAGTGTCGCATCACCGATATACGCCAGATGAGGGATCTTGCTGCCTTCACCGAGCTCCAGCTTCTTGGTTTCGACAAACGATCCAATCTTGGTCGACGCCGCCATCACCGTCCCGGGCCTCAGGTGGGCAAACGGCCCCACGACGGCGCGAGGTCCGATCTGAGCCTGTTCTGCACGCGTCGAGTGAATGGTCGCGTCGTCAGCAACGGCGCACGCCGTCAGGTGAGAGTGTGGTCCAACGGTGACTCGCTCACCGATCCGAGTCCCCTGTTCGAGCATGGTGCCCGGCAAGATCACACTGTCCCGGCCGACCTGCACATCGACATCGACATGTGTGGTCGTCGGGTCAACAACCGTCACTCCCACTTCGACCATCAGATGGGTCAGATGACGTGCCCTGAGCACCGCCGCGGCGGCAGCGAGCTGCTGGCGGTCGTTGACACCTGAGACCGTCTCCGCGCTCGCGGTGACCGCCGTGACCGCGTGGCCGTCACTCCGAGCAACCCCTACAACATCGGTGAGATACAGCTCGCCCTGAGCGTTACGAGGTTCGATACGACTCAGCGCCGATTCAAGGACATCTCGCCGGACCAGGTACATGCCTGCATTGAGCTCGGTGATCGCACGCTCTGACGCGTCAGCATCCGCATCCTCAACGATGCGTTCAACCTGCCCGTCGGAATTGCGCAGCACTCGCCCGTAGCCCGCGGGGTTGTCAAGCACTGTCGTCAGCATGCGAACGGGAACGCCGTCGTCAGCTGCAGCCAGCTCCGCCAATGATTCCGAGGTGAGCAGTGGCGTGTCTCCGTAGAGCACGAGCACCCATCTGGCGTCGCCGAGTGCCGGCAGAGCTTGCTGAACCGCATGACCCGTCCCTCGCTGCTCGCCCTGCTCGACCACGACGAGACCCTCGATGCCTGCAGCCTCGACTTCGGCCTGTACTTGCGCAGCCTGATGGCCGACCACGACCACCGTGCGCCCGGCTGCCAGCGGCCGGGCCGCCTCCAGAACATGGCGAACCAGCGTGTAGCCCGCTGCGCGATGGAGCACTTTGGCCACCTCGGAACGAAACCGTGTGCCTTGGCCCGCCGCGAGCACGACGACGGCGAGTTCGGGATGTGTCACAGTGTTCATGTGGCCCTCGATGCGCTACTCGGTCTTCGTTGCAAGCACATGCCTCAAGCTGTCGCGTGATCACTGTCAGGTAGCACGGGCAGCACGATCGCCGACGGATGGTCCGCGTCATGCAGCACCTGCAGATGCGCCACACGCAGCTCAGTGTCGGTCAGATACGGCTTGCCCGTGTTGTGGTTGCGATCGAACGCTGGGAAGTCTGAACTCATCACGTCGATCCGTATCCGCGAACCCTCGACAAAACGCATACCAGTTGCCAACAGCGGTACGACGAATTCGGTCGGCTCACCGGGCGTCAACGCCACTTCGGTGTCGAATCCGTGTCGATAACGCGCCCTCACCACACCTTGCGCCACATTGATCGCCACGCCTTCCGGCGATTCCTCAATGAGCCTGACGAACACATCGGTATCCGGCTGATCCGACACCAACCAGACGCGCGCGTAGGGATGCCCGACGACGGCAACATCTTCCGCCAACGACGCAGAGCGGTACACCAGAACGTCAGGCCGATCCGCCAGCGGCGCCTGATCGTGGGCGACCAGCTGACCGTCGTAGAGCGTCATCACGGGATCGGCTGGGTCATAGGCATATTGATCCGCCGGTTCGTCGCCGGGCAGGTTGACATCAAGGCTGCCGTCGCCCCGCGTGGTCGCGGCGTTGCCGCCGCTGTGCAGATACCACGGCTGTTCTACCACCTCGGCCGGCGGCCACTGATCGAAATACCGCCATCCTTCGTTCACCAGATACAGCTTGACCGGCGGCTCGTCGGCCAAGCCGACGTCGGCCCCCTTCAGATGGTGGTCATACCAGCGCAGCATGTGCGCCAAATGGCCTTCTTCACGTTCGGTGCCCCGCCCTCGTGGCTCACGCCAGTCTTGTTCACCTTCGACGTCGTGCACCCACGGGCCGATCACCAATCGATGCTCATCTCGGATGGCCTCTGGACCGTTGGCACGCATTCCGGTGAAGTGCTCTGCACAGTTGCTCAGCCGATCCCACCAGCCTGTCGAGCTGCACGTGGGCACGTTCACTTCAGGATGCAGCCGATCTCCCGCCCAGTGTTCGGCAGCCATGTCGTTCATGTAGGCCCGCATCGCTGGAGCCGTCGGTCCGAACAGACGGTCGGGCACTTCGCCAAGCGGCAGGTGCCACAGCCATTTGCCGCGCTCAAGATCCCAATTGCGCATGGCATCGGCCACTGTCTGCGGCCACGAATCATCGCCTGCCTTCAACCGCGACGACACCGCCATGCGATGCTGCCATGCCAGCCGCAAGCCGGTTTCAAAGATGGCATAGGTCGAATCCCGGTGGCTAACAGGGAAACCGCTGGCGAACACCGCCTTGAGTGACGGAGGTTGCGCCGCAGCCATCCACCATGCGCAGCCCGACGGATACGAGTTGCCCCACGTGCCGACCTGCCCGTCGGCGCCATCCAACCGTGCAACCCACTCGCAGGTGTCGTAGCCGTCGCGAGCTTCCTGATCGTGCCCCTCGAAGGTCAGGTGCCACAACCACTCGCCGTCTGACTCGTAGCGCCCTCGGGTGTCCTGCAACACGGCGAGGTAGCCCGCGCGCACCATCTCTTCGGCGATCCACACATACCGAGGATGCGTCTTGTTGTACGGCGTCCGACACAACAAGACCGGACGCGCCGCGCCATCATCGGTCGCCGGGCGATAGACGTCCGCGCGCAACACCACACCATCACGCATCTCCGCTTCGACGTTGCGGTTCACGGTGACGTCGGTCACTGCGCTGCTACTCATTGTTATCTCCTCGGTGTGATCGGTGTGATCGGTGTGATCGGTGTGATCGGTGTGATCGGTGTGACGACATCCCCACAGCTCAGCTTGTCATTTAGCTCACGCTGGTCTCAGCTCATCCGACAACGCGAGCTCACCCAGCGACGCGGCATCATTGTCATCCAGCTTGTCGAGGGTCGGTAGCACGATCGCCGACGGATGCTCCGCATCATGCAGAATGGTCTGATGAGCGGGCCGCAACTCGGTGTCCAGGTGGAAGGGCTGCCCAGTGTTGTGATTCCGATCGAATGCGGGAAAATCTGAGCTCGTCACATCCAGGCGGATTCGTGTGCCGCGACGAAACGTGATGGCCGTCGCCAGCATCCGGATCACCAATCGAGTCGGGATCCCTGGCTCAAGCACAATCTCGCGGTCGTAGCCTTTGCGATAGCGGGCGCGCACCACACCTTGTGACATGTTGATCGCTGAGCCGTCTTCGTGCTCCTCGATGAGTCGGACGAACACGTCGGTGTCTGGCTGATCGGTGGTCAACCAGATCTCGGCCTCGGGCCGCCCAGCGACGGTGATGTCCTCACCCAGCGGCTCGGTCCGATAGACGAGCACGTCTGGACGATCCGCCAGCGGCGCCTGGTCGTGGGCCGTTAACTGGCCGTCGTAGAGGCTCATCACTGGGTCGGACGGGTCATACGCGTAGTGGTCAGCAGGTTCATCGCCCGGCGGCTGCTGGGATAGGGCGCCGTCGCCGTGCGCGGTCGCGGCCTGACCCTGGCTGTGCAGATGCCAGCGCTGGGCAGTGGTGCCTTCCGGCGGCCACTGCTCGAAGAACCGCCACCCCTCGTTGACGACGTAGAATTTCACTGGCGGCTCGTCGTCTAATCCGACATCGAGCGCTTTCAAATGATGGTCGTACCACCGCAGCATGTGCGCTAGGTGACCTTCATCACGGTCGGTTCCCCGACCTCTAGGATCACGCCAATCCGGCTCTCCCTCGACGTCATGCACCCACGGGCCGATCACCAGTCGATGCGCGTTGCGGGTGGCCGCTGGCCCATGCTCGCGCATCAATGAGAAGTGGTCAGCGCAGTCATTGGATCGGTCCCAAATTCCCGTTGAAGTGCACGTTGGAACCGTTACCTGGGCGTGGATGCCATCCATGCCGTGGTGCTCGCCGGCGATGTCAGCCATGAATTCCTTGAGGGCTGAGGCTGTCGGCCCGAAGAGCCGGTCAGGCACGTCGGCCAGCGGCAGGTACCACAGCCACTTGCCACGCTCAAGGTTCCAATTGCGCACCGCCTCGGCAACGGTCTGAGGCCACGTGTCATCGCCGGCGTTGCGCCGCGACGACACCGCCATGCGATGCTGCCACGCCAACCGCTGTCCGGTCTCGAAGATCCCATTGCGCGCAACTCGGTGACTGGGCGGAAAACCGCTGGCGAACACGGCCTTCAACGACGGTGGCGCCGCCGCTGCCATCCACCAGATGCAACCGGTTGGGTACGAGTTGCCCCAGGTGCCGACCTGCCCGTCGGCGCCATCCAGCCGCGCAACCCATTCGCAACTGTCGTAGCCATCGGCGGCCTCTTGACGATGACCTTCCGGGGATAGGTGCCACTCCCATTCCCCATCAGACGCAGAACGTCCCCGTGTGTCCTGGACAACGGCGAGGTAGCCGGCGTGCACCATCTCTTCGGCGATCCACACGTAACGGGGGTGCGTCTTGTCGTAGGGGGTGCGGCACAGCAGCACCGGCCGCGGTGGACCATCGTCGGCAGGCCGGTAGACGTCGGCGCGCAGCACGGCGCCGTCACGCATCACCGCCTCGACATCTGTCGCTACATCGACTCCTGCCGACACTTCAGCAGAAGCCATGGCGGACACTCCCGGGAGATGAGCAAACGGTGGCGGATATACAACGTTGAGCCGGCGAATCTCGGTCGCCAGCCACCGGCGTCCACTCTAGTCCTCAGGCGATGTCCGTTCGACGCAGCCATGTGGAGCCAAGCGCGTCTGCCGTGGCGCCGCTAGAGCGTGTGCGATGGACTGACGATGAGCCCGGCGCCGTTGGGAATCATCGTTGCGACGTGTCCTGGTGGGATAACGCTGGTCGCATCTGGCTGCAGGACGATCAACGGGCCTTGCAACGTCTGCCCAGGCGAAAAGTCATCCCATTCGATCACACGCGTGACCGTCGAGCTTCGCGGTTCCCACCACACGTCGACGAACACTTCGCGATCGGCCTGGCTGACAACGCCATCGGCCGAACCGAGCGCTCTGGAGGGTGTGGTGGAGCCTGGTCCCGGCCCTGAGCCTAAGCCTGAGCCTGGTCTCGGCTCAGGACCAGCCTTGGTCAGATGCTGTCGGACATTGATCGACATGACAACGCGCAGATTGACGGCTTCAACGGGTTCCGTTGCTGCAGCGAACCCGTTGACTGACCGGTGCAACGTGTGAAACGCGTCGACGAGTCGCGCGACCAATCCCGCGTCGACCGGACCTGCCGGCACCTCTACCCGCAAGGCGTGCTCCTGGCCTCTGTACCGCAGATCGGCGAATCTGGTCGTCGCCATTTCACCGAGTTCACCGGTGGTGTCTCTCCACCGGCGAGCCTCGTCGTCAAGTTCGTCGAATGTTGTGGCCAGCCGACCCGCTGCCTCGTCGTCGACACCGACAAAGCACGAACGAACGAATTCTTGCTTCATGTCCGAGACCAACAATCCCAGCGCACACAACGTGCCCGGGTGGGCCGGTATGAGGACATCGTCGATCGCTAGTTCGCGAGCCAGCGCCACTGCGTGCATCGGCCCGGCTCCGCCGTAGGCAACAAGCGTCAGCCCGCGCGGATCCACACCTCGCGCCACCGTCGTGCGACGTGCTGCCAAAGCCATGTTCGTGTTGACGACATCGAGCATCGCATGGGCTGCCGCCACCGTCGACAACCCCAGAGGCGCTCCCACGACACGATCGATCGCTTCCGCCGCGGCGTTCACGTCCAGATCGACTGTCTGGCCCAACCGGATCCCTGCCGGCAACATCCCAGTGACGACATACGCGTCGGTCACAGTCGGCTGGTCACCTCCTGCGCCGTAGGCGGCTGGGCCGGGCGACGCTCCCGCACTACGTGGCCCGACGCGCAGACGACCCCCTGCATCGATCCAACCGATGCTCCCGCCACCGGCACCGATGGCCTGAATGTTGAGCGTTGTTCCAAGGACCGGCAGTCCGTCGATGTGGCGCACGCTGACAACCTCGGGTTCGCCCCCACGGATCAAGGCGAGGTCAGCGCTCGTGCCACCGACATCGAACGTCAGCACATCATGACGCCCAGCCCGGCGGGCGACATCGATGGCACCAACGACACCCGCTGCCGGGCCAGACAGCAGGGTCCAGGTCGGATGGGCGGCAGCCTCGGTCATCGTGGCCACTCCCCCCGAAGACCGCATCAGCGTCGGTAAAGCGTCCACACCTGCCGCCGCCGAACGATCGGCAAATCGGCGCAGATAGCGGCTCATCACGTCGCCAAGGGCGGCGTCGAGCACCACCGTGCTGGTGCGCTCGTATTCCCGAAACTCGTTCGCTGCTCCCGATGAAATCCAGACCGTGACATCCGGATAGGCCTGGCTGATCCAGTCGGCGGCCATGATTTCGTGAGCTGGATTGACGTAGGCATGGAGAAACGCGATGGCGATCGCGTCGACGCCGCTGTCGATCAGTTCGCCAGCGCGAGCGATGACGTCGTTGCGCTCGGGCGCCACCAAGACTGCCCCTGTGTGGTCGACTCGTTCGTCAATCTCGAGGCGACGGTGGCGATCGACAGGCACCCAGCGCCCTTCAAAGGCAAAGTCGTACAGCGACGAGCGGGTCTGCCGCCCGATCGCCAGCACATCCCGGAAGCCGCGCGTTGTCAGCAGGCCAACCTCAGCAAGGGTGCGCTCGATCATGGCATTGGTCGCGACCGTCGTGCCGTGGGCAAGCGCCCGGACCGCATCAGGGTCGATTCCGCTGCCGGAAAAGATCGCTGCCAGCGCAGCGGTCACGGCCTCTGAAGGGTCCGGGCGGGTTGACGGAACTTTGGCATGCTGCCGGCCAGACGCCGACTCAGCCACCACGTCGGTGAACGTGCCACCGATATCGATGCCAATTCTGACACTGCGATCACCGCCACTGTGATCAACCACGGGCGCTCCCGACTCTGCCAATGCGATCAACCATGGGCGCTACCGATCTGGCCGATGCGATCAGCCACGAGCGATGCCATCTCGACGGTCACGTGCATGGGCGTCGGCATCGCGAAGAGCTGGCCTTCCGTGGCCTCCGCCGCCAGCAGTCTCGACCCGCAGCACGCTGCCCGCAGGGAGCACAGCACCGTTGTCGGCGCGAGTGAATTCGCGCGCATGATCGGTGTCTGGATCGAGCTCGAACCTCAGCACTGCCCCGGCACCACCACCGTCGAGACCCCAGGGACCGCGACGAACTCGGTCGCCTTTGACGGTGACCCGCACGTCGTCGACGAGCGCCTCAATCTCCCGGATGATGCCAACCCCGCCGCGGTAGCGCCCAAGGCCGCCCGCATCTTCACGCAACGCGTAGCGGCGCAATCTGACCGGGTAGGCCTGCTCAACCGCTTCGATCGGCGTGTTGGCAGTATTGGTCAGATGGGTCTGCACCGCATCCTGGCCATCGCGATCGGGCAGCGCCCCTGCACCGCCTGCGACAACCTCGACGTAGGCGAACGGGCGTTGGCGGGTCGGGTCGTAACCCGTGAAATGAAACGCACTGATCGACCCGTTGGATGCTGCCGGCACTCGATCAGGAATGATGGGCGCCATCGCGCCGAGGATCGCGTCGACAACGCGCTGGCAGGTGTCGGACCGCATGAACACGGGCGCGGGAGGCAGCGAGTTGACGATCGTGCCTTCAGGAATGGTGATGTCGACGATGCGGTAGAACCCGGCATTGGCGGGCAACGTCGGATCGAGGATCGCTTTGACGGTGTAGTAGATGGATGCCTCTACAGCCGCTCGAGCCGTATTGATCTGCCCGCGCACCTGGAGACCAGATCCCGTCAGATCGACCTCAATGGCGTCGTGACTGATCTTGACCGTGGCACAGATCGGAATGTCGCTGGTGCCCGCGCCATCCGAATCCATCACATCGGTAAAGGTGTACGTGCCTTCGGGAAGTTGCGCGAGTGCCGCACGCGCCTGCTGTTCAGCCTTGTCGAGGTTGAGTGAGGTCGCCTCGAGGACGTCAGAGGAACCGTAGGCCGCCAACAGCTCATCGAAGCGGCGGACGCCGAGTGCGACAGCTGCAAACTGTGCCCGCAGGTCTCCGGAGCGTTCAGCTTCGACGCGCGTGTTGAGCAGGATGAACCGAATGATTTCTTCAACGAGCTCGCCGCGATGGATAACACGGACGATAGGGATCCTCAAGCCTTCGGAGTAGATGTCAGGAGCTACGCCGACTGACCCGCCAAACTCTGCATGGTGAGCGACGGCTGCAGCGAAACCGACCACTTCTCCTTCAGCGAACAATGGCGCGACCACCGTGACATCCGGCAGGTGAGTGCTGCCACCCAGATATGGATCGTTGGAGATGAAGGCATCACCGGGATGGATGTCACCGGCATATTGATCAACGACGGCAGGAATGAAGCCCAACATCGATCCCATGTGGATCGGTATGTGCTCAGCCTGGGCGATCGTGTGGCCGTCGAGATCAAGGAGTGCTGTCGAGCAGTCGTGTCGTTCTTTGATGTTGGGTGAGTAGCCGCTGCGGATCAGTGCGACACCCATCTCCTCGGCAATGGCCAACAAATGGCTGCCGATGATGTCAACGAGCACCGGGTCGTCTGCGATGCCGCGGGCATCCCCACCAGCGCGAGACGTCACCTCGACGCCTTCCATGCGACGTCGGGATCGAGAGGAAACATTGGTCTGGGCGCGTTTTCCCACGGCAAAGTCGTCAAGTCGGACTGCGACGGACCCGGCGAGTCCAACCGGATCACCCGCGGCGCCCAGCGGGAGTAGTACTGGAAGTTGCTGCCGGTTTTGAGCATCAACATCCTTGCGTCGTCGATGACCAGCCCGAGGTGCTCATAGAGGACCGGATAGAGCATGGCGATCGACCGGATTGAGCACACCACCAACTTGACCCGGCCGATCTCGAGCAGCGCGGTTCGCCCAAGGTCACTGAAACCGTGCTCAGCAGTCCTGATCCGCACTCCCTCAGAGAGCCCGATCACCCGGGCTTCGAGGTCCAGAGGCTGACTGAACGGTGCCCCGCTCCAACCACCAACCTTTCGCTCGATCGTCGCTCCGACACCGTGTTCATGGGCGGCTGCGACCGTGGCTGGATCGACGAGAAACAACAACGCGTCACCGTCAAGTTCGTGCGCCAACAAACTGGACAACAGCGCGGTGCTGTCGCCGGGAGAACCGGCATGGACACAGTCGCCGGTATCGCTGAACAACACCAAGCCTTCTGGCTCGCGCACCGCCTCGGCCACGGCTGCATCGACGTCGAGCCGCTCGGAGCGCCAGAACTCGTCGCGCAAGCTCCATGCCAGCTCAGCCAGCTCAGCTGACCATGCCGTCGCAGCGTCGACTCCGACCTGAGGGTCGGTGTAGACCAGCGTCGCCCAGCCAGCTTCGGCAACGTCCAGCCATGGTTGCATGGGAAAGGTCGACACGCCGACGACACCGGGTTGAGCTTCGATGTGGCGGGCCCGGTCGAACCAGGTCGCCATCGGTGCCGAAGCCGTGCGAAAATGATCTTGTGGCGTCACCATCGGGATCTTGTGCCAGGCCGCCGTCGGAGTCGGCTGGCCGCCGACGAGCGCGAACAGCAGTTCGCCCGCAAGAACCCCGCGGTGATATGGCGAATGGGGTTGTGTGTGATCACCGATCAAGACCGTGGCATGCTCG
Organism: Nitriliruptoraceae bacterium; assembly: GCA_040904825.1. Taxonomy (GTDB): domain Bacteria; phylum Actinomycetota; class Nitriliruptoria; order Nitriliruptorales; family Nitriliruptoraceae; genus JBBDSU01. The sequence goes on along the minus strand of JBBDSU010000020.1, from coordinate 13,493 downwards.
ACCATCGCCGCAGTCAGGTTCGCGTGATGGTCCAGTGGGGTGACAATCGGGATCTCACTGCCGATGATGGCACGAGCGACACCTAACAGGTGGCCTTCCACGTCGTCGACACCTTCGGCCGTCGAAGCACCGTGGAGCGACAGCATCAGCCCGTCGATGGGCAGTGCGGCTTCCAGGCGTGTCGCGAATTCGTCGGTGATCGTGCGCAGCGCGTCCCCTGTGATCCGCCCGTTGGGGCGCGCGCGTGCCTGGATCAGCGGGATCAACGTGATCGACGCATCAGCGTCGTCGACGGCTTGTAGGAATCCCCCCAACGTGTGTGCACCGCGCGCTGAAACGGGCACTTCTTCATCGAAATGAAGATGATCCTGGCGAAACGCCTCAAGATCGGCGTTCAACGGGCTGAACGTACAACTCTCGTTCGAGATCTCGGCATATGCGAGCCGCATACCGCCTCCCATCGTGATGTTCATGCGCGCATCAAGGTCCGACATCCACAGGTTGCCAAACCGACTGACCAGCCGACACCTCAAGACCCGGTGTGTGCCGAACCGTAGCCGCGCGAATTATGCGTAACGCCCACAGCGACGCTGGCGATGACATAAGCGGACGCAGTGTTCCCACCGCGCCCATCACACCACCATGCCATCGGGATCGGTATGAACCAACGAACTCCAGGTGACATTCTCGCCTCGTTCGAAGGCACCGCCGGCCTGCCCGCTCCGGCTGTTCCTCGGCGGCTGAAGGCCATCGGGTCAGCGGCGCTGGGCAGTCTCGATGCTCGTGCCCGCTCCGGGCAGCGGCCCCTTCCGCGCCCTCCGCGTTCTTCGCGACGGTTCGCGCTGCCATCGCAGGTTTCCCTACCCGCAATCGTGGCAACGCTCACCATCACCACGCTCGCCACCGTCGCGATCGCGCTGCCCGGAGCGGGCACCCCTTCTCCTTCGTTCGACCAAGCGGGTGCCAACGCGGCCCTACAAGCTGGCTCGTCGATGCTGGCCATCATGTGCGGTGCCGTGCTCGTTGCCTTCGCTCGCTACGGCGACCACGTCGCATCGGCCTGGATCGGCGCAGCCGTACTCGTCCTTGGCGCTGCGACCTTGGGTACCGGCGCCATAGGCGCCACCTTCGGCGCCGATGTCGATCCTGGAGTTCTGACCTGGATTCAACCCGGCAGCCGCGCTGGCGTGATTGTCGTGCTCCTCGTCGCGCTGGCAACATCGCGCAGGTCCGACATTTGGCGTCGTCGCCCATCCCGCGTCGCCCTTGTCACGACGGTCAGCGTCGCCATTGGCCTCTTGACCGCAGCAGCGGCCCCATCTGCGATCGCTCCTTTCGCCAGCGTGGGCGACCTTGCTGGCATGCTCACGCACCCCGTCGACGACGGACTGATCGTCGTGTGGACACTCGTCACCGTCGTTTACGCAGTGGTGGCAACCCGCAGGCGTGATGCTTTGCTCGGCTGGATTGCCCTTGCTCTCCTGGCGTTTGCAACAGCCGAGGCCGCCCGGGTTGGCGCGGCCACAATGGGACTCACTGGCAGCGTCGCGGCGCATTCGGTGCAAACAGCTGGCCTGGCGGTGCTGCTGATTGGCGTGATCCGCGGACTGGCGCAATCGGTCCAGACACAGCGGCTGCAATTGCTCCGCCGGGCCGTGCATGCCGAAACGGCCGCAGATGACAATGAACGTCGCCAGCGTGCCCAGGTTCATGAAGCCCGCAACGCGCTGGGCGGTGTCGTCAACACGTTGCGCCTGCTCGATGCCGACCAAGTCAAGATGGACGACGGCACGCAACGTGACTTGCTCGCAGCGAGCTTTGCCGAATTGCTCCGCCTGCAGCGTGTGTTCTCGCTTGACGAAGCCTCCCAAGCAGCCACCCCCTATCGACTGGTCGATGCACTGGGCAGCGTGTTGGCAGCATCACGCGCTGGCGGCATGACGCTGGACGTCGACATCCCCGACGAGGTCACGGCGTTCGGTTCCTGGGCCGCCACCGCCCAAGCGGTCCAGAATTTGCTGGAAAACTCCCGGCGTTACGCGCCCGGTTCCCGGGTCACCATCTCGGCACGGACCGACGATGAGCATGTCCTGCTGTCGGTGATCGACCACGGCCCTGGCCTCGCCGACGACGAGACTGCCGCGGTGTTCCAAGGCGGTGTGCGCGGCAGCGCTAGCCACGGAACTCCTGGCAGCGGATTGGGCCTGACCATCACCCGCGAGCTGATGGCTCGCCAAGGCGGCACGATCTATGTCGAAGCAACCCCCGGCGGTGGCGCGACCTTCGTGCTGCAATTGCCGGCCACCCAAGCGTCACCCGTCGTGGTCACTGATCGTGATATTCCCGATCGAGAGACACCCGACCCACATGCGACGATGGCCACCGGTTCGTGAGCCGCATCGAACCCTCCCCCCGCGTACTCGTGGTCGATGACCACGAGTTGTTCGGCGAAAGCCTGAAGATTGCACTGTCGGCCTCGGACATCGACACGTTGCGCGCGCCCGACTTGTCACCCGCCGAACTGTTGCTGCTCACTGACCGATTCGAGCCCCACGTTGTCTTGTTGGACCTCCAGCTTGGTGGCGGCATGAGCGGCATCGACCTCGTCGAACCGCTGCGTGCCCGCCGCGCGCACGTGGTGATGGTCACCGGAGTCAATGACCCTGCCGAGTTGGGCGCTTGCATCCACGCGGGAGCATTATCGGTTGTCAGCAAGGTGGTACCACTTGAGAGCTTGGTCCGTGCTGTCGCCGAAGCACTCGAAGGCCGATCGGTCAATGACACAGCGGAACGTGCCCGTTTCGTCGAAGCACTAGCCGTTGCACGGCGACGCAAGACCCAGCTGGACGCCATGTTCGGAGCGCTGACCAACGCCGAACGCGAAGTCTTCGCAGGCCTTGCCCATGGCCGTTCGGCCGAGACCATCGCTCGGCTCCGTGTCGTCTCGGTGCGCACCGTCCGCAGCCAGATCGAAGCCATCCTGGCCAAGCTTGAGGTCAACAGCCAGCTTGCGGCAGTCGCACTCGCCAACGAAGCAGGCTGGTTTTCATCCGATCGCCAGCAGCCCACGCCGTCGCAATCACGGGCCCGCGAGGACCAAGGCACGACAACGCCACTCTCGCGCCATGATCGAGACATGCGCACCGCCGATCGCCGTGGCAGGCGCGTTGTCACTCCACAAAGATCCCGGCGTTCATCCGACAGTTCAGCAGCCTGATAGCACGCACCTGCAGGCTGGAATCCGGTCACGGCGCCGAGAACGTCGCCACGAGATCGATGATCGCCGGACCGAGCAACACAATGAACAAGGTCGGCAGAATGCACATCACCAGCGGGAACACAACTTTCACTGGCACCTGCATCGCTTTGTGTTCGGCACGGAACCGGCGTTTGCGACGGATCTCCTCGGCTTGGACCCGCAGTGTGTCAGCCAGCGGCACACCGTAAGCGTCTGCCTGAAGCAGCGCCCCGACGAATCTCCGCAGGTCCGTGACGGTGGTGCGCGCTGCCAAGCCTCGGAAGGCTTCGCGGCGAGGCACTCCGACCTGAATCTCTTGCAGTGTCCGGACGAATTCTTCTGACAGCGGCCCGTGCCCGGCGTTGGCGACACGCGCCATCGCGCCATCGAAACCGAGCCCAGCCTCAACAGAGATGGTCATCTGGTCCAAGGTGTCGGCGAGTTCTCGTTCGATGCGCTGCTGGCGTTCCGTCCCCTTGCTGTAGAGCAGTAGTTCAGGCACGAAGAAAGCCACGATGATTGCGATCCCGGCGATGATGACGCGTCCGGTGTCACCCCCCGAAGAGACGACGAATGCCACGGGAATCATGGCGGCAACGAGCGCTATCTTGGTGAGGACGATGACGCCGGGCGACCATCCTGTGGGCCTGCCCGCCAGAGTCAGCAACCGTTCTAGGCGTGTCAGGCCACCGGGATGGACCAACCGCTGTGCTGCGGTAACCAACGCTGCGCCTCGGCGCGCGCTGACAAGAGCAACGCTGCGCGGCCCGATACCTGACGCGAGGTTGCCGATGACTTCAGCGTGCGCCGGAGGCTGGCTCGAAGCGGCGAGCCATATGAAGATGCCCAGTGACGCTCCGGCACAGATCGCGCCAATCACTGCAACCATGTCCTCACCTCCTTGCGCCACATACGTCGATAGCGCCAAGTCCACCATCCTGCATCCAGGCCGTCATCAGAATTCGATCCGCACCAGCTTGCGCAGCCACAGGCCGCCGACCAGCAGGAGGACAATTCCGGATCCCAGCATGGCCAAGCCGAGCAAGCTGGACGTAAACGCTTGTATGTGGCCTGGACTCGTGATTGACAGGAACGCAAGCAAACCGATCGGCAAGCCCATCAGCACCATGGCTGACAATCGTCCTTCGGCGCTGAGTGCCTTGACCTGACGACGAATCTGGTTGCGTTCTCGGATTGTCTCGCCGACAGAATCGAGCACTCCCGCCAGATTGCCTCCCACTTCGCGATGGATTGCGATGGCCTGAGCGACCCAGTCAAGGTCCGCACTTTCGGTCCGCTGGACCACGCCTTCAAACGTCTGCGACAGGTCCTGCCCCAGACGAGTGGCATTGATGATGCGCCGGAACTCGTCCGACGTTGGCTTTTCAGCTTCGGAGGCAACCGTGTCGATCGACTGGAGAAGACTGTGACCGGCTCGCAGGCTTCCCGCCAGGAGCTGGAGCGTGTCATCGAGTTGATCCGCAAACGCCGCCCGACGTCGTTCCATCTTGATCGTCAGCATCACGCGCGCCAGCACGATCATCGTTGCCATCGCGAACATGGCGAGAAGGGTCCCTGACAGGATGAACCCTGCCATACCAGCAATCGCGACTTGGGCTGCGATATTGACGAGGTAGCGGCCAGGAGTCATCGCCACGCCCGCTCGATCGAGCGCATCAGCAAGCCCTGCGAGTCTTCCACCACGCTGCAGGCCCGATTCGGCCGCTCCAAGCACGCGATCGACGGCACGAGCGACGCGAGACCGATGGCGGCCGCCCAGTCGCGACGGATCCAATCTTGGTGTGTGGGGAGCGATGGCGACAACAGCGATCAGGCTGGCTACTGCCAGCGCCCATCCGGCCACCAGCAGCCATGCGCTGGGACGTTCCGGGAGCAGGGTCGAGATACCCGAAGGCTCAACCAGCGTTGATGGTGGAGTTGCCGGCACGTCCATCGGCAGGCCGACGCGCCAAGGTTCATAGCGGGCAGTGCCACCCGCGGATGTGACCGCGACTGCAAGCAACACCTGGCCCCTGGCCGCAGACTCGTAGGTGATGCGTAGTCGCGACGGGGCAGCCACGTCCAGTTCGGCGAAGATCTGTCCGAGGTCGCCCGGACCCTCCGCCGTGACGGTCACGCCGCCCGTGACGGCGGCTAGCCGCTTGAGTGCGGCGACATCGGAGACGATGGTGCGCAACTCGATGGCTTGAACGGTCACCGGGGCACTGCGAAGCCGGACGATGATCGCGTCTTCATCCAGGGTGCTGGCGTTATCTTCCCCATCGGCAAGGACGACCAGCGTGGCCGTACCAGCACCGTCAGAATCGTCCGCACTGGCTTCGTCGAGCAGATCTAGCGCGAGTTCGACCCCGTCGTAGAGGGCAGTTTCACCGCCAGCGGTCAACTGGGCAATGCCTGCACGCACCTCGTTGTGGTCCATCGTCAGACCTACGACCGTTCGCGCGACACCTGCGAACTCGACCAGTCCGACGCGCGTCGCCGGACCGATCCGGTCGACCAAGGCAGTCGCTGCTTGGCGCGCAGCAGCGATGGCGTCCCCGCGCATGCTGCCCGACGTATCGATGATCAGCACGACATCGTGGCTGGTGGGGATCCACTCTGCCGCCACCGTTGCACGGACTGCTCCGTTCTCTTCGACGACAACCTCGGGAGGTGCGTCACTGGACGACAGACCGTGAACATCCGCATACAGATGCACCATCGGGTACTCGGAGGCATCGACCATGCGTGGCGTGATCGAACTCTTCACGTGATCCGTTGATTCTTCTGCTGCCGACGCCGCAGGAACCAGGACCACAGCGCCGATCAACACCGCCACCAGCACACCGAGAACCCAACCGTGACGCATGCGGTGCCGGCACGTCACGGCGACCGCCACCCAGAAGCAGATGCCGGGGCACCAAAGACCTCGGCGGACAGATGAATACCTTGATTTTCGAACCGTGAAGTGAAGCGGGGCCGGACTCCCGTCGGAACTGCGTGTCCCAGGTAGCGGCCTTCGGCGTCGACCCCTGCGTCGTAGTCAAACACGAAGGCGTCCTGCAGGGTGACCTTGTCGCCTTCCATGCCCTGGACTTCGGTGACATGGGTGATCCTGCGCGTGCCATCACGCAGCCGGGCGATCTGGACGATCACGTCGATCGCCGACGCCAGCTGCTCACGGATCGCACGCGATGGCAAGTCCATCCCGGCCATCAACACCAGCGTTTCCAATCGGGAGATCGCATCTCGCGGCGCATTGGCGTGCACCGTCGATATCGAGCCATCGTGGCCGGTATTCATCGCCTGCAGCATGTCGAGGCTTTCACCCCCTCGGACCTCGCCGATCACGATGCGGTCGGGCCGCATCCGCAGCGAGTTTCTCACTAGATCTCGAATGGTGATCGCGCCACGACCTTCGATGTTGGCTGTGCGGCTTTCAAGACGCACCACGTGGCGCTGGCGCAGTTGAAGTTCGACCGCGTCTTCGATGGTGATGATGCGTTCCCCATCGGGAATGAACGAGCTCAGCACGTTCAGCAGCGTCGTCTTGCCGGTACCCGTTCCTCCGGAGACGATGATGTTCAGGCGTGCTTGCACACATGCGGACAACAATTCCGCCATGTGCTCAGACATCGTGCCGAATCGGATTAGATCTTCAGCATCCAGGGGGTCTGCTGCAAACTTTCGGATGGTCAATGTCGCGCCGTCGACCGCCAATGGTGGAATGACGGCGTTGACACGGCTGCCGTCAGGGAGCCGTGCGTCGACCATCGGGCTTGATTCGTCGATACGTCGCCCTACTCGCGACACAATGCGTTCGATCACTCGCCGAAGGTGCTCGTCCGAAGCGAACCTCGCCGGGGTTTGGGTGATGCGTCCTTCGCGCTCGACCCAGATGGCCGACGGGCCGTTGACCATGATCTCGCTGACGCCGGGATCGTCGAGCAGTGCTTGCAGTGGCCCGTAGCCGAGGACATCGTCAGTGATCTCCCGGACCAGCCGATGCCGCTCGTCGCTCGTCAGCGGGATGCGTTCACCTTCAACAACCCTGGCGAGCTCTTCGCGCACGTAGGCGTGCAGGCGCGCTTCGTCGAGCGACGGATCGGTGATCCTGGTGCCAAGTCGCTTGAAGAGTGCCTCGGCTGCGCGCTCCTTGAGTCCTGCCAGCGCGTCATTGCCGTCGTTGTCGAGTTTGGTCGGCTCGCTCGCTGGCCGGGCGGGTGACGGCGGCTGGGCAGGACGCATTGGCGTTACGTCGGGCGGAATCCCACGTCGAGCTGCCTCAAGGCGATCGCCGAGCTTCATCTGGTCACCACGTCCGTCTTGCGACGTAGCGCGCGCCCGCCCGAGCCTTCAGCAATCACATTGATGAGACTGCGCAAACTACGAGCAAACGGGCTCCTTTGTTGTTCGTAGAGGAGCGGAACACCGCGATTGGTTGACAGCGGTACCGCTCTTGATCGCGGCAGCTGGACATCGATCTTGGCGCCCAACATGGCAGCGACATCGTCGATTTTCAGTCCTGATCGGCGATCAATGAAGTTGACGATGACGTGACGCCGCAGATCGAGCAGCCCTAGTTGGTCGAGTACCGCGAGTTCACGATGAAGCCCCCTGATGCTCGGCACATCCATGCCAGCCAGAAAGACCACGTCATCGCTGACTTCCAGCGCCGCCAACGTATGCTCCAACAACCCGGGAGCGGTGTCGATGATGACGAACCGGAAACTGGCAGCAAGGCGTCGCACGAGCGCTGCGACATCGTCAGCGGTGATCTTCTCAGCCTCTCCGGGAGAACGGGGCGCGCACAGCGCATAGCAGCCGGAGGAGTGTGCGGTCAGGTAGGACTTGAGCACCACGTCGTCGGCTGCAACCGCCGAAACTGCGTCGACGATCGTGTGCGCCGGTTCCAGCCGCAGACAACTGGCGACGTCCCCGAACTGCAGGTCGAGGTCGACAACGACCACTTCAGAGGGAAAGCGCACGCCTAGATCAACCGCAAGGTTGGTGGCCACTGTGGTCTTGCCGCTGCCGCCTTTGGGGGATGCCACGATGACAACGCGACCGTGGGGACGGCCACCGGCTGGTTGCTGATCGACAACAGGCCGGCGCAGGAGCGCGGCGGAGGCAGCCCGTTCGAGAATCTCGGCGATGTCCTTGTCAGCAGCCTCGGGCGAGATGAGGTCGCGGATCCCTGTCCGCAGCGCCGCTGCAAAAATTTCTGGCGATGCCTCGGCAACCAGCACGGTCACAGCATCCGGACGCCGCTGGTCGATTGAGGCGCCGAGCCGCAAGATCGCATCGGGATGATCCAACCCATCGAGCACAATGACGACTGGTGAAGACGCAGCCGGACCATCCAGCCACGGCAAGGTGTCGGAGACCGATCCAAGCTGGACATCCCTACCACTGATGCGATTAACCCGTTCGTGCCGACCCGGATGATCGGTGACGAACCGAACGAGCACTTCTGCGCCAGCTTCAGGCGAAGCATCACCCGTTCGAGCACCGTGGGAACCTCCTGGCGTCTCCATCTCGAGTTCCTTCATCATCTGTTCCATTCAGCCGAAAATCGAGGAACGCTCGCGAACTTCGGTGCCGCGCTCCGAAGCGTCGAGGGGTTCGAGCGACAGCCACACCGTCCCGTGTTCGGCACCGAATACGAGGCGCTCAACCTCTCCTGCCGTGGCGGCCAGCGTCACAAAGATGCGCGCAGATGGAGCGATCGACGCTGTATCGCGGTCGGCGGTGACGTCGGCGTGATCGAACTGCAGGCGCGTGACCAGCACTTTGTGAAGAACGAGATGCGTCGTGTCACCGATGTCGTCGTCCGGGATAGCCGTCAGCGAGATGAACACGCCGACGGTGTCGCCCGGAGTCAGCACACCACCGAGCACTCGGTGAGGTTCGAGTGACAAGGTCACTTGGTGAAGCCCTGCGGGAACCTCGACCTCTCCGTCATCAACCACTTCTGGTGCAGGTGCCAATCGAGCCGAAAGCAACTGCTCACCTGGAACCAGGTCGGCGACGATGATCCATTCGATGACTTCGGAGATGTCGGTCAGCGCGCCTTGTACAAGGTGGCGTGCCTCGATCTGCTCGATGCGGACCCGTTCTCCGAGATCTTCGACCGGCGTGCCCGCTGGCACGTGTTCCTGTACGACGAGTACGTCGACGACACGCTCACCTTCGGCCACCTGGGTCTCAATACCCCTGACGTACGCCAGCAACAGCACCGTGCCGACAATCGCGAGCACACCCGCGACGACTCCGGCAATCACTCTCGACGTCATCGACGGGCTCCTATCGGGTCAACGCAACGACACGGGCGCCCAGGTCTGGCCCCCCGAACTGAAAGGCGTCGTCAAGCGTGACGAACTGGGTGAAGTAGCCGCGAATGAAGCGCTCGGTGTTCGAGCCACAAGGCGAGCTGCCGTCGTTCCAGCGGTAGCCGGACGGGCAGGCAAATCGATAGCCAGTGACCCGCAAGGCGGCATAGCCGTGGATCTTGAACCA
>JBBDSU010000020.1:0-3636 GCA_040904825.1 Nitriliruptoraceae bacterium | reverse complement strand
ACCGTCGTCGGCCAGATAGGTGATGGTCTGTTCGATGTCGGACGATGGCACGCCACCGCCGGTATGAGCTTCGAACGAACACCACGAGATGGCCAGCGGCACGACGGCAGTCCCCCCAATCGGCCCACCCCAGTCAGCGGCCGCGGTGGCCGTCACCGTCGTCTCATCGAAGCCGAGCAAGGGTGCGAGGCGGTGACGCACTGCACTCCCACCGGCAGCTGTGGCGCTCGACACCGTCACGACCACGCGCTGGGAGACCAGCGCCACATCATCGACCTGTGCCGCGCCATCGGACGCATTGGCTTCAGCAAGACGTTGCGCCACGGCCCACATGTCGCCGCAAGCATCGGCTGCGCAACCTTCGGCGACCGCCAAGGCGGCAGCATCGGCGCCGTTCTGAAGTTCGGCTTTCTCCGCGTACAACATGCCGACGTCCACGACTACCGCGCCGACGCCGAGCAGGCCGATCGAAGCCAAGCCGACAATGATCGCCACCGCGCCCTGCTGGTCGGCCACCCACCGTTTCACCCCGTGGTAGGACGGCAGTCTTGACGACAACAGCGTTGAAGCAGAACGCAACGGGTCATCGCAAGGCACATCGTTGCCACGATGGCGAGCGGCGGCATGAGGCGTCGCTGCTCCTGGTCGGTCAGATTCAGCCTCCACAACGCATCACTCCCCGTCCCGTGACGGTGATGTCTTCTACGATGATCCCGGTCAGCAACGGAACCGGGTAAGTGACCTCGACGCTGACGTCGTCACCGGCCTGACAGTCCGCCGGAGTGATCGAGATCTGACCGGCAGTCAACGCAGGGTTGAGTGCCGGTGCCGCAGCCATGACTCGGTCGATTGCGGCAGTCAGGTCGTTTCTGACCGCCATCTCGCGCGCGCCTTCCCGGGCCGCTGCGGTGACGGTGACCTGAGCGTTGTAGACCCTGCCGAACTCGACAATGCCGACAAGCAACAGCAGCAATACAGGAGCGAGCAGGGCGAACTCGACCGCGGCTGCGCCGCTGTCATGGCAACGCCGCTTGGCGGACGCCATGATCAGGTCACCCGAAGCTGACCCGTCATGCCGACCGAGAGTGGCGACGTCGCCGCGACAAAGCGGGCAACGATCACAGTGCGTTGGCGATATCGGTGAACATCGCGGCCAGGTTGTCACCCAGCAGCGTGACGGCCAGGATGATGCCGAGCGCGATGAGGCCGACGAGCAGGCCATATTCCACGGCCGACGCACCTTCCTGGTCGCGAACGGCACGGGTTGAAATCGAGCGGATGCGGGAGCGAAGAGCGTTCATCGTTGATTCCTTGGGAGCGGATCGTCGCTATCGGCAGGTCGTTTCATGTGGTTGTGACCTGCGATGGCGTGACCGACGGAATGCCGATCACCTAGCGCATGATCGCCTGCGAGACCCACCGGCACATCGGCAAAATTGCGGATCTTTCGGCCGGATGCCTCATACAGGCATTCCCTAGCCGATGAGGTCGCTCGATGATGCCGCGGCAACTAGCGCCAGCCGTAGCGCCGCCACCTCGTCGTGACCGGGTGGTGGCTTGGCTTGCGTGTCGTGATGCGCTTGGTCGCTCATGACTGGCACGTCTGCCGCATCCAACGTCGCGGCGTCGAGATCGTCGCGGCTGGAGCGGCCATGGCGAGGCAGGACGAGCGTGAACGTGTCGACCGCGGTCTGACCGTCGGACGTTGCCCTCACCGTCAACAGTTCGCCAGCGGACTCCTCCAGTGTCTGGACGAGGCGCGCCAACAATCCCTGGCGGTCAGGAGCCGTGACGACGACTTCAACGATCTGGGAATCATCCCGACGCCACACCTCCACCTGCGGGTCACCCGACGGACTGTCACCGGGGCCGTGCCGTGTTGGGCCACGACGACACGGAGACACCTCGCCACACTCAACGAGATTGCTCAGCCGTGTCCACCACTCAGGATCAGCATCCAGCGGAGCACACGCATAGACCGTGGCGACCGTGACTCCGTCATCGGTCGAGAACAGATCAGCGGCAACGATGTCACCTTTCTGTCGACTGATGGTGTCGACCAGCGTGGCGAACAGTTGCGGACGGTCGAATCCCACCACGTCGAGCCGATCGGGGTGTGGCAGCGCCCAGGCATGGTTCGAAATGTGCGATTGACGGCCATCACCATCGGTCGACGCAGCCTTCGAAGTCGCCGGCCGGACGATCGCGCTACCCCTGTCTTGCTTCACGATCGCGACCATGGCTGCATGGCGCATGATGTCGTCAACGCCGACCGCCTCGACATACCGGTCAGGCATCTGCGCAACGTGACGTCGCACATCTTGTGTGTCGAGACGTTCCTCGTCAGCGCGGCGTTCAACTTCGGCCAACGTCATCGCAGGCCCACACGACATTGCGGTAGCAGCGCCACCTTCGAGCACCGCGTCGACGCGCGCAACGAGCTGGCCCACCATGCCCGCAATCCATGGATTCCAGGCACTAGGTCCCGTCGCGCGCCCATCGGCTTCGGCAAGCAGGTGGAGTGCGGCCAAAAGTTCTCGATCGCCAACGGTTTGCGCGACGTCGCTGACGACGACGGGATCAGCGATATCGCGCCGCCTGGCGGTATCAGCCAGCAACAGGTGCCACCGGGTCAATCGGGCGACGAACTCAACAGTTGCGCGTGATGCGCCCATGCGCACGGCAAGGATCCGGGCTGGCTGTACTCCCGTTTTATCGTGTGGCTCGCCGACCGGCTTGCCGACGTCGTGCAGCAGCGTTGCCAACAGCAGCCCTTCGCGGTCTGTCACGCGCTGGAGCGTCACCGCCGCCCAGGGTTGTTCCGCGACCAAGCGACCGAGTTGCTCAACCGCGTGCCACGCATGACGGTCGAGCGCATAGCGGTGGTAGGGGTTGCGTTGCGCACGTCCTCGCAGCGGCGCCCATTCGGGCATCAGCGACGTGAGGATCTCGACATCGTCGAGTTCAGCCAGCGCTGCCGCTACCCCGGATCCACTCCACAGCGCATCGAGCGCAGCTCGTCGATCGTCGACATGCCAGTTCCACCGTGCCGAGTGTGAATTGGCCCAGCTCCGGATGGTTGCAGCGCTACGCCGGTCAAGGACGACGCGGTGGGTGACCAGCGCGGTGAGCAGTCGCAGTGCGAATCCTTCTTCGGACAACTGGGCGGCAGCCGCGTCACCACCGGTGTCGGAGAGGGGAATGCGCAGCACCCCATCGACGATCTCGAATCCTTCGGCCGTGACTGCTGACGGCGTCCGGGCGCGGCGCCTCCGGCCATGGTCTATGTCCGCACCGATGAGAGCCCACGCCCGCCGGTGCGCATGGTCAATCGTCCGCATCGCGAGCATGACATCGCGCAACTGTTCGTGCAGGACGCCAAGTTCGACAGGTGTCGCGCCACCGCCGTCTACTTTTCGAGGCCGCATCGCGGCAGCGAAATCTTCGTGACGGTCGAGCCGCAAGACATCGTCGCCCCCAGCAAGATGGAGTGCGATCCTGGCAGCAAGAAGCCGACGGTGGGCTGTCGCGATCCGTGGCAGATCCGCAGCAGCCATGTAGGCCGACGACACCAGCGCTTGCATGGAGGTGGCCGACCGACTCAAAGACCGGCCCGCTGGCCCGCCCGCTGACCCG
>JBBDSU010000019.1:47304-51741 GCA_040904825.1 Nitriliruptoraceae bacterium | reverse complement strand
TTGCCGGCGCCAGCATCGCCGTGTGTGCGTGGATCCTTCCGGGGGTGTCGGGAGCATTCCTCTTGCTCCTGCTGGGCTTGTACCCGGCGGCGCTGGCGGCAGTCGACGAGCGCAACCTGACTGCGGTCGGTGTCCTCGCTTTGGGGGCACTGGCCGGTCTCGCGGCGTTTTCGACGTTGTTGAACTGGTTGCTCGCCCGAGCTCACGATGTTGTGTTGGCAACCATGATCGGATTGCTGCTTGGCAGCACCCGCGTGCTGTGGCCGTGGCCGTCGGCTGGCGGCATGGGCGATCCGACCTTGGGCCGCCCCGAACCCGAAACAGCAGCCGCAGCCGTGGTAATCGCGGCCGTCGCGCTCGTTGCGGTCGTCGCCGCCGCGCGAGCAAGCCGCAGGGTGACCGTGGGGACTGTGCCGGTCTCAGGGCCTGAGGATTCGTGACCTGATGAACACCTGGTAGTGCGCACGATCAGGCGGGCAACAGGCCTGCATCCAGTGCGCCACGCCACGCTTCAACGGCGGCATGACACCCCTCGATCGCCGGCACCAGCGCGATGCGGATCCAGCCGGCGCCGTGCGGGCCGAACGACCTGCCCGGCGTAGCGATGATGTGGGCCCCGAGCAGGGCCTGGCAATACGCCGCATCGTCGCCTTGCGGTGCCCGGAACCACACATAGAACGTCCCGTCCGACGGCGACACCTCGATGCCGGCGGCAGCCATGAAGTCGAGGAAGATCTGTCGTTTCGCAGCCACCTCGGCGCGACGTTCATCGACGTGGGTCTGGTCGCCCCACGCTGCGATCGCGGCAGCTTGCACGAACGACTGCGATGCGGTGCCCAGATTGACGCGCATGGTCCGCAGGCGTGCGATCAACGCCGGGTCACCGATGATCGCCCCCGAGCGATAGCCAGTCATTGCTGACCGTTTCGACAGTGATACGAAACAGATCACGCCTGAGAAGTCGCCGTCGCAGGCTTCCAGCACGCTTGGGGCCGGCCGGTCGAACCAGATTTCCTGGTAGCACTCATCCGACGCCAGCACGAGACCGTGTTGTCGGGCAGTTGCAATCTGGGTGCGCAGATACTCGATGTCGACGGTCGCACCGGTCGGGTTGTGGGGATAGTTGATCCAGGCGAGGCAGGTCCGTGCCAATCGGTCGTCAGTGAGTCGCTCGAGCTCGAGCCGCCAGCCTGATGCATGCTCAAGCGGCACCGGGTCGGAATGCCCGCCGGCCAGGCGTGCTCCGCGGTCATAGATGGGGTAGGCCGGGTCACCCCAGATCACGCCGCGCCTGTCGCCAGCGGTATCAACCAGCGCCAACGGCAGATGAAAGATGGCTTCCTTGCTGCCGGACGAGGGCAGGACGTGGGCATCCGGATCGACGGTGACGCCGTGGCGGCGCTGCATCCACGCTGCGACGGCCTCGCGCAGGTCGCCGCGCCCGGCTGCTGTCGGATACTTGAGCACTTCATCAACGCCGTCGATGAGCGCCTGGCGGATGAAGGAAGGCGTCGGCTCGTCGGGATCCCCGATGGACAGGTCGATCCAGGCAGCATCGGGATCGCGCTGACGGGCGGCCGTGGCCAGATCGGTGAAATAGGTTGGCAGCGCCTCAAGCACCGGGTTGGTCGGAAGAGTCACGCGCATGTCCTCGTCGGGGTGCCAGTCGCCTCGGATCGATCGCGAATATGACGCACCATAGACTCCGGCGACCGCGTCCGAAGATTGCAACAGCGTGACGCGGGCACGCCACCGCGGGACAGGAGCTACTCGTGACATCGGCAGCAGACGCAGATGTCCTCGGTGTTGTCGGCGCCGGCCTCATCGGTGGATCAGTCGTGCGTCGCGCACTGGCCCAAGGCCGGCAGGTCGTCGTGTTCGACGCCGATGATGCCACGGCGAGGCAGGCTGGCAAGGCAGGAGCACGCGTCGTCGATGATCTCGGTCAGATCGCCATACAAGCCGATGTGGTGGTGGTCGCGGTGTCGCCCGCAGCGACCGTCGATGTCTGGCGCTATCTCGCCAGCACCGCGACCGAGCGCACGCGTCCGCAGCGCCTCATCGTCATTGACGTTGCCTCGACCAAAGCGCCGTTGCTCGACGAGTTCGACAGCGATCGCACCCGTGCCGCCTGGGCGACCGGACAAGCGACGTTCATGATCACCCACCCGATGGCCGGTCGCGAGCGCTCCGGCTGGGCGGCGGCGATTCCTGACCTTTACGAACGCGCAGCATGGCTGGTATGTCCCCATGCCCAAGCCACCGGCGATGATCTGGCGCGGGTCGTGGCGTTGGTGACGTCCATGGGCGCGCGACCGGTGTTGTTCGACGTGCGACGCCATGACCGTTTTGCAGCTCTCGTGAGTCACCTGCCACACCTGATCGCGTTTTGCTACCGCGACCTGCTCGAATCGATCGATCCTGCCGGGACGTGGTACCGATTCAGTGGTGGGTCACTGGCTGACATGCTTCGCGTCGCCGACGCTGATCCCGACCTGTGGTCGCAGATCCTGTCGGCCAACGAACGCGAATTGGCGTGGGCTCGACAGCAGCTGGCCGACCGCATGGCTGCCGGGTGGCAGCCGGCGGATCATCAAGCTGTGGCACGTCCGGTCACACCGATGTTCGTGCCAGGGCCTCCGGCCGGATCTGAACCGCGACGTGGTGATGTCGATGACGGCGATGTCGAGGATGTCTATGACATCACCATCGCTCGTGCCGCGCCGCTTGGTGACCAAGCAAGCGACTTGGCAGCTACCGGGCACGACGGATTCGAGGTGATCGCGCTGCGAGGAGACGATGGCGACGATGAGGCCAGGATCGTCATCTCGCTCGGCCGGGCCGGTCAGCCGACGACGTGACGGGCGGGTCAGCGGACCGCGTAGAAGAACCCGTCGCGTGATCCGACCCAGATGCGACCGTCCCACACGGCAGGGGTCGACTCGATGCATCCAGAAAGTCCCAGTCGCCAGCCTTCGACCGGCCGCGCAGGATCGCTGAGGTCATAGGACCGCAGATGCGGGTCCATGCAGGTGGCGACGAGCAGTTCAGCCCGATCGCCCGATGCGACCACCACCGGCGATGACCATGCGTGCCAGCCGATGTCGTCGCGAAAAACGACGTCGCCGCTGGCCGTGTCGACAACGAGCAACTCGCCCGGATGGGTGGCGACATAGAGGTGACCGGCGTGCAGGGCGGGGGTTGCCCAGATGCCGCCGTCGTCGCCCGGCCGTTGAGGCAGCACATCGATGCTCCACACGATCGGGTCGTCCGGCTGATCCAGATCCAGGCGGACCAACTGGCCAACCTCATCCGCTCGTGCAAGGAAGCGCTGCAGCTCGATGGCGACGTAGATCGCGCCGTCGTCAGGATCGATCACGACCGAGGCGTCGATGTCGTCGCCGAGCCACACATCGAACAGCTTGACTTCCTCGCCGCGGCTCAGCGCTGACAAGCTGAACGCGAGGAGTCGCCCGGCCGAGTTGGCGAACACGACCCGGTCCCGTTCCACGTCGATGGCGACACTGTTCTCGATCGATACGTTGCGGTCGCCGATTGCCGCGAAGAGCTCGTTGTTGAAGCCTGGGATCTCGATGAGCACTTCGGGGTCCACGGTGACCTGGCCATCATCGTCGAATGAGCGATTCAGGCGCACGGCACGGAACCACGAGTCCTCACCGCCGACGTACAGCACATCGTCGAGGATGGCTGGGCTGCCGTCCCAGTCGTTGTTCCACACCCCTTGCGGGTGCGATGCCATACGCCACACTTCGGCCACCGGTTCACGGTCGAGCGCCAGCACGCGGAAGTAGCCGTCACGAGAGCCGGTGTAGTAGAGCGGATATCCGTCAGGATCGAGGGCGCCGGTGCCTTTGATCTGGAACCCCGTGCGGAACGGTTCGCGTGTCTGCTGGCCGGTGTCACCGTCGAGGAAATACACCAGCCCGTCGAACCCGCCGATGATGACTTCGGTAACGCCATCGTCGCGATCCCAGACGATGGGCTGACCGGTCCAGCCAGTGCCGCACCAGATGCGCTCACTGACCTCTGTGGTGGGCTGGCCGTCTTCACCGGTGACTTGGCGGGTTGTTCGCTCCGTGGTGCACATCGGCGATTCTGGGAACCTCCACGCCACCTGAGGGTCTGTAGGAAGGGGGCCCTGCCCGTAACTCGTGTGCGTCAGGTTGCCGCGGAACCGCAGGATCCCAGCGACGGCGTCACCCCATTGTGGTGTGAGGTCAGGCGCGGAGTCTGTAGGTGGAACCTCATCCGCGCGATCGCTGTCGGCGTTCTCTGAGCCATCGGGATCCGCTGATGGGGCGTCGCCAGGGCCGTCATCGGCGACAGACGGCTCATCCGCGTCCGTCCCGGTCCGCGCCGCGGCGGCCAGTGCAAGGTCCGTGCCGAAGAGCGACATCAGCACGGCGAGGCTGGTCA
>JBBDSU010000019.1:20967-47204 GCA_040904825.1 Nitriliruptoraceae bacterium | reverse complement strand
GCGGCCAGTGCAAGGTCCGTGCCGAAGAGCGACATCAGCACGGCGAGGCTGGTCAACGCAATCGTGACACTCAGGCCGAGGCGGTGGGATTCGCGCATCGCGGGAGCGTACGGCGTCACCGATACGCTCGCGGACATGACGAATCTTCAGCCCGACGACACTTCGCGCACCATCCTTGTGCGGTGTTCGGGCACCGACCGTCCCGGCATCACCACCGGGCTGCTTGGCGTGCTCGCCGAAACTGATGCTGAGCTCTACGACATGGAGCAGGTTGTCGTCCGTGAGCGTCTGACGCTTGACCTCTTGATTGGCGTAGGGACCGGCGACGACGCGCTTAAGGAGTTGTTGTTCCACGGCTGGACGCACGGCCTTCACCTCGATTTCGAGATGGTGTCATCCGAGTCGACGCGTGGAATGTTGCCACGGGCAGTGGTGACCGTCATCGGTCAGCATCTGAGCCCAGCGGCACTGGCCGCGGTGACCGGTGCGATTGCGGCTGCTGGTGGCAACATCGACCGGATCCATCGATTGGCTCGCTATCCCGTCATAGCGTTCGAGTTCGTTGTCGTTGATGGCGATCTGGACCGGATGCGCGAAACACTGCTGGTCGCCTCCGCGCAGCATGAGGTCGACGTGGCCGTCCAACCAGCCCGACTCGAACGTCGCGCCAAGCGGCTGGTGGTCATGGATGTGGATTCGACGTTGATCCAGGACGAGGTCATTGACCTGCTTGCTGACGAGGCAGGTTGCAGCGCCGAAGTTGCTGAGCTCACGCGACAGGCGATGGCCGGTGAGATTGAGTTCGCGGAGGCGCTCCACGAGCGGGTTCGCCTGCTGGCTGGCACACCTGCCAGCGTGATTGAACGTGTCGCTGAACGGATTCAACTCACCCCAGGTGCGCGAACATTTGTGCGCACATTGAAACGGCTGGGCTACACCGTGGCCATCGTGTCTGGCGGGTTTTCTGCGATCACTGATCGCTTGGCATCGACGCTGGGCATCGAGCATTCCCACGCCAACCACCTCGAGATTGTCGATGGTGCGCTCACAGGCAAGATTGTGGGGCCGGTGGTTGACCGCGCCGGCAAGGCCGCGGTGCTTCGGGCCATTGCCGATGCCGAAGGCATTCCCCTGTCACAGACGGTCGCTGTCGGTGACGGGGCGAACGATCTCGACATGCTGGCTGCGGCGGGCTTGGGGATCGCCTTCAACGCGAAGCCGACCGTGCGTGCCCAAGCCGACACGGCGCTGAGCGTGCCCTATCTCGATGCCATTCTTTTTCTTCTGGGCATCAACCGTGATGAAGTCGAGGCGGCCGATGCAGCTGACCCTGATCTCCACGTGGACGGGCTGACGCCCGTGCCGGGAATGCCGCCTGTCTGAGATACCGAGGTCTTCATGTCTCGAGTGACCGTCTATCACCTGACTATGCCGCGGCGGCTGCCGCTGATCGAGGAGTCTGGTCTAAGGACCAGGGCCGACGTGTCATCGTTGGTCGGCGCTCTTGGTCCACTCGACCAGCATGCCCCCGGGACGTATGCCCACGGCAAGCGCGTCAGCGCCTGGCTGTCGATCGACCACGCCCGTTCGCAGGTGGACACGCTGGGTCAGGGATTGGTGAGCTTCACGGTCGATCCGGCCAAGACGCTGGCGGCATCGGCCCGCCAACGTGAGGCTGCCGAGCAAGCTGGGGACCTGGCTTTGTATTGGCAGAGCGCGCGGCCATTGAGGGACTGGCTCGCTGATGGATCACACCCTGACGATCTGGAGGTTCACCAGAACGTCCCCGTGAGGGTCAAGCATGTCCGCTTGCATGCGCCCCTGTTCGTTGCTGAAGATCTCGGTCAGTTCGCCAAGCTTGTCAATCCGATTGTCGATGAGGATCGGTTGTCAGCCAAAGCGCTGATGCACGTGCTGTTGGTGGCCTGTGCAGGTGACTTCGACGGGCCCGCGTTCCGCGCAGCGTGCGCATGCGCGTGGCGTGACGAGCCGGATAGTCCAACACTGATCCGCGAGTTGATGGAGACCGATCCCGAAAAGATCGCCAGTGCGGTGTTGGCCGAGCACCAGGCAGATGCACCTGATGCTGTCGCTGAACTGCGTGCCGTGCTCGATGAGACGCGACAGTGGGCTGAAGCCAACGGCATGCAACCTGGGCAAGGCCTGCTCGAACGCAGTGGCGATGTGCTCAACAGCCTTGGGCGGCCTCGGTGACGTCCGTCATGGGACTGCTCGGCGCGTTGGAGATCTCAAGCCGCGGCATCGTGGCCAGGTGGATCAGAGACTGATGATGTTGAGGTGGCTGACGCGCAGCCCCTCAAGGTCTGGGTCTTCGTGGAGTTCGAACCGGACGCGCTGGCCGATGCGCACCCCTTGAAGTCCCGATGCTCTGAAGGCTTCCGAGTCGAAGCTGTGCTCGCGCAATTGGTCATCGAGGAGCGAGCCCTCAAGGGATTCCGGGAAGAACGACCGGATAGTTCCCTGTGGCATCACGCGCCTCCTCGTCGTACGGTGCGTTGGCGTACAGCGAGCGCAGGATAGCCCGCTGCGCCACGTACCTGCCGTGCACCGTCGACAGTAGAGGACCCTCGCATGCCTGACGATCGATCATCATCGACCTCGCCATCCGATTCAGCGCAGCCATCGAGTTCATCGTCGGACGCATCCGGCGCGAAGCCAACGCCGCGCCCCTTTTCTGATCCCAGTAGCCGCGATGCGAAATCGTCGGAATCCGCCACGCGGCGTGAATCAGGCCAGCCCAGCGGCGACCGACCTGCCAGCAGTCAGGCCCCCGTCCCGCCCCCCACACCCATCACCCAGCACATCGGTCGCGTGGTCGTCGTGCTCCTGGCGGTGTCGTTCGGGGTATTCGCGGTCGTCAACGCGCAATTCGTTGAGTTCTCATGGCTGTTCGGTGAGACGCAGGTGATGTTTGATGAGGCAGGCCAACGGGTGTCTGGCGGCGTACCGCTGATCGTGTTGCTTGTCGCGTCACTTGCCATCGGCATTGCCGTCGGCATGCTGGTGTCATGGCAGCGGTCGCGAACGCGGCGCAAGCTCACGAAGAGCGAGAATGCGAATCGTGGCGGCGGCAAGCGCAACAAGCCTGGCTCAACCGACCGCTCGTAGGCCACCGATCGTGGGCGACCGCTCGCAGGTGACCACTGGCCGGCGGCGGGTGACCGTCTGCGCGTCACAGCCCAAGTTGAGCGATCGCGGCGCGGGTGTGCTGTCCCACTCGGGGTTCGGCTTGGGTGGGCTCGTCGCCAAGCCTCACCCGTCTGATCAGCAGGTCAACATCGGAGGGTTCGTCGACGTCATTGGCCAGGCAAGGCATGTCGACGACGGCGGCTACGAGTCCCGCTGAGGCTGCACGTTGAGCGTGGATCGCTGCGGACTCAGGACCGAACGCCGTGTCGATGCGGGCGCCGTTGCGGAATAGCAACCCATTAGTGCCCCCGTTATAGGAGCGTGCGATCACTACAGCGGCATGCGGCGCAAAGACCGCGAATTCGTCGAGCGCACGTGGCGACAGATACGGCAGGTCTGCTGCGACAACGAGGATGCCGGCGGCGCCACTCGTGGCGCGCAGTGCCTTGGCGACCGCAGTGTCGAGGTGCGTGCCGATCGTTGCCACCTCGACTCGTCGGAGACACTTAGCTGCGATCGCGTCGCGGGCTTGTGCCGCTGCATCGGCATCGCTAGCCCCGACAGTGACTCGCTGGCAGGTGTGAGTCAGCGTCGTGACAACATCGAGGAGCATCGCCCGGCTGAGACTGTGGCGTTGCGGGTCGCTCAGATGTTGGGAAAGTCGCGTCTTGCCGGCCGCCGCGCGCCACGGCACGACTGCCTGATAGGTCATGATGGCAACGTCAACGAAGATGACGGTGCCAGAAGACGGTCAGAGCAGCTCCAATCCATGAGATCGAGGCTAGTAAGACCAGGGTAGGTCAGGGTAGGTCGTGAGTGTCGCCGGTTCGTAGGGTGCCTTCCGATCGTGGATCGAGCCGCTGACCTGCTCGTACCCATCTCGACACGTACTGTGTGCGCCGAGTTCGCCTGTCCGTCGGACGTGCACGTGCGGTTGACCTGAGGAGGCCACGTGGGTGGGGTTGCGGTGATGGGTGCCGGGTCATGGGGCACCGCCTTGTCCTTGATGTGCATCGACGCCGGCCAGCGCACCACGTTGTGGGCACGGCGGGACGAGGTGGCCCGAGAGATCAACGAAAAGCGCACGAACGCCACCTATCTCCCCGATGTGACGCTTCCGCCCAGCCTGCACGCGACCAGTGATCCTGAAGCTGCGCTGGCGGATGCCGATGTGGTGGTGGTCGCCGTGCCGTCGGTCGGCATTGTTGAGCAACTCGAAGTCTGGGGCCGTCTGATTCCCCCGGATGCGACGTTGGTGAGTGTCGTCAAAGGTGTCGAAGTAGCGACGCTGCGGTTTGGGAGCGAACTGATCGGCGACGGGCTTGGCATCGACCTGTCAAGGCTCGTGGTTCTCAGTGGCCCCAACCTCGCGCTTGAGTGCGCCCAGCGCCTTCCGGCTGCATCCGTTGCTGCCGGGATCGATGCCGCCAGAGTTGAGCAGGTCCAGGCAGCGATGATGGCTCCCTATTTTCGTGTCTACACCAACGAAGATCGCGTCGGGGTAGAAGTCGCGGGAGCGGTCAAGAATGTGATTGCGCTCGCGGCTGGAATGGCCAGCGGCATGGGGTTCGGTGACAACACCATGGCAGCGGTCATTACGCGCGGCCTGGCTGAGATGACCAGGCTTGGCGTCGCTCTAGGAGGCCAAGCGTTGACGTTTTCCGGGCTTGCCGGTGTGGGAGATCTCGTGGCGACTTGCACGTCATCAAAGTCAAGGAATCGCACCGTGGGTGATCGCCTGGGCCGTGGTGAAGATCTTGATGCCATCATCGCTTCGACCAACATGGTGGCCGAAGGCGTCAAGTCGTCGCGAGCTCTGCTGGCGCTGGCTCAGCGCCTCGGCGTCGACATGCCGATCACCGAAGGTGTCGTGGCGGTGTGCCACGGAGGACACGATCCTCGTGAGCTTGTAGGAGCGCTGTTGGCTCGTGAAGCCAAGCCCGAAATCTACGGGATGGACGTGTGAGTCAATCTGTCCGGAACCGTGAGTCCGGCCTCATCGTCATTCTCGATGGCCCGTCGGGAGTCGGCACCTCAACGACGCTGGAAGCTCTTCAAGAAGCATGGTCGCGTGTTCGGACCGAGCCGCTGTTGGATGTCGGACTTGATCGCACGTTGACGGCCTTCGGTCCCGAATTGGATCGATGGTGGGACCTTTTGACGCCGGTGGTCACCTCGTCGGCCCGAGGCGCCGTCCACTGGGGTCCGCTTGGTCGCGAATTGATCGGTGGGATGCATCGCGTGGCTGCAGCATGGGCCGCTGCTGGATGGGACGTCGCGCTTGATCACTTGTTGCTTGACCGCACGACCGTCAGTGACTTGCGCTCAGCAGTGGCTGGACTGCCGGTGCTGCACGTCGGTTTGACGTGTCATCCGGAGGTCCTCGTCGAGCGTGGAGCTGATGCCTACGGTGATGCACGGCCGGGTGTCTTGTGGCAACTCGATGCGTTCGCCAGCGTGACCGGTCGTGACTTGGTGCTCGACACCACAGATATGAGCGTTGCCGAGGTCGTTGAGGTCATTCTCGTTGCGGTGTCGCGGCGGCTGATGTTGCGCCGACGATGACCGCTCTCCATCACCTTCGATCGAGCGCTCACACGTCGAGGCCGAGAGCCCGCGCGATCTTGTTGGTCTGATCCATCACGCCGTTGGTGAACTCTGACGGCGACATGCCTAGATCGTTGATCTCATCCCATCGTTCGGCAATGTCGTCGGGTGAGGGAATGTGGTCGAAGGTAGTCCCAGGTCCTTCGACGATCGCAATTCTGGCGACATGGCCACCTCCCACCGAGTAGATGTGGCCTGTGTCAGTGCACGACGACGACGCCAAGTAGGCGACCAGGCCGGCGACGTTCTCAGGTGTGAGTCGCTCGAGGATCGGTCCGGGAAAGACATCCTCGGTCATGCGCGATGCCGCAATCGGGGCGATCGCGTGACACGTAATCCCGTACTTGACGCCCTCAATGGCCAAGGTTCGTGTGAGACCGACAAGTCCCAGTTTGGCGGCTGCATAGTTGGCTTGTCCGAAATTGCCGTAGAGGCCGGAGCCAGATGCCGTGTTGATCACCCGGCCGTAGCTCTGTTCTCGGAAGTGAGGCCACGCTGCCCGCGCAACCGCAACGCTGCCCTTGAGATGGACGGCGAGGACCGCGTCGAAGTCGTCCTCCTCAAGCTTGGTGAACGACCGGTCGCGCAGGATCCCAGCGTTGTTGACGACGATGTCGATCCGGCCGAAGGCGTCGAGGGCGGTGTCGACGATGCGGGCGGCTGCATCCCACTCGTGGACGCCGTCGTGATTGGCGATGGCTTGCCCGCCTGCTGCGACGATTTCCGCCACCACTTGGTCAGCTGCGCTGGTATCACGACCAATTCCGTCGCGGGATCCGCCGAGGTCATTGACCACGACGTTGGCACCACGGCTGGCGAGCATGAGCGCGTGCTGGCGTCCCAGGCCACCGCCCGCTCCGGTGACGACGGCGACCTGCCCGTCGAACTCGATTGTTGCCATCGGTCGTCCTTGCAGTCGCTGTGTTGTCATGCAGGCTAATGCTCATCGGCCGCGGGCATGACGTCGATAGGCTGCGGGCGCCTGCGGACATGGCAGCTATCGCGTATCGGGGTCGACATGCAGCACGCCGTCGTGGTGTACGGGGGGCGCTCGAGTGAACACGCGATCTCTTGTTTGTCGGCCAAGTCGGTGCTCGAGGTCGTCGATCGGAATCGGTACACGGTGACAGCGGTCGGAGTGACCCGAGAGGGGCGCTGGACACTGACCGACGGTGTCATCGAGGTGTCCGAGGATGTTCCGTTGCCCGAAGTTCCGGACTCGGGGCCCACGGCCGCGATCGTGGGCACCCGGCGCGGCCCTCTGCTTGTCGAGCTCGATGATGAGGGGGAGCGGGTCGCCTCGCGCGGCATCGTCGATGTCGTGTTTCCCCTGATGCACGGACCATGGGGAGAAGACGGAACTGTTCAGGGGATGCTTGCGACTGTCGGTGTCCCCTATGTGGGTGCTGACGTCACCGCCTCATCAATCGGTATCGACAAGATCGCGATGAAGGCGTCATTTGCGGCCGCAGGCATTCCGCAGACCGCGTATGAAGGTGTGCGCCGCGAAGCCTGGTTGCGTGATCCGTCTGCGGTCGCCGACCATCTCGCTGATCGGTTGACGATGCCGTGGTTTGTGAAACCGGCACGCCAAGGATCATCGATCGGCATCACGAAACTCGACGATGCCGGCGGACTCGCGGAAGCGATGGAACTGGCCTTCGAGTACGACGAGGTCGCCATCATCGAGCAGGGAGTCGAGCAGGCCCGTGAACTCGAAGTGGGTGTGCTCGGGGAAGCCACGATTGATATCACACCGCCCGGCGAGGTCATTGCCTCACGCGAGTTCTATGACTTTGATGCGAAGTACCTGGCGGACTCTCAGCTGACGATTCCAGCGCCGGTGACCGACCGTGTGCGTCAGCGCATCATCACGCTGGCCCATACGGCATACCGAGCGATCGGATGTCGAGGAATGGCAAGGATCGACTTCTTCGTGTTCCCCGATGACACCGTGCTGGTCAACGAGATCAACACGATCCCAGGCTTCACCCCGATGTCGATGTTCCCGCGCCTATGGCAGGCAGAGGGGCTGGATTATTCGGCGCTTGTCGATCGTTTGCTGCGCAGCGCGCGGGTCTAGCCCTGAGGCCTGGACGCCTCAGGCCTTCACCGGAGGCCTTTGGACCTTGCCAGCCTTGATGCAGGACGTGCAGACCTGCAGCCGGACAGTGCGCCCGTTCACGAACGCCTTGACCCGCTGGATGTTTGGGGTCCACCGCTTCGAAGAACGCCGATGAGAGTGAGACACCTGCTTACCGAACCACGGCTTCTTGCCGCACAACTCGCAGGTAGACGCCATGATCGTGCCTTTAATTCGTCGGAGGGATCGTCATCGAGAGCGACGGTGTCGTGCCGCAGGGAGGCTCGCCCAAGATCATCGAGTCAGATCATCGAGTCAGATCATCGAGGTGATCGAGCATGGCAACGCCACGAACAGCAAGGCTATCAGCGGAGTCGCTCAGAAGCATATCGCCGACAGTCGTGTGATCAGCCGCCGACGTCGACGAAGATGACGTGGCCGCCACCTGCCTGGCCGTTCCATCCCGAGACCACGAGTCGGTAGCGGCCTGCGTCGATACGCACGTCAACGAGCGCATCGAGGTGATGCCCACCGAAGCGACTGACGCCATCAACGCCGCGGTCATTGTTGGAGGAGATTTCCCGGTCCGAATCGATGGCTATAAGGCTGGCTATGGGGTCGAAATCGGCATGTCCGCGCACATCGATGGCGAGACGTCCCTCAGGTGCGAAGAATGCAACTTCCCACGTCCCATTGCGGGTTACCCGATACGTCTGCTGATATCCGGGTGCGAGATCGTCGATCGTGACACGGTCCTCTGACAGGGTTGCACCCAGACTGATGAGTCCTGCGGCGACGGCGACCGCGATCAGGCCTGCTACGAGCGTCCACGACACGATTCTTGACGTGCGTGGTCGAAGGTTTGCACCGCTGGGACGCTGGGGAGCATCGGCATCATCTCGCGGAGACGAGGCGGCCAGCATGCCGGTGAGGTCCCACGGTGCATCGCTGGATGGCGTATCGCCAAGACGCGGGTCGCCGCCGCGATGTGTGTCGTGGTCCGAAGCTTCATCCGAGTCATGCAGGTGTTCGGTCCACGTCTGGCCATCCCACCAGCGCAACGAAGCGTGTGGGTTGTGAGGGTCTGGGTACCAGCCGGGCTCCGGCATGTCGGTGGTGATAATCGGTACTCCGTAGTCGCCCGACGACCGGGGCGGCCGTCAAGAAAGAACGTGGCTGTGACGATACATCCGGACCCGACCCAGGTCCTGTTGTCGATGCGTGGGGCTGGGCCGACAGTGGTTGGCAACGACAGAGCCGACGGTGACAACTACGATTCAGCGATCTTCGCCGCAAGCCGTTGCACAGAGAGGAACGCGTGGTTGCCTCGTCCGGATCTCCGCTCAACGCGCGCGAATTACCGGCGTTGCTTGAGCGTGTCCACGATGCGCTTGACAGCCGCCGCGAGACGATCGACGAATTGAACGTTTTCCCGGTGCCCGATGGGGATACCGGAACGAATATGACATCGACGGTCCGTGCGGCGCTGGACGCCATGAGGCAAGCTGGAAAGGTGTCAGGCAAGGACTTGTCGCGCGTTGTCATTCGGGGAGCGGTCGGCGGTGCCCGAGGCAATTCAGGCGTCATCCTCAGCCAAGTTATTCGCGCAGTCGTCGAAGCTGTCGCCGGCCGGCGAAAGGTTGATGCGGACCTGTTCGCAGCGGCGTTGACCGCTGCACGAGATCTCGCTTATGAAGCGGTCGCCGAGCCGGTCGAAGGGACGATGCTCACGGCGATCAGCGCGGCGGCGCGGGCCGCTCAGCAAGCGGCAGCAGGTGGCGCCGACCTCATCGAGACATCGGCAGCAGCGTTTGCCGCGACTGCCGAAGCTGTGGAGCGCACGCCGGAGCAGCTCGAAGTCCTGCGAGTCGCAGGAGTTGTTGACGCGGGAGCCCGAGGGTTCGAGGTTGTGCTTGCTGCGGTCCACGGGCACTTGACCGGCCAGGACCCGGATGTGGTTGAAGATCGGCCTGCACCACTATCGCGACAGCCCGATCGCGGATGCCACGTGTCCCTCGAATTTCCTTTTGAGGTGCAGTATCTGTTGGATGCCAAGGATGCTGTTGCTGCGCCGCTGCGGGCCGATCTTGAGCAACTTGGTGACTCGGTCGTTGTCGTGGCAGCCGGGGGACTGCTCAACGTGCACGTGCATACCGCCAATGTGGGGGCGGCGCTGGAGGCAGGGATCACGTTTGGCCGGCCTTCGCAGATCGCAGTCACGCACTTTGGTGATCAGATGGCGGCCCGTGCGACCTACCGGCGTGCGCGCATCAAGGTCGTCGCGGTGGTCAGCGGTGATGGCGCGGTCGAGATCTGCGAGACCGTCGGCGCCACCGTCGTTGAATCGGTCGACGGTGGCCTGCCGTCGGTCGCTGACCTGTTGGACGGCATCGCCCGCGCCGGTGCAAGCACGGTTGTCCTGCTCCCGGGCCATCGAAATACGATCGCCGCAGCGACGCAAGCGGCGAGGTTGGCGCTGGCGGATACCGACTGCCGTGTGGAGGTGATTTCTGCGGCCGACTCGCCGCCGGCTGTGTTCGCTGCCCTGGCGGTGTTCGACGAAGGCGCTGACCCTTCGATGGCGCTCGCCGAAATGCACGAAGCGGCGGCGGCAGTCAGATCAGGAGAGATTGTCGAGGCTGTGCGGGATGCCGACACGCCACTGGGGCCCGTGCATCTTGGTCAGGCTCTGGCGGTGGCGGCCGACGGCACGGTGATCGGGGTTGCCGATGATCCTGTTGATGCCGCGGGCTTCCTCTGCGAAGCACTTGGTGTCACCCAAGCGGAGCTGATCACGCTGCTGGTCGGCGCCGAAGTTTCCACAGAAGAGGAAGACCGAGTTCGTGCGGTCATCGCGAAATCCGCAAACGGGGCGACGATTGATGTCGTGCCCACCGGGCATCGCCTCTCGCGCTACTGGATCGGCGTCGAGTGATCGCCCCTGTGACACTGCGGTTCGAGGACCCGGTGACCGCGCTTGATGGCGTCGGGCCTGCAATGGCGAAACGAATGGCTGAAGGCCTGGGGATTTCCACGATCCGCGACCTCGTAGAGCATTGGCCGCGTCGATATCAAGATGCAGGTGAAGTACTTGACCTGTCGGAGGTCGTCGAGGGCCAGCCAGCCACGCTGCTTGGCGAGGTGGTGAGGGTCGAACCGAAGATGTTGCCGCCACGGCAGGGCCGTCGGCGGCTAACGATTATCGAAATCCAGGTGCGTCAGGCCGGTGGTGAAACCTTTCTCGTTACGTTCTTCAATCAACGGTGGCGGGCGAATCAACTGAGTACCGGCACGGTGGCAGCGTTCAGCGGGACCGTCAAGCGTTTCCGCAGCCATCTGCAACTCCAAGCTCCCGATGTGCAGGTCTTAGGTCGGGTCGCCGCTCAGGCGTCGCTCGATCATGCGGCCGAAAGGCTGCAACATCAGCGGTTGCTTGCGGTCTATCCGTCGGTCGAGGGTCTCCCGACGTTCAAGATTGCTGAATTTGTCGGCAAAGCACTTGATGCCCTTGAGACCTGCGACGACTGGTTGCCTGCTGCAATCCGATCGGATCAAGGACTGATCAGTTTCGACCAGGCCGTGCGCGATATTCATCGTCCTGCGGATTGGCCGAGCCAGAAGGCGGCACGCAAGCGGCTGGTGTTCGACGAACTCTTCACTCTGCAGCTGGGGCTGCAGTGGCGACGGACTCGGCTCGAAGCAGACGCCGTCGGACTTGACAACTCACCGCGGACCGGCGGGCGGGCCGACCATTTTCTCCTCGCGATGCCATTCTCTCCAACAGCGGCGCAGAACCGTGCCTTTGCCGAGATTGGCGACGATCTTTCACGTCAGCGGCCCATGCACAGGCTCCTGCAAGGCGACGTTGGATCAGGCAAGACGGTGGTCGCGCTCTGGACCATGCTCAACGCGGTTGATCAAGGTCGACAGGCGGCCTTGATGGTCCCTACCGAAGTGTTGGCTGATCAGCACTTGCGCACCGTGCTGCACCTGCTGGCTCCGCTTGGTGTCAACGTGCTGGATGGCATTCGCATCGACGCATTGACCGCTTCATCGACGAAGCAGCACCGGCGCCGGGTGCTCGGCGAATTGCTCTCAGGTGACATCGACATCGTGCTGGGAACGCATGCGCTGTTGGAAGAAGGGGTCAGATTCGCCGACTTGGGTGTCGTTGTCGTGGACGAGCAGCACCGGTTCGGTGTCGCTCAACGGGTGAAGTTGAAAGACAAGGCGGATGGCCAGGTTGTGCCTGATGTGCTGGTCATGACCGCGACGCCGATTCCTCGATCTCTGGCAATGACGATCTATGGTGACCTTGACGTGACCGTGCTGGACGAACTGCCTCCGGGTCGCCAGCCGGTCGCCACGAGGATGATCCCGCCGTCCGCGACCCAACGTCGCCAGGCTGTGTATGACTTCATTCGTCAGGAGGCAGCCGAAGGGCGTCGTGCCTACATCGTGTGTCCGTTTGTCGAGCCGTCGGAGGCTGCGGCGGGTACGTCGGCTGTCGCTGAGCATGAGCGCCTTGCCACCGAGGTGTTCAGCGACTTGACGGTCGAACTGGTCCATGGGCGGATGCGATCTGAAGACAAGGACGCCGCCATGGCCAGATTCCGCTCTGGTGAGGCACAGGTGCTCGTCGCTACGACTGTCGTCGAGGTCGGCGTGGATGTGCCTGAAGCGACCGTGATGGTGATCGAAGACGCGGAGCGGTTCGGCATCAGCCAGCTGCATCAGCTGCGTGGCCGGGTGGGACGTGGTGACCACCGTTCGTACTGCGTGCTGTTTGCTGGTTGGAACGCTGAGTTGGGCGATGACACGGTGACACGACTTGAAGCGGTATGCGCCACCACCGACGGATTCGAGTTGGCGGAGACGGATCTCGAACTGCGGGGGGCTGGCCAGTTGTTCGGGCGCCGCCAGTCGGGTCTGCCTGATCTCAAGCTGGCGAGACTCGGGCGGGATACTCGCTTGCTGGCAACGACTCGACAGTTGGCCAGTGATGTCGTCAAGGCTGACCCCGACCTTCAGCAAGGCGAGCATGCGGCACTGCGTCTCGAGATCGATCGTCGCTTCCAAGGGGGTATTGCTGCCTTCGAAGCCCTTGAGACGGGATAACGACCGCGTGATGACGAGGCAGCGCCGTTGAGTAGCGTGCTGGTCTGCGAGAGGTGACAACAGCCTGTGGCCAACAAACAGCCTGGGTGACGAACAGCCTGGATGATGAGCAGCCTGCGATGCGTGAGGAGAGGCAAGTGACGACCGAAGCAACGCCACCGAAACCGCTGTGGGAGCCAGCAGATGATGCGTGGGAGACAACCCGACTCGGTCGATTCCTCACTGCCATGGCAAGTGAACATGGGTTCACCCCGCGCGATTACCAGGCGGCCTGGAAGTGGTCGGTCGACGATCTGGCAGGGTTCTGGTCGGCACTCATCGATGAATTCGACGTCATATTCCACGCTCCGCCGTCACAGATCCTCGCGGATGACTCGATGCCGGGCGCCGTGTGGTTACCAGACGCTCGCCTCAACTACGCCGAGCACCTGCTTCGCCGCCGCGACAACCATCTCGCGGTCATCGCGCGGTCGCAGACACGTGACGAAGTGCGGCTGACCTATGCCGAGCTTGCTGAACAGGTGGCACGGGCTGCTCAAGGACTGCGACGCCTTGGAATTGAGAAAGGCGATGTTGTCGGTGCGTATTCGCCCAACATCCCCGAGACACTCGTGGTGCTTTTGGCATGCGCCTCGATCGGCGCAACGTTTTCATCATGTGCTCCCGAATTCGGGGTGCGAAGCGTGGTTGATCGCTTCCGCCAGATCGAACCGTCGGCGTTGCTGGTCATCGATGGCTACCGCTACGGCGCCAAGTCCGTGGATCGTGCAGAGGAAGTTGCGTCGATCCGTGAGGCGTTGCCGACCCTCAAGGCGACCGTTGTTGTCGGCTATCTCGACCCCACGACAGCACACGAGCGCATTCCGGACGCCGTCGCCTGGGACGACCTGGTGGCCGACGCCGCCCCCCTAGCGTTCGAACCGGTCGCCTTCGACCATCCGTTGTACGTGCTGTACAGCTCCGGAACGACTGGCTTGCCGAAAGCCATCGTCCACGGACACGGCGGCATCCTCCTGGAGCACTTCAAGAGCCTGGCCCTCCAGCACGACCTTGGCGCTGACGACCGGTTCTGTTGGTTTACGACGACAGGCTGGATGATGTGGAACCTGCTGGTCTCGGCGCTGGCCGTCGAGACCACGCTGGTGCTGTTTGATGGTGACCCGGGCTATCCCGATCTGACGACGTTGTGGCGGCTTGCCGAAGACACGGAATTGACCGCGCTTGGGGTCGGTGCGCCGTTCGTAATGAACTGCCGTCGGAGCGAGCTTTCACCGGGTCAAGAGTTTGACCTGTCACGACTGCGCCAGCTGGGCGTCACAGGTTCACCACTGCCAGAAGAAGGGTTTGTGTGGGCTCATCAGGCCGTGGGCCATCATGTGCAGATAGCCAGCGTCTCTGGCGGCACCGACGTGTGCACCGGATTTGTTGGCGTGGCGCCGGTCGTCAGTGTCTGGGCTGGTGAGTTGTCGTGCCGGTACCTCGGCGTCAAGGCCGAAGCCTTCGACCCGCAGGGTCGCGCGGTCATTGGCGAGCGGGGAGAGCTGGTGATCACCGCCCCGATGCCGTCGATGCCTGTGCGATTCTGGGGCGATGACGACGGCAGCGCCTACCGGGCCGCCTATTTCGAGGAGTTTCCCGGGGTATGGCGTCATGGGGACTGGATTGAGATCACCGAGCGCGGCAGCAGCATCATCACTGGGCGCTCCGACGCAACGCTCAATCGTGCCGGTGTCAGGATGGGGACCGCCGAGTTCTATTCGGTCGTCGAAGCCATCGATGGTGTCGTCGACAGCCTTGTCGTCCATCGTCAAGGAGTGGGAGCCGACGGTGGCGCCGACATCGACGGCTCGGGTCAGCTCGTGTTGTTCCTCGTGCTCGACAAGGGTGTCACGCTCAACGACGAGCTCACCCAGCACGTCGCGGCGGCACTGCGTTCGCAGCTGTCACCCCGCCACGTGCCGGATCACATCCATCAGGTTCCTGCGGTGCCTCGTACGGTCTCTGGCAAGAAGATGGAGATTCCGGTCAAACGCTTGCTTGACGGAGAGGAACGGACCAAGGTGGCGAATCCCGGAGCAATGGCCAACCCGGAGGCGCTTGACGCCTACACCGCCCTGATCGATGCACTTAACGCATGACTTCGCCGATGGATGACCCCACGACGCTTGCCGCACCGCCGGTGCCGGCCCGACGGCCTGAGATTCTGACGCGTGCAGATGGCACAGCGCTGGTCGATGAGTGGTATTGGCTGCGCGACCGCGACGATCCCGACGTGCTCACGTACCTCGAAGCCGAGAACCAATGGACCGACCACGTCCTCGCGCCGCTGCGACCGCTTCAGGATGTCATCTACGAAGAGATCCGCACGCGCATTCAGGAGTCCGACGCGTCGGTGCCGGTGCTCGTTCCGCGGCGTGAAGATCTCACTGAAGCCGACGGCCCTTATGTCTACTACCAGCGTGTCGTCGCCGGCCAGCAATACCCGATCCGGGCTCGCCGTCGCGTCCCCGATGGAGTTCGCGACGTCGGTGATCTGTCAGCGTCGTTGCGGCGCGCGGTGGATCCCCAACTGCCTCCGGCCGATGAACAGATCCTGCTCGACGAGAATGCCGAAGCAGCGGACAGCGCGTACTTCAGGCTCGGAGCGTTCGCCGTCAGCCCTGATCAGCGCCTTGTCGCGGAGGCAGTCGATACGACTGGCGGCGAGATCTACCGCATCAGAATCCGTGATCTGGCCACCGGACGGCTGCTTGACGATGTCATCGAGCGAGCGGCGACATCAGTCGCATGGCACGACGACGGCAGCGCGTTGCTTTACACCGTGCCCGACGACGCATGGCGACCGCACCAGGTGCGACGCCACGTGCTTGGTACCGACGCGGCCGACGACCAGCTGCTTCTCGCTGAAGACGATGAACGATTCTGGCTGGGCCTAGGCCGTACCCGGTCGGGCCGGTACATCGCCATCGGAGCGTCAAGCAAAGTGACGTCCCACTGGTGGCTGATCGAAGCCGACGATCCGTCGAGTGATCCAGTCACGGTCGTTGATCGCCGCACCGGCGTCGAAGTTGATCTCGATCACCGTGGCGACAAGCTGTATCTGGTCACCAACGCTGACGGTGCTGTTGATTTCAAGTTGTGCACAGTCCCCGTCGACGAGCCTGGCGCTGAGCCACACGAGTTGGTTGCACACCGTCCGGGCATCCGACTTGAGGGCGCCGATGTGTTTGCTGACCATCTGGTGCTGTCCGAACGCACCCAAGCGCGTACACAATTGCGGATCTGCGCCATCGAAACCGGTATCGGAGAGGTCCTGCCGACTGCTGACGAGGTGTCGACCACAGGAATGGGCCCCAACCCGATCTTTGTAACCAGCACGCTGCGCTACGTCTACACCTCCATGGTGCACCCGACCGAAATCGTCGATCATGACCTGCAGACGGGTGAGCGCCTCGTCGTCAAGCAGCAGCACGTTCCCGGCGGTCATGACCCGGCTGACTATGTCACGTGGCGCCAGTGGGCCGAAGCACCTGACGGAACCCAGGTACCGATCAGCCTCGTCAAGCGGGCCGATGATGCCGTGGCCGCCGAGCGTCCGGCACCGTGCCTGTTGTACGGGTACGGGTCCTACGAGATCTCGGTCGATCCGACGTTCTCGGTGAGTCGACTGAGTCTGTTGGATCGCGGTGTGGTGTTTGCGATTGCTCATGTGCGAGGCGGCGGAGAGATGGGCCGATCCTGGTACGAACAGGGCAGGCTCGCCTCCAAGCCGCACACGTTCACTGACTTCATTGCCTGCGCCCGTCACCTGATCGACTCTGGCGTCACCAGTGCCGATCGGCTCGCGATGCGGGGTGGGTCAGCCGGAGGGTTGCTCATCGGGGCGGTGCTTAACCTGCGTGGTGACCTATTCGCAGGTGCGGTCGCCGAAGTGCCGTTTGTCGATGTGGTCACGACCATGTCGGATGCGTCGATCCCGCTGACGGTGATCGAGTACGACGAGTGGGGTAATCCGTCGGATAGCGGGGTGTGCCAGGTCATGCGCAGCTATTCACCCTACGACAACGTTGCTCCGGGCCGCCGTCCGGCGATGCTGGTGACTGCCGGTCTCAACGACCCGCGCGTGCAGTATTGGGAGCCTGCAAAATGGGTTGCCAAGTTGCGGGATACGTCAACTGGTGGAGGGCCGGTGCTGCTCAAGACCGAATTGGGAGCCGGTCATGGCGGCAGGTCGGGGCGCTACGACGCATGGAAAGATGAGGCCGAAGTGCTGGCGTTCGTCGTCAACGCGATCGGCGCGGGCGACTCGGCAGGCATTGACGCTCAGCCACCTTCGTGACGCGGATCGTCGCAGGGACCGCCAAGGGACGCCGATTGCAGGTGCCCCGCGGTGATCGCGTTCGGCCCACGACCGACCGGGTCAAGGAGGCGATCTTTTCGTCGTTGCAGCCTCGGCTCGGCGGCGCTGTCGTCCTGGATCTGTACGCCGGGTCGGGCGGGCTTGGTCTGGAGGCTGCTTCGCGCGGGGCAGCGCGCGTCGTGATGGTCGAACGTGACCGGCGCGCGTTGGATGCTTTGCGTCGCAACGTGGCCACCGTCGGACTCTCCACGGTCGTGGTGGTCGACGGCGACGTTGAACGAGTCTTGGCGCAGGCGCAGGGCGAGGCGTTCGACCGATTGTTCGACGTTGTGCTCGCCGACCCTCCGTATGACCTTGATGCTGACATGGTCGCAGAGGTGCTGTCGTTGACGGTGCCGCTCATGGGCCCTGGCGGGATCGTGGTGGTCGAGCGATCAACCAGATCGGGGCCTCTGAAATGGCCGGACGGCCTCGTCGCAGATGTGTCCCGTCGCTACGGTGACACAACCGTTCACCGTGCCCGGCGGACTGGCTGCGAGGACGCAGATTCATCGCGTTGACGGTGACGTGACCAACTGGAGGTGCCAGGGGTGAGTTCCAAGGCGGTGTGTCCGGGCAGCTACGACCCGGTGACCAACGGCCATCTCGACGTGATCACTCGGGCGGCTCGCCGCTTCGACGAGGTCGTGGTTGCCGTTGTCGGCAACCCGTCGAAGCAGCCAACGTTCACCGCTGAAGAGCGGGTCGCGATGGTCGCTGCCGAAATCGAGGAGCTGGTCGCCGGCGGCGCGAATGTGCGAGTCATGTCCTTTGATGGACTGCTCGTCGACTTTTGTCGAGACCACGGGATCGGGGTGATCTGCAAGGGCCTGCGTGGAGTCGCAGACTTCGAATCCGAGCAGCAGATGGCCCAGATGAACACGCGGATCGGCGACGTCGAGACCATGTTTCTGGCGACCCGTCCGGACCTGTCGTACCTATCGAGCTCCTTGGTGCGGGAGGTCGCTGCCTTGGGTGGATCGATTACCGGCATGGTCCCGGCCAGTGTCGAACGGGCACTGATCGAGCGGGTTCGGAGGGGATGACCGGTACGCTTCTGCACGTCATCCCTTTGCCGTCCGAACACCGGAACCGTCATGTCCGATCAACGCGGCATCCCGCTCGATCTCGAAGCGAAGATGCACCAACTGCAGCAGATGGTCGACGAAGCCAAGGCTGTGCCGTTGTCGGCGTCGGTGATGATCAACCGGGCAGAGATCGATGGGCTGCTCGAAGACATGCGTGCCGCGCTACCCGATGAGCTCACCCAGGCGCGTTGGGTCATCCGTGAGCGTGACGAAATCCTCGAACGTGCCCAGGCTGATGCCGACCGAATGCTGGCTGACGCGCAGGCTGAAAGTGAGCGGCTCGTGTCCCAGCAAGAAGTGGTGCGTACCGCCGAGCGAGAAGCAGCCCGCATCGTGGAAGATGCACGCGAGCACGGACGGCAGATCCGGCTTGAAGCTGAGGACTATGTCGACGCGAAACTGGCCAACTTCGAGGTCGTTCTCAACAAGACACTGACGGCCGTCGAAAAGGGCCGCGCGCGGCTCCGAGGGCACCTCGATACTGACCAGCTTGCAGAAGAGGACCTTGCGGAGGCTTTTGCCGAGTCCGCACAGGACTGAGTGATGCAGGTCAATGTTGTCGATCTCGTCGGGCATCCGGGCGCTTCTCGCCGCCTAGTTGAACACGTACCGGTTGCCGAGTTCGGTGACGATCCGTGGGGCACCGGCGACGTTGTCGTGTGTGATCCCCTCGTGCTGGACCTCCACTTGGACTCCGTTGTTGAGGGCATCCTTGTCCGTGGCGAGGTGGAGTTCCACGTCGAGATGGCATGTGGACGGTGCCTGGTTCCGCAACAACGCGGGCTGGTCACGGCCGTGGCAGAGTTGTTCGTCGATCCTGAGCGTGCTGACGTGGATGAGACAGAGCCGGGCTACGAGCTGGTAGATGACCTCACGCGCGTCGACCTGTCGACGATGATCCGTGACGCGTTACTCGCCGACCTCCCATTGCGGGTACTGTGTAGGGATAATTGTGCAGGTCTGTGCCCGACTTGCGGGGCTGACCGCAACGTCGAAGAGTGTGGCCACCAAGCCGTCGAAGACGTCGACCCTCGCTGGGCTGCACTAGCCGACCTGAAACTGCCGCCGGACTGAGCACGTGCCTCCCGGCGGCTGCCCGACTTCGCTGGAGGTAGTTCGATGGCCGTTCCGAAGCGCAAGATGTCTCGATCACGCACGCGCCATCGCAAGGCGCAGTGGCTTGGGATCAAGGCGCCCACCAACGCGACCTGTGCACGGTGTCGCACGCCGATCCGACCCCACACGGTGTGTGGAACCTGCGGCACCTACGCGGGCCGGACCGCAGTCGAGGTTGACTGACTCGATTGTGACGGCGATTGATCCGGCACCAGCACGCTCCGCGCATGCGCTCGCGGAGGTGTTGGGCGTCCAGATCAACGACATGGCGTTGCTTGACGTTGCACTGACCCATCGGTCGTGGGCGTTCGAGCACGGCCTTGCATTCAACAACGAGCGTCTCGAGTTTCTCGGAGATGCGGTGCTGGGGCTCGTCGTAACCGACGAGATCTATCACCGCCATCACGATGAGGCGGAAGGGCGTCTCGCAAAGCTGCGGGCGGCCGGGGTCAAGTCGGCGTCGCTCGCACAAATCGCCCGCGAGCTCGGACTCGGTGATTTTCTCAAGCTCGGACGGGGAGAGGCGGCATCGGGCGGCGCCAACAAGAATTCGATCCTGGCAGACGGGCTCGAAGCGGTGTTCGGCGCGATCTATCTTGACCGCGGCCTCGATGTCATCAGGGACGTGATCCTGTCGTTGATGGCGCCACGACTCGAACGGCTTGCTGGCGTCGGCGCGGCACTCGATTTCAAGACGAGCTTGCAAGAGCTGGTGGCTCAACGGTTCTCGACAGTTCCGCGCTATCACGTCACTGATGCCGGCCCCGACCACGCCAAGACATTCACCGCGACTGTCTCTGTCGACGGAACGGCCCGGGGTGTGGGCGTCGGCCCGAGCAAGAAGCAAGCCGAGCAACAAGCCGCAGAAAAAGCCTGGCGTGAACTCACCATCGACGACGGGCCCCCCAGCGCGTGACCGCATCACCATGATCCCTGACGTGGTCGCCAACCTCGCCTGTCCTACCTGTGGTGGCGCAATG
Organism: Nitriliruptoraceae bacterium; assembly: GCA_040904825.1. Lineage (GTDB taxonomy): Bacteria > Actinomycetota > Nitriliruptoria > Nitriliruptorales > Nitriliruptoraceae > JBBDSU01. The sequence goes on along the minus strand of JBBDSU010000019.1, from coordinate 26,663 downwards.
GCGCGCGACGATCACAGTCTCGTCTGCGACAGCGGCCATCGCGTCGATCTCGCCAGACAGGGATATGCGACACTCATGAGCAGTCGTGCTTCGCACGCCGCCGACGATGTCGGGATGATCGAAGCTCGCGCCCGATTTCTGGCTGCCGGCTGGTATGAGCCGATCGCTGCCCGTGTTGCCGACATTGTCGCCGAGGCAGCGACCCCACGACGTGGAGAGGCAGCAGCGGCTGCATCTGAAGTCGCTCCTTTTATCGTTGACGCGGGAGGTGGCACTGGGTGGTGGCTCGCGCGTGCCTTGGAACGCTTGACCGCGTCGAGCGTGGTTGGTGTGGGACTCACGCTTGATTTATCACGACCTGCCGTGGTGAGAGCAGCGAGGGCTCATCCGAGCGCTTCAGCGGTGCGCTGCGACGTGTGGTCGGCATGGCCGCTGCGTGACGCTGTGGCTGACGTGGTGATGACCGTGCTTGCTCCCAGAAACCCGGCTGAGGCGCGCCGGATCGTCCGTGGCGATGGAGCCGTCGCCGTCGTGACACCAGGACCCAATCATCTCGGTGAACTCGTCGCCGACGGCATCCTTGTGACGGTTGAGTCGGACAAGCGGCGGCGCCTGCTCGATCAGTTTGCTCCCTGGTTTCGACCACTGAGTTCCGAACCCGTGGAATGGACCATGACATTAGACCCTCAGGGACTACGCGACCTGGTCGCCATGGGCCCGAGCGCGCACCACGCTGCGCATCGGGCGTCATTGCAGCCAGACGACGAACGAGCCGTAGAAGTGACCGCAGCATTCGTGATCGACACATTCGTTCCCCGCGAAATCACGGTGAACGACGGGTCGGTGCCCCACGTCGGCTAGCGTCCCTGGGTATTGCCACGCAGTCGTTGATTCGGTGAGGAGCGCGCGGTGCTCGAGTTGCCAGAGGTAGAGGTGCTGCGCAAGGACCTCGAAAAAGAGGTCGTCGGCAAGCGCGTCAAAGATGTGATCGTCCAGTCTCCGTCGGTTGTCCGGCCGGTCCACCGCACCCGGCCAGATTTCGTCAAGGCACTCGAAGGGCGAAAGATCGAGGCGGTACGCCGGCGCGGGCGTGTGCTGCTGATTGATCTTGACGCCGATCAGACGTGGATCGTCGACCCTGGGGAACAGGGTTGGATCCATCGTGAGACATCCACCGAAGAACCGGGGGAGCTTGCACGTCTCGTCGTGTCGTTCACCATCGGTGGGGCGCTGCACCTGTCATCTTCCGATGAAGAATCGGTGCACACCGGGGTGGCGCCGACGAGCGAGGCGCTTGAAGCAGCCGGGATTGCACCGGATGCGTTTGATCCGCTGGCTGACAATCCCCCGTGGATGGAGTTCGCGCGCTTCTTAGCCGAAGCGTCTGCGCCACTGCGCACTGTGCTGACCAATCCTCAGCGCATCCTCGGCATCGGCCCGGTGTACAGCGACGAGATTCTGTGGGAAGCCGGACTTCGTCATGACCGCCCGTCCGCCGGCTTGTCGACACAGGAAGTACGGCGCCTGTATCGCGCGATGCAGGAAGTCATCGTCGGCGCCATGAAAGCGTCCGGCACGTCGCTGGATGACAGCGAGCCGGAGAGTCCCACCGACGATGACGGTGAAGCGGCCGAGCACCTCAAGGTGCACGGGCGTGAAGGCCTGCCGTGTCCTCGGTGTCGCAAGCCGGTGGTTCGGACGCGCCTGCGCAAAGGTGTGTACACCTACCATTGTGAACAGTGCATGATCTGAAGCTGGCGGAGCCGTGGAGATCGTGCCCGGATCAGTGTGTGAGCGGGAGCGCGATCTGCCGTACTGTTGAGGTTCGTCGCCTGAACGTCGTCACGTGGAGTGCGTGTGTTCCTGAAGTCGTTGTCGCTGCGCGGCTTCAAGTCGTTTGCTGACCGCACTGTGCTCGAAGTCGAGCCCGGCATCACGGTCATCGTGGGTCCCAACGGTTCCGGAAAGTCGAACGTTGTGGACGCATTGGCCTGGGTGCTCGGCACCCATTCGGCCAAGAAGGTGCGCGGCGGTTCGATGTCCGATGTCATCTTCGCGGGATCACCGACAAGAGCCCGTGCTGGGCAGGCGCGGGTAGAGATCGTCATCGACAACACGGATGGCCGTCTCGATGGAGGAGTAGGCACGGCAGCCAGCGCGGGTGAGTTCGCCGAGATTCGCATCGCCAGAGTCATCCAGCATGATGGCGAGACTGCCTACGAGATCAACGGCGCGGATGTGCGCGCGCTCGATGTGCAGGAACTGCTCAGTGATACGGGCCTGGGTCGGGAACTGCACACCATCGTCGGCCAGGGTCAACTCGACGAGATTCTCAACGCTCGTCCCGAGGAGCGCCGTCGCTACATCGAAGAAGCCGCGGGCATTCTCAAGCATCGGCGCCGGCGGGAACGTGCGCTGCGCAAGCTTGAGCAAGTTGATGCCCACATCGACAAGCTCCGCACCGTCTTGCGAGAGCTGCGACGCCAGTTGCGGCCGCTCGAACGCCAGGCTGAAGCGGCGGACCGTCATGCTGCCCTGCAAGCGGAGTTGCGCCATGCCAGGGTGTCGCTGGCGGCGATCGATCTCCACGAGGTGACCAGCCGCCTCGAAGAAGCGCGTCGCAGCGGTGACGACGTCGGGACCAGGCTGGCGGAAGCTGACGAACAGATCGAGGCTGCACGCGCTGAAGTTGCAGCTCTTGAGCAGGCACTGGATCGGGCTGGCCAACGTGCTGATGATGCCCAGGCTGTGCTGCATCGACTGACCTCGTTGTCAGAGCGGATCCGGGGCACCGCTGATCTGGTGGAGGCCAGGCGTCGGCACTTGGTCGAGGCGGTTGAGGAACCTCTTGCCGGCAGGCCACCTGGTGAACTGCGGAGTCAGGCTGAACGCGTCGAAGCCGAACGTGACGCGCGTGCCGAGGAGCGCGAACGTGACCGTGTCGCGCTCGACACCGCTATGGAAGGCCGACGGGATGCCGAGTCGGCGCGACGCGACCACGAACAAAAGCGTCAGCTTGAGCGCCGTCGTCGGGCCGAACAGCGCGAACGAGTGCTGCGTTGGGAAGGTGAGGTCAGCGCGCTGCGCGGAGCGATTGCGACGGCAGAGTCTGAACTCGGCCGGGTGTCGTCGTCGCTGCTCAGCCTCGAAACTCGCATTGGTGAAGTCGAGCGAGAAGCCGGCACGGTTGAAGAAGAAATCCAGGGTTTGGATACCCGCGAAGTTGATTTGACCGCGGAACTCGAAGCCGCTGAGGCAGATGTCGACAAGTTGACGGCACGCCGGGATGCAATGCGTGATCAGATCCGTGCTGTTGAGGGGGAGCGGGCGTCGCAGACTGCCCGGGCCGAGGCGTTGCGTGCGGCGCTGGAGGAATCAGATGCCGGCACTGCAGCACTGCTGACGTCTGATCTCGAAGGCGTCCTGGGCCGGGTCGCTGACCACGTGAGTGTCGCACCCAAGGCGTCGGCTGCTGTTGCTGCGGCCCTTGGTCACATCGGTGAAGCCGTCGTGGTGTCGTCGACTGACCGCGCCCGGCGTGCTGTCGCCTGGCTGCGTGACGTCGCCGCAGGCCGTGCGGTCGTGCTGGCGGCGTCAACGCGGGTCCACGAGCCCACCGAGCTCGATGAAGAATCGCGAGGAGAACTGGCCGTCGCTGGGGCCACGCCCTTGGTTGACCATGTTCGTGCCCAGGCCGACTCGCAGCATGCCGACAAAGTCCTGGCCACGCTGCGCCGCTGGCTGTCTGATGCCTATCTCGTTGCCGATTGGGACACGGCTGTGCTTCTGCACGGGCGTAATCCAAATCTGACGTTCGTCACCGCCGACGGTGATGTCGCTGGCCCGCTCGGCTACCGGGCCGGAGGATCGCCCGAACGTTCAGCGGTCATGACCGCTAGCGCTGCCGAACGAGCCGAGCAGCGGGCCGACGAGCTTGGCGCGACGCTTGAGTCCTTGCAGGCTGAGCACGATGACATTGACGGTGCGCTGACCACGGCCCGCCAACGTTTCGAAGAGGCGACTGACCAGATCAACGAGTCAGACGCCCGGATCACTGGCGCCGCAGAACGACTCGCCCGGCTGCACAAAGAGCTCAACTCGCTGACCACACAGCGCGATGTCGTGAGCGCGCAGCGGGTGGAGCTCGAACAGGTTCTTGAACGCGATCACAGCGCTTTGTCGGAACTGCATGGCCGGGGCCCTGACGTCGATGCTGCCGACGAGCCTGACGATGGCCCTGACGAAGTTGCGATCGAACTCGACGATGCAGTCGAGCGTGCTCGCGAGCGTGAGCTGGATGCCAGAGTGCATCTCGAGCGGACCACCGAGCAGGTTCGTCACCTTGAGACCCAGGCTGTGGCGCTGCGTCAGGAAGCCGACGAGGTGGAAGCCGCACTCGCCGAGGCGGCGCGGCGCCGCCAGTTGCGCCGTGTCGGCGTGGAACGGTGCGGCGAATTGGCGCTGGTCGCTCGCGAGACGTTGGAAGCCGTTGATCGCGCGATCGAAGTCGCGCGCGTCGAGCGCGAGTCATCCCAGGTGGACCTGGTCGAGCAGCGTCAACGGCTTGCGACCGCGCGTGATCACGAACAGACTCTCAGCGCCAGTCGGGAAGGGTGGCGTGAGCGGCGTCACGAGGCACAGCTGCGCCGTGCCGAGCTTGATAGCCGGCGTGAAGCACTTGAGGCCCGCTTGCGCTCCGAGTTGTCGATGACTCCCGATGACGTGCGTGCCGAGCACCCGGAGGCTGCGGCCTACCAGCGGGATCAGCTCGCAGAACAAGAGGACGTCCTCGTCCGCAAGATCGGCATGCTCGGGCGCGTCAACCCGCTGGCGCTCGAAGAGTTCAAGGCGCTCGAAGAGCGACACGCGTTTTTGTCGGACCAACTGGACGATCTTCGTCGCTCGCGACGTGATCTCGAAGAAGTGGTGACAGCTGTCGATCAACGCATCCGAGAGGTCTTCAAAGCGGCGTTTGACGACATAGCGACAGAGTTCGAGTTGACCTTCTCGACGGTGTTCCCCGGTGGTCATGGCCGCTTGGTGCTTACCGGTGACGACGACCTGCTGACCGCTGGCATCGATGTCGAGGCGCGCCCTCCCGGCAAGCGCGTGACGCGCCTGTCGTTGCTGTCAGGCGGCGAGCGGTCGTTGACCGTGCTGGCGTTTGTGTTCGCGATTTTCCGTGCCCGACCAAGCCCGTTCTACGTCCTCGACGAGGTTGATGCCGCGTTGGACGACGTCAACCTGCAGCGACTCCTGCGCGTCGTGAGAAGCTTCAAGGGCCACTCGCAGATCATCATGGTGACCCACCAGAAGCGCACGATGGAGATCGCCGATGTTCTCTACGGTGTGACGATGGGGCCGGATGCGGTGACCAAGGTCGTCGCCGAGCGGCTCGATGGTCCGACAGCCCGCGCCGTCATCGAAGGTCGCGGAGGTCAGTCCGGCGGTGCGGACGTCGATGGCGACGACGCAGATATCGATGCGCCGGGAGCGCCACCCCGCCTCATCGAAGTGGAGCCTTGATGTCCGATCTCCAGTTGCTCATCATCGTGATGGCCGTACTCGCCATCGCGTTGACCACACTGCTCGTCGTGCGTGCGCAGATGTCACGCCGGCCATCGCCGACGGATTCGGTGGACGTCGAGGGTGCGCCGGTGCCTGAGGTGCCAGGCGACGATGGCGCAGGCGACGAT
>JBBDSU010000019.1:17907-20867 GCA_040904825.1 Nitriliruptoraceae bacterium | reverse complement strand
CGTCGAGGGTGCGCCGGTGCCTGAGGTGCCAGGCGACGATGGCGCAGGCGACGATCCGGTAACCACCGATCCGACGAGCCGCATGCGGAGCCGCCTGGTCCGGACCCGCAATCTGCTGGCGTCGTCGTTGGCAGATCTGTTTGATGCTGGCGTGTCCGATGATGCTTGGGACGGGCTCGAGGAGGCTCTGATTACTGCCGACGTCGGAGTTGCCGCCGCGACTGAATTGGTCGCTGAGGTGCGCCAGGCAGCCAAGGCTGATGGCGCTACGGACGCCGCGGCAGTGCAGCACCTGCTTGCCGAGCGCCTCACACAGCTGCTCGACGAAGGCGATCGGACGCTGGGGCGCAATGCTGATGGGCTCACCGTGTGGCTGGTGACCGGGGTCAATGGCACCGGAAAGACCACCACCATCGGCAAGCTTGCGGCCATCGAATCGCGCGAGGGCAGATCGGTGATGCTTGGTGCTGCGGACACGTTTCGTGCCGCCGCTGCCCAGCAACTCGAGATCTGGGGACAACGCACCGGCAGCGCCGTGGTGACAAAAGACGAAGGTGCCGATCCTGCCAGTGTCGCCTTCGAGGCCTACGAAGCGGCGGTCGCTGCGGACGCTGACCTCCTCATCATCGACACTGCTGGGCGACTGCACAACAAGCGTGAGCTGATGGATGAACTGGGCAAGGTCAGTCGTGTGGTGGCAAAGCAGGCGGGGTCGATTCACGAGACCTTGCTGGTACTCGATGCGACCACTGGGCAGAACGGCATTGCCCAGGCGAGGGCCTTCCTCGAGGCGGTGAACGTCACCGGGATCGCACTGACCAAGCTCGACGGATCGTCCAAAGGCGGCATCGTCGTCGCTGTCCAGCGCGAACTGGGCATCCCGGTCAAACTCGTCGGCCTCGGCGAAGACATCGATGACCTCGCCCCGTTCGACCCGGCGGCGTTCGTCGCTGGCCTGCTCGACATCGACGACTGAGGACTTCACGCCGTGTTCGACACCCTTCGCACGAAGCTGGATGGCGCCCTTGATCGCGTCAAGGGCCGTGGCCGCCTTGACGAAAAGACCGTCGATGCGACCCTGCGCGAGATCCGGCTGGCGCTGCTTGACGCCGATGTCAACTTCAAGGTCGTAAAGGGGATGGTTGACCGGTTGCGTGAGCAGCTGGTTGGCGAAGAGGTCGCCAAAGCGCTCAACCCGTCCCAACAGGTTGTCAAGATTGTTGCCGCAGAGCTTGAGCGCGCCCTTGGCGGCGAGTCGGTCCCACTCAAGCTCGACGGCAAGCCTGCCGTGATCATGCTTGCCGGACTGCAGGGTTCGGGCAAGACCACCGCGGCTGGAAAGCTCGCGACGATGCTCAAAGCCAAAGGGCGGCGGCCAATGTTGGTTGCCTGCGACCTGCAACGCCCGGCAGCCGTCGAGCAACTGAAGATCAACGCAGAGCGAGCCGGGGTGCACGTGTATGCCCCCGTCACCTCCGGAGATCCGGTGCCTGTTGCGCGTGACGCTCTGGTCAAGGCTGCCGAAACCGGTTGCGATGTCGTGATCGTTGACACCGCAGGCCGCCTCCACGTCGATGAGGAACTACTCGACCAGGCGCGAGCGATCCGTGAGGTCACCGCTGCGAGTCAGACGCTTTTTGTCATCGACGCGATGATCGGCCAGGAAGCCGTCAACGTTGCTCGCGCCTTCAACGACCAGGTCGGTTTCGACGGGGTGATCCTGTCGAAACTCGATGGTGACGCCCGTGGTGGCGCAGCGCTGTCGGTCCGGGAAGTCACCGGTGCCCCGATCTTGTTCGCCTCGATCGGCGAGAAGCTCACCGATTTTGAAGTGTTCCATCCCGACCGCATGGCATCACGCATCCTGGGGATGGGCGATGTCCTGACCTTGATCGAAAAGGCAGAGGCCACCTATTCCGAGCAGGAAGCCGCCGCGACCGAACAGGCCATGCTCAAAGGCGAGTTTTCGTTGGAGGACTTCCTCCAGCAGATGCAGATGCTCAAGCGCATGGGGCCGATTCAGGGACTGCTCGGCATGATTCCGGGAATGGACAAGCAGCTCGCCGGTGCGGACATCGATGACAAGCAGCTCGCTCACGTCGAAGCCATCATTCGGTCGATGACTCCGGAGGAACGCCAGCGACCCAAGGTCCTCAACGGCCGGCGGCGACGGCGGATCGCGGCAGGATCAGGCCGATCGGTCACCGAGGTCAATCGGCTGGTCAAACAATTTGAGCAACTCCAGAAGGTGATGAAATCCGCGGCCAAGATGGCTGGACAGACAGGCAGCAAACCCACGGGTGCGAAAGGTCGGGCAGCTCAGACCGCAGCGCTGCGCCAGATGCAGTCGACAGGTGCAGCCCAAGGTCTCGGCGGATTTCCGGGACTCAAGTCGGCACCGCCACCGCGAGGCGGCAAGCGGCGCTGACAACTCGTGCGGTAGCCTTGCCGGCACGACGTCGCCGGACCACCGTGTCCCTCGACGTTGTGCCACTCCCACCTTCCGCCCCGGTTCCCGTGCGCCTACCAGTCGCGTGACGGCCCGTCGGGTACGAGGTGGAACGTGCCGGCACCGACCGGCCCCATCTGCGCCGGACGATCCGGCGCCTTTCGAAGGAATCGAACATGGCAGTCAAGTTGCGCCTTCGTCGCGAAGGCACCGTCAAGCGCCCGCACTACCGCGTTGTCGCGGCTGACTCGCGGTCACCGCGCAACGGCCGCTTCCTTGAGATCATCGGTGAATACCACCCGATGGAGGAGCCCTCGGCGATCCGCATCGACAACGAGCGTGCGCTGCACTGGCTCCGGCACGGTGCCCAGCCGACCTCAGCTGTTGAGAAGCTCCTACGGATCAGCGGTGCGTGGGAAGAATTCAAGCCCGCAGACGCTCCGGTGCGCGATCGGTCCGACCGGAGCCCGAAGTTGTCGAAGAAGGCGCGCGCCAAGGCTGCTGAAGCGGC
>JBBDSU010000019.1:7292-17807 GCA_040904825.1 Nitriliruptoraceae bacterium | reverse complement strand
GACGGCACCGGGGACGACGCGACTGAGGCAGCTGAGGAGAAGGCATGAGGTCCGCAGACGTCTTGGAATACCTCGCGAAGCAGCTCGTCGACTTTCCCGACGATGTCAGGGTTGAGGTTGCCGAAGAGGACGGTGAGACTGTCCTTGAGCTCTTCGTGCATGCCGACGATCTCGGCAAGGTGATCGGCAAGCGAGGCCGAACAGCCAAAGCATTGCGCACAGTCGTTCGTGCCGCAGCCTCCCTCGACGACCAGAACGTCTCCGTCGAGATCGTGGACTGATCCGTCGTTGCCGATGATCGCGAACAGGTGAACTCTTGACTTCCCTGGTGACGATTGGCCGGGTCGTCAAGGCTCATGGGTTGCGTGGCGAAGTTGCCGTCCATCTGATGACCGATGTCCCCGATCGGTTCGCCCCCGGTACCTCGATGTTCGTGGGCGGGACCGCGACTACGGTCGTCTCGAGCCGGCCTCATCAGTCACGGATGCTCGTCATTTTCGAAGGCATCAGCGACCGCACGGCAGCCGAATCTTTGCGCGGCCAGATGATCCAGGCTGAGCCGATCGATGTGGCCGATTGGGAGACCTACTTCGTCCACGAACTCGTCGGTGCAAGGGTCGAGCATGAGGGCGTTGGGCTTGGCGAAGTTGTCGCGATCATCGAGTTGCCGTCGGCTGCGGCATATGACCTGCTCGAGGTCCGTCGCGATGACGGCTCGACCTGGATGCTGCCGGCGGTTGACGAGTACGTCGAGGTCGTCGAGGCAGACGACAGCTCAGCGTTGCGATTGGTGGTCGTCGATCCTCCCGAAGGTCTGATCGAGACCGATCAAGCCGAAATAGCTGACGCAGCAGGTGGCAACGAGGCGACACCGTGACGCGGCCACCGACGATGCCGAGCGAAGCCGGCGCTGCCCTCCGGATCGATATTGTCACGTTGTTTCCCGCGTGGTTCGAAGGTCCCCTGGCCACATCCCTGCTGGGGCGGGCCATTGCTGATGGGCTCGTGGACGTGCGTGTCCACGATCTGCGTCGCTGGGGTCTCGACAACGTGCATCGCACGGTTGACGACGCTCCTTACGGTGGTGGCGCAGGCATGGTCTTGCGGGCCGACGTGGTCATCGATGCGGTCGAGGACGTATGGAACGACGCGAGCCGCCATGCTGAGTTCGTTGCAGGCGGTGAGCGTCCCAGGACGTTGCTGCTGACCCCGAGGGGACCGAGGTTCGATCAGGACATGGCGCGCGAACTGGCAGCCGGCGATCGGTTCGTTGTGTTGTGCGGGCGCTACGAGGGGTTCGATCAACGCGTTCACGATCTCGTTGCAACCGACGAGGTGTCGGTGGGGGACTACGTGCTGTTGGGTGGTGAAGTCGCCGCCGCCGCGATCGTTGAATCCGTCGCGCGGCTCGTTCCCGGAGTGCTCGGCAACGATGCCTCGAATGTCGACGAGTCGTTCAGTGGCGGGTTGCTGGAGTATCCCCACTACACGCGTCCGCCCGATGTGCGAGGTCACGGTGTGCCGGATGTCCTTACTTCAGGTGACCACGCTGCCATCGCCCAATGGCGGCGAGACCAAGCGCAACGCATCACTGAGCGCGTCCGCCCGGACCTCTCACCGAGTGACCGCGACAGGCCAGATCGCAGCGGTTGACGGACCAGGTTGCCGAAGTGGCAACACGCCCCGTATCCTGTCCACTTCACGCCATCGCTGCACGGCCCTCATTGGGCGATCTTCCGGCGCTGCGTGTCCACTTGCGCAGAGTCCTCGTATCACCAGGGCCGCCACGCTCGTCGATAGCGGGCAGTTGTGCGGACATGACCTCAAGGGAAGTGCGTCCCATGAACAAGCTTGACCTCGTCGAACAGTCGCGACTGCGCGATGACATTCCCGAGTTCCGTCCTGGCGACAACGTCAAGGTGCACGTGCGCGTGGTTGAAGGGACTCGTTCCCGGATTCAGGTGTTCGAAGGCGTGGTGATCGCTCGCAAGGGCGGTGGTCTTCGTGAGACCTTCACGGTTCGCAAGATCAGTTTCGGCGTCGGCGTCGAGCGCACCTTCCCGCTCCACAGTCCTGTGATCGAAGAAATTGAAGTGGTGCGCCACGGCAAGGTTCGTCGCGCCAAGCTGTACTACCTGCGCGATCGGGTCGGCAAGAAGGCCCGCATCAAGGAACGTCGCGAAACGGTCAGCTGACCGTTCATTCGGTCACGAGCCGTCGCGAGCCGGAGGTCGCCAGTGTCCAAGGGCAAGCGCCGTTCGTTCCTTCGTGAACTGCCGGTCCTGCTGCTGATCGCCTTCGCTTTGGCGTTCGTCTTGCGGATGTTCGTCGTGCAGGTGTTCTACATCCCGTCAAGTTCGATGGAACCGACTTTGCAAATTGATGACCGCATGGTCGTCGAGAAGGTGACGTATCGTTTCCGCGAACCTCGGCACGAAGAAATTGTCGTGTTCGCCGGGCCCGGATATTCGTCAGGTGATGAGGACAACAGGCTGCGTCGCATCGGCCAGATCCTGGGCCTCGTGCCGACCTCCGCGCGGGACTACGTCAAGCGGGTCATCGGCGTCGGTGGGGACGAGGTCGAACTGGTTGATGGGCAGGTGTCTGTCAACGGAGATCTGATGGACGAGCCCTATGTTCGTTACACCGACGTTGACAACTTCGGACCCGTGACGGTTCCCGATGGGCAGTTGTTCTTCCTTGGCGACAATCGACCGAATTCATCGGATTCGCGCCGGTCGCTGGGTTTCGTCGATGTTGACGACGTCGTTGGCCGCGCCTTTGTCATCATTTGGCCTGTCGAGAACGCAGGCATCCTCCATGAAGTTTCAGGGACGGCACTACCCGCTGTTCCGTGATGGTTCAGAACAAGCGAGGGTGAAGCAGCGCAGCGATAGGCGCCCATGAAGACCGGTGCAGGCTGCACGGTCCGTGGCGGTCGAGCGCTTGCCGATGCGCCGGAGATGGATAGCCCTTGTTGGCGGCGAAGCTGAACTGAGGATGGACCTCGTCGTCGGCGATCATCATGGCATCCCGCGTCACTTTGGCAACGATGGATGCGGCGGCGATGGACGCGCTGCGAGTGTCGCCCTTGACGATGAGCTCAGTCTGGGTGGCGTGCCCGGCCGCCATATCGAGGTTGCCGTCGATGAGGAACACGTCAGGGCGAACCGACAAGTCGGCCAACGCACGTGACGTCGCCAGCCGCAATGCGGCTGTCATGCCGATCTGATCGATTTCATCGTTGCTGGCATGGCCGACAACGGCAGCCAGCGCGTGCTCTTCGATGCGGCCGGCGATGTGGGTGCGCTCGTCAGGCGCCAGCGCCTTGGAGTCGCGGAGTCGATGGATGCGTCGTTGCGGATTCAAGGCAACGATCCCGACCGATACCGGGCCGGCCCACGCCCCACGTCCCACTTCGTCGATTCCTGCGACCACGAGGCCGTTGTCCCAGTACGGGCGCTCATGGCGAATACCAGGTGGTCGCCCGCCCGCTCGACGAGTGCGGCGCGGCGTCTGGGAACGCGCGACTCGCTCAGGCCCAGGAGACAGATCCGCAGGGGTAATCGGCATGGGCGAGACCGTAGTCGTGGACGAAGCCAAAGGCACTTCACTCATGACGGGAGCGGACTGCGATCAGGATGCTGGTCGGTAGCATCGGACGACTGCGTCGCTCGGTGTCCTTGACGTCACGGGAAAACGGGCCGACTGGGTCGTGGAGGACCAATGGATCCAGAAGAGCTTGACGCGTTCGAGATTGATCTCGAACTGTCGCTGTACCGCGAGTATCGGGATGTCGTGCGCATGTTCCGGTATGTCGTGGAGACCGAGCGGCGCTTCTACCTGTGCAACGAAGTCGAGGTCACTCCGCACGAAGGTCAAGATCTTTGGTTCGAGCTTGAGCTGAAAGACGCATGGGTCTGGGATATGTACCGCACCGCAAGATTCATCAAGCATGTGCGCGTCCTGACCTTCCGCGACGTCAACATCGAAGAGTTGTCGCACGACGATCACGAGATCACCAGCTTGTTGGAGGACTGACGTGGGGTTCGACGCGACGCGCCGCTACCGCGATGACAAGCGCAACGACATCTGGCTGTTGGTGATAGCAGGTGTTGTGATTGTTGGGGCCATCCTGTGGGCTGTCGGCGTGTTCTGATTACGCTCAGGTCGCGCCCGGACTGACGACGCCAGCGGGCCGTCCACAGGTTGATGCCGGTTGGTCAACGATGCTGGCCAGCCGCTTCGTACGGTGATGGCATGTCACCTCATCAATCACCGTTCTGGTTCCCACCACATGAGCTCGGCCCCGGCGAGGTCTGCCAGCCCGTGGTGTTGGCGGACCTGCCATCCCACGACAGTGCCGTGGACGTCGGGCACGTCGGGGAGGAGATCGCGGCCGCGCATCTGACAGGCCATGGCTATGTCGTTGTCGAGCGCAACTGGCGTCCAGCGACCTCCGATATCCGTGGCGAGCTCGACATCGTTGCCGTCGACGACACTGGGCGTGCGCTGGTCATCGTGGAGGTCAAGGCGCGTTGTGACGCTGCGCATTTCGGCGGGGCGGTTGCGGCAGTGGCCCCAGCCCAACAGCGACGCATTCGTCGTCTGGCAGCCCACTTCCTGGCGACATCGCCGCGCAGTGTCGGCGAGGTGCGTTTTGACCTCGTCGCCGTTGACCTGCCTGCGCCAGGAACGAGCGGTACCGGGACGTTGACCCATGTGGTGCGGGCATGGTGACCGTGGCGCCGATGCGCGGGGCTCTGGTCCATCTTCGTGGCGTTGCCATGGTGGGATTGGAGGCCTACCCCGTCGGTATCGAATGTGCCCGATCACCCGGATTGCCGGCGCTTCGCTTGGTCGGGTTGCCCGGAGCTGCGGTCAGGGAAGCCGAAGAACGGATGCGCACGGCTGTGCAACGCAGCGGGTTTTCATGGCCCCGGGATCGCGTCGTCATCAATCTCGCGCCGGCCGATCTCCCCAAGGTCGGCACCGGCTTTGATCTGCCGCTGGCACTTGCGGTGCTGGCGGTGACGGGGCAACTCGACCCGTGCCGTGTTGAGGGCGTGTCGGCATTCGGAGAACTCGGTCTCGATGGACGGATTCGTTCTCCGCGCGGCCAGGTCACCGCCGCCCGGGGAGCCCGGGAGGCCGGAGCCGAACGGATCATGGTGGCAGCTGGTGGTGCTGGCGAGGCTGCGCTGGTGCCAGGCATCGACGTGGTCGGTGTCGCCGATCTGACCGAAGCAGTCGAAGTGTTGGAAGGGCGCCGCAACCCGCGCCGAGTTGCACCGATCACCACATCGACATCCCGCAGATCGCTGGACCTGGCCGATGTCCGCGGCCAGCCGATCGCTCGTCGTGCCATCGAGCTCGCTGCAGCGGGCGGCCACCACGTGCTGTTGATCGGGCCGCCTGGCTGTGGAAAGACCATGCTTGCTCACCGCCTGCATGGACTCCTGCCCGAGTTGTCCCACGACGAGGCGATCGATGTTGCCGAGATTGCGTCCATCGGAGGTGAACGGCGCCCCGATGACTCACTGTCGTTGGATCCTCCGATCCGGGCGCCGCATCACGGTGCGACGATGGCAGCGCTTGTCGGGGGCGGCGCTGGCATCCCACGACCGGGTGAGATGACCCTGGCACATCATGGCGTGCTGTTGCTCGATGAGTTGCTGGAGATGCCACGCCGGGTGCTCGACGCACTACGAGAACCGCTCGAACACGGCCGCATCGTGGTGAGTCGTGCCAATGCCAGGGTCGAGTATCCGGCGCGTGTCCTGCTGGTCGCAGCCAGCAACGGCTGTCCCTGCGGCTATCTGGGCGATACTCGCAGGACTTGCCGATGCGATCCGGCAGCTGTTGAGCGATACAGGGCTCGGTTGTCGGGGCCCTTGCTCGATCGCATCGATCTGCAGGTCGCCGTGCAGCCTGTGGAAGGCGCACGACTGGCTGGCCCGCCAGACGGGGAGTCGACCGAGGTGGTCAGTCAGCGGGTTGCAGCGGCCAGACGCCGCGCCGCGCAACGGTGGGCGACGATGGTTGGTGAAAAGACGGTCGTTCGATGCGCGAATCGTGATGTGGAACCACGTCTGGCACGCGACGCGGCGGGATCGAAAGTCGTTGCACGCCTTGTCGACAGCCTTGACCGGCTCGGTATGTCGGCGCGTGCTGTCGATAGCTGCCTTCGGGTCGCATGGACGATTGCCGACGTGGACGGCGACGACCGGTTGAGTCATGACCATGTCGACGAGGCTGTCGCCTATCGGGCTATGGATACGAACGGCCGGGGTGAATGATCACAAGGGGGCAGCGCGTGAATGACGACAGAGGCACGCAGGCGGGTCGTCGGCGCCAAGGCCGGGGCGTGGCCGCTGAAGGTCAAGGCTCCGATGGAGATCTCGGCCGCGACCGCTTTGCTGGCAACCTGCCTCCGCAGCTGGCTTCAGACGTGACGGCCGATGTGGCCGCCACGGTTGCCGCCGATGGCAGTGATCCTGAAGCGATCATCCGCGTCGTCGCCTGGGCGATCCGACCGCGCAGGTCGCCCGACGGGCTCCGACGAGCGTGTCGTGATAGCGACGCATGTGACGATCCCTTCAAGCATGTGGTGACGCTGGCTGGCGCACCAGCGTCCGACGAGATTGCCGCCACCCGCCAGGTGCTCACCGCATGGCAACAGCGCGGCGTGAAAGTTGCGCTCGTTGGTGATCCGCTGTATCCGCAGCCGCTCGCTGAAGCGTTCCCGACGACGCCGGCTCCTGTCTGGGTTGCGTGGCGCGGGGAGGCGATCGACAAAGCACCTTCCATTGCCATCGTCGGTGCGCGCCGTGCCAGCGGATATGGCACCGCTGTGGCGGCCTGGTTGGCTGAGAGCGTGGCACGTGCAGGCGTGCGGGTCGTGTCAGGGGGAGCACGCGGTATCGATGCGGCCGCTCACCGGGCAGCGCTCGAAGCGCCCGGGGGTACGGCTGTCGTGCTCGGGTGCGGCCATGCGGTCGACTATCCGCGTCCTCACGCAGCCCCTGCAGGGTTGTTTGACCAGGTCGTCGATCACGGCGGCACCTTGCTCAGTGAGTGCCTGCCGTTTGAACAACCCAGGGCCGGTGTTGTCCGTGCACGCAATCGGATCGTTGCCGGGCTCGTCGATGCGGTGGTCATCGTGGAAGGCGGTGAGCGGTCAGGGGCGCTGCTGACGGCGAGCGCGGCAGCCGATTGGGGGCGTGCGGTGCTGGCAGTGCCGGGCGATGTCAGAGCGCCCGGATCAGCCGCTCCCCACCGTCTGTTGAGCGAAGGAGCCGCGCCGTGTACTTCGCCCGATGACGTGTTGGAGGTTTTGACGGGCTTGGGCACACACCAGGTTGCTGCCGTATCCCGACTGACTGAGCATGACCGTGATCGATCAACACGCGTACTTGCGGACGCCGTATGGAACGTCCTTGCTGAGGCGTGGCCCCGGCCGGTGCGTCTTGAGGATCTCGCGGTCGCATCAGGCGTGCCGGCTGCACGCCTGATGGCGCTCCTGACCCAAGCGAGAATCGCGGGTGAACTCAGTGAAGGACATGACGGCATCAGACTGCGGCGGGAGCCAGCAGACGTCTCGCCCCATCGTTGCCCATGAGCGTCGGCGGAATCTGTGTGTCGGCAGATCATGGTGATCGAACGACAACATGCGTAACAATAGGCGACACTGGTCACTCGAGCGTTGAACCGACGGAGCAAAATGGTCTCGTCACTGCAGGCGGTGTCGGCGATGTCCCCGGCGTGGGCCGAGGCTGTCGAGCAGTTTCTCGAGCATCTTCGGAGTGCGCGTGCGAGGTCAGCGAACACGGTCGCCGCATACCGCCGGGATACGTGCGCACTTGCGGCCTGGATGACCGATCAAGGCTTGGACCATCCAGATCTGGTCGAATTGGTCGACCTGCGTCGCTATCTCGCCAATCTCGACGAGACGGGCTATGCACGTGCAACCGTCGCCCGTCGCGCCTCGACCGCTCGCTCGTTGTTTGCCTACCTGGCGACGAGCGATGTCATCGAACGAGACGTCGCCGCATTGCTGGCTTCGCCCAAACCGTCGCGTCGATTGCCCAAGATCATCCGTCCCGACGATTTTGCGCGCTTGGTCGCCGCAGTGGCCGACGACGAGCCTGCAGGCGTGCGAACGCGCGCACTGCTGGAATTGCTGTACGGCTCCGGAGCGCGCATCGCCGAGGCGACCGGCTTGGACTTGGCCGCGCTCGATCTTCAGCAGGGGCTCGTGCGACTGCATGGAAAGGGCGACAAGGACCGCATCGTCCCAATCGGAGAGCCGTGCCGCGATGCATTCGATGCCTACCTCTCGCGCGGGCGACCCGCTTTGGCCGGTACACGCACCACCAACGCGGTATTTCTCAACGCACGGGGAGACCGCCTCGATCCCAGAGACGCTCGCAGTGCCGTGGTCAACGCGGCATGCGCTATTGGCCTGACGTGGGTGACGCCGCACACGTTGCGCCATTCGGTTGCCACCCACCTCCTCGAAGCTGGGGCCGACATCCGCGTCGTCCAAGAGTTTCTGGGTCACGCTTCGCTGGCTACAACGCAGCGCTATACCCATCTGTCGAGAGGTTGGCTCCGCGAGGTTCACGCTGCAGCACATCCGCGCGCTCGAGCTGGTGGAGTGACCGGTCGCTGACGAGGGCCATGTCACGGTTCACCGTGGTGGTCGTGTTGGTCGTCGCGGTGGTCCTGACGCCCTACGGTGCGGGAGAAGGTCGGCGTGCACAGGCCTCACCGACGGTCAGTTCGGTCGCATCGATCGTGCAACTTCCCGTTGTTGGTGCCATTGTGCGTCGCTTCGAAGCGCCCTTCACCGACTACGGGCCCGGGCATAGGGGCGTCAAGATTGCCGCCGCAGCGGGAACCCAAGTGCGCGCCGCGGGCGATGGGGTCGTGCATCACGCCGGACCAGTTGCCGGCATCGGGTGGGTCACGATCGATCATGGGAAAGGTGTGCTCAGCTCCTACGGGCCTGTAGCCGCCCGTGTGATACGGGGCGATGCTGTCGTCGCAGGTCAGACCGTCGGCGTTGTCACCGGCGCCAGTGCAACCATGCACGATGGAGTCGTCCACTGGGGAGTTCGTCAAGATGGCCAGTATGTGGATCCGCTCGCCTGGATGTACCTCGGTCAGCCCAGCCTGGTCGATGGTGGGCGCACCACGCCCGTGCTGTCTGGACGAGTCCTCAATGAACTCAACGCTGCCGGCTGACGACGACCGCGCCGCGTCAAAGTTGGATCGATAGCACTGAGACGGCCCAGTTGCGGCTCAGATACAGCATCACAACGCAACAAGAACCGCAGAGCGGGACTGGCAACGCGCAGCGTCCGCCAGGTCGGTATCCTCTCGCGCACGGGCCCGCCGCGTGCGGGTCCGCTGTCACGTTCAGACTGCGAGGTCAGGTCGCACCGACCGGCACCTCGCCAACCATCACACACGTCCACCGACGGACGACCCCGGTGCCCTTGGCCGACGCGATCGCGCAGGGGTGGGTCGTGGTGACCACGTCATTCGTGGGAGCCAAGCGCGTCTTACGCGTATCCGGACGACGTGGGCGGAGGCCCAACCGAATCAGAGAGGAATCCCTGTGGCTGTTGTCACCATGCGTCAACTCCTCGATGCAGGTGTCCATTTTGGGCATCAGACGCGTCGTTGGAACCCCAAGATGCGCCGCTTCATCTATGGCGAGCGCAACGGCATCTACGTCATTGACCTACGCCAAACTGTTGGTCAAATTGAGCGTGCGTACACCTTCACCCGCGACCTCGTCGCTCGTGGTGGGACGGTGCTTTTCGTCGGAACAAAGAAGCAGGCTCGCGAATCGATCGAACTTCAGGCTCAGCGTGTCGGCATGCCTTACGTCACCGAGCGTTGGATGGGCGGCATGCTCACCAACTTTGCGACGATCAAGTCGCGGGTGGGCCGGCTGAAGGAACTCGAGGCCATGGAGTCGTCGGGCACCTTCGAGTTACTGCCCAAGAAGGAAGTGCTCCAGTTGCAGCGTGAACGCGACAAGCTGCAGACAAACCTCGGCGGTATCCGCGAGATGGACAAAGTGCCGGATGCCGTGTGGGTGGTCGACTCCGTGATCGAAGAGATTGCTGTCAAAGAAGCCAACCGTCTCAAGATTCCGGTGGTGTCGATCCTTGACACCAACTGCGATCCCGATGTTGTCCAGTATCCGATTGCCGGCAACGACGATGCGATCCGTAGCTCGGCGTTGCTGACCCGCATCGTCGCCGACGCTTGCGCGGATGGGTTGTTGTTGCGTGCATCGCGCTCCCCAGATGACGAACTGCGGGCTCAGGCGCTTCAGGCGACGGAAGCCGAAGACACCGGTCAGGCAGCAGAGCCCAAGGCCGCATGGGAGATCGAGCTGGAACGCCAGCGAGCCGCCGAAATGGCGACCAAGGCCGCCGGTGAGCCTGCCCCTGCACCCGCTGAGCCTGCCCCTGCACCCGCTGAGCCTGCCCCTGC
>JBBDSU010000019.1:0-7192 GCA_040904825.1 Nitriliruptoraceae bacterium | reverse complement strand
CTGAGCCTGCCGGATCCAGCCCTCAGGACACAGCGGCTCCGTCAGAGCCGGCGGTCGAGGATGCTTCGAAACAGTCGTCGGAGCCCGAACCTGCTGAGACTGACGCCAAACAGGGCTGATCTCAACACCTTCGCCGGGAGTGCAGGCGCCGGCCGGGCAATGTGGCCTGGCGCCTGCCTCACGAGCGTTCCAGCCATTGAGTCCCGCGATCGGGATTTGAGACGAGGAGACACACCGTGGCAATCACTGCCGCCGACGTGAAACAGTTGCGGACATTGACCAACGCGCCGATGATGGCCTGCAAACAGGCGCTCGTTGATGCTGATGGCGACATGGACAAGGCTGCTGAACTGGTCCGCGAGCGCACCGGAGCAAAGATGGATGCTCGGGTAGCCGAGCGCACTGCGTCCGAAGGCCTGGTCCATTCGTATCTTCACACCCCAAGTCCGGGCATGCCGGCTCGCGCGGGGGTCCTGATCCAGTTGTCCTGCGAGACCGACTTCGTCGCTAAGGCCGAGGCAGTCCAGAAACTTGCCAAGGACCTCGCGATGCACATTGCCGCGGCCAAGCCGCTGGTGGTGCGTGAAGATGAGATCGATGAGGCGCTGCTCGACAAGGAGCGCGAATTCGCGCGCAAGGAAGCCGTTGAGCAAGGCAAGCCTGATCACATCATCGACAAGATCGTTGACGGCAAGATCAAGAAGGCCTTTGAGGAGTGGGTGCTCCTCAACCAGCCCTTCGTGATGGACCCTGACAAGACCATCGCCCAGGTCATCAGCGAAATTCAGGCCCTCGTGGGCGAGAAGATCGAAGTCGCGCGATTTTCGCGGTTCGAGGTCGGAGGCTGATCGATAGCATCCCGACGAATTGACCCTCTACCTCGCGGAGCGAGACGTGACCCGACGACCAGCCCTTGACCGTGTGCTGTTGAAGTTGTCGGGAGAGGCGTTCGCGGACCCCTCCGTCAAAGGGGGGATCGATCCGACAATCGTCCGGCAGGTTGCGCGCGAGATCGTCGAACTCAAAGCCAGCGACGGTACCGAGATCGGCATCGTGGTAGGTGGGGGCAACATTTTCCGCGGCAATTCGCCGGCGGCCACAGGTATGGAGCGCTCCAGCGCGGATCACATGGGCATGCTCGCCACCGTCATCAACGCGCTCGCGCTTCAAGACGCCATCGAGAAGGCAGGCGTAGAGACGCGGGTTCAGACAGCCATCGCGATGCAGGAGTTGGCCGAGCCCTACATCCGGCGGCGTGCGGTGCGGCACCTCGAAAAGGGTCGGGTCGTCATCTTCGCGGCTGGCCTCGGCTCGCCATATTTCACCACCGACACGACGGCAGCTCAACGTGCACTGGAGATCGGCGCTGAGGCGATTCTCAAGGGCACGCAGGTCGACGGTGTCTACGATCGTGATCCGCGTGTCGACGCGGCGGCTGCGCGGTATGACGAGATCGACTTCCTGTCCGTGCTGAATCAGGGCTTGAAGGTCATGGATGCGACCGCCATTTCGTTGTGCATGGACAACGACCTGCCGATTGTCGTGTTCGAACTGCTGCGGGAAGGCAACATACGGCGAGTGGTGCGCGGAGAATCTGTTGGCACCCTGGTACGGCACGCCACCACGGAGGAACACTGATGAGTCTCGCTGAGATCATGTCTGATGCACAGCGGCGGATGGACCAGGCTGTCGAAAAGGTTGCCGAAGATTTCAGCGCCATCCGTACCGGTCGCGCCAACCCGCAATTGTTGAACCGCATCATGGTCGACTACTACGGCGCGCCCACGCCGTTGCAGCAACTCGCCAACTTCGGCGTGCCCGAACCACGGATCCTGACGGTCCACCCGTTCGACAAGAGCTCAGTTGGGCAGATCGAGAAGGCGATTCGAGAATCGGATCTGGGACTCAATCCTGCGACCGACGGAGAGATGATTCGGTGTGTGTTCCCTGAGTTGACCGAGGAGCGCCGCAAGGACTTCATCAAGTTGGCGAAAGCGGCAGCAGAAGATGGCAAGGTTGCCATTCGCAACATTCGCCGCAGTGCCCGTGACGCCATGCAGAAGCTGGAAGACGACGGCGAGGTAGGCGCAGATGATCGGGAGCGCCAGGCCAAGCAGCTCGAAGAGGTCACCTCCAAGCACATCGCTCAGATCGACAAGGCCCTTGAGGCCAAAGAACAGGAACTGATCGAGGTCTGATGCGCACTGCGATGGGAGAGCGTTGATGACCGCAAAGTCAGGCGAGTCGGGCAACAGGCGTGAGCGCCGCCGTGATCGAAAGTCCCGGCGGTTGGCATCCACGACCCCGGCGTGGATCGCGGGCGCGGACGACGGCGACATGCCGTCACCGGCGGCGGATGACGCCAACGAGGTGCCTCCACCGCCCGGCAGCGGCCGTGCCGGTACAGCGGGCGCCACGTCAGCGCCGTCGTCGCCGGATGCACCAGTGGGCGCTCCCGATGCGTCAGGCGGTGCCGCCGAGGCGACCGACGACGCCCCGAAAAAGCGCCGCGGCATGGTCGGTGGCCGCAACCTCCCCTTGGCGATCGCTGTAGGGGTCGCGCTCATCGGCGTCGTCGGTGGAGCTCTGTGGTGGCATCCATGGGCCTTTGCTGGCGTCATCGCGTTGTTGACGATGGCGGCCTACTACGAGATAAAGCGTGTGCTGTTGGCGGTCGAACTACGGATCGATGTTCCCGTTGCGACCGTGGCAACGATCGTGATGATCGCTGGGGCATTTCAGGCACGCCAGGCCGGTCAGCTCGCTGGCGTCTTGGTGCTCATCGCAGGAGCATTTCTGTGGCATCTCGCTGATCCTGTGCGTGTCGATGTTGTCCGGTCTGCCAGTTTGACCGTGATGTTTGGCATGTGGATCGGGTTTCTGGCATCGCACGCGGTGCTACTGGTCAACCGTCCTTTCGGTGGCATCGAATTAGTGATCGCCGTTGTAGGTGCTGCGGCACTGATGGACACAGGTGGCTACATCATCGGTGTGGCGCTGGGACGCCATCCGGTCGCTCCGTCCGTCAGCCCCAACAAGACCTGGGAAGGACTGCTCGGCGGTTTTGTGTTTGTGGCGGTGGGCGGCGCTGTGGGCCTTCCGTTGCTCAATGGGCCGTTTGACGCCCTGTCGGGGGCGGTGGTGGCACTGGCCTGTGGGCTCGCCGCTTTCGTAGGCGACCTGATCGAATCGATGGTCAAGCGTGATCTTGGCGTCAAGGACATGGGACATCTGCTGCCTGGCCACGGTGGAGTGCTTGACCGTGTCGACGGCATCCTGTGGGCGCTGCCGGTCGGCTACTACGTCGCCGAGGTGCTTGGCGTCTGACGTGCAGGGCTCACCACCCGTACGCTGAGCGTTCGTGCTTGCGACCTTTGACGGCAGGATGATGGTGGCCATGTCAGCGACGATCGACCCGTTCGGGCTCGATCCCGACAGTATGGACGCCCTGGTCACCGAGCTTGGCGAGCCTGCCTATCGCGCCCGGCAGATCACGGCGTGGTTGGTGCGGGGTGTCGACGATCCCGAGACGATGACCGACCTTCCGGCCTCGTTGCGATCCAAGCTGGCAACTCGGTTCGACCCTGCGCGGCCCGAACTGGTCGAACATCGTGTTGCCGACGGCGGTCGCACCCACAAGATCTTGCTGCGGCATGGTGACGGCGAAGCCATCGAAACCGTCCTCATGCTCTACCCGGGACGAGCAACCGTGTGTATCTCGACGCAAGCCGGCTGCGCACTGGGCTGTCCTTTCTGCGCAACCGGCCAAGCGGGTTTGCGGCGTCAGTTGACGACCGGTGAGGTCGTGCGTCAGGTCGTCCTGGCAGATGCGGCGCTGAGAGCCGGAGCGCTGGGCGACGTGGGCCTGCCAACCGGGTCGCCGCAGCACATCACCAATGTCGTGTACATGGGCATGGGTGAACCCCTGGCGAACCTGTCAGTGACCCTTGCCAGCATTGCATGGCTGCATGACCCGAACCGATTCGGGTTGTCGGCCCGCTCCATCACTGTCTCGACGGTCGGACTGGTTCCGGGCATCTACCGCCTGATCGAACAAGGACTGCCGTTGACGCTGGCGATCAGCCTTCACGCGGCCACCGATGAACTGCGTGACATGTTGGTGCCCATCAACACCGTCCATCCCATCGCCGAACTCGAGCAAGCCATGATCAAGTGGCGGCAAGCAACCGGTCGGCGCGTGTCAATCGAGTGGTGCCTCATCGGTGATGTCAACGACGACGATGAACAAGCCGATCACCTCGCCGCGATAGCCCGGCGAGTGCGCGCACACGTCAATGTCATCCCGATGAACCCGACTCCCGGCGTCCAGTGGCGGGAACCCTCCAGCGATCGGGTTCAATCGTTCGTCGCCCGTGTCGAAAAGGCTGGTGTGGCGATCACGCTGAGAGATACTCGCGGTCGTGATGCTGACGCCGCGTGCGGACAATTGCTCGCCTCCTACGCACTGGGTGCCGGGTCGCGACTGCCAGCCGCCGTAGGCGCTGCCGAGCGGATCGATGATCGGGTCCGCTCATGACGGGCCGAACCCGAGTGGTACTCCTCGGTGCGACCGGCTCCATCGGCCAGCAAGCGCTCGACGTGATGGCTGCTCACGCCGAACGCTTCGAAGTCGTCAGCATGGCCGCCGGAAAGGATGGTCCTGGCCTCGAGGCGCTCGCCGATCGCTTCGGAGTTGGGCGGGTCGCTCTCGCCGATCGGCAGGCAGCGGGCGAATTGGCCGCTCGTCGCAACGATCTCGATGTGCTCGACGGCGAGGAAGGTGTCGTCGAGCTCGCCGGCGACGATGCCGACATCGTCCTCAACGGCATTACCGGAGCGGCCGGACTGGCGGCGACGCTGGCTGCACTGGCCCGACCGACCGTTGTGGCCTTGGCGAACAAAGAGAGCCTGATCGTCGGCGGGCGGCTGGTGATCAGCGCAGCGGACCTGGCGGGTGGCCGCGAACGCTGGCTGGTACCGGTCGATTCGGAACATTCCGCCCTGGCGCAATGCCTGCGGTCAGGCCGGCGCGATGAGGTCTCGCGCCTCATTCTGACCGCCAGTGGGGGTCCGTTCCGAGGACGGAAGGCTGCCGAGATGGCGGACGCAACAGCAGCTGAGGCTTTGGCACACCCCACGTGGGAGATGGGGCCGGTCATCACGGTGAACTCGGCGACGCTGTTCAACAAGGGGCTGGAACTCATCGAGGCCCATGAACTGTTCGACATTGACTGGAACCGATTGGATGTCGTCGTTCACCCCCAGTCGGTAGTGCATTCGATGGTCGAATTTATCGATGGCTCGACCATCGCCCAGATGTCCCCACCTGACATGCGCCTGCCGATCCAGCTAGCGCTCGGATGGCCCGATCGGCTTGACCACGCACCAGCTCGCTGTGATTGGACGAACTCGTCGACGCTGACCTTCGAGCCCGTCGACCGGGTGGCGTTTCAAGCGCTTGATGTCGCTGAGAGGGCCAGTCGTCACGGTTGTGGCACCCCGGCGGTCATGAATGCCGCCAACGAGGTCGCGGTTGCCGCTTTTCTCGAAGGTCGAACCCGTTTCGGTGCAATCATCGAGATCGTCGCAGACACGGTTGACCGGTGGATCCAGACGGATCCTGGCGAACCGCGCGATCTCGCCGAGGTCATGGCCGCCGATGCGTGGGGGCGGCGTCAAGCAACCGAGATGATCCAGTTGGAGGCATCACGATGAGTAGTGCCCGATGAGCGGTCCGCTGGCAATCACCGTCTTTGTCGTCAGCTTGATTGCAGCGATCATGCTGCACGAGGCAGGCCACTTCCTCACAGCCCGTCGGTTTGGGATGCGGGCGGACCGGTTCTTCCTGGGTTTTGGGCCGACGTTGTTCTCGTTCCGTCGTGGAGAAACGGAATACGGCGTCAAGGCACTGCCACTCGGCGGATTTGTTCGGATCGTCGGCATGTCGCCCGAAGATGAACGCCAGCGGCCGGTTGTTGAGGTCGTGCTCAACGATGGCGCAGGCGAAGAGCGCTACAACCTGCTGGCAACCGAAGTCCGCCAGCGGGGAGTGTCATCGGACGTGGCTGCGCGGATCGTGCGTCGAGCGCGTGAAAACGGTCTCGCCGAAGCCTCTGATGCCGTCGTCGGTGCTGCGCTGCGCGAAATCATCGTCACAGAGATTCCCGATTCGGGACGCACCGGCGACCTGCGACATCGCTTGATTGAAGGCGACCGAGACCGCTTCTTTCACGAACGGCCGGCCTGGGAACGAGCCATCGTCCTCGTCAGCGGGTCGGTCGCCCACTTCTTGATCGCGGTCGCCGTGTTGGTGGGTGCGTATGCGTTTCTTGAGGTGTGGACCGGAGCGTTCGAGCCACGGGTTGCCATCGTCCAAGAAGACTCTCCGGCTATGGAGGCTGGCCTGCAGTCCGGCGACAGGCTCGTCGCCGTGCAATCCCAGCGCTCCGACGACTACGAGCGCCTGCGCGAGATCATTCGGTCACGTCCTGGACGTCCGACAACGGTGGTGGTGGTGCGCAACGGCGTTGAGCTCACACTGCACATGACGCCAGCAACGGTCACCGACCCATCGACTGGCCAGGCTGTGGGTGTCGTGGGATTTTCGCCGGTGCTGGCGACCGAGCGGATGGCGCCGCTTGAAGCGGTGGAGCATGCGCTGTTCGGTCAGCCCGACCTGGGCGACCCTGGCGGATTCTTCCCCATGCTGACGGGGTCGGCCTCGGCGCTGGTTCGAGTGTTTAGTCCCTCAGGTATCGCCGACATACTCGCGCAGGCCACGGGCCAGCGCGAGCGCGGTGTTGAGGGGGCGGTCTCGGTGGTCGGTGCAGCGGCGATTGCGGGTCAAGTCGGTGACGCGACATTCGGCGGACTGCTGGCCTTCCTTGGCTTGATTGCGGTCGTCAACGTGTTCATCGGCATTTTCAACCTCGTCCCACTGCCGCCGTTGGACGGAGGACACCTCGCGGCGCTCGGGATCGAGAAGTCGGTGAACATGGTGCGCCGAGTGCGGGGCCGCAGCGAGGACTACAAGCTGGATCCTCGCGCGCTGGCCGCTGTGGCGATCCCGGTGCTTGCACTTCTCGCGGTAGTTGTGCTTGCGCTGCTCTGGCTTGATCTGACCGACCCCATCCGTATCGGATGATGCTGGCGCGCGCCTGGCCGGCCATGCGCGCCGACCCGTACCATGCCA
>JBBDSU010000018.1:0-53714 GCA_040904825.1 Nitriliruptoraceae bacterium | reverse complement strand
CCAGCAGTCGTTCCCGTCCCAACTCATGGAGGCGGCTACTGGAGCATGGTCGCCAGCCTCAGCTGCAGCCGCTGGTGGTGCCGCACGCCTCGCAGACGTGGCAGGCTCCGGCGCGGACCATCTTGATGCCGCAGTCGAAGCACATTGGCGCATCCACGTCGACTGGCATGCTCGAGCCTGGCGACAGATCGCCACCGCCAGTCGCAGTTGCTGGCGATGCAGCAGCCTGTGATGCTGGTGCGGCCGCTTCTGTGCGACTGATCGACCCGGCCGAGTGGTCTTCGGTCAGATCTTCCAGGTCGTCATCATCGTCGTCGAGCACGGCGGCATCTGCATTGTCGTAGCCGTCGAGCATCTTGGTGCGCTCGTCGAGCGTGAAGATGCCGAGCGCTTCCCGCTTGTCGTACGGCAGGTACTCGATAGCCAGCTTGCGAGCCACATAGTCGACGAGCGAGGTCGCGAACCGGATTTCGGAGTCGTCGGTCATGCCGGCCGGCTCGAAACGCATGTTCATGAACTTGCTGACGTAGCTCTCCAGCGGCACGCCGTACTGCATCCCGATCGACACCGAGATGGCGAAGGCATCCAGCAGTCCCGACAACGTCGAACCCTGCTTGCCGAGCTTCAGGAAGATCTCGGCGAGGCCGTCGTTGGGGTACTCCCCTGCGGTCAAATAGCCCTTGGCGTCGCCGACACGGAAACTGACCGTCTGCGACGGACGAGTCTTGGGAGGCTTGCGACGCTGCGGCACATGAACCGCTGGCTCCGCCGCGCCCGGGACAGCGACATCGGTCGTCGCTGACTCTTTCTTCGACAAGCTCAGCGGCTGGGCCACCTTGCAGTTGTCGCGATAGATCGCGATCGCCTTGATGCCGAGCTTCCAGGCGTCAAGGTGCAACTGCTCAATGTCTTCGACCGTGGCGTCCTCAGGCAGGTTGACGGTCTTTGAGATCGCGCCGGAGATGAACGGCTGGGCAGCTGCCATCATCTTGACGTGACCCATGTAGTGGATCGAGTCTTCGCCCATGGCGCACTGGTAGACCTTGGTGTGCTCTGCCTTGAGCGCTGGCGCGCCGTGGATGGTCTTGTTCTCGTCGATGTAGGCCACGATCGCTTCAACCTGCTCCTCGGAGTAGCCGAGATGGCGTAGCGACTGCGGGACAGTCTGGTTGACGATGACCATCGAGCCACCACCGACCATCTTCTTGGTCTTGACCAGTCCGAGGTCAGGCTCGATCCCGGTCGTATCACAGTCCATCATCAGGCCGATGGTGCCGGTCGGCGCGAGCACACTGGCCTGCGAGTTACGGAACCCGTGTTCTGTTCCGATCGACATCGCATCGTCCCAAGATGTGCGGGCAGCGTTGAGCAGGTCTGCCTGCAACGGCCGCGGGTCGATGCCTTCGACAGCGTCGCGGTGCTTGCCAATGACACGCAGCATCGGCTTTTCGTTCTTGCGGAAGCCGTTGAACGGACCGACAACCTTGGCGATCTCAGCAGACGTTCGGTAGGCGTGACCGGTCATCAACGCGGTGATGGCGCCACACCACGCCCGGCCCTCGTCGGAGTCGTAGGGCAGGCCGATGGACATCAGCAACCCGCCGAGGTTGGCGTACCCAAGGCCGAGCTCGCGGTAGTCGATCGCGTTCTGTCCGATCGACTCGGTCGGATACGACGAGTAGCCAACGATGATCTCTTGGGCGGTGAAGATCACCTCGACGGCACGCTTGAACGCCTCTGTGTCGAACCGGCCAGCGTCGTAGTCGTAGAACTTCTTGAGGTTGAGGCTGGCCAGGTTGCACGCCGAGTTGTCGAGGTGCATGTACTCGCTGCACGGGTTCGAGCCGTTGATCCGGCCTGACTCGGGGCAGGTGTGCCAGTCGTTGATCGTTGTGTCGTACTGCAAGCCCGGATCAGCGCATTCCCAGGCGGCCTCGGAGATCTGGCGCATGACGTCGCCTGCAGACTTGGTCTCGATGACCTCGCCGGTGGTGACCGCACGCAGGTCGTAGTCACGACCTTCTTCGTAGGCCTTCATGAACTCGTCGGTGACCCGCACAGAGTTGTTGGCGTTCTGGTACTGGATCGAGGCGTAGTCCTCACCATCGAGGTCCATGTCGAACCCGGCCTCACGCAGGACGCGGACCTTCTTCTCCTCGCGCGCCTTGGTCCAGATGAATTCTTCGACATCGGGGTGATCGACGTTAAGGATGACCATCTTGGCAGCGCGCCGGGTCTTGCCGCCAGACTTGATGGTGCCGGCTGATGCGTCGGCACCGCGCATGAAGCTGACCGGACCTGAAGCGTCACCGCCGCCCTTGAGCTGCTCCTTGGAGGAACGGATCGACGACAGGTTGACACCCGCGCCCGACCCGCCTTTGAAGATGGTGCCTTCCTCGACATACCAGTTGAGGATGGACGACATCGTGTCTTCGACGGCGAGAATGAAGCACGCCGAGCACTGCGGCTTCTCTTCGACCCCGACGTTGAACCACACCGGCGAGTTGAACGCGGCCTTCTGGTGCACCAGCAGGTGCTTGAGCTCGGCGTTGAAGACGTCGGCGGCATCCTCGTCAGCGAAGTAGCCACCGTCGATTCCCCACCCTGTGATCGTGTCGGCGACACGATCGATCATGTGCTTGACCGATCGTTCTCGCTCTGGCGTTCCCAGCGTCCCCCGGAAGTACTTCTGCGCGACGATCTGGGTTGCCATCATCGACCACGACGACGGGAATTCCACTCCGCGCTGCTCGAAGGACACCGAGCCATCACGCCAGTTGGTCAGCACCGCGTCGCGAAGCTCCCAGTCCACCCCGTCATACGGGTGCACGCCCGACACGGTGAAAAAGCGCTCGAAGCGCAAACCCTTGCGGCCAGCATCATCGACGACCTCGAGGGCACCTCCACCGCGGCGCGCATCGTGAGCGGGATCGGCGGGGTCAGTCGCCTGTGTACGTCCATCGTCTCGAGCTTCAGCCATCACGGGCTCCTTGCGAGTCTCTAGTGCCTCCAGGGCGTACTCGCCGTGCGGAGGCTTGGGCGGCATTGGGGCGACAGGCCCCTGTCAACAACGACGGAACTACATCGGTGTGACAAGGCCGCACTCAACAGCGCCACACCACCGCGAGTCAAGCACCTGTGCGCAACGCATCGTCACGATTAACACAACAGGTGGTAGCGAGACAACGACCGATTCTACCATATGTTGTGTTTTCACAGGATTTTCACCCATTCATCCCCCGCTCATCCCCAGCAAACGCCCACTTTGTCCACACCTTTATGCACAGGCTCGCCCCGAAAAGTTCTTCGCCTAATGCGCGCTGTGCGCGCGTGTGGGGGGGCTTTTTCTCTCCTCGCGACATCCTGCACACGTTCCGTGGGCATGTGGGTGACCCGCACCATCCCGATAATCTCGCGAGGCTCCGTCAGCATGTCACCGCGACATCGGCGAGGCACCACGCAGCAAGGTGACCAAGGTGGACCAGGACACACAAAAGCAGCTGGAACGCCAATGGCTGCGGCGCTCGATACCAGAACAACAACGCGTCCCGTCGTGGCTTTCCACGTTCGCAGCGTGGACATGGCGCGTGCTGATCCTCCTCATCGGCACGACCGCGATCTTGTATGTCCTCATTCGCCTGTACATCGTCACGCTGCCGGTGATCATCGCCCTCGTGCTGGCAACGTTGTGTGTTCCTCCGGCCCGCAAGCTGGAATCGTGGCGCGTCCACCGAGCACTGTCGGCCTCGATCGTGGTCTTTGGCGGGTTGGCAGCCGTTACCGGACTCATAGCCGCCCTGACTCCATCGTTCATCCGTGAGGTCAGAGAGCTTGGCCCGACGGTCACCGAAGCGATCGAGACCTTGCTCGGCTTCTTGGAACGCAACTTCGGATGGGACCGTGACGAGGTCATGGGCACCATCCAATCTGGCATCGACACGCTGACCGAGCAGAGTGGACAACTCGCAAGCCAAGTGATGTCTGGTGCGGCGCTCGCCGTGCAAGTGGTCGCAGCGCTGGTTCTTGCGATCGTGATGCTGTTCTTCTTCGTCAAAGACGGGAAACAAATCGTCGACTGGATCATCGCGCGTTCGCCCGACGCCTACGAAGAGACCGTGCGCGCTGTCGGGAGGCGGTCATGGATGGCGTTGGGCGGATTCGTGCGAGGCACGGCCGCCGTAGCGCTGATCGACGCGATCGGCATCGGCGTCGGCCTGGCCATCTTGGGCGTCCCGCTCGTCTTGCCAATCGCAGTTCTGGTGTTTCTTGGTGCCTTCATTCCCGTCATCGGGGCCTTCATCACCGGTTTGCTCGCAGTGTTGGTCGCATTGGCCAGCGGAGGCTTCCAGCAGGCACTGATCGTCTTCGCCATCGTGGTAGCCGTCCAACAGTTCGAATCGAATGTGTTGCAACCGGTCATCATGCGCCGCGCGGTGCGATTGCACCCGGTGGTGATCCTCGCCGTATTGACCGCCGGCGCCGCACTGATCGGCGTGATCGGCGCATTCTTGGCCGTGCCGATCGCCGCAGTCATCGCCGCAGCTGGCAATGAGCTCAGACTGCGGCACGAGTCAGACACGACCCGCGAGGATCCCACGGGCGACCTGCCCCAAGCTCAATCGCCGCCAGGCACACCCCAGCCGGGAGCGTGACGCGTCCACGGCACCATCGATTCGAAGAGTGCCGCAACCGACAGGACAAGGTCTTCCCGTCCTTGCCTCGCCACGATCTGTACTGACAAGGGCCGCCCGCCGGCTTGCCACAACGGCACGACGGCCGCCGGGACGTCGGCAAGGTTCCACGGGCCCAGGAACGGGTACGCGGACATGTTGGCCGCCATGTTCTTGACCCACGGCTTTGTGTGCCATGGACCAGCCGACGGCTGACTCCGAGCGAAGGCGGGAGTCAGCAGCACGTCATGGGCATCAAAGAACGGCGCCATGCGCTCTCGCCACCTGTCGGAGTCGTCATCGCGCACTGGCCGGACACGGGCCAACTGCGCACCCCGTGCAACGTGTGCGCGGGTTCGAGGCTCAAGGTCAGCCAGACGCAGCCCAAGCGCGTCCACATCACGCGCCGCACCTTGCGTCCAGCGAGCGATCCCCGCTTGGACCGTCGCCTGTTCGTAGGGCGGGTCATCGCGTTCGACGATGTGGCCAGCGTGATTGAGCAATCGTCCCGCCTCGATCGCTGCCTCTCGCCACGGCGAGGTCACAGCGATGCCAGGTGCCGGCGGCCGGTAGGACACAGCGATGCGCAGGCGCCCCGCTACTGGCTGCACCTGTCGCAATGCGTCGGTGCCAGCCATGACATCCAGCATCAACGCCGCGTCGGCGACCGTCGTCGCAATCGGGCCAATGCGCGCCATACCAAACAGGTGGCGCTCACCGCCGATCATCTCTGGCAATAGATCCTGGCCAGGCTTGATGCCGACAGCGCCGCAAGACGCCGCGGGAATCCTGATCGATCCGAGGCCATCGGTGGCCAGCGCTATGGGCACGATCCCAGCACCGACGGCGGCACCTGATCCGCCTGACGAGCCCCCAGCGGTCCGGGTCGGATCCCATGGGCTGACCGCCGTACCGGTCACCTCGTCGGAAGTTCCCCACAACGAAAGTTCAGGACAGCGGGTCTTGCCGATGACAATCGCCCCAGCTGCACGCAGGCGAGCAACGATGGGGTCGTCGGTGAGCGCAGGCACGGCAGACGTGGCTTGCGAACCGTGCCGCGTCGGCTCGCCAGCCACGTCGATGACGTCCTTGATCGCGATGGGTACTCCAGCCAGCGGCATCGTCGACCGGTCGGGGTGCCCGTCGACGGCTTCGGCCTCAGCTAGCGCGGCACGGCGTCGTACGGAGACAAAGGCACCGAGGCGATGCTCGACCTTGGCGAGATGGTCAAGATGGGCCCGGACGACATCGACCGCCTTTAACTCTCCACGACGCACAGTTTCAGCGAGATCAATCGCGGTTCGTCCGACCACGGTCATGCCGCTTGTCCCTTCTGCCGTCGTGACCCGCACCATAGGGCCGTGTGCGTCCAATTCGCCACAACGTACGACACCTGTAGGAGCCGCGATCATGTTCACCCCGGCAGATCGGCCCTTCGTCTGGCACCCTGGAGACCCGCCGGGGGACGTCTCATCGACCTCATGCCGGCATCTTGCTACGACTTTCGCGTCGGCTCGCCGACGCGCCGATGGACGTCGAGGAGCATCCGTGACCTCCCCCACCGCCCCCGCTCATGCTGCGCGGGCAGCCGAACGCGTCGACCGTTCTGAGGTCCACGTCAGAGTGCTTGTCGCCGATGATGCGGACTGGGTGCTAGCGACCGACGAAGCCGCCGCAACAGCGCTGGCTCCGCAGCAAGGCTGGAACCTCGAGGAGTTGCGGGAAGACCTCGACGAAGGCCGCTGGGCGTCGGACGACCGCTGGGGGTGGGGCATCATCATCGCAGGAGAGCCATCAGGGTTCGCGCTCGTGACCGACCTGGCATCAGGCTCGGCTCGCATCATGATCCGCATCGCGCCACACGCCCGAGGCCGTGGCGCCGGACGCGAAGTGCTCCGCCTGCTTGCTGACCATCACTTTGGCGCGGACGCGAAATTGCTTCGCTTGACCGGCAGAGCCCACGAGCACAACATCCCGATGCAGCGGGTGTTCAACGCTGCAGGCTTCAAGATGGAAGCTCGCTACCGCGATTCGTTCCCTCAGAACGATGGCGGCTTCGCCTCCGAATGGGGTTATGCGCTCACGCGCACAGACTGGACCAATGGCGCTCATAGAAAGGGCACACCCGGTCCAGACCTTCACGGTCTGTCGTTTGTTGTCGACGAGACCGTCGAAGGTCCGTCGATCGAAGGCCTGCGTGTCGACTTCGAGCAAGACGGGCGCCGAGTCACCGGCCGGTACCAGGCGCGGATCCTGGCCGATGGCGAACTCGCTGGCCTCCTCATCAACGATCTGCTGCACTATCGATTCATCCACGTTGAAGAGCATTCGGGTGACATTGAGCACTCAAGTGGAAGCGGACGGGCACGGCTACAACGCCGCGAAGACGGCCGAGTGGAACTCGTCGACCAGTGGTCTGCAGAGTCAGGGACCCACGGACGTCGCGTACTGATCCAGGCGGTTGATGACACTGTCCCGGGCGCTATGCCAGCGTGATCAACTGACAACAACCGGAATCTCGTCGACGGCGACCTGCAGGGCCCAAGCCACTGCGCACACAGTCCCGTCATCGTCGATGAGCGCGCCGCGAGTCGACAACTTGCGTCCGTCGGCGTGGTCAAGCCGCCCGACGATCCGCACCGGCTCCATCACCGTGACATCCCTCAGGTATCGCACGCGGTAGCCCCCCAGCAGAGGGCCCTGCGTATTCATTGCTTCGATCGTCGGTGCACACGCCCAACCGGTCGGGCAGTCAAGCGCTGCAGCCACCAGGACAGGATCAACCACTCCTTGGTCATCGCCAAGCACCTCGTCGGCGACCCACCCGCAGAGCACAGTGCGATCGTCCACGTATCCCGGAAACATCCGTTGTGCATAGGGGTGAGCGTTGGTCGAGCCGCACATCCAACAATCACGGAATGCGGAAGCCGGTTGAGGTGTCGGCAGAGCACGGGCAGCAATCTCGGCCAGGTCATGGACGTGCGAAGATGAATCCGGGCCGGCCAATTCGACCGTCCCAGTCACCAAGGTTGTTGATGCGTGCGACGTCCTCACGTCATAGACCGCCGTGAGGTTCGTCGACCGAACAGCGATCTCGATGGTGCGGCCGGTCGGGGTCGGAGCGTGCAGCCGCGCATCGACAGCCGTCACAGGTGCCCCGATGGGATCGGCAGCTTGCGCCGCACCTATCAGCGCTGCGCTGGAAAGGCCGCCTTGCAAGATTCCTTCCGGACCATCGAGGCCGCCAGGTACTTCCAGGTGACGAACCAACCAGCCGTCGCGCACTGTCGCGGCTGCGCTCATCGTGAGACCGAGCGCTGGCGGGCCGACGGCGATGGTGCTGGATTCCACGCGGCGACCGGAGATCACCGGGTCAGCGGCATCGTCAGCAGGTTGTCGCATGCTCTCCACCACTCGCTGCTATGACGTTACTCGTCGGGGGTACTCGCCTCACGCGATCATCGCGGACTATTGTCACGGCGCTACCAACTGCCGGGACCGCCTGTGCGATGCCCTCATTGTGGCGCCGATGATGATCGTGTCGTCGACTCGCGTCCAACTCCCGACGGCGATGCCATCCGCCGCCGGCGCCAGTGCCATTCCTGTGACAGCAGGTTCACGACATTCGAACGGATCGACCTGCCGGAACTGATGGTCACAAAGCGGTCTGGAAGTGCTGTGCCGTTCTCCAGAGACAAGGTCCTCGACGGCATGTCACGGGCAGCAAAAGGGCGCATCGACACCACGGATCTTGAGCGAGCCGCCGCCAGCATCGAGACAGCCCTGCGCGCCAGGGGCGAACGCGAGATCGACTCCGAGCAAGTCGGGCTGCAGGTCCTTGCCCACCTCAAAGACCTCGATCCGGTCGCCTATGTGAGATTTGCATCCGTCTACAAGAATTTTGAAGGGCCCGAAGACTTCGAGTTGGAACTGTCTGAACTGCGCAAAGATGCTCCGCCAAAACCTCACTGATTGCTTGCCATCACGCGCCACCATCACGCGCTTGTCACATCAGGGCGTAGTCATCACGCGGCATCGGATTCTAGCGTGCGTCATCAGTAGGCAGGCAACAAGACCACCGACCACCGCGGCCATCCCGCGGTCGTCTCGCTGCGAGCATTCAATGCAGTGACGGCGTCGAGGTGCGCGACAGGATCGACGCCCGCTGGGACGGTCCGAGCAGCGACATCAGCGAGACGCTCCCCCGGCTCAATCAGGACATGGCCACCAACACGATCAACGACTGCCGCGCTCGCTTGCTGCGCAACAAACATCCGAAGTCCCATCGTCAGGATCACCACAATCGCCACCACCGACACTGCTGCGACCGCCAAGCGGCTCCAGTGATCGGCGCTCGTCGACGGCAGATCGGCTCCGCGATCTCCCGCCACCTTGGAGCGACAATGCTCGCGAGCGACGGGGAAACCCGCGCCATGAACGCCTGCAGCGCCCAGCCCCGGACGACCGACCGACGTCGCACCAGGTCGTGGCATCCGCGTCGACGGGACTCCCTGCGGAAGGGCGATGCTGCTCATCGTCGGACTCCTGTCACTCTCTGGACCAGCCGCCTCGTGCCGATCACTTCGTTCGTTCAAGCCAGTTCGTTCAAGGCAACTCGTTCGATCTTGGCGACCCTACGAGTCAGGTGTGACACCGGCGCGCTGGCCCCGATCGAACGTCTGTTCTAAGAGAGATAAGCGAACGCGCGTTCGATTGTCAAGCCAAAAAACGAACGGATGTTCGCATTCAGCACCCGGTCGTGTTATCGTGCAACCGAACGCGAGTTCGACTGCGCGCCATCGCGGCGTCTGGCTCCGGCACCCGCCGAGGTCACCGCAACGTCGTCGAAGGAGATGCCATGGCTGACCACGACTCCGACCGTCACGAGATCACCCACGCCGCCGACGTGCTTGCGCAGGCGCCGCCGACCGATCGTGTGCTGGCTGCTGATCCCGTCGCTGAGCGTCACCCGCTCGTCACCGAGCTGGACGAACTCACACCACGGCAGCGGACGATTCTGACGATGATCCACGAGCACGTGACGGCCCACGGATATCCCCCGTCAGTCCGCGAGATCGGCGACGCTGTTGGACTGAAGTCGCCATCGTCGGTTCACGCGCAACTCGAAACGCTCGCGAAGAAGGGATACCTGCGCCGCGACCCGACCAAGCCACGTGCTTTGGAACTTGGGCGTGACCCCGACACCGACCTCGAAGCCCGCCCCGTGGCTGCGCGCAACGTGCCGCTGCTGGGAGAAATCGCGGCAGGTGGTCCGATCGTCGCCGAGGAGCACGTCGATACGGTCTACCCACTCCCGCGCGAGCTCGTTGGCGACGGACGGTTGTTCATGCTCAAGGTTCGCGGCGAGTCGATGATTGACGCTGGCGTGCTTGACGGCGACCTCGTCGTCGTCCGTGAGCAACCAACGGTTGAACAAGGCGAGATGTGTGCCGCACTGATCGACGGTGAGGCGACCGTCAAGTTCTTCCGACGCACGCGTGCCGGCGAGGTATTTCTCGACCCTGCCAATGAACGTTACGAGCCGATCCCGCTGGCTGCCGACCAAGCGATTTCGATCATGGGCAAGGTGGTGACCGTCATGCGCTCGGTGCGCTGACCCGGTTGAATCCTGACGGCCGCCTCCATCACCGCCAAGGTCACCGTCGGGAAGCCACTTCATCCTCCCACGGCTCTCTGTCGATGGCGAAGGGATCGATATCCAGGAAGTCCCGCATCTTGAGTGCGGCATCTTCGTCTACTTCGGCCGTCAGGAGTGTGCCCGTTGCCGTATGGGTCTCCTTGTGCACCGTTCCGTACTCATGCGCAAGTGCGACCAGGTCTTGACGGGCGTAGGGAATGTGGCCAGCGATCCGCACGCGGCGATTAGGTAGCCACGTGGCGATGCGCTCCAGCAACATCGGCACGCCGGTCCCGTCGACGGCACTGACCGCGACAGCATCTGCATCCAACTCGACGTGGAGACGGCGCCAGAGCGCCTCCACGGTTGACGGCTGAACGTTGTCGATCTTGTTCAGCACGATCTGCTCGGGCACCTCGTCGGCTCCGATCTCGCGGAGGACGTCATGGACAGCCAGAACTTGCGCTTCGGCATCGGGGTGTGACGCATCGACAACGTGGAGCAAGAGATCGGCTGCCGCCGACTGTTCAAGCGTGGACTTGAACGCTTCGACCAGTCCGTGGGGCAGCTTGGCCACGAACCCGACAGTGTCAGTCATGACTACTCTGCGGCCATCAGGCAGATCGAGCCGGCGCGCCGTTGCGTCCAACGTTGCAAACAGACGGTCTTCGACCAGGACATCCGATCCCGTCAACTGGTTCAACAAGGACGACTTGCCCGCGTTCGTATAACCGACCAAGGCGACGGTCTGCATCTTGTTGCGGCGCCGTTCAGCGCTCTTCGTTGTCCGAATGCGCGCGCCAGCTTTCAGGTCTCGACGCAACTTGGTGATGCGTCGCATAATCCTTCGCCGGTCGACCTCCAGCTGCGTTTCTCCTGGACCGCGTCCACCGATCCCAGCACCGCCTGCGGTGCGCCCACCCGCTTGGCGTGAGAGCGCATCACCCCAGCCTCGCAGTCGCGGGAGCAGATAGGTCAACTGGGCCAACTCGACCTGCGCCTTGCCTTCGCGGGACGAAGCATGCTGGGCAAAGATGTCCAGAATCACGATGGTGCGATCCAGCACCTTGCGCCGAATGATCTCCTCCAACGTGCGCTGCTGTGCAGGGCTCAAATCATCGTCGAAGACCACCGAGTCAGCTCCTGCTTCGGCTGCAAGCGTGGCCAATTCCTCGACTTTGCCTCGTCCGAGATAGGTAGCTGGCTCGATGCTGTCACGGCGCTGAATGACACGTTCGGCGACTTCGCCGCCAGCCGTATCGAGCAACCGCTCAAGCTCATCGAGGGATGCTTCGACATCGGCGGCCGTCACTCCCGGCAGTTGCACACCAACGATGACAGCCCGTTCGACTCGACGGATGATGTCAACGCCTTCGCGAGGCGCATGATCCTCAATCACATCTCGCGACTGTCGCCGCAGATCAGCGCGCCGCATTCTGTGCTTGTCGCCCTGCTCTGCCTCAGACGTTGGCTCGGCATTCTCGGCGTGTGGGTGCTGACTACTCACGTTCACCCACCTCAGCGACGCCGAGCTGGCCACCTGCGTTCGATGGCCCCACACCAGACGTGACCGCCTCAAGCCAGCGGCTGTCGAGCGTGCCATGCGCCACTTCGGTCGCCGGCCCGGTCATCATCAAATGACCTTCATGGCCTGTGGCAATGTGCAAGCTTCCACCCCGCACGTCCACGCGCACCGCGTCACCAACAAGACCGTCTCGCTGAAGGACGGCCACTGCCGCGCATGCTCCCGTCCCGCAGGCCATCGTCTCTCCGACGCCTCGTTCATACACCCGCAGCCGCATGCCGGCATCATCGATCCGCTGCACGAACCCGACGTTGACTTGCTCTGGGAAGCCATCGTGGTGCTGGAGGGCCAACCCGATCCGACCTACTGGTGCGCTGGCAACGTCATCCACTTCGATGACCGCATGCGGGTTCCCCATTGACACGACCGCAAGCCTCACGGTGTCACCGTTGACCGACAGTTGGTGATGGTCCGCGTCAACAGCGTGCGGATCGGTCGCGGCGAAGGGCACACGAACAGGGTCAAACGCTGGCAGGCCCATGTCGACCGTCACATCACCGACGGTGCCGTCGGCACCGACGTGCACGGTGACGGGGCGCACTCCGGCACGTGTGCCGAGCACAAGACGCCCAGCCGCGTCAGGGTCGACCAATCCGTGGTCGACGACGTGCTTGGCGACGACGCGAACTCCGTTGCCGCACATCTCGACAATCGAACCGTCGGCATTGCGGTAATCCATGAAGACCGCAGCGGTGTCGCTCCCTGCACCGATCCTGATGACCCCGTCGGCACCGACACCGGTCCGCCGGTCGCACAAGGCACGCACCAACGAGACCGACAGGTCAATCCGGTCGGACAAGTCCGCGATCACGACAAAATCATTGCCGGTGCCGTGTGCCTTGGTGAAGGCCAAGCCGTCCACGATGTCCTTACTGTCAGCCTTGCTAATTGTTGGCGACACTTCCGGTGCGAACCCTTGCACAAGGGTACGTCGCCAGTGCACCAGAGCGCAGCGAGAAATCAGTGGTCATCGGCACGAGAAATCTGGTTGGCTGCGCGCTCCGACCGGCGACGCACGCGTTGTCACCGGGATCGCGGGTGTCGAGGAGACAGGCATGGTCGACGGGTCGTCCAGCTCCTTCCTCGGTCGGCGTCGAAGTCGGCGACGGGCAGCGAAACGGGCACGCGCGCAAGGCAGCGATGTTCCTCAACGCCGCCGTACCCGAAGTCGCACGGCAAAGTGGACGCAGCGTTCGGCCATCGGTGCCGCATCTCTGGTGGTGATCGCGATCGTGGCCAGCACGCTGTATCTGACAGCGGCGGTCGTGCGCTCCCGTCCGGCTGTCTCGGGCGACGTTGCCGTGACTGGCCTCTTCGACCGCGTCGACGTGATTCGCGACGTCCACGGCATTCCCACGATCGTCGCCTCCGACGCCGCAGACCTGTGGTTCGCGCAAGGCTATGTCCATGCCCAAGATCGCTTCTGGGAAATGGATTTTCGCCGTCATGTGACGGCCGGACGCCTGTCTGAACTCTTCGGTTTAGGCCAAGTCGGCACTGACACGTTCATCCGCACCCTGGGGTGGCGCCGCTCAGCAGAAGCCGAGCTGGCCACTTTCGACGATGAAACATTGACCATGCTCACGGCCTACGCCGAAGGTGTGAATGAATGGATGGCAGGGCGGCGAGGGACACGCCTGTCGCTGGAA
The DNA here is from genome assembly GCA_040904825.1 of Nitriliruptoraceae bacterium. GTDB lineage: Bacteria > Actinomycetota > Nitriliruptoria > Nitriliruptorales > Nitriliruptoraceae > JBBDSU01. Next base: position 40,172 of record JBBDSU010000018.1, on the reverse strand, counting down.
CACAGCCTGCTGCCCCTTTCAGGTCCCCTGCGCTACGTGCCTGAACCGTGGACTCCCGCTGACTCGGTGGCGTGGATCAAGGCGATGGCCTGGGATCTTTCCAGTATCGAGGACGACATCGAGCGGGCACGGTTGAGCGTCACCGATCTCGGCCCAGGCCGGGACTGGCGCGATCTGTACCCGTCATACCCACCAGAACATGCACCAGTCCTGCCAGCCGGCGGCCAGCTTGCTGGCGGCGTGTGGCAACCGACTGGTACCCAACTGCCGCCCACGACCCGCAGCACACCGGGATCGTTGCCTGTGAACTCGACGTCGCCCGTGAGCATGACACGGTTCGTGGACACGTCGATATCACCCTCGGAATCGCAACCGCATGCTGCCATCACCGCGACGCTGTCCGACCTGTTGGCCGCGACCCACACCGCGGTCACCACGGTGCCGACGCTGGCCGGTTCCGGCGACCTGGTGGGCTCCAATTCGTGGGTCATCGCTCCGGAACGGTCTGCGACCGACGGTGCCCTGCTGGCCAACGATCCCCATCTTGAGCCGTCCCAGCCATCGTTGTGGTACCAAGTCGGCCTGCAGTGCCAGCCCGTCACAACCCTGTGCCCCTACCACGTGAAGGGATATTCGCTGGCAGGACTTCCCGGGGTCATCATCGGACGGACCGACCATGCCGCATGGGGTCTGACGAATCTTGGCGCAGCATCAGCCGACCTGATTGTCGAACGACTCGACGGTGACGTCTACCTCGCTGCAGGTAACCGGTGGTTAGACATCACCACGCGTACTGAGACCATCTCCGTCGCGGGTGGATCCGACATCCAGGTCAGTATCCGGGCCACCCAACGAGGGCCGATCATCTCGGACGCCATGTCAGAGGCCCAGGCCGTCGCCGAAGGCCCGCTTGGCGACCAGCTCAGAGATGGCGTCAGTTATGACCATGCCATCTCGTTGGCATGGAGCGCACTCGAAGCCACCACGACCGTGCAAGCAATCCCAAGATTCGCACGTCTGCGATCGTGGGATGACTTCATGGAAGCGACCCGTCTTTTCCAAGTTCCCAACCAAGGCGTTGTCTACGCCGATGCAGATGGCACGATCGGTTACCGTGCTCCGGGCCTGTTTCCTGTTCGCCGCACCGGCGACGGGTCCTTGCCGCTGGCAGGCTGGACCGGCGAGTTCGCTTGGGAGGGCTACCTCCACGACGATGTGCTGCCGTGGATCGTCAACCCCGACGCAGGCCTCATCGTCGCAGCGAATCAGGACGTCTTGCCAGCCGGTGTATCGCCCGCGCTGACTCGGTCTCCGAATCCTGGATTCCGATCTCAACGCATCTTGGAGTTACTCGGCGACCGTGACGACTTCACCCTTGACGATCTGGCAGCTGTCCAGCTCGACCGATTCAACGCCAACGCTGTCGATCTGGTTCCGGCACTTCTCGCGATCGACGATCAAGGTGTGCGAGGTGTTGCCGCAATCCAACAAGCACTGGGATCTTGGGACTATTTCGACGACCGGGATGCCGCTGGCGCCGCAGCGTTCAACGCCACCTGGCGACACCTGCTCGCGCTGACTTTCCACGACGAACTACCCCCATGGGCGCAACCGTCAGGATCCGCGCGCTGGTGGCAGGTTGTGCGCACCTTGCTGGATCAGCCACGATCACCGTGGTGGGACGATCTCACCACGCTGGAAACTGAGACGCGTGACGACATGCTCCTGGCGGCGATGGCCGAGGCCTACACCGACCTCGCCGGCCGGTTCGGCAGCGATCCCGGCGCATGGCGGTGGGGTGCCATGCACACGTTGGATCTGCAGCACGCAACTTTCGGGTCGTCAGGCATCGGTGTCATTGAATGGATGTTCAATCGCGGACCACTGGAGACCGACGGCGGTTCGGACGTCGTCAACGCGATCGGTTGGGACGCTGCCGAAGGCTATGAGGTCAGTCGCGTTCCCTCGATGCGCATGCTCGTCGATCTCTCCGACCCTGATCAAGGACTGTGGATCAACCTGACCGGACAGTCCGGCCGGCCGTTCACCCGCCATTACACCGACCAAGCCGAACACTGGCGCCTCGGTGAATACCTTCCGATGGTGACGTCAGACGCGGCTACCCGCCTGACCGCCCACAACCGTCTGACGCTGATGCCGTCGCGCTGACGGTTGACGACACTGATCCTTGATGTAGTGATTGACGCTCTGTGGCAGTCACACGGCATCGTTGCCGCCAGTCTGGAGATGCCGGGCTGCCGCTGACCGGTCGCGCACGACAGCACGCGGATCCTTGCGGAACCATGATCGTTGACGCCGGGCATATCGCCACGTCCGCTGCGCGATCGTCACAGCGAGTTCGTCCTGTGGCATGTGTCCCTCCAAGACCGCAAAGGCCTCGGCGTATCCGATGGCTTGGCGGGCTGTCACCGACAACGACGTCCGTCGAAGCCGATCCGCTTCGGCCAACAGCCCTGCCGCCACCATGCCGTCGGCGCGACGGGTAATAGACGCCTTCAGCGCATTGTCGGGTGGGTCCAGCAGGGTGACGTCGAGATCGTCGTAGATGCTGTCGAACCGGTCGAAGGCTGTTCGGAATGAGGAAAACGGTCGCGATGTCAGTGCGATGACTTCAAGCGCACGCACGATCCGGCGGAGGTTGCCGGGCGCAATCGCAGCCGCTGCGTCGGGGTCTTCGATGGCAAGATGCTTGTGAGCCTCGTCAACGTCGTCTTCCCAGCGGGCCTGGATACGAGCTCGCACATCCGGATCCGTCGGTGGGAACGCAAGGTCGTCGACGACCGCGCGCCAATACAGCCCGGATCCTCCCACCAGCAGCGGTGTGGCCCCTCGAGCCAAGATTGCCTCGATGACCTCGCGTGCGATCGCCTGGAAGGCTGCGACGGTCAGTGCCGTATCGGGATCAACGATGTCGACGAGGTGATGGGCAATCCGACGCCGATCTTCGACCGACGGTTTGGCGGTCGCGATGTCCATGCCTCGATAGACGGTGAATGCGTCCACAGCAACGATCTCTGTGGGATAGCCAGCAGCAGTCCGCACGGCGGCTGCCTCGAGCGCGACTGCAGACTTGCCGGATGCGGTGGGCCCGATCACAGCAAGGACAGTCATCTGGTGGGTCCGACGACAACCTGTCCCACGCCTCGTGGGGACTGGTAGGCAAGGACGGCCAACGCTTGGTCGCCTAGTGCCGCAACACGCGACAGGATGCGCAGCGGCATCCACCCTCGCGCAACGAAGTGATCGGCATCGGCTGGCCCCGATTCTGCCAGCACTCGTTCACGTACATCCGCTGGCGCGTCAAGGCACGCGATGATCGCCTGGTCCCAGTTATCTGCTCCTGGAACCAGGTAACCGGGGCTGGTCTCGTCGAGCGTGGCAGCGAGGTCTGAGGCCACCACAACATGCCCTGGCACCTGATGCACCAAACTGTCGGTGATGGCGTTCAGGCGGGATTCCGGCAGGTCGCCGGGTACGGCCAGGACTCGGACCGGCACCGCCGATCCGAGCCCTTTCTGAACCTGCAGTGCCATGATCGCCGCATCGCCTGTCAACGCCGTCACCTGGGTTGCACCGACCTGTGCTGCACACGCCAGATCATCGATCGGTGCAGCAACCACATCCGATGTGATGTACAGCCCAACAGGACGCAAGGAAGCGACTGGCGCGGTCATTACCTGCACGTCGGGGCCGGCAACGACGATGGTGACTGGTGGAACGTCGCCAGTTGCGGGTCGCATCATCCGCGCAAAGGCGTCCGCTATCGCTGTACGCAGGATGGCGACGCCCTGAGCCACATCAGCGGGCTGCCGGTGTGATGCCTCCTCGAGGAGAATCGCGGCGGCAGGGATCCCCACGCATGTCTGCGCGGCTGGCTCCATATTCACCGCATTGCTGGTTCGGCAGACACCAGCGGCAGCGATCTGCGACCATCGCTGGGCGCTGCCGACGAACGCGCAGCTGAAGTAGGCCGCATTGACGTTGGAGGACCACCGATCACATAGTTGGTCGCGGCCTCAGCAATGATCGTCGTGACCAAATCGCCCGGCCCATACGACGCATCGACTGGCGCAGGCAGGTGAACAAGATGGTTGCCGGGCGTCCTACCGGACCACCGGGACGCATCGGATTTGGACGGCCCTTCGATCAGGAGCTGTCGGGCCGATCCGACCATCTGCTGATGTGCCTCAAGCGAGTGACGGCGGACCATCGATTCAAGCTGGTGGTAGCGCTCAGCAACGACGTCAGGAGCAACGAATTCGTCGGTCTGCAGGGCTGCTGGCGTGCCAGGACGCGGGGAATACTGGAAGGTGTAGGCCTGGTCGAACTTCACCTGCTCAACGACCTTGAGCGTCTCGGCGAAGTCTTCGTCGGACTCACCGGGGAACCCGACGATGATGTCGGTGGTCAACGAAGGTTCGTCGAGCATTTCACGCGCCTGGTCAACCAAGGCGAGAAAGCGACGCTGACGATAGGACCGCCGCATCAGGCGAAGGACTCGGTCCGAACCCGACTGCAGCGGCAAGTGCAGGTGAGGGCACACGTTGGGTGTTTCGGCCATAGCCAGCAGGACATCGTCAGTGAAGTCGCGGGGATGGGGCGAGGTGAACCGGACGCGTTCAAGGCCGTCGATGCTTCCCAACTCGCGCAACAGGGCGGCGAATTGCGACGAGCCTGCCAGGTCTCGACCGTAGGAGTTCACGTTCTGGCCAAGCAGGGTGACCTCAACGACGCCGTCGTCAACAAGGTCGACGACTTCGGTGATGATGTCACCGATGGTGCGGGATTTTTCGGGCCCGCGCAGACTCGGCACGATGCAGAACGTGCACGAATTGTTGCACCCCACTGAGATCGATACCCAAGCATGGTGGCGCACTTCACGTTTGGCAGGCAGCGCCGATGGGAACACCTCAAGCTGTTCCACGAGTTCGACCACCGGAACTGATGCAGAATCGGCGTCGGCGAGCAACGCAGGCAGCCGAGCGAGATTGTGGGTGCCATAGACGACATCGACCCAGGGCGCCTTTTCAGCGACGACGTCGCCGTCCTTCTGGGCGAGGCAACCGCCCACCACGATGCTCAGCGCGCCGCCCTCGCGTTCGCGGTCGTCTTTCAGTTGCTTCAGATGCCCGAGCGTGCCGTACAGCCTGTTGTCAGCGTTTTCACGGACAGCGCAGGTGTTGAGCAGGACGAGGTCAGCATCCGCCTCGTCGCGAGCTTGACGAAACCCCAGCGTCTCAAGCATGCCCGCCGCACGCGACGAGTCGTGCGCGTTCATCTGGCACCCAAAGGTCCGGATGAAGTAGCGACGAGCCATGGTCACCCTTGCTTGTCGACGGCAGGTGGTTGGCGGGAACGTGGCATCTCTGACCGGTCAGCGCACGCTGGCCAGCGCATTGCTGACCAAAAGCTGGTCGCGTCGTCCGGTCAGCCGGAGACGGTTGTGAACCGCCGGCGGCCTTCGTGGTGCTCAGGCCGAATTCTGTCGATACGGGTACCTCGGCCCATCGCGAGCACCAAGGCGCCAACGACACCGATCACTACTGCCGAGGGTGCACCTGCCGGGATCATCGCGAACGTCACCACCAAGGCGACGAGTGTGGCGTAACCGAGCAACGCTCGCAGCCACGATCGTCCAACAAACAGTGCACCGGCCACAACAAGACCCGGTACACCGACCACGATCCAGGCCTGCAGCACGTCCATGGAGCCGCCCTTTGTCCCTATGGGTTGCCGCGATCTAATCCCAGCAATCCGGTCGATCGGTCGATGACACGATTCCTTCAGATCCAGATCAACTCCTGCGGCGTCCCAATCTAGCGGTCAGCATCTCCAACCGACGGCAGCCCAACTCGGAGGCACTGCGTCATAGCCCATCTGCGACGGGCTCGCTCAGTGGCCGATAGTGCGGTCGTCTTCTCGACTGGCGAACACCGCTGCTCGGGCGACCTTCCGGGCGAGCCCGTCGGGGTAGCCACGTCGCGCGACGTAGGCAGTGACTCGCCGAAACGCCGCGGACGCATCAAGGGTGCTGAGCTGATCCGCTCGTGTCTTGGCGACATCGAACGCCATGGCTTCCGGATCCTGAACGGCGACAGGTGCCAGCGCTACCTCGACAAGATCTCGCTCGAACCCCCGCTCCACAAGGTCGCGTCGAATCCTTGACACCGCGTGGCCCTTGGCTCTGCGTTCCTCAATCAACGCACCCACCATCGCCTCGTCATCGACGAGACCTTGGGCCCGCGCCCGTTCCAGGGCGCGATCTACCACGTCGGGATCAATTCCCCGATCTGCGAGCTTGCCAGCAAGCCGACCTTCAGATTGAGGTGCCACTGCCACTGACCGACGGATGAAGGCCAGTGCCTCGGCCACATCGTCATCAGGGACGCCGGAGCCAGCGTCAGTGAGGTCTTCGCGGGTTTCAGCGGGCTCAAGATCCTCACCACTGCTGTGGGTCTGCGGCGACATGGCCTGATCTGTTGAACCCAGCGCTGGCGGGCTCTGTCCTGTCGGATCCTGGTCTGGCGCGAACTGACCGCGGGCCTCGACGGGTTCGCTCACGGGGCGAACGATGATCGGTTCCCGTTTGATACCTCGCTCGGCCAGCCACTGCTCGGCGTCACGTGGCATCAATCAGTCCTCCGAATCAACGTCTCCGTCAAGATCCTCACTGGCTTTGGACTTCTTGCTGCCGGCCTTGGCCTTGGAGGGCGTCTCATCCTCGTCGATCTCTTCGAGATCTTCGGCGACGATCAGCGGATCGAGATCGAGATGTTCCTTGATCTTTTTTTCGATTTCGTTGGCAAGATCCTCGTTTTCTTTGAGGAACTTGCGGGCGTTTTCCTTACCCTGCCCAAGCTGCTCGCCGTCGTAGGTGTACCAAGCACCGGCTTTGCGAATGATGCCCTCTTCGACACCGACATCGATCAGTGAGCCTTGCTTGGAAATGCCTTCTCCGTAGACGATGTCGAACTCGGCCTGACGGAACGGCGGACTGACCTTGTTCTTGACGACCTTGACCCGCACACGGTTGCCGACGGCTTCGGTGCCGTCTTTGAGGGTTTCGATGCGACGCACGTCCAAACGGACCGACGAATAGAACTTCAGCGCACGCCCGCCTGACGTCGTCTCCGGCGAACCAAACATGACGCCGATCTTCTCGCGCAACTGGTTGATGAACACCGCGCACGTCATGGAGCGATGCAACGATCCGGCCAATTTGCGCAGAGCCTGACTCATCAACCGTGCCTGCAATCCGACGTGACTGTCGCCCATCTCGCCGTCGATCTCGGCCTTGGGTGTCAACGCAGCCACCGAGTCGATCACGACGATGTCGACCGCACTGGAACGAATCAGCATGTCGGCAATCTCCAGTGCCTGCTCGCCTGTATCCGGCTGCGACACCAACAAGTCGTTGATATCAACGCCGAGTGCCTTCGCATACATCGGATCGAGAGCGTGCTCAGCGTCGATGAACGCTGCGACCCCACCAAGCTTCTGGGCTTCGGCGACGGCATGCAAAGCAACCGTCGTCTTGCCGCTGCTTTCAGGACCAAAGATCTCGACAACACGGCCACGGGGCAGCCCGCCGATGCCAAGCGCTAGGTCCAGCGACAGCGCTCCGGTCGGGATGGCTGGGACCTTGACGGCCGCAGCGTCGCCGAGACGCATCAGCGAACCCTTGCCGAACTGCTTCTCGATGTTGGCGAGTGCCAGGTCAAGTGCCTTGTCGCGGTCCACGTTGTCCTCCGGTTACAGATTGCGCTGATCGCTCGTTCAGTACTGCCAGTGGGTCATCAAGGTCGTGACGTCGTTGTGTCGCACCATAGAGGTGGTGTGTGACACGTCGGTATGCGCGATGCCGACAACGTGTGGAAGAACCTATCCGAACGCTTGTTCGCATGCGAGTAAGGTCGACGATTCACCGAACAGACCGACCACAGCACTCACCGGGTAGCGTCCCAACGATTCTCCCAACTTCGGAGCCCCATGTCGACCGACGACGCTTCGTCCACCACTTCCGCAGCCAGCGACAACGCTCCGGCACAGACCCCCGAGCCCGCATCGTCGGCGCCCACCCCGCATCCAACGCGGTTCGTCTTCATCGACACCGAGGCAACTGGGCTTGATCACCGCCGTCATGAACTGACGGAGGTCTCCTGGATTGTGCGTTTCGAGGACGGCACCCAAACTGAGCGCCAGTTCTTTCCCACTCACACCGTCGACGGCGCCGATGCCGACGCACTGCTCCTCACCCACTATGACGACCGCATCGCCCCCCAGCCCAAGACACCGGCGTCCGAATGGCTGCCAATCTTCCTCGCCGACGCCGACGGAGCGGTGCTCGTCGGTGCCGTACCCGACTTCGACGCCAGGCACCTGGAACGCATGTGCCACAAGCTGGGCTTGACGCCAACGTGGGATCACCACCTGCTTGACGTTGAAACCTTGGCAATCCCCCTGCTGGCGCCCGGACCCGAAGCCCCGCGCGGACTTGCCCGCACGTGCGAAGCCCTGGGCATTCCCCATGACCGTGATCAAGCACATGGCGCCCTGTACGACGCACAGCAGGCCATGCGTGTCTTCGACGCGGTGTGGGAACTCGTTGCCGACATCCGTAGCGGCCGGCGTCCCATGCCCGCACCCGTCCCCCGCGCGACCAACGGAACCAACGGAGCCAACGGAGCCAGCGGAACCAACCAGACGCACGCCTCCGATAGGGCAACCGACACAACGACCGACTAGCGCCTGATCATCGACCGGCATTCACCCTTCGACGAGGCGGCGGCGCAGCAAGTCGAGCGCGGAGGTTCCCAGTCGCGAGATCACCAAGGCGCGGTCACCGTTGACTTTGCGAGCTTCGACTTCGACGGGCCGATCGCGGCCAACCAATGCCCACGTCACGGTGCCGGGTTCGGCGTCTCCGACCGGATCGGGACCAGCGACACCGGTGGTCGCCAGTCCCCAGTCACTGTCGAAACGCTGCCTGATGGCCTCGGCAAGGGCGGCCGTCGTCGCATGCGACACCGATGCTTCGCCGTCTACATCGGCATCCGGTCCGAGCAAGTCATGTTTGGCGTGCGGGGTGTAGACCACCATCGCCGCCCGCAGGCCGTGCGACGCACCGGGAACCTTGCCTAGCCGTGCCGCGACGTCACCCACGGTCGCTGATTCGGCGATAGTCACGGTCTCGCCGCGCGCACGCAGGAGCCGCACGACCACCTGCTCGAGCCCCTCGTCATCTATACCGGCGACCGAGGCCCCGAGTGCCGCTACGACGTCGTCGACGAGCGGTTGCGATGAGGTCCGCGCCGCCTGCGGATCGTCGCCGGTAACGGTCAGACGCACCTCGATCTCGGTCGAGTGGGCGAGAAACGCCAGGATCACCCCATCACGCCCATCGAACATGGGCTCGACCACGGCCGCGACATCGGACTCACCGCGACCGGTGACATGGATCGATCGGGTGACGGTCGCACGCGTGCCAGCAAGCTGCCGTATTTCAGGAGCGACGTCACGCGTGAACATCGCCTTCATCTCCCAGGGCACACCCGGCAACGCGATCACACGGGTCGGTGGCTCCCCCGGCAACGTCAGCCCAAAAGCCGGAGCAGTCCCCACGGCCGGGTAAATGCTCGCCGTCGCGGGGATTCGGGCTTGTTTGATGTTCTGGGCGGCCATGGGGCGGCCGAGGTCGGCAAATCGCGCTCGCAGAGCCGCCTCAAGCTCAGGGTCGGGTTCGAGCGCCACCCCTGCAGCGGCCGCAACAGCTTCGCGCGTGAGGTCGTCGTTGGTGGGTCCCAGGCCCCCGCCGACAATGACGAGGTGGACGCGCTCGGCCAGCCAGCGAAGCGCGGTGACAATCTCACCGAGGTCATCACGCGCAGCCATGTGGTGAACAACGTCGACTCCGAATGCGGTCAACTGGCGGCTCAACCACGTGGCATTGCTATCAGTCAGGTCGCCAAGGAGCAGTTCACTGCCCACCGACAGCAGCGCCGCACGCACCTGCTGACCAGGCGCAGCGATCTGCACGCCGTCGATCGATCCTTGCTGGTGGGCAGGCTCGGCAACGGCGATCGGCATGTGGCCGTCGGCGGCAGCCATCGACGTTTCATCGTCAAGTCCGGATCTGACCGTCACGTGGCCTCCTTCGATGAGGTGTCGGCGACTGACGTCTCATCACGCGCCTGTCGACGGATCTTGATGGCGTAATCCATCCCTGACCAGATTGTCAGCGCGACGGCGACATCCATGAAGCGCCGGGCGGGGGTCAGTGGGAAGATCGGCAGCAGGAACGCGCCGACGGCGATCATCTGGGTGACGGTCTTGATCTTTCCCCAGACGCTGGCTGGCAAGACGAGTCCTCGACGCTTGACCAGCGACACCCGCATCAACGTGACCGCCACCTCTCTGGCGGTCACCACAGCCACAACCCACCAGGCCAGGGTGTCAACGAGCGCCAGACTCAGCATGGCGCCAATAATGAGGAGCTTGTCAGCGACTGGGTCGGCGAGCTCTCCCCAGGCAGTCACGCCCTGCCAACGGCGGGCAACCCAGCCATCAATCGAGTCAGTCAGCGCCGCAACGACAAACACTCCGAATGCCCACCACTGGGCCAACTGGCTGTCGATCGTCAAAAGCCACAGGATCACCGGCACCAATGCCACCCGCAAGAACGTCAGCAGATTCGGAATGTTGAACCAATGAGGCTCATCTGGGCGATGCAAGGCCGAGCGGCCGCGTGAGCCTGCCGAGTTGTCGCGTTCAGTCATCGCGGTTTCCCCCGGTGTGGACCTCAGCAATCAGATCGACACCTTCGGACTCCACGATGGTCGCTGTCACCAGGCGTCCAACCGGCAGGTCAGCATCCCTGCCGTCATCGGTACGCAACATGATGTCACCGTCGGTGTCGGGCGCTTCACGGTACGAACGGGCCAGTGTCGCGCCCTCGACATGTTCTTGGACGATGACCTCAAGTTCACGGCCGACGAACGCGCGTGAACGTTCGTCAGCGATCTGTTCCTGTACCTCGGTCACCTCACGGACGCGTTGTTCTGCAACCTGTGCGGGGACTTGTTGGTCAAGGTCATGCGCTGGCGTGCCATCTTCAGGACTGAACGCGAACAATCCGACCCAATCCAGGTTGTAGTCGTTGAGGAAACGTGTCAACGTTGCTACATCCTCGTCGGTTTCGCCGGGAAATCCGAGGATGAAGTTGGACCGAAAGACTGCATCAGGAGCCAAGGACCGGATGTGGTCGATGATCGCGCCGAAACGCTCGTGGTTTCCGGAGCGGGCCATCCGAGCGATTACCGGACCGCTGACGTGCTGCAACGACAGGTCGAAATAGTTCGCAACCTTGTCGGTAGCGACCATCGCTTCGATCAGCATGTCGGTCAGTTCGGCTGGCTGCAGATACATCAGTCGGATGCGCTCCAACCGGTCGATGGCAGCGAGTTCGCTGAGCAACTTCGGCGCGAGATCACGTCCTTGCGGCAGGTCCTTGCCCCACGACGTCGTGTTCTCACTGACTAAGACCAGCTCGCGCGCACCACCATCAACCAGGTAGGCCGCTTCGGCAACCAACTCGTCCAGCGGCCGCGAACGAAACCGTCCCCGAAACGACGGAATCGCACAGAAGGTGCAGACGCGGTCGCAACCGGAGGCGATCTTCAGATACGCCCAAGGCCTACCGTCATGCACTCGGACCGGGAACCTCGGCCCGCTGGCTGGAATCCGGTCAAGGGCATCCTGGACGGCCGGCGTGGCAGCGACGGTGGCGGTCGTGGTAGCGGTCGTGGTAGCGGTGGCGGTGGGAGCGACCATCAACGGCAACGAAGGCAACGTCGCGGTTGCCCCCGGCAGCGCGCGATCCTCGCCGCCCGGACGGCTGCCAGGATGGGCTGGGCCCACCCCGACGACTCGATCAGTGAGACGACCTGCCAGCGCGTCGTCGACGATGTCGACCAAATGCGGATATCCGTCGAAACCAACGATGGCATCAGCTTCAGGAATCGCGTCCGCCAACTCTTGCGGGTAGCGCTGTGCCATGCATCCGACCACCAACACCGCTCGGGCCGTGCCGTCTTCTTTGAGCCGGCATGCTTCGAGCACCGTGTCGATCGACTCTTGCTTGGCCGGTGCGATGAACGTGCAGGTATTGACGAGCACCGCGTCGGCAGCAGCAGGGTCATCGATGACTTCGCGGCCTTCGCGCAGCAGCAGACCCGCGAGCTGGGCCGAATCGACCTCGTTGCGACCGCATCCCAGCGTGATGATCGCCACGGTCGTCGCCGTGTGTTGGGTGGCCACCTCGCTGCCTATTCGCCGTCGTCAAAGTCGTCCAGGGTCCAGCCGACTTCGACGACCTCACCGCTGGATCCCATCAGACCGAGGTCTTCCCCGTTGATCTCAATGCGCACACCACCGGCGTTGCCAATCCGCAGGTCGATCCGCTCGTCGGCCTGATACGGGCGAGTCTCCCCCGTCATCACCGTGCCCTGCTCCACAATCACACCGTCAAGCGTGACGCGAATCCACGAGGACGACTCGAAGGTCACCAGCATTTCGAGCCCCTCGTAGACGGGCTCCGGCTCGACAGGTTCAGGTTCGGGTGCCTGCTCGGGCGCTTGTTCCTCGGTTGGGGCCGGGGCTGGTGCTGGTGGTGGGCTGGCAACTTCTTCTGACGAGGCACTTTCGGGCAGGAAGTTCTGGCTGATCATGCCAAGGAACGCAAGTCCTGCGACAACTGCGACCCCGATGAGCAGCCATGCCGCCCACGCAGGGGGCGTTGATCGACGTGGGCCCTGTGGGACCGATCCGGTGACCAACGTCGATGCTGGAATCTCGTTGGGCGACGAGACCTCATTTCGGTAGGTCTCGAGGAGTGGTTGCGGGTCGAGTCCCAGTTCGATCGCATAACTGCGCAAGAAGCCCTTGGCGTAGACCTCGCCGGGGAAGACGTCAAAATGCTCCTCTTCGAGGGCACGCAACTGCTCGATTCGCGCGCGCACAGCACGCGAAACGTCTTCGAGTGTGCGGCCCTGGGCCTCGCGGGCCTCTTTGAGGGCATCACCGATCCCTGTGCTCACGATGTCCTTTGGGCACGTCCCGTGGCGATGGCGCCGAGCGGATAGTTCCGGATCAGCGTAGGACCCGCGCACCGCGCCTGCACCATCGGCAGATCCCTACCGCCGTCAACGTCCAGATTCGTAGGGACTGCTACGGCGATGTGGCCGACGGTTTCGTCGTCTGGGGATCTGCGTGGCTACGATGCGCCCCATGAACACACGCCGCAGGATCACCATCATCGTCAGCGCGACACTGCTGTCGCTCGCGCTGCTCGCCGGGCCGGCCATCGCCAGTGGTGCTGTCCTTGCCGCCGAAAGCGGCGACCACCGCGTCGTGCTGGCCGAGACACCGCGTGACCGCCTTGGGCTCCTGCTGTGGGGAGCGTTGATCGTCGGCACGGGCGCCGCCATCGTCAATGCCCGCAAGCAACTCAAAGGCGAACGTGACCAGACCAGTGGCGAGTTCCGCTGGCGCTGAGGCAGCCGACTACAGGACGCCGCGTTCCAGACCGTCTTCGAGTTCCTCGGGTCCCCACAGCACTTCGCGCGCCTTGGATCCTTCGTTGGGGCCTACCACGCCAAGTTCCTCAAGCTCATCCATGAGGCGGCCAGCGCGCGCGAATCCGATTCGCAATTTTCGCTGAAGCATTGAGGTCGAGCCAAGCCCGCTCACGACAACCTGTTCGGCAGCGCGGCGCAACAGCGCCTCGTCAGATCCATCGTCAACCCGCGACGAATCGGCTTTGGCTGCTGCCTCACCGGACTTGACGACCGCTTTATCGAATTCGGGTTCCCGCTGCGCCTTGCAAAAGGCGACGATATTGGCGACTTCGGTTTCGGTCACCCAGCAGCCTTGCAACCGAGACGGTTTGCCTTGGCTGGCCGGCAGGAACAGCATGTCGCCCTTGCCAACGAGCTTTTCTGCCCCGTTGGCATCCAGGATGGTGCGTGAGTCGGTCTGGGATGCGACGGCGAGCGCAAGCCGAGACGGAATGTTGGCCTTGATGAGTCCGGTGATCACGTCAACCGATGGACGCTGAGTGGCGATGATCATGTGGATGCCGACCGCCCGAGCCATCTGAGCAATGCGACAGATCGCGTCTTCAACGTCGCGCGGGGCGACCAACATCAGGTCAGCGAGCTCGTCGATGACCAGCAGGATGTAGGGCAGTTCTCGCGGTTCAATCATCGTGCCATCGGGGCCGGGCCGCGCCTCAAGCTTGCCGGCCCGCAACGCGTCGTTGTAGCCGTCGATGTTTCGGAAACCTTCGATGGCCAGCCGTTCGTACCGCTGCTCCATCTCCTTGACACACCACTGGACCGCATCGGTAGCTCTGCGCGGATCGGTCACCACCGGTGACAGCAGGTGCGGAGCGCCTTCGTACGCGTTGAGCTCGACCCGTTTGGGATCGATCAGGATCATCCGCACCTGATCTGGCCGGGTGCGCATGATGATCGACGAGATCATGCCGTTGAGCGTGACTGACTTGCCGGATCCGGTCGAGCCGGAGACGAGCAGGTGCGGCATCGTCGTCAGATTGACGAGCGCCGGGACGCCAGCGATGTCCACCCCGAGCGCCACCGTCATCGGATGCGGGTCATCAATCGCATCGTCGGAACGAAGGATGTCGCCGAGCGTGATGAGATCCCGCTTGCGGTTGGGAACTTCAACCCCGATAGCCGACTTGCCAGGGATCGGTGCCACGATCCGCACATCGGGAGCGGCCAGCGCATAGGCGATGTCATCGCCCATGTTGGCCACCTTCTTGACCTGCACACCCGGACCCAGCTCGATCTCGAAACGCGTCACCGTCGGACCACGCGACCAGCGGGCAACGGTCGCATCGACACTGAACTGGTGGAACGTCTCCTGCAACGCTTCGACCTGTGCGCCGATCTGGCGATCAGAATCGCTTCCGGCCAGACGCCCCGCATTCAACAGGTCCATCGGTGGCAGCTCGTAATCGTCCCACGAGCGCACCGGGGCGACCTTGCGGGCTTTGGCGACGGCCTTGGCGGCATGTTTCGGATCGACGGCGTCGACCATCGTCGTCGCATCAAGCAGTGTGGTGACCTCGCCTTCGGCGTCGTCTGCGTCATCGGTGTCGATGGCGTCGTCGGACGGTGACGTTGTCTTGTCGGAAAATTCATCGACATCTTGGAGTGTCGCGCGAGGCCGGCGGCCCGTCGGGGCCGCTCCGTCCACAGACGGGTCCCCCGCAGCGCCGGCAACTGACTGCATGACTTCGGTGATTTCGTCCTCACCTTCAGGACGACCGGCATGATCCGAATCAACTGCTGCCGACTGATCACCGACACCGCCGGACCCGTCGCGCGAGGCGACGTTGCGGACGGTCGCGACAACCTGGGAGAACGGTGTGCGCGTCATGATCAGCAAACCCAGGGTTCCCATCGCCACGAGGACTGCGATGGCGCCCCACTGTGACAACGCCCACACCAGCGGGGTCGCCAGCGCCCATCCGATGATGCCTCCGGCTTCCCACAGACCTGACAGGCCTTCAGCCGGATCAGGCGCACCCACACCCAGATGCAGTGCTGCAAGCAGCGCCAGCAGTCCGAACACGCCGCCGACAATGATCCGACCAAGGTCGCTGCCACCGCGCCCAACGATGACCACCAACCCCAGCCAAGCAACGACCACTGGGACCGCATAACCGACGAGACCAAGGAGACCCAGCGCGACCGCTTCGAGCGCGCCACCGACTGGACCTGCCGCATCACCGTAGATCCCGAGGCCAAACAGCACACCGAGCAAGATCAGGACAATGCCAAAGACATCCTGCCGCTGGTTATCAAGGTGCCGTCCGACAACTGCAGTGGCTCGCCGTGACACGGTGTCATCGCGACGAGTGTGCGGACCAGCGGACTGGCGGGTCTGGGCGGGCCGAGCAGACGCGGCCGATTTTTTTGCACCACTGCGTGACCCGTTGCTGGCCGATCGCGATGCAGGCTCGACCCGCCGCGATCCGCCGCGTGTCGAAGGACCTCGCGCGGTTGATCCGCGCGCACCCGAACCACGTGTCGACCCACGGGCACCAGATCGGGGTGCCGCCGAAGGGGACCGGCTAGCCACGAGACGCGCCTCCCTCACAGGCATCGGTCAGCAGGCCTCAGTCAGGTAGGCCTTGGTCAGACAGCGTAACCTGTAATGCCGTTGAGGGAACTACACCTTTGTCAGGCGTCCTGGACGATGGGGAGAATGAAGGGCCGTCGGCCAGTTTCTTCGCGCCAGAAGCGCCCAAGTGCCTGAATCACGTGCCGTTGGATCGTGGCCGTATCTTCAAACTTTGCCGCTGTCAGACTGGCGAGTTCTGCGTCGACCGCTTGGCGTGCAGTTTCCAGAATCTCATCGGCACGCTCGTGAAAGACGACACCCTTCTGTGTGACGACGGTGTCGCCAGCAACCTTGCGAGCCTGCGTGTCGATGGTCACCACACAGATGCAGATGCCATCCTCACCGATGCGACGCCGGTCGCGCAGTAGCGCCGGACCTACATCGTCGAGAAGGCCGTCGATGTAGACGTGACTGGTTGCCACAGGCTCTCCACGGGTGGCTTTGCCGTCCTCGAGGTGGACGGTGTCACCGTCTTCACAGATGAGCACATGGTCTTTGAGGCAGCCCGTCATCACCGCGATATCGCGGTGGGCCCGCATATGGCGGTGCTCACCGTGGACCGGCACGACGAACTCAGGTTCGACGATGTTGTGGAACAGGATCAAGTCATCACGGCTGGCGTGGCCTGACACGTGCACCGGCGAGATCCCCCGGTGGATGACCTTGCACCCGCGTCGTGACAGATTGTTGATGGAGCGGAAGACGGCTTGCTCGTTGCCGGGAATCAGGCTTGACGCCAGGATGATGAGGTCGCCTTCACCGACGTCGAGGTGGCGGTGATCGCCGGCGGCCATCAGGCTCAACGCAGAAAATGGCTCTCCCTGCGATCCCGTGCAGATCACGATCAGATCGCCGCGGTCGTAGTTGCCGACGTCCGCGAGGTCGATAACCGTGTTCTCGTCGAATTCGAGATACCCAAGCTCGCCCGCGATCCCCATATTGCGCACCATTGAGCGGCCTACGAAGACTGGCCGACGGCCGACGGCAATTGCCGCGTCGAGCACCTGCTGGATGCGATGGACGTGCGATGCGAACGATGCGACGACGATGAGGCCTTCAGCGTCGGCGACATGCTCGCGGATGCTGGTACCCACCGTGCGTTCAGTGGGGACGTGACCGGGCGTATCAGCGCCGGTCGAGTCGGCCAGCAGCAGGTCAACGCCTTCGTCACCAAGCCGGGCGAAGTGGGCGAGGTCGGTGGGCCGGCCGTCGATGGGACTCTGGTCGAGCTTGAAGTCGCCCGTGTGGACGATCATGCCGTGGGGTGTGCGGAACGCATATGCCACGCCGTCGGGAATCGAGTGCGACACCTGAACGGCTTCGACGGATACAACGTCGAGTTCGATCACGTCACCTGGCTCAATCTCGATCAGTTCAACCTCAGGCAGGTCGTCCCACTCTTCCATCACCGCTTCACAGAACGCGAGCGTGAGCTTGGTGCCGTAGATCGTCAATGGCCGGTCGAGGTCGCGCAGCAAGTAGGGCAGCGCCCCGATGTGGTCCAAGTGACCGTGGGTGAGAAACACAGCCTCGATGTCGTCGGCTCGCTCCTTCAACGACGACCAGTCCGGCAGAATCAAGTCGACACCCAGATGCTCGGCGTCGGGGAACAACACCCCGACGTCCACAATGACGATCGCACCATCAACCTCGATGGTGGCCATGTTCCGCCCGATCTCACCGAGCCCTCCAAAGAACGTGACGGTGACGGGCGCGACATCGCGGTTCGACGTGCCGGACTTGCGGGAAGTTTGTGTCATCTGGCTGCGGCCAATGTGTGATAGGCGTCGACCACACGGTCGACAACGTGTTGAGATGCGTCCGCCAACGGCGGGCGCACAGGACCGCCTGGCAGTCCCAGTGCGGTCAGCCCGCCCTTGAGGGGGGCAGGTGAAGGTTCAGCGAACAAAGCACGATGCAACCCCAGGCACCTCAGGTGCAGATCGCGTGCTGCCGCCGGGGCAGTCGGAAACACTGCGATCATTGCGGCGATCTCCGGCCCGCAAAGGTGTGCGGCAACCGACACGACCCCGCTCCCACCGACAGCGAGCACCGGAAGATTCACCTCGTCGGCACCACTCCAGATTCCGAACCCACCGTCAACTCCTCGTGTCGCGGCAATCACATCGCCCAGCTTGCCGAGGTCGGTCGTCGCATCCTTGACACCGGCCAGGTTGGGAGTCTGTGCCAACTCGATCAGGGTAGGGGTTTCGATTTCACGGCCGGTGCGAAACGGAATGTCGTACATCACGATGGGCAGGTGCGTCGACGCGGCGACGGCAGTGAAATGCGCCAGCAGCCCCCGCTGGTCGGGGCGGTTGTAGTACGGCGTGACGACCAGGATGGAGTCGGCACCTTCGTCGGTGGCTCGCGCCGTAGCGTCGACCGTCGAGGCGGTGCTATTGCTTCCCGTCCCCATCATCACGGTGGCGCGCTCACCGACGGCCTCACGGACGACCGCGAGCAACTGCCACGGTTCGTTGCCGGCAAGGGTCGGAGATTCTCCGGTGGTGCCGTTGACAAGCACCGTCTCAGTACCGGTGGTGACAAGATGATCTGCGAGTTGCTCGGCGCCTGCAAGATCCAGGGAGCCATCATCAAGCATAGGAGTCGCCATCGCTGTGACAACGCGTCCCACACCTGGAGGGACGGGCATCCATCCGCCGTCGTTAGCCATGCGTGCACACCTTGCGTTCGAATCGCGTCTCGTCAGGCACCATCGTTGGCGAATATCCGGACCATCACGGCGGTATCCGCGGTGAAAACGTCAACGGGCTGGCCGCGCCGCTGCCAGGCATATCCTAACGGGCACAATCGTGGCGGGCCCTGTGGCGCCAAGTCCGAGATCGCGCATCAAGCCGTGCCAAGTGCACCAGAGCAACCACGTTGCCACCCAACCGGCCAACGTCAGGAGTCACCGGTGAGTCTCGCTTACATGACGGCGGGTCCGGTGACATCGCTGCCAGCGGTGATCGGCCATGCGGGGCCAGGTTCTGTGTGGCAGGCGATGGTGGTTGTCGCGGGGATCATGCTCGCCATCACCGTACTGGCCATTGCGACGAGGCTTCTCAAGGTCGATGATCTGTCGGACCTGGCGTTGCCAGCCGCGGCCGCTGTTGCGATAGCCAGCCTCGGAGCCATCGGCGATGGGTGGATCTCCGATGGGATCGGCTGGGGGCTTCCCATCGCGGTGGTCGCCGCGGTGGCGTTGCTGATCCACGTCACCACGCCTGTGCAGCTTGATGGCCTGTCCCCGCTGACCGGTGCCACGTTGGCGGTGGGCATTGTCACGGTCACGGTCCTGTCCGGGCCGCTGACTGTGGCGCTCCACCCTCCAGTGGAAGTGCTGCCGTTGGCCGATGACGCGGAAGTCGCGATTCTGGTGCCAGCCGACGGGCAGCAGGTGACCGGCGACGTCGAGATCGTAGTACGCGTCAGGGGCGGCACCATTGGACCCGGTGCGGCCACGTTCGAGGCATGGGCGGCGATGTCTGAGGTGGCGACCCACCTTGGTGTGATCAACGTCTACATCGATGGCGACCGGCGCGATGCCGAGTGGTCACCACAATGTTCGGCAACGGCGCCATGCGACGAGGTCAGCACCAGCATCTCGCTGTCTGGCGGCAACCACGCGATCACCGTCGAATTCGTCCGCGGTGACGGCACCCCACTCGCCCCCGCGGTCACCGATCGGGTCACCGTCGAGGTGGACTGACGTCCGTCGCCGACCTAGGTGACATGCGACAAACTACCGATTGCTGCGACGTCGGCTTCGACCGGCCGACCCAACGGCGATAGCCAGGAACGTTCCGATCAGCATGACCGCAGCGGACCGCTGGACCAGCGTGACCGGGGCCATCGGCAGATCCGGGATCCATTCGACTGCGGCGACCGGCAGCGTCGGCAGCACGAACAGCACGATCACAGCAGCGCCGATGGCGGGCACCGTTCGGTCTCTGAACCCCACAGCAGCCACCCAGGTCACCACCAGACCCACGGCGAGATAGCAGGCAATCGACCACCATTCGCTGGTCTGACCCCCATCTCGTTCGAACGCATCACGCAGAATGCGAGCCAGGTCAAGGAGCAGCAGCGGCACGAATCCTGCCATCAGGCCCAGCACGATGCTCTGCAGTCGATGATTCACAGCGGTGTCCCTCTGCTATGGGGCTCTGCGGCGGCATCCAGGTCGCCGCCGGTCGACGTGGTCTGCCGCACCGTACGGCGACGTTCGGCGGCGCGCTCGGACTCAAGTCGCTCAAGTTCGTTGGCTCCATGGTCGACATGAATCATCGCATCAGCCACCGCACGGTGTCCGGCAACGTCGCCGATCTGCCGGTGCATCTCCTGAACAATGGCGCGGTACAGCGGGTGACCCTGCGGCGTCGAGCGCAATTCCAGCATCTGCATCGCCGCCCTAGCGTTGAACTGCATCACGTAGCGCACCCGGTAGGCGAAGCACACCGCATACTGGGCCTGGGCAGGATGGTCGTCAGCGACCAGGGCATACAAGTCGGCTGATCTGGCCAGTGCCTCGTGCCACCGGGCGGCAACACCAGCCTCTTCAAGTTCAGGCGGGGTGTCGTACCCGTGCGCAGGGGTCAGTTCCTGCCATTCAATGGTGAGCATGCGATGGCGCTGAAGATCCCGGAATCCGCCGTAGTCACCAAGGACGTCGAACCGGTACCACACCCTTTCAAAGCCGCGCCCCGGCCGGTGACGACGGTTGGCGCGATCACCGACATAGGCCGCAAGAACTTGGCGGCGGCGCTCAGCCGGCCAGCTGGCAACTTCGGCTTCCAGTTGCTGCTCGGGCAGGGTCACGTGGGGATACAGCGCGGCGGTCACCAGCGCGATCTCGGCATCGACCGGATCGCGCGGCGAGAAGTCGGTCAGCGTCACAGGTGCTGCCGGGTCGGCGGGCGCAGTTACCAACTCCTGAGCAAGCTGGCGGGTGGCAAGCCGGGTTGACGCCAAGTAGTCGCTCCAGGCACCACCCCGATCAGGACGGTCAACCCTGGTCAGAAACGATGGGATCACGGTCCGCAACTCGGTCAGCAAGCGATCAGCGATCGAGCGAGACTCCGCCAGCGGGTCTGCCCGCAACCGCAGGAGCAACTGTTCGTAGGACTGGCCGGAGGCGAACATTCCTACATTGGCGGTCGTGGCGGCTGGCAAGAGCCCCCGCAACAGGTCGAGCGCCTTGGCCTTGGTCGCGTTGTTGTAGACGAACGTCGAGGTGTCGTCATCGCGAGGCCACCGCCGGCGCACCCATTCGAGAACCTCTGGCACGAGCCCGGCATAGAGATCAAAGATGGCATCAAGTTCGCGTTCGTAGGCTTGTGCGTGCCGGCCGGCCATGATGTCGGCGTCGCGGTGGTACCGGTAGCGGCCGTTCGGCTTGGTATCGAACGGGATGTAGCGGGTCGACTGTTCGAGGTAGGCGGCCAGTCGCCCCCATTCGATGCGTTTGGTCGCCAGGTTCGACACATTCTCCAGCGCGACGTGTGCGCCGCCGAGCTGGGCTACAGAGTCATCGCCGTACTGATCGAAGACCCGCTGATAGAGCGATTCGGCCCGCGCTGCGGGATCGTCAGCATCGAGGTCGTCCGCAAATTCTTCGAGAAACAGATCCTTCAAAGAACCGGCGTAGCGCGAATACCGCGCGAACATCGCGCCTTTGACGACCTCGGGCAGACCTGTCAATGCGAACACGTCACCGTCCACGTCGGAGACGTAGGGTGCGAGGCGCGCACGATCACCGTCAGGTGAGGTGCTGCGCGGGGTTGGATCAACTGGCACAGGTACCTCGCGATGCGGTCGTACGATGGGGGCCGCTCTAGCACTACGTGGTGCGGCGATATCACGACCTCGAGGCACGCCTCGCCGTGACCTCGCGTGGCCCACGATAACGATCCTAATGGCCCGCGACGACGAGGTGGCCAGTGCGAGGCTTTGGCGGCATGCCTTTCCGGCCACTCGGCGACGCCGAGGAAATGGCCAGCCGCCGCTTTGATCGGACGGTGGCACGACGGGCACTGGGCCTGGCCCGGCCATACCGGTCGCGATTGACAGCCTTCGTCATCCTCATCATGGTGGCGGCCGTCACGTCAGCTGCACCTCCCCAGCTCATCAGGATCGCAATCGACCGTGCGATCCCTGAGGCTGATACCTCCCTATTGTGGACTTTGTTCTGGGCCATGCTGGGCGTGGCAGCGATCGTCGCATGCCTGTCGATGCTGGAACGCTGGTTGTCGGCCTCCATCGGCGAAGGCTTCATCCTCGATCTGCGCACCATGCTCTACCGGCATGTCCAGGCCATGCCCATCGCATTTTTCACCCGCACGCAGACGGGTGCGCTGATCACTCGGTTGAACAACGACGTGATCGGCGCGCAACGTGCCCTGACCGGCACGCTCGGCGGCATCGTCGACAACCTGATTGGCGTGACAGTCACGTTGATCGCGATGCTGATCCTGGAGTGGCGGGTGACGCTGTTGGCAGTGGCGATCCTGCCGGTGTTTGTCATTCCAGCCCGGATCGTCGGCCGCCGCCTGCAGAAGCTGGCACGTGAGGCGATGCAGCTCAACGCCGAGATGAACACGGTGATGACCGAGCGGTTCCATGTCGCTGGCGCACTGCTGGTCAAGCTGTTCGGGCGGGTTGACCGCGAAGTCGAGGTGTTTCACGACCGTGCCTCGCAAGTCGCCAGCCTCGGTGTGCGCACCGCCGTGCATGGTCGCGCGTTGTTTGCCTCACTAGGGTTCGTTGGTGCGATGGCGACCGCAATGGTCTATCTCGTCGGTGGCCGCTTGGTGATAGGTGACCCGGAATTGCAGGTCGGCACCGTGGTTGCCCTCGCGCTCTATGTCACCCAGCTCTATGGCCCACTGGCACAACTGTCGAATGCTCGCGTTGACCTGATGACGGCCCTGGTGAGTTTCGAGCGCGTGTTCGAAGTGCTGGATCTGCCGCATGCCATCAAAGAACATGAAGATGCCGTCACGCTGGCACCGATCGATGGCTCCATGGAGTCCTCGACGGGTCACGTGACCTTCGACAACGTGTCGTTCCGCTTTCCAGACGCCACTGGGTCGTCACTGGCGTCTCTGGAAGGCCCCCGGTCTGATCATGACACCGAAGCGTCCGACTGGATCCTGACCGACATCAACCTGGAGATCCCACCAGGAACGATGGTCGCCATCGTCGGGCCTTCTGGCGCAGGCAAGTCGACGCTGTCATCACTGGTCCCCCGGCTGTACGACGTGACCGAAGGGCGCGTCATCGTCGATGGCCATGATGTTCGCGACGTAGCACTGGACTCGCTGCGCGACCGGATCGGCGTAGTCAGCCAGGACGCGCACCTGTTCCACGACTCGATTGCTGCCAATCTGCGCTACGCGCGGCCAGATGCCACCGACGAAGAGCTCGTCGCTGCCGCGCAGGCGGCACGTATTCACACGCTCATCAGCCGGTTGCCTGACGGGTACGACACCGTCGTCGGTGAGCGCGGCTACCGGCTCTCTGGAGGCGAGAAGCAGCGCTTGTCCATCGCCCGAGTGCTGCTCAAGGACCCCGCCATCGTCATCCTTGACGAGGCGACCGCCCATCTTGATACCGAGTCCGAACGTCTGGTGCAGGCGGCGCTCGCCGAAACACTCACGAACCGCACGTCGTTGGTGATCGCCCACCGGCTGTCGACCGTGGTCGATGCCGATCTCATCGTCGTGATGGATGCCGGCCGCATCGTCGAGCAGGGCACACACCAGGAACTCATCGCGCGCGGTGAGCTGTATGCGAACCTTGCACGCACACAGTTCGTTGACACGACCAGCAACCGCTGACTGCTGTTACTCGCTGTTGTCGGCGGCGTCGCCATCGGTCTTCTTCGCGGCGTCGCCGTCGGTCTTCTTCGCCGCGTCGCCGTCGGAGTTCTTCGCACCGCCGTCATCGGGGAGCCGGGAAGGCACCGCACCCGATGCCCACTCAAGTGCCTTGGTGTGCCGCTCATCTGGGGTGATCCCGGCCGCGACCATACGGTCGTAGACCGCCTTCGCCGGCTCATGCTGCCCCTTCTTCGCGTGCTCCCACATCAATGCTCGGTAGGTCGGTTCGTCGACAACTGCCGAGGCTTGGCCCAGCCGAACGATGACGTCATTAGCTTCACTGAGCCGTCCGGCACGCGTCAACGCGCCAACCAGCGCCGACGCATCGGCTGTCGGAGGCTTGACCCCTGCTTCCAGCATTCGTCCCAGCAGCGCCAGCGCTTCGTCGACCTTCTTCGCGGCCAACAACGCCGACAGCAACGACCCGAAATGGCGCGCCTGTGTAAGCGAACCGCTGGCTTTGAAGGCCAGCAGCAGGCGTTCAGCAACATCGAACCGCTTGGCTTTGATGGTGCGCTCCACCAGATCACGGGCAACGCGCCTGTCGATAGGCACACCTCGGGCCGCCATTACATCGACCAGTGACAACGTGAGATCCAGGTCGCCAGCCTTCAAGTGGCCTGCCAGCACCTCGGCTGCCTTCTGAGGTGGAATCGGCACACCGAGCATCAGCATCCAGTCGATCACCCCGCTGGCCGCCGACAATCGCTTCGCCGCCAAGCTGACGTCGATGAGTCCTTCAAGGTTGGCCCCTGTGGGAATCCGGCCTTGGGTCGCCAGCCGCAGCGCGACGTCCCAGGCTGCATCGGCGTCGCCTGCGGCGATCGCAGCTTCCAACAGGGCATTGTGGTGGTGGCTCGATACAGCTCCTCCTGCATCAGCCAGGGCAGCCATCGTGCGATCTGCTGCGGACGTGTCACCGGCTTTGGCGTGCGCGAGGAGCAGCTCGGTCATTACCGATGCTGCCACGTCGACCCCACCGTCGCGCATGAGGGTCAACAGCTCTTCAGCGCGGTCCGGGTGGCCGGCACGTGCAATCATCGCAACCAGCACCTCGGCCTGCTGCGCCGACGGAGGACGCCCCACCGCCAACATGGCCTCGATGACCGCACGCGAATCCTTGATCGCTTTGCGATCAAGGCAATCAGCAAGAATGCGGGCGTATTCGTCGTCGGTGGCAGCTTGGCCTTCATTGGTCATTCGGCGCATTACGGCCCGGGCGGCCGGATAGCGCCCTCCTGCGACGTAGATCGACAGGACGGCGGGAGCTTGTGTGGCAGGCGGCTGCAAGCCGTCAGCGTGGAGCGCTTCCAGCATCGCCACAGCCTCGGTTGCACGCCCGGCTCGGCCGGTCGCCACAGCCAGCTGCCAGCGCACCTCGGGGTCGATAGCGACACCGGCGGCGGCCATCTGGTCGAGCACTGCGCTGGCTCCCGGAAGGTCACGACCATCGAGGTGGGCCTTCAACAGCAACTGCCAATGCACCGGTTCGATGGCCACGTCGCGCTGGGTCATCGACGCGAAGACCTGCTGCGCCATCCTCAGGTCGCCCGAGAACCGGCGTAGCGCCTCCACATAGCGATCATCGCTGGCCATGACCCATCCCTTCCATCACGCCGCTCAAGCCCGACCCATCATGGGCGACACCCCGTCGGCGTCACAACACGTGTTCGAGCCCGACAGCCATTTCATCGAGTGACGCCACCTGGCGACACGCAAGCAACACTCCTGGCATGAACGATGATCGATCCAACGAGTCATGCCGCAAGGTCAACGTCTGCCCAAGCCCACCAAGAATGACCTCCTGGTGGGCGACAAGCCCCGGGAGGCGCACACTATGGATGCGCACATCAGCGTGAGTGCCACCCCGGGCGCCCGGATGAGCGTCATCGCCCAGCGGCGCATCCGGGACACGCGCACGTTCAGCGGCGATCAATTCTGCGGTTCGCAAGGCGGTACCCGAGGGCGCATCCACTTTGCCGTCGTGGTGCAGCTCAATGATTTCCACATGGGGTAGATGACGTGAGGCTTCAGCCGCCATCTTCATCATCAACACCGCACCAATCGAAAAATTCGGGACGATGAGCGCTCGTGCCGGACCTTGCAAGGCGAGGCTGCGCGCCTGCTCCAGGTCGGCGTCGGCGATCCCGGTCGCACCCACCACGGCATGGATGCCGCGCTCAAGGAGTCCGACCAGGTTGGCGCCGACGGTGGCGGGACCAGTGAATTCGACGGCAACGTCCACACCTGCATCAATCAAACTGTCGAGGTCATCGCCAACGATGACCTCGCCTGCGGGACCAGACACGCCCGCCACCGCGCTGAGTTGCTCACCAGATTCGGCCGGATCGATGGCAGCAACCAAAGCAAGATCATCGGTGTCGGCGATCGCCCGGCATGTCGTCGTGCCCATGCGTCCGGCTGCGCCGATTACCGCCACTCGTGTGGTCATCTGCCGCCTCCTCGTGGCCCAACGGTCTTCGTGAACCCTGCCACTGCCGGCTATTGCACCACACCAGCGAACCGTTCCGACTCTTCTGGAGCGAACGGTCCTACCACTGCCAGAACTCGCGGCTGGGCCAGCACACGTTGCGCGACGTCCTTGACGGCGGCCACATCGACGTCACCGATCATCGTCAGTGCTTCATCGACCGTGACGATCTCGTCGCCGGCAACGACCTGATGGCCAACACGCGCCATGCGCGAAAACGTGTTCTCAAGCGACAACACCGTCTGTCCCGTGAGCGAACTGCGTGCCCGGTCAACCTCATCGGCAGTCAGGTCGTCACCAACCCGGTCCAGTTCGGCTCGCAGTAGTGCAGCCACCGTGTCAACCTTCGCAGGCGACGTGCCGACGTAGGCGCCGAACAGGCCGCCGTCGGAGAACGACGACGCATAACTGTAGGTGGTGTAGGCCAAACCGCGCTCTTCCCGAATGGTTTGGAACAAGCGCGACGACATGCCACCCCCGAGCACAAGATCGAGGACTCGTAGTGCCCAGCGATCATCGTGGCGTTGCGACAAGCCAGGCACACCCAACACCAGATGGACCTGTTCAGTCGCCCGATGCCGGACGTTGACCTGGCGCTCACCGAACGCGATCGGCGCAGTGCGGTCAGCCCGCACACCGCCCGGACGTCCCAAGTTTCCCAGCCGCTCGTGCGCCAGGTTGACAATCGCTTCGTGATCAACATTGCCTGCCGCTGCAACGACTAGGTGCTCCGGGCGGTAATGCGCCAGGTAGTAGTCGTGGATTCGGCCGCGATCAAGACCATGAATTGATGCTTCGCTTCCCAGCGTCTCAAGAGCCAACGGGTGTTCGGCGAGCACCGTGCGCGCAAAGTCCGAATGGACAAGGTCGTCTGGCGTGTCGTAGTGGATCTCGAGTTCAGACAACACCACGTCGCGCTCGGCATCGACGTCCTCGGGTGCATTACGCGCATCAACGATCATGTCGGCCAGCACATCGAACGCGAGTGGCACATCGCGGTCGAGCACCCGCGCATAAAAGCACGTGTGCTCTTTGGAGGTGAACGCGTTGAGTTCACCCCCGACGGCATCCAAGGCCTCGGCGATGTCACGTGCAGACCGCCGCGACGTTCCCTTGAACAACAGGTGTTCGAGGAAATGCGAACAGCCGGCATCAGCCGGCTGTTCGTCGCGCGATCCAACCGCAACCCACATGCCGAGGGCGACCGACCGGACCGAAGGCATCGCCTCGGTCACGACGGTCACGCCCGTCGGCAGGGTTGTCAGCTGATGGGTCACGAACCCTCAGTCGCGATCGCGGCTGCGGCTTCGTGTCCGTGTACGCGTCGGCTCGTCGCCACCGGATCCCGTACCGTCGCCGCCTGAACGCTCACGCTCACCGCCGCTGGAACGCTCCCGGTCGCCACCACTGCGGGCACGGTCGCGCCCACCGCCGCGGCTTGTGTCCTGGTTGCGGTCACCACCTTGCTCGCCGCCGGAACCGCCGTTGCCGCCACGGTTGCCATCGCTGCCCGACGACTTGTCAGCTTTCTCACCGACGTACTCAAGCTTGAACTTGCGGCCACCGTCGAGCACGTCGATGACCTGGACGAGCACCTGGTCCCCAACGTTGACAGCCTCTTCAGCGTGATCGAGCCGCTTGCCTACGATCTTGGACAACTCCGAGATGTGAAGCAGCCCGTCGGTCCCGGGGGTCAAGTTGACGAAGGCACCGAAATCGACCGTCTTGACGACCGTCGCGTGGTACCGCTCGCCCTTCTCGGGCAGCTGCGGGTTGGCGATCGCGTTGATGCGGTCGAGGGCATCTTGAGCCTGCGCACGCGATGTTGCGTAGATCTTGACGACCCCACGACCGGCTTCCTCATCGACATCGATCTGGGCACCGGTCACCTCGACCAGTTCCTTGATGATCGCACCACGGGGACCGATGATCGCACCGATCTTGTCCTGCGGAATGCGCACCACCTCGACGCGAGGAGCAGTTTCGGCAACCTCGTCACGCGGCGCAGAGATAGCCGCATTCATCACATCGAGGATCTCCATGCGCGCTTCGCGTGCCTGCAACAGCGCGTCCTGAAGAACCTGCGCGGGTATCCCGGCCAGCTTGGTGTCCAACTGCAGAGCGGTGATGAAGTTCTCCGGGCCAGCGACCTTGAAGTCCATGTCGCCGAAGAAGTCCTCAACACCCTGGATGTCGGTCAATGTCGTGAACTTGCCGTTCTCGAACACCAGACCCATGGCAATACCTGAAACCGCAGCATGGATTGGCACGCCACCGTCCATCAACGCCAGCGAGGTCGCACACACCGAACCCATCGAGGTCGAACCGTTGGAGCTCAGCACGTCGGACACGACCCGCATGGCATACGGCCACTCGTCGATATCCGGCAGAACCGGCAGGATCGCCCGTTCGGCGAGCGCACCATGGCCGATTTCACGACGCTTAGGCGTACCGACGCGGCCCGCTTCACCAGTCGAGTACGGCGGCATGTTGTAGTGGTGCATGAACAGCTTCTCGTCCTCAGGATCGAGGGTGTCGAGCCGCTGCCCTTCGCGGGTGGTACCCAAAGCCAAGACCGACATGACCTGGGTTTCGCCACGCTCGAAGATCGACGATCCATGCGACAGCGGCAGGACGCCTACATCGGCGGTCACTGGACGCAACTGGGTTGGAGACCGGCCGTCGACTCGATAGCCGTCTTCGACGATCAGGCGCCGGACGACCTTCTTCTCCGTCGTACGGAATGCTTCAGAAGCCTGCTTGCGACGATCGCCTTCTTCAAGATCGTCCGGTCCGTTGGCCACCGCATGGGCCACGGCATCGATCTTGACTTCTGCCAACGCCGCGTCCTTGCCTTCCTTGCTCAGATCGTCGCGGCGATAGACCTCCTCGACCCGTGCACCGACGTGGTCGTAGACCACGTCGAAGATCGCGTCCGAGTGGTCCGGGAACAGCGGGAACTCGCCCGCGTCACGCACGCCGACCTTGTCGACGAAGGCTTGCTGCGCCTCACACAACTGGCGAATGATCGGCTTGACCTGCTCGATCGCCTCACCGACAACCTGCTCGGTTGGCGCTGGAGCACCCATGTCGATCTTGACCCACGCGTCGCGGGTCGCCTCAGCTTCAATCATGAGAATGGCGATCTCGCCGTCGTCCTCGACACGTCCGCAAATGACCATGTTGAACACGGCTTCCGACTCGAGTTCCTCGAATGTCGGGAAAGCGACCCATGAACCATCGCGCAGCATCGCGTAGCGAACCGCGGCGACGGGACCGTCGAACGGAATACCCGACAACATCGTCGACAGCGACGATCCATTCATCGCCACGACGTCGTAAGGGTCGACCTGAGCGGTCTGGATGATGGTGTTGACCACCTGGACTTCGTTGCGCAGGCCTTCAGCGAAGGTCGGACGCAACGGGCGGTCAGTCAGCCGGCACACCAGGATCGCGTTCTCCGAAGGCCGTCCTTCACGCTTGAAGAACGAACCAGGGATACGGCCGTTGGCATACATCCGCTCCTCGACCTCGATGGTCAGAGGGAAGAACGGAAGAAAATCCTTCGGCTCTTTGGATGCAGTGGTCGTCGACAGCACTTTGGTGTCACCGATGCTGGCGACGACTGCGCCGCCAGCCTGCATGCCGAGTCGTCCGGACTCGAAAGTAATCGTCTTGCCGTCGATCTCGACGGCGTGCTCGTGGTTGCCGAGCTTGCCCACTGTGGGCCTCCTTGGTGTCGTCACGGCCGCCAGAGGCGGCACGCGCCCGCGGTATCGCGGGATGCTCTGGAGGCGTCCGAACCGGTGAGTCGGTTCATCAGTGAGGGCGTCTCGCAAACCCTTTTGCGGGTCACCGAGGCGTCTCCACTGACGACCGACCTGTGCGGTCGCCTCCTAGTTTCATGTCCTGGAAAGTGCCAACACTAGGCCGGTTCCACAACAAGGCCGCGGGGGTCGCCTGACCCGCCGCAGCCGTCGGTATTACCTGCGCAGACCCAACTCTGCGATCAACGCACGGTAACGATCGATGTCTTTGTCTCTCAAGTAATTGAGCAGCCGGCGGCGCTGACCAACCAGCATCAGCAAGCCACGACGGGAATGGTGATCCCCGTGATGCTCCTTCAGATGACCGGTGAGATGAGAGATCCGCTGCGTCAGCAGCGCGACCTGCACCTCCGGTGAACCGGTATCGCCCGGTGTGCGGGCGAAGCGCTCGATAATGGTCTGTTTGTCGTCAGACAGCGTTTCAGCCACGTCATGGTTCCTGTCGTGATGGGGTCCCTACCGCGCCGGGCCAGCGGACTTGCACCGCCGCCGGGGGTTGTTGGCCATGTGTGTCACGACGACATCTCAACAAGGCCGGTCACTTACGTCGCATCTATCGACGCGGCAACCCACGAACCCCGACGCCCGAACGGGCACGGTGACGTCGACCCTTCGGGCCGACTGCTACCCAGTGTGGCACAGCGCGGCGGCCACGGCAACCTCACGACCCTGTGACACCACCGACCAACGTCTTGGCTGCAGCGATATCACGACGAATCTGATCAACAAGTTGGTCAAGTCCGTCGAACCGCTGCTCGGCGCGCAAGCGATGTGCGAACGTCACCGTCACCTCACGGCCGTAGAGATCGATATCACGATCGATGAGGTGGGATTCCACCGTCGGGAGGGCTAATTGCTCATGCGCGACCGTCGGCCGCACTCCGACGTTCGTCACGCACGGCAACCACTCCCCGTCGACAGCCATTCGCCCGGCATACACGCCATGCGCTGGCACAACGATCTCGGGTGCAACATCGACATTGGCGGTAGGAACGCCGATCGTGCGCCCACGGCCGTCCCCCTGGATGACGTTGCCGACAACCAGGTGATCTCGACCCAGGAATGCCGTGGCAGTTTCAACGTCCCCACGTTCGAGGGCAGCCCGCACCGCACTGGTTGACACAATGGCCCCGTGGCGGGTCAGCAGATCAACAGCATCGACATCGAAGTCAGCGTCGGGCGCGCGCCCCGCTTCGCGCAACACAGTCACATCACCAGCAGCGCGATGACCGAACCGGAAATTCGCACCGACGACAACACGCTGTGATTGAAGGCGGTCGATCACCACGTGATCGATGAACTCCTGCGGACTCAATCGTGATAACGCCGGCGTGAACGACAACACCACGACGAGATCAATCCCGGCCTCGACAAGCAGCCGCTGCCGCGTAGCCAGATCGGTCAGCCGACCGACCGACACATCGGGGCGCAGCACACGCATCGGATGAGGATCGAACGTCACCGCGACCGACCGGATCCCCCGGGCTCTGGCCGCTTCAAGGGTGCGCGTGATTAAACGCTGATGGCCGAGGTGGAGTCCGTCAAAATTGCCGATGGTCACCACTGAAGGGGCTATTTCGACACCTTCAAGGCCTGCCAGCGCTGACGACGCCTTATCGGTCACGCGCCAGCTCCCCGGTCCGTGGGTGTGGCTGACGTTGGTGTATCAACCTGGATCCCGCCAACGTCGTCCGGCTGTGACCACACCAGTGCGGCGCGTGCCTGCCGGGCGATGCCCTCCTGGCCCATCGGTTTGTACACGCCTACCAGCAGGTTCGACCAGGTCACGGCAAACGCATCGGCACCGACGACCGCTGCAGGAGGCATGCGACGTTCCATGTCTAAGCGCGCCCCCGACACGAGTTGCATGACGAGGCCGGCATCTTCGACATCCCAAACCGGCAGCGCTCGGATAGCCGCGTCGTAGGCGCTCATGATGAACTCGCTCATGCGACCAGCCTGAGCTGCCTCCTCAAAATCCTCAAGGCTGACCGCTTCGTCGAGGTGGAACGGTTCGTTGGCCAACCGCCGCAGGCTTTCAAGGCTTCCTCCGACACCTAGGTCGTGGCCGACATCGTGGGCGAGCGTCCGCACGTAGGTACCCGACGAACAAGTGACGAGGAACGATGCGCGCGGATGCTCCCCCGGTTCAAACATGTCCAACACAAGGTCGTGGACAGTGACATGTCGCGGCTCCCGGTCAACGACTTCTCCGCGCCGAGCCTTGCGATGCAGCCGTTCTCCGCCGACTTTGACCGCTGACACCATCGGGGGAATCTGAGCGATCTGCCCTTGGAATTTGGTCAGCGCCTCGCACAATTGGCGTTCATCGATGTGGTCGGCGGCCATGCGGGCGATGATCTCGCCGTCAGCATCCTGAGAATCGGTTTCGATCCCCAGCACCATGCGGGCCGCGTAGGTCTTGGTGCCAGCCTGCAAGAACTGCACCAACCGCGTCGCGCGCCCCAAGCACACCACCATGACACCTGTCGCGGCAGGATCGAGCGTGCCGGTGTGCCCAACCCGAGATTGGCCGAGCGCACGCCTGACCCGCTGAACGACATCGTGGGATGTCATCCCGGCAGGCTTGTCGATCACCACGACCCCTTCGAGGTCGTCAGCGCTGCGGCGACGGCTCATGGCGCCTCAGCCCTCGCCGGTGCGCAGATCACGCAACATCTGATCTATCTTTGCTGATTGCACTGCAGTCGGGTCTCGACGGAACCTGACCTCAGGGATCATGCGCATCTCGACGCGCTTGACCAACAGAGCGCGCAGTCGTGGCGCAGCCGAAGCGAGCCCGTCGGCGATCTGGTCGGGATCGGGGACCCGGTCACCGCCGGATCTGCGCGGATCGCCTGACACGAGTTCCGGGTCGAGCGAGGTGTAGTGAACCGTCACAACGTCGTGGTCTGGGGTGACCTCAACATCGGTGACAGTCACGAACGCGACGCGGGGATCGTTGAGTTCCGTTTCAATCAAGTCAGCGATCGCGGACTTGACCAGCGACTCGATGCGGGGATTGCGCTTGCGTGCCACGTTAGTTCCTCATGTGCTTAGCGGTCGATCTCGTCAAGTCGTTCGACGATAGACAGCACCACCGCCTGTGGGTCGCGTTCGATCACTTCGGTCAGCCGATCGAGGACCCGGTCCACACCTGACGGCGCTGATGCGGCGATGGCCACACCGAGGACGGCGCGCTGCCATCGATCTTGAGCACCAACTTCGGCGACCGAGCAGCCGAGGTCGGCCAGGCGCGTCTCGATACGACGCAGTCGTGTGCGACGTTCCTTGAGGCTGCTCGCGCCGGGAAGGTGCACGTCGATCCGCGCCATGCCGATATGGACTTTGCCATCTTCAGCTTCGACGCCCATGGTCACACACGTCAGTCGCGGGCAACCTCAACGACTTCGAACACTTCGAACACGTCGCCCTCCTTGACGTCCTGAAACTTGTCCAAACCGATGCCGCACTCGAAGCCCTCACGGACTTCGCGAACATCATCCTTGAAGCGCCGCAGCGACGACATTTCATCTTCAGCGATGACAACGCCGTCTCGGATGACACGCACACCCGCATCACGCCGGATCTCACCTCGGGTGACCATGCACCCGAAGACCGGACCGATCCGTGGGACACGGAAGATTTCGCGCACTTCGGCTTCGCCAAGGACCTGTTCGCGCATCTCCGGAGCCAGCAGGCCCTTGACCGCGCGCTCGATGTCCTCAATGACTTCATAGATGATGCGATACGTGCGCACGTCCACACCGGAGCGATCAATCTCGTCCCGGGCATTTGCGCCGGGGCGCACGTTGAAGGCGACGATGATGGCCGCCGAGGCTTCGGCCAATCGCACATCGCCTTGGGTGATGGCACCCACGCCCTTGGAGACGACACGGACCTGTACCTCGTCGAGTTCCAGCTTCAGCAACGCGTCTTCGAGCGCTTCTGCAGAACCCGACACGTCTGCCTTGATGATGACGTTGAGCGTCGCTTTGTCGCCCGACTGCACCGCAGAGGTGAACTCTTCAAGCGTGGTCGGGCGCCGGTCTGCCAATTCCTTGCGACGTTCGCGGGCTGAGCGACGCTCGGCGACGTCACGAGCAAAGCGCTCGGCGTCGACGACTCTGAATTCGTCACCGGCTTCGGGGACCTCATTCAAACCGATGACCTGTACTGGGCGCGCTGGTTCAGCCGCTTCGACGGTGTCACCGTTCTCATCAAACAACGCGCGGATCTTGCCATCAGCCGTACCTGCGACGAGCACGTCACCACGGCGGAGCGTTCCGCCCTGAACAAGCACCGTGGCGACAGGGCCACGTCCTCGGTCTAGGTGGGCTTCGACAACGCGGCCACGCGCGTCCTTATTCGGGTTTGCCTTCAGCTCAAGCACATCGGCCTGCAACAGCACCACTTCGAGCAGGTCGTCAAGGCCATCGCCGGTCATCGCCGATACCGGAACCATCGGCACATCACCGCCGAACTCTTCTGCGATGAGATCGTGCTCGGTCAACTGCGTCTTGACCCGCGCGGGATCAGCCCCTTCGACGTCCATCTTGTTGATGGCGACAACGACGGGCACTTCCGCGGCCTTGATGTGTGCAATGGCTTCTTGGGTCTGTGGCATCACGCCATCGTTGGCAGCCACCACCAGGATCGCGACATCGGTGATCTGCGCACCGCGAGCTCGCATCGCCGTGAACGCTTCGTGACCAGGCGTGTCGATGAACGTGATACGTCGGTCGCCATGGCTGATCTGGTAGGCACCGATGTGCTGGGTGATACCCCCGGCCTCACCGGAGACCACGTCGGTCGTGCGGATGGCGTCGAGCAACAGCGTCTTACCGTGATCGACGTGCCCCATCACCGTGATGACCGGTGGACGGTCTTCGAGCAACTCATCGTCGTCGGGAGTCTCGATACCGAACTCAAGCTCTTCTTCCGACATGAAATAGATCTCGACGCCAAGATCGGCGCACAGGATCTCAACGGTGTCGTCAGGAAGTGTCTGCTGCACGGTGGCCATTTCGCCCATTTCGAACAGCTTCTTGACCAAGGCAGCACCCGAGACTCCGAGCTTGTCAGCGATTTCACCGACAGTGACACCCGAGACAACTTCGATCCGCTCGACCTCGATCTGTTGCTCGATCGGTAGGTCGCGCCGCAGCGGACCACGCATGATCTCTTGCTCATCCGGTGCCTCGCGCTCGCGGCGCTTCTTGCGGCGAGTCTTGCCACTGCCAGGACCACCGGTACCACCCGGCCCGCCCGGGCCACCTCGTCCGGCTCCGGGGCCTCCGGGGCCTCCACGGCCAGCACCTGGTCCGCCGCCCGGGCTTCCGGGCGCTCCAGGCGCGCCCCGGCCGACAGGCTGACGGTACGGCGAATTGCTCGGAGGGCGACCACGGCCACCACTGGGTGCTTGAGCGGGAGCGCCACGCGGGGCTGCAGCGCCAGCTCCTGCTGGAGGCTGGGCGGGACTTGGCGGACGCACTGGGGCTTTGCGCAACGGTGGCGGGATCAAACGACGTCCAGTGCCTTCGCGGGGCAGTCCAGCCTCAGGACGACGCACCACGAGTGGATCCTCGCCCGGGGCGGACGCCGGACCTTGCCCTCGTGGCGGTGACGGCCGCAACGGAACCTGCCCCGGTTGCAGGCGCGGTGGTGGAGCGCCTGGCATTCGCCGCGCCGAGGAGTCGTCGGGGGCGTCTGTGCCGTCAGCACCTGGATCGTCAGCCGCGTCGGGGCTCGCTGGCCTCACCGTCGTAGCATCATCCTCGACGGCTGGCGGAGATGTGGGATCCGCAGCGACAGGTGTCTCGCCGCCATCTGGCACCGTCTGCTCATCGGCCACAGCGGCAGGCGCTGCAGCGTCAGCTGACGGAGTGGCTGCACTCGCTTGCTCAGCCTGCTCCTGCTGGGCACGCAGATGCGGCGGCAGCACCTTGGCGGCCTTCTTGCGTTCTGGCGGAGCTGACGTCTGCATTGAGCGATAACGCTCAAGTTCTTCAGCCTCCCGCTGACGTCGCGCGTCGTCTTCAGCGCGACGCTCGGCTTCGGTCTTGCCGAGCGAGTCACGGAATCGAGCGGCGTCTGCATCCCCCACCGACGACGAATGACTTTTCGCGTCGATGCCGAGATTGGACAGGCGCCGGATGACCTCCTTGTTGGGGAGGCCCGTCTCGTTCGCCAATTCGTAGACGCGGACCTTGTTGCTCACGCGTACTCGCTCCTCACGGCCCTTTTTCGGGCCTGGTGCTCGCCGAGGCGTGCCGCAACGACGCTCAGCACGCCGTTTGCCTCGGTCTCGTTTCCACCCTTCAACGCTCGCCGAAGTGCACCCGCACCGCGACGCCTGGCGGCGTCGACACAACGGGGGTCGGGGCACAGATAGGCACCCCGGCCCGGCAACCTTTGCGCTGGGTCCTCACAAAGCCCGTCAGGACCTCGCACGATACGCAGCACTTCGGATTTTGGTCGGCGGGACCGGCACGAGATGCACGTTCGCATCGGCAGCCGGGGCGCCTGGCGATTCAAGGGTACTTCCTCCACGCTGCCCGTCAGGTCGTAGCGCTTTGTTCGTCCGGCACTTCGACACCATCAGCGTGGATTGCAACATCTGGTTCGACCGGCGCTTCGCCTTCAGTCAGCACGTGATCTCGGGCGGCTTTGGCGGTTTCAACCGCTTCCTCGATCGCGCGCTCCCCTTCGGGTGACAGGGGATTGCCGAACTCGTCGATCAAGCCTTTGTCGAATGCTTCCTGGAAGGCGCGCTGCTCTTCGGCGAACTGCGTTTCCGACTTGATGTCGATCCGCCATCCAGTCAACCGCGCTGCGAGCCGGGCATTTTGGCCTTCACGTCCGATAGCCAGCGACAACTGGTAATCAGGCACGATCACCATCGCCGTGCCGTCGTCTGGATAGAGGTAGACGTTGCTGACCTTGGCTGGTGACAACGCGTTGGCGACGAGTTGCTCAGGCTCATCAGCCCACCTGACGATGTCGATGCGCTCAAGTTCATCGGCATGCAGTTCCTTTTGCACACCGCGAGCGCGCTGGCCTCCGGGGCCGACGCATGCGCCGACCGGATCGACATCCGGATCGTTGGACATCACCGCAACTTTCGTGCGGTGGCCGGCTTCCCGGGCAATCCCTCGGATCTCGACAATGCCTTCTTCGATCTCGGGAACCTCCAGGGCGAACATGCCGACAACCAGCGCCGGGTGGGTGCGCGAGCACACGATCTGAGCGCCTCTCAACTGTTTGCGGACTTCGATGACCACCGCGCGCGTAAAAGCGCCGTGCTCAAGTCGTTCGTTGGGCACCTGTTCGGCGTACGGCAGCAGCGCTTCGGTGCGACCGAGCTCGATCAGCGTCACGTTGCCCTGCTGGCTGACCTGGCCGGAGATGATGTCTCCCTCACGGCCCACGTACTGGCCGTAGGTCACTTCACGCTCTGCTTCACGCAGACGCTGCAGCAGTACCTGCTTGGCCGTCTGCGCGACGATGCGACCAAAGTCGTTGGGCTCTTCCTGCCACTCATTGACGACGTTGCCTTCGTCATCGAGTTCCTGAGCGAACAGTGACACCGCGCCCGTCACTCGGTCAACGTTCACGCGTGCTTCGTCAGCGGTCGCCTGAGAGGACCGCTTGTAGGCGGATGCGAGCGCCGTCTCGAGAGCTTCGACGACAGTCTGGAAGTCAAGGCCCTTTTCGCGCTCAATCTGGCGCAACGCTTCGATGTCGATATTCATCTTCAGGCCTCCTTGGTCACCACGGTAGGACCACCTTGCCGTGATCCACGGTGTCAAGCGCCACCGTGATGTCGCTGCTATCAACCCGCAGCGTGATCGCATCCGAAGTCACCGCAGTGAGCTCCCCGACCAGCCCCGCCGCGCCAGACTCGGCCTCGTCGGGGCCAGCTCCGTCGGACGCCTCAGCGTCGACGATCTGAATGATGCGGACTTGGCGGCCCCGGTTGCGGGCGAAATCTCGGAACGTCGTCAAACGACGGTCAGCGCCGGGTGAGGTCACTTCGAGTGTGTAGGTCCCGGGTATCGGGTCCCTGTCATCGAGCACAGCGCCGAGCTTGCGTGACACGGCCGCGACAACGTCAATATCCAGCAATGCCGCCGGATCCATATCCACCGTGTCGACGACGACCCGGACCACGCGCCGCGGATGTGCACCCTTGAGCTCAACGTCGAGCACGTGAACATCGAACTCCGCGGCGACCTCATCCACGAGTGGAGCGAGCTCGCCCAGCAACTGGGCCTCACGCTTACTCGTCATGGTCGGTCCTCGGCTCACGGCGTGCTACCCGGTTGTCTCGATCTTCCGGCATATTGGTCGTCTGGTCGTACGGTGCAACGTCCGTTCCACGTCAACGGCCGGCCCCGGTGGGGCCGGCCGCCGCGTCGGACGTCCGTTGTCGGGTCCGGGCCGCAGCGCGAGGCCGCCGCTCGGACGGGCAGGCGCTCGGGACCGAACGCGCAATGCGGGCCGCATCGTACGACGGCCCGCACCGCTCGCGGGCGAACGTATCACGGGCTGGATAGGGCTGCCAAGGGTGCCGTCTGGCCGTCAGGCGACGACGGGAGTGCCTTCGCCCCGCTCCGCACGAATCTCTTCCGCCATCTCGGTCGCGTAGTGGACCATGGCCTCAACGATGTCTTCTTCGCGGACAGTGGCGATCTTGACACCCTTGCGGATGATGTCGCCCTTCCCGTTGCCTGCGGCGACACCGAGGTCAGCTTCGCGTGCCTCTCCAGGTCCGTTGACGACACATCCCATGACCGCCACCCGCAAGGGCGCTTCGATCCCTTCGAGGCCTTTCTGGACGTCCTCAGCCAAGGTCCATACGTCGACCTGGGCGCGGCCACACGACGGGCATGACACGACATCAAGTCCACGTTCGCGCAGGTGCAGCGATTCGAGTATGGCGATGCCTGCTTTGACTTCCTCGACCGGGTCAGCTGACAGCGAGACTCTGATGGTGTCGCCGATGCCTTCGGCCAGCAGCGCACCGATACCGACTGCGGATTTGATCGACCCCGTCTTCAATGGCCCGGCTTCGGTAACACCGAGGTGCAACGGATAGTCGGTGCGATCAGCCAGCAATCTGTAGGTCTGGATCATCACCCACGGATCTGAATGCTTGACCGACACCTTCGTGTCGTGGAATCCGACGTCTTCGAGAAGCCGAATCTCACGCAGGGCCGACTCGACCATGGCCTCAGATGTCGGACCACCAAACTCGTCGAGGATTTCCTGCTCAAGACTGCCGCCGTTGACACCAATGCGAATGGCCACGCCAGCGTCGTTGGCAAGCTGGCCCAGCAGTGCGACTTTGTCGTGTTTCTTGATGTTGCCAGGGTTGATCCTCACGCCGGCGCACCCAGCTTCGATGGCCATCACCGCGTACTTCCACTGAAAGTGAATATCGGCAATCACCGGGATGCGGGCATGTTCGGCGATAGCCGCCAACGCTTCGGCGTCTTCTCGCCTCGGCACCGCCACCCGGACGATGTCGGCACCCGCAGCCTGAGCAGCAGCGATGGCCTGCAACGTGAGATCGACTTCGTGCGTTGGCGTCACCGTCATGGTCTGGACACTGATGGGGGCGCTGCCTCCGACCTCAAGCGGACCGAGCCGGATCGTGCGTGTCGGACGCCGTTTCGGAGGTTCGACCACCGGCTTGTGGGCAGCCTCACCTGATCCGTTCACGATCGGCAAGGA
>JBBDSU010000017.1:40505-55233 GCA_040904825.1 Nitriliruptoraceae bacterium | reverse complement strand
TCCGGGACCTGCCTCGGATGACCCGGAATCTGGATCCAGCGGACCCGAGTACGGCCGGCATCCTCCGAGTCCTGCATGACGACCGGGTGGCCCTGGCGCTCCCGGTAGCGATGCTGCTTACCGCGAGAAGGTTGCCACGACCTCGACGTGATGGGTCATCGGGAACAGGTCGAGTGGGACCGCTGAGATGAGCCGATAACCCCCTTCAATGAGAACCCGGGCGTCGCGTGCCAGGGCGGCAACGTCGCATGCCACGTACACGATCGTTGCAGGCGAGAGGCGGACAAGGTCGTTGACGACCTGTGGACCCGCTCCCGCGCGCGGAGGATCGAGTACCACCACGTCGGGATCATCCGGTCCTTCTGAACCCAATGAACCTGAGGTGACCTTCTCTGTCGGCAGGGCGAGCACTTCGATGTCGACGCCATGTCGATCGACGTTGAGGTCTGCATGACGTGCCGCTGATTCGTGCGACTCGACGGCAACCACTTCACCGCCAGCTTGCGCGAGAGGGATGGACAGCAGGCCGACGCCGGCGTACAGGTCCCATACGAGCGCACCGGAGATGTCACCGACCGCTTCCAGCACGGCCGCGACCAAGGCTTCGGCGCCGGAAGCATTGACCTGGAAGAACCCGTCGGCGGGATAGCTGAGATCGAGGCCAGCCACGCTGATGCTCAGCGTGCCACTGCCACGCAACGGCACGGTGTTTCCGCCCGGTTGCGCCAGCAAGATGTCGAACTTGCCTTCGGGAAGGTCAAGTCCGCCAGCCCCGGGTGTCACCACGACCGCTGCGGATGTCTGGTCGGTGTCATGCGCATGGTCGCCGTCAGGTGCCGAATGAGCTCGCATGGCGACCGCCGATGCGCCCGTTGAGTCGCCGACTTCGGTGCGCAGGTGCTGGACCTCGTCGGCAAGTACGAGACATCGATCAATGGGCACGACGTCGTGACTTCCTGCCCGCCGGAATCCCAGCCGTCCGTCGTCGGCAGCGTGGAACTGCGCGTGGTTGCGGTACCCCAGGTCAGGGCCAACCGCCCGGCAAGGTTCCACCGGGGGACGCTGGATGCCGCCGAGCCGTTCGAGTTGTTCGATCACAACACGGGTCTTGAGCGCTCGTTGAGCTCGCGGAGAAGCGTGTTGGAGATCGCATCCGCCACAGGACCCGACGTAAGGGCACGGCGGCTCAACCCGGTCTTCGGACGGGGTGATCACGTCAACGAGTTCTGCTCGCGCCCAGCGTTTGCGGTCATCGATCACTCTGACCATGACGCGTTCGCCTGGCAGCGTGCCTGCAACGAAGACAGCTTTGCCCTCGATGCGCGCAACGCCTTCACCGCCGTGGGTGAAACCGTCAACGACGACTTCCT
The DNA here is from genome assembly GCA_040904825.1 of Nitriliruptoraceae bacterium. GTDB lineage: Bacteria > Actinomycetota > Nitriliruptoria > Nitriliruptorales > Nitriliruptoraceae > JBBDSU01. The sequence continues at coordinate 53,863 of JBBDSU010000017.1, read as the reverse complement.
GGAGCTCGCGCGAGAGCGGTACCTGGCGGTTCATCATGACCCTGGCTGGGCACGGTCGGTGCCCGAAACGTTGATGGAGTCGAGCGCCCCACTTACGAGCCCAACGTGGGCCCGCGCTCGCAAGGCATACGCCTGAGCTTGGTCGACGTCGGTTGCGTCGACCAACAGCAATGTCCAGGTCAACGCGCGCAGCCCCTCGCCAGGAAGTTCAAGCACGTTCGCCTCCAGGGTGTCGAGCGGCAGCCTCGGGTCGGCGACCTCGCGGGCCCACGCCACCATCCCGGCTGCGTCACGTTGCCATGCTCCCAGATCTCCGGCGAGGGAATCAGCCACGATGGCCCGCAAATCTGTGCCGACGGACCCGCCGGTTTCGCCCGCAGCGCTGAGTGCCGTGACCATCACCGCGGGGTTGTCGGACGTCGTTGCACGATCCTCAGACACGTGCGGCAAGAGCGCCGATTCGGTGGAGTCGTCGCGTGTGACCATCAGATCAAGAGCGGCGGCGCCGGCAGCGCGGGCGGAGGCGGCGTCGCCAGCCTCCTGCGCAGTGGCCAGCACCTCATCGATCTGGTTGAGCAGGTCTGAAAGTGCCGAGATCTGTTCGCGCGCGGGACCGGGGTCGACTGACAGATCCTCGCCTAGCTCCGGCAATTCAGCCGCGACCGCCTCATCTGTTTCGACGAGAGATGGCTCGACGCAGCCTGCTGTCACTGTGGCGACGACCACGAGGAGCACGACAACCGCACTGTGCGGCAGGCGTCTGGATGGCACCGGCGTAGACAGGGCCGGCGTAGACGTGGGCGTGGACATGGACACAGTGTGCATGCGAAAGGGCCGTCGACGTGACGGACGCGCAGGTCGCACAAGCGGGAGTGAGGGGAGCAACGTCACGCTGCCGAGGGGTCGGACGGCGTCGTGCTAGAGCGTTGGGTAGGTGCGGATCGCTCGAGCAGTGCGGCAAGCCATCCGTCCCGATGTCGTTCGATGACGATCGACCATCCGAGGTCGGTGAGTGGGTCGATGGCGACGGTGCGGCGTTTCACACTGATCCCGCTGACGACAAGCCTCGCGTCGGCGCCGTCAGTCGCGACAGTGGCGCCAGGCGCGCTCGCCGTCGCGCCCGCAATCCGCGTCAGGTCCGCGGCGAGTTCGGCAATGGCGTCGGTGATGATGTTCGCCACCACGACGTCGTAAGGGCCTTCCAAGACTTCGGTGCTACCAACGGTCGTGCTGATGCTCACGCCGTTCACCTCGGCATTCTCATCGGTTACCGCTATCGCTGCTGGATCGGTGTCGACCCCAACGACTGAGGCGCCGAGCTTTGCCGCTGCGATGCCCAGGATGCCACTGCCACAGCCGATGTCGGCAACCTGTTGTCCCTGAAGGCTGCTCGTACGATCGATGTCGTCCAGCAGTTCGAGACACATCGCCGTTGTTGCATGGTGGCCGGTGCCAAACGCCCGCCCCGGGTCGAGCACGATCATGATCTCATCTTCGTCGGGCTGGTGGTCATCGGCGAGCCAGCTCGGCACGATGATGAAACGGCCGGCGGCGATTGGTCCGATGGTGGCCTTCCATTCGGCCTGCCAGTCGCGATCTTCCTCGACCGTCCATTCGGCTATCACGTCAAGGTCGGCTCCGAGCTTGTCAGGCCGGTCGGCAAACCACCCGACGAGCTCGTCGGGCTGCTCCCAGACACCGATCGCTCCCGCACCGAAAAGCCGGGCAGTGACGATGTCAGTGGATGCTCCGACGATGGGCAGCGTGACCTTGTGCACGGTGCCGTCGACTGTGTCGTCGGCGTCGGAGTTGGATGGGGTTGGCATCGCCGCGACAACCTTTGCGGTTCGGGATCGCGGGAATTGATCCCGAGGATAGATGCGGCCCCGTGCGACGGGGGGACACACGGGGCCGCGGCGGTCAAAGACCGCAACCCGAGTGTACAGGCCGACCCTTGAGCCTCACCTCGCACAGAGCCTTGCTGGAGCACCGTTTCAGCCAGGGTCATGTCGGTTGAACGACTCACCGCACCCGGGCGTCCCGGGGCCGCTGACAGGGAGCCGATCGAGGTGAGCGACCTGCCCACGGAGGCAGCGTCCGACCCGAGGGGGCAGAGCCTCGCACGGCTATCCTCGCCACACTGAGGGCCAGCGTCCCATCGACTTGAACGTAGGTGCCGTGCACAGCAAATCGCGTTCCAAGGCGCTTGCCGCCATCGAGATCACGGGCCTCGTGAAGCGATTCGGGAAGGTCACCGCCGTCGATGGTGTCGACCTGACGATCCACGCCGGTGAGACGTTCGCGCTGCTCGGTCCCAACGGAGCAGGCAAGACCACCACCATCGAGATCTGTGAGGGCTACCTGACGCCGGATGCTGGTGCGGTGACTGTGCTCGGATTGGACCCGAGACGGGACAGTGCACAGCTGAGCCGTCGCGTCGGGCTCATGTTGCAGGAAGGCGGCGTGTATCCGTTCGCGCGCCCTGGCGAAGTGCTGCGGTTGTTTGCCAGCTTCTACGCAAACCCTCTGAATCCCGACCGATTGCTGGAGCGGGTCGGCCTCGACGGTGCTCGACGTACCAGGTATCGCGACCTGTCAGGCGGAGAAAAGCAGCGCCTGTCACTGGCGATGGCTTTGATCGGCCAGCCCGAGGTCGTGTTTCTTGATGAGCCGACAGCGGGACTCGATCCGGCTGCGCGCCGGCAGACCTGGGAGCATGTCCGCGAATTGCAGGATGCCGGGGTCACCGTCGTGATCACCACCCACCTGCTTGACGAAGCCGAAGCGCTGGCCGACAGAGTCGCGATCTTGGACCACGGCCGGCTGCTGGCGCTGGGGACTCCCGATGAACTGACGCATGGTGATCGCGCCGAGGTCGAGTTCACCAGTCATCCTGGCCTGGACGTCACCTCGCTGGGCACGGCGCTGGGTGTCGTGGTCACAGAGGCGCGTCCCGGCCGGTACATCGTGGCAGGAGCCAATGAGCCGTCGATGGTGGCACGGCTGGCGCAGTGGCTTGAAGACAACAATGCACGGCTGGGTGAGCTCAGGGCCGGAAAGCACTCGCTCGAAGATGTCTTTTTGAGGTTGACGGCGCCGTCGCCCGAGCAAGCGGATGCCCGATGAAAGCGATCATCGCGCAAGCCACCATGGAACTGCGCCTGCTCGTGCGTGCGGCCGAAAGCCTCGTCATCACGTTCGGCATCCCGCTGGGCATCCTGGTCTTCTTCTCATCGGTGGATGTCCTGCCCACCGGTGACCATGGCGCCGTCGACTTTCTTGTGCCCGGGGTGCTCGCGATCTCGATTGCTGCCACGGGACTTGTCGCTGTCGCGATCCAGACTGGGTTCGAGCGCAAGTACGGCGTGCTCAAGCGGCTGGGCGCCACCCCACTGACGACCACGGGGTTCCTCGTTGCCAAGGCGGTCGCGGTCCTGTGTCTCGTCGCTGTCCAGACCCTGCTGGTGATCGGGGTTGCCACCGTGGCGCTCGGGTGGCGGCCGCCGGTGCCGTCAGCGGGGCCAGTGATGGTGACGTTGGTCGCGCTGATGGCGGCCATCGCGCTCGGCGCGGTTGCCTGCACCAGCATCGGCCTGTTGATGGCAGGCACGCTCAGGGCTGAGGCGACGCTTGCAGCCAGCAATGCGCTGTTCTTGATCCTCATGGTCATCAGCGGCGTGGCGTTCGCCGCAGAGGCGCTTCCCGACGCGCTGGCCGCAGTGGGGCTGCTGCTTCCACTCGGTGCGCTGGGTGAGTTGTTGCGTTCGATTCTGATCGAAGGGGATCCCGTCGTGGCACCTGCCGGGGTACTGGTGGTGTGGTCGATGGTGGCGCTGGCCGCAGGTCACCGATGGTTTCGCTGGGAACCGTAGGACCGTCCGTTTGGATGCCGAGGTCAGCGAACGGCTACGCTCCCTGCGCCAAGGTGGGCTGTGGTGACCTGGCCCGTCGACTTCGCCGCCGTCGGTGAGTCATCGCAGCGGCGGAAACGGTCGCCGAGGCGACCCGCATAGAAGCTCCGGTGGTGGGGCACGAACCAGCGACAGGAGACGTCACGGTGCGCGACAGGTTCATTCTGCGCGGTCGCACGCTTCGCTCTCGGATGCCACGCGTTGCGCTGCTCGGCGCGGGTGCGATGGTCCTGGCCGGGTGTGGATCGGATGCTGGCCAGAGCGCACTGCGTCCGGCAGGTCCCTTCGCCCAGGCGCCCCACGATCTCATCATCCCGGTGGCGATCATCGCGCTGGCCGTGTTCATCCTCGTGCAGGGGCTCATCGTCTACACCTCGTGGCGGTACCGCGCCAAAGGTGACGACGAGTTCCCCAAGCAGGTCCACGGCAACACCAAGCTTGAGATCCTGTGGACCATCATTCCCGCGCTGATCCTGGCAGTCATCGCTGTGCCGACAGTCAGAGGCATCTTCGAAATGGCGGGAGAGCCGGCCGAGGAATTCTTGACGGTCGAAGTCATCGGTCACCGTTGGTGGTTCGAGTACTACTACCCGGATCAGGACATCTATACCGCCAACGAGCTCGTCATCCCGGCAGGTGTGCCGGTGCGGCTCCAGATGACCGCGACTGACCCGGCGCGGCAGACGAGCCAGGCGGTCATCCACTCGTTCTGGGTGCCGCAACTGGCTGGCAAGCAGGACCTTGAGCCGGGTCGTACGACTCACCTCAACATCCAGGCCGATGAGCCGGGCCGGTTCCTCGGGATGTGTGCCGAGTATTGCGGCCTGTCGCATGCGAACATGCGTATCCGCGTCATCGCCAAGTCGGATGCCGACTATGCGGCGTGGCTCGAATCTCAGACGACCCCGGCGGCCGAACCCGAAGAAGGGTCGCTGGCTGCGCGCGGGCGTGAGTTGTTCGGTGACCTCGGTGACCGACAAGCGTGCGCGTCGTGCCACCAGGTCTGGAATGGCGGATCGCGTGGGCCCAGCACTGGTCCTGACCTGACGCACTTGTTCAGCCGGACCGAGTTCGCCGGTGCGATCCATGACTTGACGGAAGAAAACCTCCGGGAGTGGCTGCGCGATCCCGAGGCGATGAAGGCCATGAGCTACGAGGTCAACGGGATCGGCATGCCGAACCTGAACCTCACCAACGACGAGATTGACGCGTTGGTCGCGTACCTGCTGACGCTGAGGTGACCGCGCCCGGTGCGGGCGACTGCACTGACCGGCACCCAGGCTGAGCAAGGCGGAGGAGACGACACCAATGACCAGCAAGACGACGGACACCACGGCAGGGCCACGATTGCGCCCGTCGTCGGAATCCGGACTTCTGAGTTGGCTCGCCACGACCGACCACAAGCGCATCGGGATCCTGTACTTCTGGACCACGATGACGTTCTTCGCGCTCGGTGGGTTCGAATCGTGGTTGATCCGCCTGCAGTTGGCGCAAGCTGAGCAGTCGGTTATTTCTGAAGGCATCTACAACCAGATCTTCACCATGCACGGCATCACCATGGTGTTCCTGGTGGTGATGCCACTGTCGGCCGCCTTCTTCAACTACCTGATTCCGCTCATGATCGGCGCGCGTGACGTCGCCTTCCCGCGGTTGAACGCGTTCAGCTACTGGATCTACCTGTTCGGTGGGATCTTCCTGTACTCGTCGTTCTTCCTCGGCGGCGCACCGGACGGCTCCTGGGTGGGCTACGCCCCACTGTCGACCGACCCTGGCATGAACATGGCGTACTACGCCGTCGGTCTGCAGATCCTTGGTGTCAGCTCGCTGGCCGCAGCGGTCAACTTCATTGTCACCATCCTCAACATGCGGGCGCCGGGCATGACCTTCATGCGCATGCCGGTCTTCATCTGGATGTCGCTGGTGACCAACTTCCTGCTGCTGTTTGCGATCCCCATCATCGCGGTCGCACTGTTCATGCTCCAGTTCGACACCCTCTTCGGGGCCCAGTTCTTCCAGCCAGCCACCGGCGGAGACCCGCTGCTCTACCAGCACCTGTTCTGGCTGTTCGGGCATCCCGAGGTCTACATCATGATCCTGCCCGCCATGGGGATCGTCTCCGAGATCCTGCCGGTCGGGTCGCGCAAGCCGCTGTTCGGCTATGCCGCCGTTGTGTTCGCGGGTGCAGCTATCGGGTTCATCGGCTTCGGCGTGTGGGCCCACCACATGTTCACCACCTCGATCGGGCCGGTCGCACGTTCAGCCTTCGCGCTGTCGACGATGTTCATCGCCGTGCCGACCGGCATCAAGATCTTCAACTGGGTCTTCACGATGTGGGGTGGACGGATCAGGTTCACCACTCCGATGCTGTTCTCGGTCGGCTTTGTGTCGATGTTCACCATCGGCGGGTTGTCGGGTGTCACCCACGCGGTCGTTCCGCACAACGCTCAGCAGCACGACACCTACTACATCGTCGCCCACTTCCACTACGTGCTGTTCGGTGGCGCGCTGTTCGGCCTGATCGCCGGCCTGTACTTCTGGTTCCCGAAGGTCACCGGCAAGATGCTGAGCGAAAAGCTCGGCAAGATCCATTTTTGGACGTGGCTGCTCGGGTTCAACCTCACGTTCGGCCCGATGCACATGTCAGGGCTCTTGGGCCAGCCGCGGCGTACCGCGGTGCTGCCCGGTGAGCTCGGCACGACCGTCGAGTGGTACAACCTGTTGAGCACCATCGGCGTGGCGGTGCTGACGGTTTCGGCGACGGTCTTCTTGGTCAACTTGCTGAAATCGATCCGCAACGGCGAACCCGCCGGTGACGACCCATGGGACGCTCGAACCGTCGAGTGGATCACCGCGTCGCCGCCGAAGCATCACAACTTTGACACCATCCCGACGATCAGCAACCGGGACGAGTTCTGGCACCGCAAGTACGCAGAAGATGACGACGGCCTGCCTGTGCGACTCGATGAGATCGCGACTGACGGTGAGCCCGACGAGCACATCCATATGCCCGACATGTCGTTGTGGCCGTTCATCGCGTGCCTCGGATTCTTTCCAGTCGGCTACGGGTTGGTATTTGTCAATCCGGCGTTCATCGCCATTGGCGTGGTGTGGCTCATCGTGGGACTGTTTGCCTGGATCAACGAACCGTTGGCCGAGGGTGATGACGACGATCCCGAGGTAGCACACGACACCGAAAAGGTTGGTGCGGGCACGCACTAGGCGCAGGCATTGACGGCAACTACCTGACAGACGACGAACAAAGTGCTGACGACATCGTCGGCACTGACGGACCAGAAAGGCGGCCACGTGGCGGCAGGAGTGCACGACACCACGCTGGGACTGGATCACCGCAAGGTCGGGATCTGGACCTTTCTCGGGTCAGAGTTCCTTTTCTTCGGCGCGTTCATCGCGGCGTATCTGCTGTACCTGCAGACAACGGCCGGGGGCCCGGGCGTCGAGATCTTCGATATCCCGTTCACCTCCATCAGTTCCTTCGTGCTGCTGATGAGCTCGCTGACGATGGTGCTCGCTCACAGCGCGCACAGCCGTGGAGACATGCGCGCCATGCGGCTGTGGTTGCTGGCAACCGCGGGTCAAGGTGCGGTGTTCCTCGGTGGTCAGGTGTTCGAGTTCACCGTGTTCGTGCGCGAAGGGCTCGTCCTGACGCAGTCCCCCTTCGCCAGCTCGTTCTTCGTGCTGACCGGATTCCACGGATTGCATGTGTTCGTCGGCATTCTGCTGCTGTTGAGCCTGTATGTGTTCAGCCTCACCGGCAAGGTAAAGCCAGGCCATCAAGTCAAGACCGAGATGATCGGGCTGTACTGGCACTTCGTCGACATCATCTGGGTCATCATCTTCACCGTCGTCTACCTGATTCCCGAGGTCGCGGTGGGCTGATGCACCACTAGCCACCTCACGATCCACACCGCAGGCAGGAGTCGAAGCGATGAGCACCACCGACACCGAGGCTGAAGCATCCCACGCTCGCGCGCATCCCACGCCGCGGGACTACGTCAACATTGCGCTGATCCTTGCGGTGTTGACGGCGCTGGAGGTGTCGACGTACTTCTTCGAGTTCGGCCGGGTTGCCATCCCCCTGCTGGTGATCCTGATGACGATCAAGTTTGTGATGGTCGCAGGATGGTTCATGCACCTGAAGTTCGATACCCGGCTGTACACGATGTTGATGTACACCGGATTGGCCTTCGCGCTCGTGCTGTACATCCTCACGGTGGTCATCGTGCTCGTCGGACACGCTCCGGCCGCATGACTGTGAACAACCCGGCCGTAATCCGGTCCTCGAACCCGAAGGGTTGCAAGTGAAGAACGGTGTCGTCTCCCGGATCGTGTTGCCGATCGTGCTGCCGATCGCCGTGCTGGGCTCGATCGCGGCGTTTGTCGGTGCGGTCGCCATCTCGCTGCTCTACAACACCCACACAGGCTCGCTGGCACTGGCTGCTGTCGCTGCCGGCGGCATTCTGTTCACGGTGAGCCTGGCGACTTCTCAGGAGCGGCTGGGTGGCCGCAAGCGCACGGTCGTGTTGTTCGCTGCGGCATTGCCGCTGCTGGTCGGTGCCGGCATTGGGCTCGGGTTCATCGGTGATGTTGACGACGCTGACCGGATGATCAATGTCCAGCCGCTGCTGGTCGTGCCTGACGATGCGCCGGTGATTGCTGCGGTCAACTCGGTCGAGTTCTGCATCGACGACAACGGCGGCTGCACCGCGATCGACGAGTGGAACGTCGTGCCGGCTGCGGACACTGACGACCTGATCTTCGTCTTCGACAACCGACAGGTCGGCGTGCCTCACAACGTGGTCATCACCGATCTGGCCAATGGCGTTGACGATCCTGCGCCGGGCGGCACGACCTTCGCGTCGAGCACGTTGATCGAGGGCCCCGAGGTCAACGCCTACATCTCGTCCGAGTTGACGTGGTCTGAGCTGCCCGATGAGTGGTACTTCTTCTGCGCGGTGCATCCCAACATGAATGGTGTGGGCCGGGTCATCACCGACTGACCGGCTGAGCCGGGTTGGTGTCTTTCGCTCCGGGATCCACAGCTGGATGTGCGCGTGTCCATACGGCGCTCGCCGCTGTCCACATGAGTGCTGCGCCGATGATGTGCAGCGCAACGAGCGTGTTGGGGATGCCTAGCGCGTACTGCGCGTAGCCGATCCCCCCTTGCACGATCTCGATTGCCAGCAGTACGCGTAGCGCGACCCTCAAGCGCCGGGATGGATGCCTCCACGTCACCACCACCAGTGCGACGGTCAGTCCAACGAGCAGCCACACGGCATCGGCGTGGGCGAGCGCGGCCATGCGGATATCGACGGGCAGGCGTGGGGCGGTGACGTCACCACCGTGCGGGCCAGCGCCAGTCACGATCGTGCCGAGAACCATCACCGCTAGCGCGACCGTGGCCAGTGCTGTCGTCGCGTGACGCAAGCCGGTGCCCACAGGCTCAGGGGGCGATGGCCTGGTGACGCGCTCATGCAGCAGGACGGCCGCAAAGATCAGTGCCATCGATGCGAGAAAGTGGCCTGCGACCGTGAGCGGATGCAGGCCGGTCAGGACGGTGATGCCACCCAGGATCGCCTGAAATGCCACCCCAGCAGGCAGAAACCACGCGAGAAATTCAACCTGGCGCGGGTGCGGGCGGGTACGCCGTACCTGGATCCACACCGCAACGACGGCGGCCAGTACCACGAAGGTGAGCAGGCGATTGCCGAACTCGATGGCGGCCTGCCAACCGGCATGCTCGCCTCCGGGGACAGGCACGAGATTCTGGCCGTCGCACGTTGGCCACTCGGGGCAACCCAATCCGCTGCCAGTGACACGCACCAGTCCGCCGGTGAAGACAATGCCGATGTTGACGACGATGGTCGCCAGTGCGGCCTGGCGCAGCCGGCGCTGCTGAGGTGGCATGTCGGAGTCCATAGGGCAGGCGCTTTCGGCATCGATGAGGGATCGATGAGGGATCGGTAGAGGGAAGGCTATTGCGCTCAGACGGGGTGCCCCGAACCGGGCGATATTGCATGATGCTCACGCCGCGTAGGCTCACGGTCCGGCCTGTCGCCAACGTGACAAAGCAGCGTCGCCAACGGCCGGGGGCGTGCCGTGGTGTGCGGTCGTGCTGACAGGAGTGTTGTGGCACACGACGTTGGTCCGATGCACCCCCGAGGTCGCTATGAAGGCAGCCGCGGGCGATTTGCTGGCACCGTGCGTCGTTATGTGCTGGTGACCAAGCCGCGGATCATCGAACTGCTGCTGGTGACGACCGTGCCAGCGATGATCGTTGCTGCAGGCCGCTGGCCTGGTACCTGGCTGGTCGTCGCGACCTTGCTGGGGGGATCGATGTCCGCCGGCAGTGCGAATGCGCTCAACAACCTCGTCGATCGTGACATTGACAGCGCCATGACCAGGACGTCGAGCCGGCCAACGGCCCAACAATCGGTCAGTCCTCGAGCGACTCTGATCCTTGGGCTGGTGCTCGGTGTCGCCGGGTTCGCGTGGTTGTGGGGTTTCGTCAACCTTGTGGCTGCGCTGCTTGCCACGTCAGCGATTCTCTTCTACGTCTTTGTGTACACGCTGGGGCTCAAGCGCCGAACCAGCCAGGCGGTGGTCATCGGCGGAGCTGCGGGCTGCATTCCGGTGTTGACCGGGTGGGCTGCCGTGACTGGCGGTTCGCTGGCTGACCCCAGGCCATGGCTGCTCTTCGCCATCGTCTTCTGGTGGACGCCGCCACATTTCTGGGCACTGGCCATGAAGTATCGCGACGACTACGCAAGAGCCGGTTTGCCGATGCTTCCCGTCACTCACGGCAACGACGAAGCCACGCGCCAGATTTTGTTGTACAGCTGGCTGTTGTTCTCCGTCATTCTCTTGTATGTCGCCGGTGGGGGCGTCGGGTGGCTGTTCACCATCGGAGCGATTGGCCTGACGCTGGGATGGCTCGTCCTGGCCCATCGGCTGCGCCGGATCCGTGACGTTGCCTCGGCCATGCGCCTGTTCCACTATTCGACGGGCTATCTCGCGGCCGTCTTCGTGCTTGCCGCCCTTGACGCCGTCATCTGACGGAAGCATCGAGGCGTGCGGCCATCGCTGTTGACCTCGTCGAAGGCAGCGGGTCAACTGGCGTCTTCGACGTTGCCGAGACAAGGCGCACAGTGGGTGGTGCAGACCCCGTTGACCGTGATGACCGTGATGTTCATGACGGGCGTGATGAGCGCGATGTGATCGAGGCCGAGCGTGCCGAGCTCAATGCCGAGATTGACGGTCGCACGCTGGTTGACGTGTTCATGGCGACCTGTGATGCCAACGGCGGCCGGCCGGCGTTGATGATCAAAGACGGCGATGCGTTCGTCACCTACAGCTGGTCCGACTACCGGGGCCTGGCAGCACAAGTTGCGGCGGGGCTGGTCAGCAAAGGCATCGAGCGCGGCGGGTCCATCGCTTTGATGATGACAAATCGGCCGGAGCATGTGATCGCCGACGTCGCCGGGCTGCTGTCCGGCGCGACGCCGGTCTCGATCTACAACACGCTGACCACCGAGCAGGTTCGCCACATCGCTGATAATTCGCAGGCAGCCGTCGCCATCGTCGAGAATGCGGAGCTCGCCGAGCGATGGCTGTCGGTCGCCGAGTCGGTCACCTCGATCACGACCATCGTTGTCATCGACGGCGCCGACGCCATTGACGATCCGCGAGTCATCGACTGGGAAGACCTTGTCGACCTAGGCCGCCAGGCGCTGTCACGCGACCCGCATCACCTCGAGTCAAGGTGGCGTGAAGTCCAACCGGATGATCCGGCCACCGTGATCTATACCTCAGGCACGACGGGGCCACCCAAGGGTGTGGTCCTGACCCACCACAACGTGCTGTTCCAACTGGGTGTCATCGCCCGCTTCCTGGACATCCCTCCCGGATCGCGTGGGATCTCGTACCTTCCGCTGGCGCATGTGGCCGAGCGCATGACCACCCACTACCTGGGCATCAGGCACGGGGGCACGGTGTCGTTCGTCAAGGATGTCACCGAGGTGCTGCCCACCATGCAGGCTGCCCGTCCGCAGCTGTTCATGGCGGTGCCGCGTGTGTGGGAGAAGATGCACGCTGCGATCTTGGCTCGCATCGAGGAAGATCCCCGCAAGGCGCCCATTGCTCGCCGGGCGCTGGCCGTTGGCATCGAAGTCGCCGAAGCAGAACGGCGAGGCGAGAAAGCGTCGATGGCGGCACGGGCGCAACGGGCGTTGTTTGATCGTCTGGTGTTCTCCAAGATTCGCCACGGCATCGGGCTTGACGAGCTGCACTATGCCGTGTCGGGAGCGGCGCCGATTAGCGACCAGTTGCTGACCTTCTTTGCAGCGATAGGCATCGAGGTGATTGAGGTCTACGGCATGACCGAGACGACCGCGCTGATCACCGCCAACCGGCCAGGTGAGGCGAAGATCGGCACCGTTGGCCGGCGGCTGCCAGGGCTTGAGATCCGCCTCGCCACCGACGGGGAGATCTCCGTCAGAGGCCCGGTCGTCACGCCTGGATACTTCCGCCAGCCTGACGCCACCGCTGAAGCCATCGATGAGGATGGGTGGCTGAACACCGGCGACCTCGGCGCCTTCGACGACGATGGATACCTCAAGATCGTTGGTCGCACGAAAGAGCTCATCATCACCGCCGGTGGCAAGAACCTGTCACCCAACCTCATTGAGCAGGCCATCAAATCGCAGTCGTCGATCATCGGACAGATCTGTGCTGTGGGTGACGGCAAGCCGTTCATCGCCGCGTTGATCGTGTTGGATGGCGATCTGTTGAAGTCATGGGCCGCTGTCAACGGCGTGAACTTCACATCGGTTGCACAGATGTGCCAGGACCCGGACGTCGTTGCTGAAGTGCGACATGCTGTCGATGAGGGCAATCAGCAGCTGTCGCGGGTCGAACAGGTCAAGCAGTGGACGATCTTGCCAGAAGAATGGACCGCCGAGTCGGAGGAACTGACCCCGTCGATGAAATTGCGCCGATCTGTGGTCTACGAACGGCACGCTGAGGGGATTGACGAGCTGTACGCCGCCAAGTGACCCGGGTCGTGGCGGAGGTGGACGGGAATCGAACCCGCCAGGGAACGTAGACGCTCCCTCGTCGGCTTTGAAGGCCGCGGGACCCACCAGGCGTCCGGACACCTCCTCGCTCGTCACCTCGCCGCATGGCGGCAGGATGAGCGCATCAACGAGGTTAGTGCTGCCTGGGCTGTGCGAGTGCTGCCAGCAGGAATGCTTGCGCTAGGCAGGTGCGGGTGAAATCGTCGAGGTGGAGCGATTCGTCCTCTCCGTGGGCATTGGTGGCGGGGTCTTGGACGCCGACGAGGAGGCAGGGGACATCTCCGAATGCTGCGCTCAGCGGACCGACGAACGGAATAGATCCGCCGCATCCGATGATTGCTGGCGGTCGGCCGTA
>JBBDSU010000017.1:36264-40405 GCA_040904825.1 Nitriliruptoraceae bacterium | reverse complement strand
TCGGGGTGATCGTCGGCTGCCACCACAAGCGTTCAAGGACACCGGCGGCGTTACTACCGACGGTCTGAACACCATCAAGCATGCGAGTATCACGCCGTACGTCGTCAGCGTCGTAGGCGAGTGTCGCCAATGTTGCGCGATCTTGGGCTGTCAGCGGGGCGACATCGTCGGTGAACCCGTCGACTGCGATCGATCCCGCATCGTCGTGCAGGGATGCGAGCAGTCGCGCCATCCCTGTGAGCGCATCAGGCACGACGCCGCCCCAGATCCCCGAATGCACTGGTTGCGCCAAGGATCGCACGGTCACGGTCATTGCCATCTGGCCTCGCAACGATCGGGTGATCGCCGGCCAGCCAACCTGCCAATTGACCAGATCGGTGAGGACGATGGTGTTGGCCCTGAGGGTCTCTGCATGCGCTGCAAGAAAGGCGTCGAGGTGGGGTGAGCCGATCTCTTCTTCGCCCTCGATGATGACTTTGACGTTCAGCGGTGGGGCGCCGCGTGCTGTCGTCCATGCCCGAATTGCCGCGACGTGTGCGAGCACCCCCGCTTTGTCGTCGGCTGCGCCACGAGCGAACAGCCGCCCTTGGCGCTCGGTCGGTTCGAATGGAGGGGATGTCCAACGGTGGGCCGTGGCGGTCGGTTGAACGTCGTGATGTGCATACAGCAGCACCGTCGGAGCGCTCGGATCGACTTCCCACACGCCGATGACGTAGGGCGGAGACCCGTCGACAGCCACGACTTCGACTGATGGGATGCCTGCTTTTCGTAGAAGATCGGCCGTTGCGTCGGCGGATGCGACGAGGTCGCTCGCGTGTTCAGGCTGGGCGCTGATCGACGGGATCTGCACGAGATCATTGAGCCATTCGCGGGTGTCGTTGTGCTGGCTGATCAATGTTGCCGCAATGTCGTCGAGGCCTGCAGGGACACTGCAATTCTCAGGAAGCGAGGGGGTGGTCATCGGGGATCCTGTGGGGTCGGTGGGGTCGGTGGACTTTGCATTACGGCGGTCGGGCCGTGGCCGACTATCCTCCCCGATTCGATGGACCGATCGGAAAGGTGTAGAGCGTGGGGCATGCGGCGCAAGCGTGGGACCGGTTGTCCGGCATCCTCACAGACGGTGACGATTCGGCGATCCCTGAGCTGTACGCCGTCGATGCACTCTTCCTCGAACCTTACAACCCTCCGCACCGAGGGAACCTTCTGATCCAGGCCTACCTGAAAGATTGGATGGCTGGCAAGGACGAGGTCGTGGTCGAGGCGACACGCGTGATCGAGTCCGACGACGGCCAATCGCTCGCCGTCGAGTGGACGATCAGCTACACCGCCGGTGGGCGTCGCTGGAGCGACCTGCCCCGTGCGAGCTTCTTCGGGTTCGACGATGCCGGGCGCATCTCCTACCACCGCGACTACACCTGATCCTTCGTGTCGGTGCTCGTGCTCGGTCCTCGTGTCAGCGCTGGTTCGGTGCGGGACATCCACAGTTTGATGTGATTTGACCGCATCGGTCCAACGTCTCATTCGTAGCATTCCTCGACGCACGCGGGCCGGCCCCAGCGGCGCGGGGGATGAGATGGGCCAGACGTCTGGCGACCGGCTGAGCGCGCTGCCGGTATGGGTGAATGTCGCATACGACGACGAGCGGGTGCGTCGGTTCGTCGAGGTCGATCTTGGCTGGCAGCCGGTCGATCCGTCGACTTCGCGCCTGGTCCCCCCGATGGTGCGTATTGCCGATCCCACCACGGTGCGGCGCCACTCAGATTCCCCGCTTCCCACGGTCGTGCTGATTCCGCCGCAGCAGCCCAGTGACCTCGCATCGCCGTCGGCGGTCAGCCCGCATCCAGCTCAGGCTGAAGTGGTGTGGCCGGACCAGCGTCACACGCTGGCGTCAGTGGTAGATCAATTGCTCCAGCGTGTCGTGCCAGCCGATGCACGTGCCAGGATCATCCGCGTCGGTGGCACGGCAGGCGGTGTCGGCACGACAACCGTTGCGCTGGCGATGGCCGGGATCGCCGGATGGTCAGGTCATCGCGTGCTGGCATGTGTGCGAGGTGACGTGCCTGTGCCGGGTGTGATTGGGATCGAAGGTGCAGCCGCCAGCGCGCCTGAGCTGTTTGCCCGGGCGACGCCGATGCCGGGTGTCGGTCGCGGCCGGGTCGTCACAATCGTCGACGGCGCGCAGGTGGCTGCCTTGAGCGATCCGACGGTCGACATGGTCGTCATCGACGAAGGCGTCGACTCTCAGGCGGACGTGCTGGTGGCCCGGCCGGATCGGGCAGGCATCACACAGGTCGCAGCGACTCCGGCTGCGTCGGTGGTCGTGGCAGGGCGAGGCCCCATTGGCCTGCAGGGGTTCATCGCAGCAATGAACCCGCGGCGTGTGATCGCGGTGCCATGGTCGCCACGGGTGGCGCGTGCCGGATGCGCTCTGCGGGTGCCGGCAGGGCTGCCGGGATCGTGGCTGCGCCTGCTTGCTCCTTTGATGTCGAACTCGGCCGTCGTCCACAGCCCGATCGATGCTGCGGCCGTCGACGGACGGTTGCCTACCTAGGTTGTCGAGTGACAGTCGGGGCACGGCGTCGGGGGAAAGGTCGGGGATGTCGGCAGTTGATGTGTCGTCCGTGGTGGGTGACCAATTGCGCAGTGCAGTATCGGTTCGGCTGCGGGATGATGCTGAGCTTCTGGCCGGACAGGCCGACCGGCCGAGCCTTCGGCGAGCGGTCGCCCGCGCGTTGGCGGCTGAAGGCGTGGTTGCCGCACCCGATGTCTGGGCCAGGATGGTGCGCGACCTTGTCGATGATCTGGCGGGACTGGGGCCGGTTGAGGCACTTCTGCGTGATCCTGAGGTGACCGATGTCATGATCAATGGGGCTGACGACGTGCGTGTCGAGCGCGCCGGAGTCATCGACCCGACGACGGTGACCTTCGATGATGACGAGCATCTGACGAGCGTCGTCGGACGCGTGCTCGCGCGACGCGGCGTGCGCCTCGACCGGGCACACCCGTATGCCGACGCCGTGATGGATGACGGTTCCCGCTTGCATGTGCTGCTGCCGCCGCTGGCATCGCGCCCGATCGTGACCCTGCGCAGAGTTCCTGCCGTCGTGCCCGATTGGGACGACCTCGCACGATCCGGCTCGGTTCCGGCCGCCACCGCAGACATCCTGCAACAGATGGTGCGCAGCCGCCACAACCTCATCGTGTCGGGCAGCGCGGGCTCAGGGAAGACGACATTGTTGTCGCGCCTCCTCGGCGAAGTGGGTGACGACCGTGTTGTCATTATCGAGGACACGCCCGAGCTGAAGAGCCCGACGACGCATGCCGTTCACCTGCGTACGCGGTCTGCGACCGCCGAAGGGGTGGGGCAGGTGACGGTGGCGGACCTGGTCCGCAACGCGCTGCGGATGCGTCCCGATCGCATCGTTGTCGGCGAAGTCCGCGGGCACGAAGTCGCCGATCTGTTGCAGGCGATGAATACGGGCCATCAAGGGTCGATGGGCACCATCCATGCCAACGGTGCCGAGGAGGCGCTGGTGCGGCTGGAAGGCATGGCGCTGCTCGCGGGCATCCCTCTGGCTGCCGCGAAAGCCCAAGTATCGGCGGCGTCGGTGTCGATCGTCACCCTCATCAGGGATCGCGATGGCGACCGGAAAGTCGACCAGATCTGCCAGGCCAGTCGCAGTGCTGACGGCCAGGCCACCACGGAAGTGGTGTGGTCCGCACGCGCTGGTCGACCGTGAGCTGGCGAGGGCGGAGCAACGGTGGTGACGGCATCGCGGACATCGAGCGCCTGCAGCTTGCCGTCGAGGCTGGACTGCCGATCGGCACCGACGTGCTGTATGGCGTCGGAGGCCACCAGCTCGCACCTCCGGCGCCTCACAATGCTGGTGTTGATGCGACGGCTCGTATCGAGCGTGTCGTGCACGTCGCCACAGCGACGGGCGGATCAATCAGCGCTGCGCTCGACGCGGTGATGGAGTCGGAAGACGATCGCCTAGCCACCCGGCGTGCTGTCGACGTGGCGTCGGCTCAGTCCAAGACGGTCGCGGGGATCCTGCTGCTCGTACCGGTTGTCATGGTTCCTGGATTGTCGGTGCTGACGGGCATCGACCTTGCAGCGTTCTACCGATCGCCAGTCGGA
>JBBDSU010000017.1:30467-36164 GCA_040904825.1 Nitriliruptoraceae bacterium | reverse complement strand
GCCGATCTCGTCGCCACCGCTGTGTCGTCGGGGATGCCACTGCCATGGGCCTTGAGACTGGTCGCTGGAGTTATTCCCTGCGGTGGAGCACGGCTGAGACGGATGGCGATGTCGCTGGAGCTCGGGGTCATCGATGGCCGCAGCCGAGACGGTTCCCTCGAAGCGGTCATTCACGACGCCTGGACGTTCGGCGCGCCGGTGGCGCCAGCCCTGCGGCGTGTAGCGGCGCGTCAGCGCGCCCACGAGCGGGCACGAGCGTTGAGGCGGGCTGAACGACTGCCGGTGCTGCTCGCACTGCCGACGGCGTTGTGCCTGTTGCCCGGCACCGTGCTGCTGGTCGGGGCACCCATCGTCTATTCAGGCATGACCGCCGCACTCGGAGGGCTCTGATCATCTGAACGACATCTGCCCGATCATTCGGCAGCACGCGTGGCACCTCGTGCTTGCAGCATGACGTCAAATGCCCCGAACAAAGGAAGATCGATGGGGACAGGTAATTGCTATTCAGACGCCGGCGCGATGCGCGCGAGACATGCGTCGAGGCTAGGGAGAGGCGGTCGCGTCATCAGTGACGAGGACGGGTCGGTCGTCACCGAGTACGGATTGCTAGCTGTCGTGGTCGCCACCGTCGCTGCGCTCCTCATCCAGTGGGTCAGTGGAGGGGCACTGTTGGGGCTGTTTGACGATTTGCTTGCCAGTGCGCGGTCGATCGTGGGCTTGTGACCAGATCTGTGACCAGTTCAGTGACCAGATCAGAAGGTTCGGTGAGCTTGGAAGCAGCACTGGTGCTGCCGGTGGTGGCGCTGGTCGCGTGGACACTGTTGCAGGCCGCCGGTGTGTTCGTCGATGCGTTGCGTCTGCACGACGCGGCGCGGGCGGGAGTCCGCGTTGCGGTCACCTCTCACGACGATCGCGATGTCAGC
The DNA here is from genome assembly GCA_040904825.1 of Nitriliruptoraceae bacterium. Lineage (GTDB taxonomy): Bacteria > Actinomycetota > Nitriliruptoria > Nitriliruptorales > Nitriliruptoraceae > JBBDSU01. The sequence continues at coordinate 35,241 of JBBDSU010000017.1, read as the reverse complement.
AGGATCGTTGCGGCAGTGTTGCCGGCAGTTGCGCGAGATCTTGACGTCAGCGTCGATCCAGCTTCGCGACGTCCCGGTGACCTGGTCATCGTTGAGGTCAGATTGCTCCGTACCGTCGGTCCCCTGCAGCATGACCTGGTGGCCAGATCGGCCGGAGTCGCCGAACCGATCCTGGGGATGAATCAGGTGGCCGCACGAGGTGGCTGAGAGCAATGACGGCACGATCAGCCTTGTCGTGGTGGTGGCTCTTGCGGTCGCAACTTTCATGGCCATGCTGATCGTCGATATCGCTGCGTGGGGCCTGGCAAACGCACAGGCGCAAGCAGCGGCGGATGCAGGTGCCCTTGCAGCCGTCGTGCAGGCCAGTTCTGGGGCCGACGGCCGTAGCGAAGCGCAACGGGTAGCGCAAGCCAACGGAGCGACGCTGGTGACATGCCGGTGCGACGGACATGACGGGCCTGCGACGACCATCTCCGTCACAGTCGCGATGCCGGTCGCAGGGTTCGTCATACCGCTCGTGGGCTTCGAACGTGTCCACGCCACCGCGTCAGCCACCATGGTTGGTCAGCCCGTATCGTTGCAGTCACAGGCTGCAACGTCGCAGGGTCTGCGACGGTAGATAACCGGCGATGCAGAGAGCAACGAGGTGAACCCGCTGATGCCAGCCCTACGGATCGTCCGGCAGGATGGCGATGGCCGCGCCCGCCTGATCGCGGTCGGCAAGGTCGATACCGAGACGGCCCCTGACCTGCGACAACGCCTGGGAGAAGCCCAGCACGATGACGTCGACGTGGTGCTCGATCTTGAAGGAGTTGAGTTCCTCGACAGCTTCGGTGTCGGGGTGATCGTAGAAGGCGCGCGCCGCGCACGTGAACGCGGTCGTCGATTTGTCGTGATCAGCCCGTCGCGTCGGATAGCGGGGGTGCTCTTCGACGCGGGCATTGATCGACTCGCAACTCTTATCGATGACGAATCGAGCCACTAAGAACCGAGCAATGAAGCGGGGAAGACGTCAGTTCGGGCCGGTAGGCCGGTCGACGGACTGTCGGACCTGAGTAGTCTCGCAAAGGCGCACGCGTTTGTCGCGCCCGCGGCCGGAGAAGTTTTGGTACTCGACGAGCGGACCCTCATCAGCGTGGCGGCCTATGACGACCACGCCGCCGACTACCAGCGCGCACTGCGACTTCGCCGTCCGGTTGCTGATGTCCGCCGGTTCGCTGACATGCTCCAGCGCGGGGACCTAGTCCTCGATGCCGGGTGTGGCCCTGCGACGGACCTTAGGCTCTTGCGTGATACGGGCGCCCACCCGGTGGGCGTCGACCTGTCATTTGGAGCGCTCCAGGTAGCGCGGATGCTGTTACCGCATCATCCGCTCGTGCAGACACCGCTGCATGATCTTCCGTTCCGCCCTGGGGTATTCGGCGGGTTGTGGATCTCGGGCGGCTTCAACCATCTGCCGCGTTCTTCGTGGCGTACGACGTTTGCCCACCTGCTCACGTTTGTCAACCGAGGTCCGGTGTACCTCGCATGCCTGCGCGGCAATCGTGACCTTGGGCGCACCGACGACCCGGTCTTGGGGACCGTGTATGAATCCGAAGCCCTAGAGCAGGAAATCGAGGCGCTGCTTTCGTCGCACGGGCTGATCGATGTCTCCGTCGAGGTGCGACCTGACCCGGTCCATGACCGGCGTCGGCCGTGGGTGGTTGCCCTGGGCCGGATGGCGGATGGCCGTGGGGTGCCGGGTCGCTGACGCCTGTCGACGCAGTGTGACTTCGGGCGATGTGAGGTCTGGTGGTGCCAGCTGAGCGACTATTGGTGGTCGTGGATCGCACGGATAAGTGGAGTCGCGGCTGACTGCAGCGGCCGAATGATGAGATCGGCCCCCTTGCTCGACAGTTCTGCGGCGGCACGGTCGTCGTCGACGCACACTGCGATCTTGCCGTCGTATCCGTGGCGCCGGAAGGTCGACAGCAGCATGAGGTTGGCGTCGACGTTTCTCAGGGTGCTGATGATCCAGCGGGTCTGGCTGAGCGGCAACTGTTCGGCCAGATCAGGGTCTTCGGCGTCGCCGTAGATGATCGGGACATCGAGCTGGTGCGTATGGGCAGACCTGGGATCGAAATCGACGCCGATGACAGCGTCATCCCGCTCGATGAGTTCACGCAGCACGGTAGATCCCAGCCGCCCGAGACCGATCACGACGAACTCCGGCTCGGCATGTTCGTCATCGATGTCCAGTGACGTTTTCGGTTGGGCTCGCTCGAAGATGCGCAGCATCGGTTCGAGCCGGTCATAGATCGCATCGGAACCGTAGATGAGGTAGGTCGACACGCCGATGGTGACCAGGCCGACCGCTGTGATCAACCCGACGATCTCATTGCCGATATGGCCTTGTGTCGCCCCGAGCGCGGCGAGGATCAAGGAGAACTCGCTGATCTGGGCGACCGTGAGACCCGCTTTGAACGACACCTTCTTGCGGTAGCCCATGATGCCCATGATGACCATGACAATGATCGGGTTGCCGACGAGCACGAAGACGGAGAAGACGAGCGCGGCGGTGAGCTGTTCGCCTGCCGCGCCGAGTTCGAATTTCGTGCCCAACTCGATGAAGAAGAACACCAGCAGGAAGTCGCGAAGCGTCGACAGACGTCCGGAGATGGCCTCGCGGTAGGGCGTCGATGCCAGCGACATGCCGGCGAGGAAGGCGCCGACTTCTTCACTGAATCCGAGCATGATCGATATGGCGGCGAGCAAGATGGCCCAGGTGACCGACGCGAGGACCAGCAGTTCGGAGCTGCGCGCTAGGACATGGGCGACTCGCGGTGCGACATAGCGGCCGATAACGGCGACGAAGGCCAGCAAGCCGACGCCCTTGACGACAACTTGGAAGATCTCGGCGGCGAGGTCGGCATCGGGCCCGGTGTCACCCGATGCTGTGATGACGATCATCGCCAACACGACCACGATGTCCTGGACGATGAGGAAACCCAGCGCGATGCGTCCGTGGAGGTCGTCGAGTTCCCGCTTGTCGGCAAGAAGCTTGACGATGATGATCGTGGACGAGAACGTCAGCGCCACCGCGATGTACAGCGCGGGAACGACGTCGAACCCGAGCCCGATGGCGATCGCGAAACCGACGATCGAGGTAAAGGCCACCTGACCGAGCCCTGTTGCCAGTGCCACGGGCCCAAGTTTGCGGACAAGGCGGACGTCGAGCTTCAGACCGACCACGAACAACAGAAGCGCGATGCCGATCTTGGCGAGCAGTTCGATTTCGCTGGTGGACTCGACGAGTCCCAGGACCTCGGGACCCACCGAGATCCCTGCGGCAATCAGTCCCACGATCAGCGGCTGCCTGAGCAGCATCGCCAGGACGCCGGCGGCAACGCACACCGCCAGGACCGCTGCCACCTGCTCGAAAACTCCGTCGATCAACCCTAGCCCTTTTCGACAGATTCTCCAGCTGTCGGCTGCCGCAAGCGATGCGCCTCCAGCCAGCGCATCGCCGGTCGGGCGGTCAGCCCGTGGATTAACAGTGAAACAAAGATTGTTACGGCGGTGAATGCCCACAGCGCGGTTGTGTCGACCAGCTCCACTCGGTTGATGCCGTAGGCAAGGTAATAGATCGACCCGAGACCTCGAATGCCGAAGAACGAGATCATCGCCCGTTCCTCCCGGGATGCTCCGCGATGCCCCCACAGGCCGAGCCAGGCGGTGAGCGGGCGTACCACCAGAATCATGGAAGCCGCAGCGAGCACCATCTGCCAGGTGACTGCTGGCCAAAGACTGTCGGAGAAGGCCGCGCCGATCAGCAGGAGCACCACGCTCATTGCCAGGAGTTCCAGCTGTTCGGCGCCTTCGTGCAAATGGTCGTGGACGTGGTTCTGGCGCTCGGTGTCCCTTACGACGTAGGCCGTGACGAACACGGCGATGAATCCGTAGGCGTGCACAACCTCGCACAGGCCATACGAGATCAGCGTGTATGCCAGCACCATGACCGACGGAGCCAGTCCCTTGCCTTCGTCGAACAGTCCGACGAATCCCCTGCCGCCGACCAACCGCAAGGTGAGCGCACCGAGAGTCCTGCCGACGAGCCATCCCACCAGGATGCCGCCGATGATCTTGTAGCCGACGTCAATCAGCAGCCAACTGGTCAGCCACTCCGCAGGGGTGAACCCGTAGATACCGACGAGCACGGCCAGGTTGGTGAACGGGAACGCCAGACCGTCGTTGAGCGACGACTCGGAGGTCAGCCCAAAGCGGACCTCGTCGTGTTCGTCGGCGTCTGGGTTCCCAGTCGTGGGCGGTCCAGTCTGCACGTCGACGGCCAGCACCGGGTCGGTCGGCGCCAGCGACGCGCCGAACAGCAGTGCTGCGGCGGGAGCCAGTCCGACGACCCACCATCCAATGAACATGGCCGCGGCGATGCTCAGCGGCATGGTGAATGCCAGCAGCCGCCAGGTCGTCATCCACCCTCGCCAGCTGATGCGCCGGTCGATGGACAGGCCCAGTCCCGTCAACGCCACGATCACGGCGAACTCGGACAGGTGCTCGGCGGCGAAGCCCTGTCTGATCGGATCGAACGTCCCGGCCGGAAACAGCGACGGGATGAGCATGCCGGCAGCCACGATCACGATAGGAAAGGAGATCAGCCGGTCCCGTAGGAGCAACGGCAGCGCGACTGCTGCGAGAGCAAGCAGCCCCACGATGAACGTCAGAAGGGCGTACATCGCCATCTCCCTGACCACGGTTCCAAGAGGGGGGGGGGGGGGGG
>JBBDSU010000017.1:25474-30457 GCA_040904825.1 Nitriliruptoraceae bacterium | reverse complement strand
GGCCGCTGACATTAGTCAGCGGCCCCTCTTGGTGCGGTCGGACGTGCGTCAGCCGATGAAGACCGGAGCGAACACCAGGGCAACGATCGTCATCACCTTGATGAGGATGTTCATTGCCGGACCGGAGGTGTCCTTGAACGGGTCTCCGACGGTGTCACCGGTAACCGCAGCGTGGTGGGCTTCCGAGCCCTTGCCGCCGTGGTGACCAGCTTCGATGTACTTCTTGGCGTTGTCCCAGGCACCACCAGCGTTCGCCATGAAGATGGCGAGCAGGAATCCTGTCACCAGCGCACCGGCCAGCAGGCCGCCGAGCGCTTCGGCGGAGACCATTCCGACAGCCAGTGGCAGGATGACCGCGAGCGATCCGGGGAGGATCATCTCGCGCAGTGACGCCTTGGTCGAAATGTCGACGCACTTGGCGTACTCGGCCTTGACCCCTTCCTTGCCTTCGCGCAGTCCCGGGATCTCGGCGAACTGGCGCCGGACCTCGACGATCATTTGCTGGGCAGCGCGGCCAACCGATTTCATCGTCAACGCGGCGAACGCGAAGGTCACCATGGCGCCGAGGAACAAGCCGATGATGACCGACACGTTCGTCAGGTCGATGACGTCGATACCGACCGCTGCGGTAAAGGCACGGAACAACGCCAGCGCGGTGAGTGCTGCTGATCCAATGGCAAAGCCCTTGGCGACAGCTGCGGTGGTGTTGCCCAGCGAGTCGAGCGAGTCGGTGACTTCACGGACTTCAGCCGGCATGTGTGCCATCTCGGCGATGCCACCAGCGTTGTCGGAGATCGGGCCGTAGGCGTCGACAGCAACGACCGCGCCGGTGGTTGCCAGCATGCCGATGGCAGCCAATGCGGCGGCGTAAAGGCCAGCGGTGACCGGGTCAGCGATGCCTGGCATGGCCAGTGTGCCTACCCAGAACGAGCCGCCGATCGCGCTGGCGATCAGAACCACCGATGCGACGGTCGAGATCATCCCCTCGGCGATGCCGGCGATGATGACTGTTGCGTGACCGGTCTCGGCCTGCTTGGCGAGTCGCTTGACCGGTCCGTAGTGGTCGGAGGTGTAGTACTCGGAGGCGAACCCGATGAGGTAGCCGACGGCCAGCCCTAGCACGATCGGCATGCCGAGCAGCCACGGACGTTCGATCTCTGCGACGTCACCGAAGATCCAGATGGCGCCAGCCAGCCCAGCGATGGCCGTGATCAACATGGCGACGTTGGTGCCGAAGTGCAATTGGGACGACAGTGACTTGCCCTTGCGCCCACGTACGAGGAATGCACCGATGATCGATGCGATCATGCCGATCGCGCCGATGAACAGTGGGAACAGGAATGTGGACTGCTGCAGCGCGTTGAACGAGTCGGCCACGACTTTTGTGTCGACGTTGACGCCGCCGAACAGCAGTGCTGCCAGCACCATTGGTGCGACGATTGAACCGGCGTAGGACTCGAACAGGTCCGCGCCCATGCCGGCGACGTCACCGACGTTGTCACCGACGTTGTCAGCGATGGTGGCGGGGTTGCGCGGGTCATCCTCAGGGATGCCAGCTTCGACCTTGCCGACGAGGTCGGCGCCGACGTCGGCAGCCTTGGTGTAGATACCGCCGCCGATCCTGGCGAACAGTGCGATGGATGACGCGCCCAGCCCGAAGGTGGCAACGACCTGGAAGGCGTCGTCGACGCGCAAGACCTGGACGAAGAGCAGGTAGGCGAGCGAGATACCGAGCAGCCCAAGGCCTGCCACCGAGAATCCCATGACGGCGCCGCCGCGGTAGGCCAGTGGCAGGGCACGCCCGGCGCCCTCACGGGCGGCCTGAGCGGTACGGACGTTGGCTGCGGTCGCGATGCGCATGCCGATGAACCCGGCAACCGCTGAGAACACTGCTCCGCCGATCACGCCGATCGAACCCCACGGGCGGAGCCCCGGGAGTGCGATGGCGACGACGACGGAGAGCACGGCGACGAAGATGGCGATCGCGCGGTACTCGCGGCGAAGGAAGGCCATTGCGCCTTCTCGGATCGCCTGGGCGATCTCCTTCATCACATCGGTGCCCGGGTCAGCGGCGTTGACTACGCGGGCGAAGTAGGCCGCCAGCAGCAAGCCTGCCAGCGCTGCGCCAATGGCGAGGTAGGGGATGAGCTCCATGTCGAACACGGTGGGTTTGCCTTTCGGTTCGGCCCTCGACGAGCGGAATTATTGGAACGAGGCTTCGGACGTGCCGCGGGTACCGCCGTGGTGCAACGGACGGCCGGCACACGAGACGGCGAGCACATCACGTGAAGGTCGCGTGCTGGCTCGCCCTGGCGCGGGAGAGTAGCCGAGGAGGTGGCCGTTGGGCCAAGGCCAGCGAGCCACTTCCAGCGGTCGCGCTGAGGTGGCCAGGTTGACAGGAGGCTTTCGACAGCCCATCTTGCCCCGCCACCGCACCATGTTCGTGCGGGAAAGGAACCTGTTCACGTGACGACCAATCTCGTCATCGTCGAGTCGCCAGCCAAGGCCAAGACGATTGAACGCTACCTCGGTGCCAGCTACCGGGTGCTGGCCTCCTATGGCCACATCCGTGATCTGCCGCGCTCGGACTTCGCTGTTGAGGTCGGCGGGACTGGCGGTTGTCGACTGACCTACGAGATTCCCGACTCGTCCAAGAAGCATGTGGCGGAACTGAGGAAAGCTGCCAAGCAGGCTGACACGGTGTGGCTCGCCCCAGACCTTGATCGCGAGGGTGAAGCGATCGCATGGCACATCGCTGAAGTGCTCGGCCTCGACGTTGCCGACACCAACCGGGTGACGTTCGACGAGATCACCGAACAGGCGATCAGTGAGGCCTTCGCCCATCCACGCAGCCTCAACACGGACCTTGTCGATGCCCAGCAGGCACGCCGGGCTGTGGACCGGATCGTGGGATATCGGCTGTCACCGGTGCTGTGGCGCACAGTCTCGTCAGGGATTTCCGCCGGGCGTGTCCAGTCGGCCGCGCTGCGCATGATCGTCGACCGTGAAGACGAGATCCGCGCCTTCGTGCCCGAGGAGTACTGGTCGTTCCCAGCGACGTTTTTGCCGACTGACGGGGATGCGAACACGCCGGTGGCCGCATCCCTGCATGCGGTCGATGGGTTGCGTGTTGTCAGCCCCAAGAACTTGGAAGACCGCTCGGAAGATCAGCGGCGCGACTTGCTGGTGGTGCGTTCAGAGCCGGAAGCCAGCCGTATCGCCAATCGAGCCAGGGCACTGGACTGGCGAGTCGATGAGGTGCGTCGGACCGAAGTGCGACGCAACCCCAAGCCTCCGTTCAAGACCTCGACGCTTCAAGGTGAGGCGTCCAAGTACGGATTCACCGCTCGCCAGACGATGGCAACCGCCCAGCAGTTGTATGAAGGTGTCGCACTCGGCGGTGAGCAGGTCGGGCTGATCACCTACATGCGGACCGATTCGCTGAACCTGTCGGATCAGGTGCTGCGCGAGATCGCCGCCCATGTCGGTGACGTCTACGGCGCCCGCTATGGCATCGACAAGCCTCGGCGGTTCGCCACGTCGACCAAGGGAGCCCAGGAAGCTCACGAGGCCATCCGCCCGACGTCGATCACCAGGACCCCGGAAAAGGTCCGTCGTTACCTGACCACCGATCAGTTCAAGCTGTATGACCTCATCTGGAAGCGCACGGTCGCGACCCAAATGGCGGCGGCGATCTTTGACCGTGTTGCCGCCGACGTCGTTGGCGATGACGATGCTGGCCGGCTGGTCTTCCGGGTCACCGGGCAGGTCGAAAAGTTTGATGGGTTCCTCGCGGCCTATCGCGCAGTGCGTGATGAGGATGAAGGCGACGACGAGGTCGCTGACCGCCTGCCGCAACTCGTCGAAGGCCAGCCGCTGGACCTCGCGGCACTGGAGCCCGAACGCCACGAAACCTCGCCACCACCGCGATATTCGGAACGGACACTGGTTGAAGCGCTCGAGGAGGCCGGCATCGGCCGCCCATCGACCTACGCGTCGATCATCTCGACTCTTGAGCAGCGTCAGTATGTCCTCAAGGAATCCCGCCGCTTCTTTGCGACTCCACTGGGTGAAGTCGTGGTGTCGTTCCTCAAGGCACATTTCCACGAGGTCGTCGACCTTGGGTTCACCGCCCGCATGGAAGACACGCTCGACGAAATTGCTGCGGGGAGCACCCGCTGGTGCCAGACGGTCACGAGCTTTCTCGACGAAGTTGATGAGTGGGTCCGGGAGCGCAAGCCTGAGCGCCCTCGCCTTCCCTTGCATGTGCCGGCCGACTGCCCGACCTGTGGCCGGCCGATGGAGCGGGTGTTCTCTGGCAAGTCGAAGCAGTGGTTCGCATCGTGCAGCGCATGGCCCGATTGCGATGGCACGCTGCCGCTGGAAGCAGACGGATCAGTCGGAGAGCCCGAACCGGAGCCCGAGCCCGACGAGGACGTGCGCTGCCAGATCTGCGGCAAGCCGATGGCGCTGCGCGCCGGTCGCTATGGCCGCTTCTTCGGGTGTGTCGACTATCCCAAGTGCAAGGGGATCCGCAACGTTCAGCAACGGTTGATGTTCAAAGACGCCGATGGCGCAACGCATCCGTTCCGATCCCCGACTGACCCCGGCAGCTACATGGAGCGCCGCACCTCGCGATATGGGAAACCGTTCGTTGGCTCGACCGGCTATCCCGACGATGCCTTCGCGGTGTGGTCGCTTCCGATTGCCACCCCGTGCCCCAAGTGCGCTGCACCGCTGCGTCCGCCTCCGAAGAACCGCAAGGTTCCGGTGGCCGTGTGTACTCATCCGGAGATCAACCACACGTTCGAGCTCGAAGATTTCGACGCTCCGCAGGTGGCAACCTGGACGGTCGTCGATGGCGTCGCCAAGTACGACCCGGAGCTTGGAGGCGAGCCGCTGGAGACGGAGGAGATCGCTGACCCGGTGCCGATGATCTATACCGGTACGCAGCAACCTCCGGCCAAGAAGGCGACAAAGAAG
>JBBDSU010000017.1:17427-25374 GCA_040904825.1 Nitriliruptoraceae bacterium | reverse complement strand
GCCAAGAAGGCGACAAAGAAGCGGACGGCGAAGAAGGCCACGGCCAAGAAGTCGAGGTAGGGCTATGGCTTTGTTCGCGCCACGAACGGATGTGGGTGTGTGGCGATCATCGTGATACAGGGTCGATACAGGGCAGCCTCGTCTCGGGCCGCCACGGCCGTCTCGTCTCGGGCCGCAGGGCCGCCGATGACCTGTTGGCGGCTGCTGGTTAGTCGGTAGAGTTCCATAGATCATGGTGGACAAAGCCCCGGCCGGCCATAGGCCGTCGCGTGTGGCGCTACGGGGCGATTCCGTCAGCGCCTCGCTTGCGCTGCTCGGCAATCGCGGTTTTCGCAACCTCGCGTTGTCCACGCTTGTGTCGACATTGGGCGACTGGATCGGCTTCCTGGCGATCATCGCTCTGACGGCTGACATCTTGGGTCCGACGCGTGCGGCCGCGTTCGCAGTGTCTGGAGTGATGGCGGCACGGGTGCTGCCCAGCCTCGTGCTGGGGCCCATCGCTGGGGTGTTCGTTGACCGCTGGGACCGCAAGCGTGTGATGATGGTTGCCCATCTGGGTCGCGGGACCGTGATGGCGCTGATCCCCTTCACCAACGAGATCCTGGCGCTGCTGCTGGCGACGCTGGTCATCGAGGTGATGTCGTCCTTGTTCGGGCCAGCCAAGGACGCGATGCTGCCGTCGCTGGTGCGACCAGGTGAGCTTGTTGTCGCCAACCAGATCAATCTCGTCACGACCTACGGAACGCTGCCGCTCGGTGGCGCTCTGTATGCCGTGCTCGTTGCCTACGCAGGCCAGGTCGGCGCCCTCGGTGGGTTCCTTGCGGAACGGCCCGTCGCACTGGCCATCTGGTTCAACGCCGTGTCATTCTTCGTTGCGGCGCTGGTGGTCACGCGCATCCCGCGGCTGACCGGACGACGTCGCACCTTGACCGACCTGTCGGCTGCTCCGGGTGCGTGGGAACAACTCAAGGAAGGCTTCCGGTTCATCGCAGGCCACCGGGTGATCCGGGCGATGGTCGTCGGGGTGATGGTGGCGTTCGCCGCGGCTGGCGTGGTCATCACCGCAGGGGAGTTCTTTGCGAGCCAGCTCAATGCAGGACCGTCCGGCTATGGGATCCTCGTGGCAGTCGTGGGCTCCGGGATGGTCGCGGGACTCGTTGCCGCAGCCCCGTTGACCGCCCGTCTAGGCCCTGAACGCCTGTTCTCGCCCGGCATCGGGCTGGCGGGGTTGGCGCTCATGGTGACTGCGGCCATGCCGTCGCTCGGCTGGGTGATTGCGCCGGCGTTCGTCATGGGAGCAGGCGCCGGCATTTCGTTCATCGTCGGCTACACGGTGCTGCAACAACGGTCCGACGATCGATTGCGAGGCCGGACGTTTGGAGCGTTCAACTCCGGTGTCCGCGCTTCGATCTTTGGATCCACGATCCTGGTGCCGACGATGATCGGTGTGCTCGGACGGGAACGACGACTCCTGACGACCTTGGAAGACGGCACCCAGGCGCTGCTCTACCCCTACACCTTCGGCGGGGTAAGGATCACCTTGCTGGTGGCCGGGATGTTCGCCGTCCTCGGTGCCCTGGCAACAGCACGGACCCTGCACGCTGCCGTCAAGGCCGAGCATGATCCCGCAACGCTGGACCTATTCCCTTTGACCGACGACACGCCGGTGCGTCGCAAGGGACAGTTCATCGTCTTCGAGGGGGGCGACGGGGCAGGCAAGTCGACCCAGATTCGTCTCCTTCGCGGCGCTATCGAACGTGCCGGGCACGATGTGGTGGTGACGCGGGAACCGGGCGGCACGGCGCTTGGCGAGCGGGTTCGAGAACTCCTCCTCGATCCGGTTGCCGAGATATCGCCACAGACCGAAGCGTTGCTCTACGCGGCAGCGCGTGCGCAGCACATCGATGAGGTCATCCTGCCGGCGCTGGAGAAAGGCTGGGTGGTGCTGTGTGACCGCTACGTCGATTCCTCGATTGTCTACCAAGGAACGGGTCGTGGCTTGGGGGACGATCAAGTTGCCGAACTCAATCGTTGGGCAACTCAAGGGGCTGCGCCCGACCTCACCGTGCTGATGGACATTGACCCGCGCGTCGGGCTCCAGCGGGCTGCCGATGCTGGCGCGCTCGATCGGCTCGAATCGGCCGGAACCGATTTTCACCGGCTGGTGCGCGAGTCGTATCTCAGGTTGGCTGGAGCCGACCCCGAGCGTTATCTCGTTGTCGACGCGTCCGCCACGGTTGAGGCGCTGCATCAAGAGATCTCGTCAGCGGTGTTGGCCAAATTGTCGCCCCAGGATGAGATATGAGCGGTCCAGTGGTGTCTGCGGTGGAAGGGTCGCCGGTGTCGCAGGTTGATGACGTGTGGGATGCCGTCATCGGCCAACCTGCTGCGGTCACTGCAATGCGTCGAGCCCTGACCGCTGATGAAGTCGCCCACGCATGGCTGTTCGTCGGTCCAGGTGATGTCGGGCAGCGAGAGTTATCTCGTGCGTTGGCGATGGCGCTCAACTGCCCGGATGCGCCGGCACCCGATCGTGGATGCGGCAAGTGCACGACCTGCACCCGTATCGCTCGCGGAGTCCATCCATCGGTGGAGGACCTTGAGCCTGAAGGCGCCCACCACGTTGTCGACAGCGTGCGCAGTGATTGGATCCCCATCGCCACGCGCACGCTGACCGAAGGCCGGCGGCGTGTGCTGAGGATCGTGGCGGCAGACCGGATGAACGACGCCGCTCAGAACGCTTTCCTCAAGATTCTCGAAGAACCGCCGCCATCGGTCGTGTGGATTCTCGATACACAGGACGACGGGATGCTGCTGGACACCGTGCTCTCACGGTGTCGCCGGCTCGATCTGCGGCCCTGGGGTCCCGACGCGCTCGAAGCGATGGCGACCCGCCTCGGGGTTGCGCCGGAGCTGCGTACATCGGTGGCTCGGGCGGCGCTCGGATCGCCGCGCCGACTCAACGATCTGACCGACCCGGACGTTGCCGAGGCGCGTCGTCGGCACCTTGGCATCATCAACCGTCTTGCGACGGCAGGTCCGGGTGACGTCGTGCCGATCGCCAAAGAGCTTGGGGCATGGTCGCGAGATCGGGCTAATGCGCTCAAGAAGGTGCATCAAGATCAGATGGTCGCCTACGAAGAAGCCTTCGGCGTGGATGGAAGCCGTGGATGGCCGCCGGGTGTCAAAGCACGGCTGACTCGACGATTCGAACGGCTTGAACGCCAGGAGCGCCGGCGGGCACTGGACCTGGTTCTCGACGATCTCGGCAGCTGGCTGCGCGATCTGCTGTTGATCCAGTCAGGTGGAACCTCCGATGCCATGGTCAACATCGATCATCTTGATGCCGCCGAACGTGATGCGCCGAGGTTGTCCCCGCGTGACGTGGTTGCTGGCCTTGAGGCTGTTGCTCAGTGTCGTGAAGCGCTGGATCGCAACGGCAACCCGGAACTCCAGCTCGAGCGGCTGCTGTTTGTCATCGCGCTGCCCCTGTATGCCCGCGGTGTCCAACCTGCGGTTTGACGACCGTGAACTGGCGCCGACTACGGCCCCATGGCGGTTTCTGACCCTGTGCGGGCAGGGCTACCCTCGCGATTTCCGCTGGAGTAGCTCAGTCGGCAGAGCAGCCGCCTCGTAAGCGGCAGGTCAGGGGTTCGAATCCCCTCTCCAGCTCCGATATTTCTTGAATTTCAGCGCGTCATGGATGATCGTCAGTGCCGATGGGACTAACGCACCTAGTGGGTGGCCCATCGGTGTCGCATACTCGTGGCATTCCGACGATCAGGACGCGTTATGACGGCAGAACATGACCAGGTCGACATTCTCGCCATGGCACGGGACTCGGACGATTTTCGCCGAGTGGTGACCACCGGACAACACCTGCAGGTCGTTGTCATGACACTGGCGCCCGGAGAGGAGATCGGTGCCGAAACGCACGAAGATCACGATCAGGTGCTGGTCTTCGTCGATGGTTCGGGTGCTGCAGTCCTCGACGGCGAAACATCCGACGTGGGGCCAGGCGACCTTGTGTTCGTCCACGCGGGCGTGCACCACAACTTCATCAACACCGGGGATGCGCCCTTGCGCTTGGTGACTGCTTACGCCCCGCCAGAGCATGCTGCCGGCACCTTGCATGCAACCAAGGCGGAAGCTGAAGAGTGACCGACATGCTGCGGGGCGGACCTGATGGCCCGCCCCGCAACGCTGTCACCAGTCAAACGCCATCATGTGGCGTTGATCGCTGGTCTTACAGGCCGAGCCCTGTGCCTTCAAGCCATCCCTCGACGATGTCGCGGTTGGCTTCGACCCACGTGCGTGCCGCATCGAGCTTGCCACCATCAGGGGCGTCATCGATTGCGGTGTTCAGCGGGGCGAACACGTCGTGCTCGAAGAAGAAGTTCTCGAGCGCTGCTGCCACCTCAGGGTGGTCGGCTGTGAACCCGGTGCGGGCGACCGCGTGGATCTGGTCCGCATCGCCCAGCGCGTTCTCTGGGTCCTCAAGGTCCTTCAGGTCATAACGACCGTAAGCCGGGTGTGGACGCCACAACGTGACGACGATCGGCTCTTCGTTGGCGTAGGCGGCATCCAGCTCAGCCAGCATGGCCGGGGTGGAGCTCTCGATCAGTTCGAAGCTGTCGCCCAAGCCATAGGCCGGGATGACTTCTTCGAGCGAGATGCGCGTCAGGCCAGCACCTGGCTCGATGCCAACGATGGTGCCATCGAACAAGTCGGCGTTGTCAGCCAAGTCGGCGAGCGAGTCGACCCCGTCGACGTATGTCGGCACTGCCCAGGTGAGGGGCGCGTCGGCGAGCCAAGGACCGAGGTCCTCAATGTCGGCGCCGAACTGGTCGATGTACTGCTCGTGAGTGATCGGCAGCCAGGCATCCAGGAAGATGTCGAGGTCACCCGAGGCGATGCCAGAAAAGACAATGCCTGGGTCGAGCTGCTGTTGATCAACCTCGTAGCCGTTGGCTTCGAGGATCACGTGCCACAGGTTGGTGACGGCGATGGCCTCTTCCCACGGCATCCAGCCGATGGAAATGGTCTGGCCTTCGCCAACGTTGCCGGCTGCGGCGTCGTCCGCTTCTTCGCCCGGGGCCTCTTCGGCCGGTGCCGGGTCGGGATCAGCGGGCGCCTCCGGCTCGTCAATGCCGTCGCCGCATGCGGCGAGGATGAGTCCGGCGGCGAGCGCACCAACGAGCGTGGTCGCTCGCCAGGATGAACGCTTGTTTCTTAGGAACTTCACTGCGCACCTTTCGGTGGATTGCTATCGGGTGTTGCAGAACACCGGGTCGCACGGCTCTAAGCCGACGATCCCGGAGAACCGGAAACTGCCCATCGGGAGCGGCTTCCGGGGGCTGTGTGGTTTCTCTAGGGGCCCGACGTGGTTGTCGAGGCTCGGGCCTTGGTGTGGTTGCTGTCGAGTTGCCGATCGGCGGGGTCGTTGCCGGAGCCGGTCTTATCGCTCGTTTGGCCGCCCGTCTCGCCGCCCGTTGGGGACTGTTCGTCGGTGCTGGCAGAAGGCTGGCCACGCTTCTTGCCCCGTCCTTCGCGGCCGAACGCGGCGGTGACGCGGTCGAGATAGATGGCAAGTGCCACGACGCCGAGCCCACCTTCGATGCCCATGGCGAGGTTCATGCCAGTCACGGCACGGACCACCTCGGCTCCCAGACCCGGTGCACCAGCAAGGCCGGCGATGACGACCATCGACAGTGCCAGCATGATGACCTGGTTGACGCCGGCGAGGATCGATGCTCTGGCCAACGGCAGTTGAACGCCGGTGAGCACCTCGCGGGGCTTGGCGCCGAATGCCTCGGCAGCTTCGACTACTTCGCTGTCGACCTGGCGAATCCCGAGTTCGGTCAATCTCACGGCAGGCGGCATGGCGAAGATCAGTGCGGCCATGACCCCGGGAACACGTCCGATGCGGAAGATCACGACCGCAAGCAGCAGGTAGACAAACGAGGGCATGGTCTGCATGAAGTCAAGGATCGGTTTGACCAGGACGCTGAAGCGGTCGCTGCGTGCAGCGATGATGCCCAGCGGCAGGCCGATCACCACCGCCAGCGTTGTGGCGACGAGGACCAGCGCCAAAGTCTGCATTGCGTGAGAGAACAAGCCCATGGTGTCCACGAGCAGGAATGCTGCGACGGTGAACAGCGGCAGACCCCACGAACGGGTGGCGACAAAGGCCAGCAACGTGAACAGCACGGTCATGATCAGCGGTGACGGTGTGGTCAGCGCCCACTCCATGCCATCGACAATGGTGCCGATCGTTGCTCGCATGCCGTTAAAGAACCAGCCGAATGTCGAAGTGAGCCAGTCGATGGCGTCGGTGAAGATGCGTCCGACGGGCAACTCCCAGTCGAAGCTGTTGGCCACCGCTGTGGCCCGGATCGCTTCAAGCATCATGGGCGACCTCCTCGGTCGTGCTGGCTGCCGGTGATGCCGCGATGGACGGCTCCAAAGCCGGCGTCGATTCATCGGCCGGCAGGTCTTCGTTCGACAGCGCGGCGAGCAGGCGAGCACGCGGTACGACGCCATGCAGCCGGCCGGTGTCGTCGGTCACCGCAATCGGCACGCTCTGCAGCGCAGCCATGGCAGCCAGTTCGGACAACAACGTGTCGTGGCCAGCCGTTGCGTAGTCATCGATCAGCAGATGCTCGACAGTTCTCGCCCCGGACTTCAGCCCGGCGGCAAGGCGGTCATCGCGAGCGACTCCCAGGATCCGGCCGTCGCTGTCGAGCACGTAGACACCGTTGAATTCCTGCTCGTCGAGCCATGCCAGGACGTCACGGGGGTGATCGGTCGCGACAAATGTCTTGCGGGGTGCGCGCATGACCTGGATGGCAGTCAGAACGCGAGAGCGGTCGACGTCTGACACGAAGTCGGCCACGTACTCGTTGGCAGGGTTCTCAATGATCTCAGCGCCGGTGCCGATCTGGACGACGCGACCGTCTTTGAGGACACAGATGCGGTCGCCGAGTCGCATCGCCTCATTCAGGTCGTGGGTGATGAACACGATGGTTCGGTTGAGGTCTGATTGGAGTTGGGCAAGAAGATCCTGCATGTCACGCCGGATCAACGGATCCAGCGCACTGAACGGTTCGTCCATCAGCAGAATGTCGGCTTCAGTCGCCAGCCCACGGGCCAGGCCGACCCGCTGCTGCATGCCGCCGGAGAGTTCGTGGGGATAGGCGTCGATGCGGTCGGCCAAGCCAACTGTTTCCAGGGCTGCAGTTGCCCGGTCACGTCGGTCGGCCTCATCGATCCCCTGCACCTGCAGGCCATAGGCGGCGTTCTCGCCGACGGTGCGGTGAGGGAACAAGGCGAAGTGCTGGAACACCATCGACAGCTTGCGCTGGCGGACGGCGCGCAATTCGGGCGCGCTCAGTCCGTCGATCCGTTCTCCGTCGAGTTCGACGGTTCCTGCGGTCGGCTCGATCAGCCGGTTGAGGAGGCGGATGACCGTTGACTTGCCGGACCCTGAGAGCCCCATGATGACGAACAGCTCGCCATCCTCGATATCGAGGTCGACATCGGCCACCGCGAGCAACTGGCCCGTGCGTTCCAAGATCTCGGCGCGCGACAGGCCTTGATGCATCATCTCGAGCCCGCGACGGGGCTGCGAACCGAACACTTTCGTCAGGCCACGGACTTGCAGCTTCGACATGGTGGCCTTTCGAATCGGTGGGTCCGGACCGTGCGTACTACCGAAGTAGTTGGCCGGGTGCGGGCTTCCACCGTAAGGACGTCACCTGTGTCCTGCAATGTGAGGGCGGAGACCTGCGTGGCACCGTGTCAGGTCGCCATCACATCGCACCGTGGCCTGGTAGTCGGGAAGCCTGATACGCGGCGACAGGGACGGTGACAGGATCAGATCGGTGCTTCTCAGGCGAGGTGCAAGGTCGTGTCGGTGATGCGGCCGGTGAGTGTGAAAATGGTGCT
>JBBDSU010000017.1:4750-17327 GCA_040904825.1 Nitriliruptoraceae bacterium | reverse complement strand
CTGATGACTGACGCATCTGTGAAGCAGTCCGAGGCAGGTTCTGCGGTCGCTGTGACGATTGTTGGCGCCGGCGCGCCACATCCGGCTCCTGATCGTTTCGGTTCTGCGGTCGTCATCGAACTTGACGGCAGGGCGCTGGTGGTCGATTGCGGCCCCGCGACGACCTACAAGATGCACCGATCAGGCATCCACCCGACGCAGGTCGACGGTTTGCTGTTCACCCATCACCATTTCGATCACAATGCCGGTACGCCGGCGTTGCTCATGACGCGCTGGGAGAGCACGATCACAGGCCATGAGCCGTTGGAGATTCGGGGTCCTGTCGGCACTGCGCGGTTCATCGACGCGCTCGTGGGCGAAGAAGGTGCGTTTCGTCCCGATATCGAAGCGCGGCGGCGAGCGGAGGTCAGCCGCAACAAATTCGTCCACTACGGGGGCACGCTGCCTCGGCCGGATCTTGAGACACGCACGGCCGAGTTGCGGGTCGGTGATTCCTCGAAGATTGGCGAGGACTGGCGCATCACGACCGGTGCGGCATATCACGTCCAGCCCTACCACGAATCGATCGCTTACCGCATTGAGGTGGCGGGTCGGTCGATCGTCGTGACGGGTGACACCGAGTACTGCCCGGAATTGGAAGTACTGGCGCAGGGCGCTGATCTGATGATCGCGATGTGTGTCGGGACCGAGGAGCAGTACGCCGCGCTGGGCAACCGGCAGATGGCTCAGATGGCTGCTGGCGAGGTCAACCGCATTGCCCGAGCTGCAGGAGTTGGGGCGGTCGCGCTGACCCATACCAGCGCTGCATTTGCCAGCCATCCTCATCGCGAACGCGGTATCCGCCAGGTGGGTCGTGACTTCGACGGCGATGTGCTGTTCGCAGACGAGGGTCTGCAGCTTGAGCTTGGTGGCGACGGACGCATCCGATGAGCAACTCAGAGTTTGCACCAACTTCCTGCCACCGTGGTCGTAGGTCCGGCTACTGTTGCCGATGACGTCCGGGGATTGGGGTCACGAATCACGTGGCTTGCTGCGGACGATGGAGGCACAAGAACATGATGCGCAGAAGTTTTGCACTACTCGCCGTTGCGGCGTTGTTCCTTGTCGCATGTGGCGCCGATGTTGAGGACGCGGCCGCAGGTAGCGACGACTGTGGTCCTGACCACTCGGCCTTGTTTGAGCAGGGCAAGTTGACCGTTGGTACCGGCGACCCGGTGTATCCGCCTTGGATGCTCAACGACGACCCGGAAGGCGGCGAAGGCTTTGAGAACGGCATGGTCTACGCGCTGGCCGCCGAGCTCGGTTTCGATCGCGAGGACGTCGTGTGGGTCGGACAGACTTTCGAAGAAGCCATTGCACCAGGCCCCAAGTCCTATGACTTCGCGATCCAGCAAATTTCGGTGACCGAGGAGCGCCAGCAGATCCTCGACTTCTCGATGGTCTACTACCAGTCGGACAAGGTTGTCGTCGCATTGCCGACGAGCCCTGTCGTCGGAGCCACCTCGTTTGCTGAACTGCGTGAAGCGAGCTGGGGTGCGACGATCGGCACGACCGACCTCGACTACATCGAAAACATCATCGGTGCTGACGATGTCGCTGTGTTCGATGACCAGGCCGGCACCTTCCAGGCGCTGCTTGGTGGCCAGATCGACGCCACCGTCGTAGCCCTGCCGACCGCGTTGTTTGCCACCGCAGTCCAGATTCCCGAGGCGAATATCGTCGCAGTCGTCCCACCGGACGAGAACGACACTGGTCACGGGTTGTTGTTCCAGCAAGGCAACGAACTCGTTGGCTGCATCAACCAGGGTCTCGAAGCCATCATTGAGGCGGGGGTGATCGATGACCTCGTGCAGGAATACCTCATGCCTGAGGAAGAGATCCCTGTCATCACAGGCTGAGGTCGACTCCTGAGTTCTGACAACGGCAATGATCGCGCCGCGTCCCTTGGGGCGCGGCGCGATCAGCCGCGTCCACCAGTCAAGGCGACCCTGACGCCGCGCGAGCGCTATCTGCCGTTCGTCATCAGCGTGGCGACGACGGCGCTGGCGTTCTGGCTGGTGTATCGCGTGGTGACCGCTGCCGAGTTCTGGCCGGTCATCAAGCGCCAGTTTTTCGACATGTCGGCGGCACTTGAATCGCTGCCGCAGGTCTGGGCTGGATTCCTGGTCAACCTGCGCGTGTGGGCGATCTCGCTGGTGTTCATCGCCGTGTGGGCCCTGATGATCGCGGTCATGCGCTCGTTGACCGGCCCATGGGCTGCACCGCTGCGGGTGTTCTCGATCATCTACATCGACCTGCTGCGAGGCATGCCCTCGCTGCTGCTCGTGCTGCTGTTTGGGTTCGGCGTGCCAGCGCTGCAACTGCCGGGACTGCCGACCAGCCGCCTGTTCTGGGGCACGGTCGCGCTGGTGCTCGGCTACGCGGCCTATGCATCGGAGGTCTACCGGTCCGGCATGGATGCGGTCCACGACGGACAGCGCGCCGCGGCCAAGGCCCTGGGTCTGACCCAGTGGCAAACATTGCGCTTTGCGATCATTCCTCAGGCGATCCGCAACGTTGTGCCGGCGCTGCTGAACCTTGCGGTAGCACTGCAGAAAGACGTCGCGTTGTTGAGCGTCATCGGTGTCCGTGAAGCGGTCCGCGAGGCGCAGATCTACACGGCTAGGACCTTCAACTGGTCATCGATGATCGCCGCCAGCGTGTTGTTTCTGCTCGCGACGGTGCCGATGGCACGGTTGACCGACCATGTTGCCCGCAAGGACCGTGAGCGGCGCCTGCAGGTCACGCTGTGACATCTCCCACCACGGCACCACCACGCGTGTCGATAGAAGATCTCACCAAGTACTACGGCCAGACGCTGGTCCTCGACGAGGTGCATCTCGACGTTGCCGAACACGAGGTCGTGTGTCTCATCGGTGCGTCAGGATCGGGCAAGTCGACGCTGCTGCGGTGCATCAACCAGCTGGTGCCGTTCGACTACGGCACGATTCGGCTCGACGGTGTGCCGATCGACGACCCCTCGTTCGGACGCACGGGCCTGCGCAAGCGGATCGGCATCGTCTTTCAGGCATTCAACCTGTTCCCGCACATGAACGTGCTGGACAACATCATCCTGGCACCGCGCAAGGTGCACGGCATGCCGCGTGCAGACGCCGAAGCCAAGGCCCACGACCTGCTGAGACTCCTCGGCATGCAAGATTTCGCATCGTCATATCCGGAACAGTTGTCGGGAGGCCAGCAGCAGCGGGTAGCGATTGTCCGGGCCATGGCCACCAACCCTGACGTGCTTCTCCTCGACGAAATCACCGCCGCGCTCGATCCTGAGCTGATCGGTGGTGTGCTCAACGTCATCAAGGATCTCAAGGCGCAAGGCATGACAATGGTCATCGTCACCCATGAGATGGGGTTCGCGCGCGACGTCGCCGACCGCGTCTGCTTCCTGGAAGAAGGCAGAATCTTCGAGGAAGGCCCACCGGAGCAGATCCTGGCTGATCCGGAGCATCCCCGTACCCGCCAGTTCCTGCAGCGAATCATCGAGGCAGGACGGTTGTGAGCACTCGCCAAGCCGCCGAACGTGCCCGGTCACATTCGCGGATCGCGGCCGGCGCAGACGCCGAGGCGGGCCAGCGCGCGATCGAGTGGGCACGTCGTCGCTCGCCGGTGCTCGACGGCTTCGTGCGCGAACAGCTGACCGATGGCCGGATTGCCGGCCGGCGGGTTGCGGTGGTCGTGCATCTCGAAGCCAAGACGGCGCTGCTCGCCACGGTCCTGGCTGACGCGGGCGCCGAGGTCGTGGTCGCCGGGTCGAACCCTTTCACGACTCGCGACGACGTTGCTGCTGCGCTGGTCGAGCGGGGTATCGAGGTGCACTCAACGCGCCGATCGTCGCCCGATCAGTGGGAAGAAGATCTTGCGGCGGTTGCGGCGACGAGACCGCAGCTGGTCATCGACGATGGTGCGGAGCTGACGGTGAGAATCGCCCGCGATCATCCTGAGGTGCTGGCGGGCTTGTGGGGCGTGACCGAAGAGACGACCACCGGTGTCGCTCGCCTGGTGACGATGGCTGAGCACGGCCAGCTTCCCATGGCCGCGGTCGCCGCCAACGACGCTGCCTGCAAGCACCTGTTCGACAATCGCTATGGCACCGGTCAGTCAACCGTCCAGGCGATCCTCGCACTGACCAACCTGAGGCTTCCCGGCAGGCGGGTGGTGGTCATCGGCTATGGCTGGGTCGGGCGTGGCATCGCGACCTATGTCAAAGCGCTGGGCGGGCGAGTCACCGTCATGGAGGTAGACGCGGTGCGGGCATTGGAAGCCCATATGGACGGCCACGAGGTGGGCGACGCGCACAGTGCGCTGCCGTGGGCTGAATTGGTCATCACCGCAACCGGCGGTGTCCACGCAGTCGGGGCGGATCACCTCGATCTGCTGGTGGCCAACGTCGTCGTTGCCAACGCTGGCCACCACGACCGTGAGATCGACGTCGATGCGCTGGAGGCGCGTTCGGTTGCCACCGAGGAAGTACGGCCTGGCGTGACGCGCTATCGGCTGGATGCCGGCCGTGATGTCCATGTGTTGTCCGGTGGCGCGCTCGTCAATATTGCCGGAGGCTGGGGCCACCCCATCGAGATCATGGATCTGTCGTTTTCTGTGCAAGCGCTGGCGTGCCACTGGCTGGCTGCTCGCCAGCTGCAGGCCGGAGTCATTCACCAGTTTCCGGCCTCGCTGGACAGGGCCATCGCTGCCGCCAAGCTTGCTTCACGTGGCATCCACCTCGACGACCTGAACGATGACCAGACCGACACGTTGCGTGGCCTGTACATGCCGCCTGGCCCCGGTCGTTTTCAAGGGGACGGGCAATGAGCGGCGACGGGGACGTGCGTGCTGGCAGGGGAGCAATCACGTTTGCCGCCGAGCACATGCCCGCATTGAAGGCGATGACCGAGCAAGTCACCGTCGCAGGGCGCCTGCGTGGGATGCGGGTGGGTGTCGCACTCATGCTCGAACCTAAGACTGCGTGCCTCGTTGAGGCGATAGCAGCTGCAGGTGGTGAGGTCACCGTGCTTGGCAACGCGTTCTCCACCAAGCCTGACACGGTCGCTGCCTTGCGGGATGCCGGCATCCAGGTCCATGTCGATGGCGAGGACGAGCGACCTGCTATCGAGGGATTCCTCGACACCAAGCCTGAGCTCATCGTCGATGACGGCGCGGTCGTCAGCCGGCACGTCCATCGTCACCGGCGGGATGTCTTGCCGACACTGGTCGGTGTCGCCGAAGAGACGACCAGCGGCGTGCGCCCCCTGCGGCTGATGGAGGCGGCCGGTGAGCTTGAGGTGGCGTGTGTCGCGGTCAACGATGCACGGACCAAGGTGTGGTTCGACAACGTCTATGGCACCGGCCAGTCGGTGGTGATGGCAGTGCTTGACGTCACCAACATCCAGATGCCTGGCAGCCGTGTCGTGGTCGTTGGCTATGGCTGGGTCGGGCGAGGCATTGCCGCGGCGGCACGGGCACTGGGCGGCCGGGTCGACGTCGCCGAAATCGATCCGGTCCGGGCGCTGGTCGCCTTCCACGACGGATTCGATGTGCGTCGGGTGGCTGACTCGCTGCCCGAAGCTGACATCGTCATCACGGCAACGGGCATCGACCAGTCGCTGACGGGGGAGCATGTCGAGATGATGCGCGACGGCGCGGTCGTGGCGGTCGGCGGTGCCGGAAGATGGGAATTCGATTACCGGGTTGGATCGCAGATCGTTGAAGGTGACGAGGTCCGAGACCATGTGCGGGCACTGACTGCGGCAGCCGGCCACACCGTCTATCTCGTCGCGGATGGCCACTGTGCCAACACGACCGCAGGTGAAGGCAATCCGATCGAGATCATGGACCTGTCGCTGGCGCTGCAGCTGCGGGCGCTCGACATGCTGGCGGCAGGTGACCTGCCGCCTGGCGTGCACCTGCTGCCAGATCACGTCGAGGATGAAGTTGCCGCCGCGCAGCTGGCTGCTGCAGGCATGCACCTGGATACCCCGGGCGCGTTGCAGCAGCGGGCGGCCGAACAATGGTGACCGGCATCACCGTCCACCGCGCGCCCATCGTGGTGCCGGTGGCCTCCCCTCCGATTGCCGACGGGGCCGTTGCCGTGGCCGACGGGCGCATCGTCGCTGTGGGGCCGCACAGCGAGATCAGGCAGGCACACGCCAAGGCGGAGGAGATCTCGTGGGGCGGTGTGTTGATCCCGGGGCTTGTCAATGCACATACTCACCTGCAGTACACCGGGTTTGCTGAGCTCGGTCAGCGTGTCTATCCGTCGTTTCTGTCGTGGTCGGATGCGTTCGTGGAGCTCTACGACACGTGGCGTTCCCGGGCGGCAGACATCGCCGCGATCGAGGCAGCAGCCACCGACCGGCAAGGACGGCCGGTCGAAGTGCCGCCTGTTGCCCAGATCCTCCCTGAAGGCCGTCACCTGGATGCCGTACTTGATGACATACCGATTGGAGATTGGGCGGCAGCAGCTCGTGCCGGCGTAAGCATGGGATTAGCCAGCGGCACGACCGCTTTCGCTGACGTCGTCACCGACCTTGAGGTGCGTGACGTGCTGGCGGAAACTGGCGTGGCCGGGACGGTCTATCTGGAGCTGCTTGGCTTGGATGCAGAGCGATGGGTCGATGCTGAAGTGGGCTTGCGCGACGCCATCGAGACTGCCCGGCGCGCCTCCGGCATCCGGATGGGCCTGTCCCCCCACACCCCATACTCGGTCGATGAGCCTGTGTTGAGGGCATCCGCCACTTTGGCGCGGAGACTGGGCATCCGCTTGCACGTGCATCTGGCAGAAGTCGATGGAGAACAGGAGTTCTACCGCACCGCGACCGGGCCGCTCGCCGAACGATTGGCCCGGATCGTGCCCGCGACGTGGTACCTGCTGGCTCGCGGTGGGACCGGCCTTGGGGCGGGCGAATTCGCCGACCGTTGCGACCTGCTGGGTGACGACAGCCATGTTGCCCACGGCGTCCATCTCGACGCCGACGATCGCCGCCTGCTGCGCCAGCGGGAGACCGCAGTCGCGCTGTGTCCCCGCTCCAACGAGGTGGTCGGCACCGGCCTTCCCCCGGTTGCTGCACTCCTCGAAGAGGGCAACCCCATCGCGGTCGGCACCGACTCGTTGTCGTCCAGTCCCTCACTTGACCTGCTCGACGACGTCGCAAGGTTGTGGGAGCTGGCCGTTGAGCAGGGCTATCAGGGCACTGATCTGGCCGCCCGGTTGCTAACTGCTGCAACCCAGGGTGGTGCGACGGCGATGGGGATGAGTGATGAGATCGGGGTGCTGGCGCCAGGCATGCGTGCTGACATGGCCGTGTTCGACGTTGATCGCGATCCCACCCGAGCGATGGAAGCCGTCGTGCGCCAAGGGGCAGGCCGTTGCGTCGGCGTTATCTCAGCCGGCGTGGTGCGCCGAGGCTGACGGCCGCCTGCCGTTGTGTTAGTCAGAGTAGATCCATCTGGTTCGCGATGAAGTTGAGAAGGTGTAGCGCAGGTCCGGGTCGGCGAGAATCTCCACGAAAGCATCACGACTCGGGGTATAGACCAGGCCGCTGCACGAGAAGTCGGCATCAGGACAGCCCTCGTCAGGCAGGCCATCGGGGGCGTCGATGTGGCTGTCGGTCAGACCTTCGGGACCGTCCAGGAGGCAACGGGCCTGGGTGTAGCCACCTCCCGGTGGCAGGATCACGTTGCGAGGGCAGGCTCCCACCCATCGCGCTGCGGCGTCAGCCACGCGAGGGCCTTCCTGCGGCCCGTCGTCGGTCGTGAGCGACAGGTTGATTTCGACACCGACGAGCGTGGGAGTTTCGATGGCCCCGGAGTGGTCGTTGATGTAGAGGATGTTGACGCCAAACGCTTCACGGGGATCTTGCGGACCGACCGTTCCCACGATGCAGGTGATCAACTCGCGGCGGTCGAGGCCCGCTTCGTCGCGCTGTGCGCGTGCCGCCGCGATCACCTGGCTGACCCGCCATCTGTTGTGGAACTCGGCGATTTCGTTGGCAAATGTTCCCGAGAAGCCAACACGGACAGGCAGGCCGCTGAGTCCTTGCGCCTCGTATGCGGCGATCATCTCATCCCGTGTCCAGGTTGCTCCGCAGAACCGTTCTACCTCCGGATAATCCGACCACTCAGGTGGATCCGTGTCGTCGACAGGTGCCGTCGACGGGCCCGGAGCGATGTCGCGAGCATCCGACAGTGCGTCGGTCATGCCTGAAATCGTGTCGAATACGTCGCTCTTGACACCGCAACTGGCTGCGACCAGTGCCAATACCGCGATCCCGGTCATCGTGGCAAACCTTGTCATGATTCCACCCTTCATCCCACCGTTCGGTCCGTCTCGACCGTAAAGGGCAGCCATTCAAAAGAGGAGGGCACAAGGCCCCGCACGACGAGGACTTGTGCCGCGCCTGATACGCGGGGCGATGAGTCCGTAAAGGAAGGTCAGCGGCGCGGATCCATGTTGCCACCTTGGTGGAGCGCGGGGATCGTTCCGAGCTTGCCAGCCTGGAAGTCGTCGAACGCCTGCTGGAGCTCCGCGCGGGTGTTCATAACAAACGGGCCGTACCAGGCGACCGGTTCCTTGATCGGGCGTCCGCCAAGCAGGAGCACATCAAGCGTGGGTGCGCGCGATTCCTGTGACGACTCGGCGGTCACGGTGACGGTGTCGCCGTTGCCGAACAGCGCGAGCTGTCCCATTTCGATCGGCCGGTCGTCAACCCCGGCTGTGCCGCGGCCTGCCAAGGTGTAGGCGAGCGCGTTGAAATCTGGGCGCCACGGCACGGTCAGGCGGGCCCCTGGTTCAAGCGTCGCGTGGATCAGCGTGATCGGGGTGTAGGTCGACCCCGGCCCATCATGCCCATCGACGGAGCCAGCGATCAGGCGAACCAGGGTGCCGCCGTCGGGCGAGGTGAGCAGGGTGACGTCGCCACCGCGCAGGTCCTGATACCGGGGTTCGTTCCATTTCTGATCGGCTGGGAGGTTGACCCACAACTGGAAGCCATGGAACAAGCCGCCCTTGACGACCACCTCTTCAGGTGGCGCCTCGATATGCAGCAGTCCTGAGCCAGCTGTCATCCACTGGGTATCACCATCGGTGATCAGGCCGCCGCCACCGTGGCTGTCTTCGTGGCGCAGCAGCCCATCGATCATGTAGGTGACCGTTTCGAAACCCCGGTGAGGGTGCCACGGCGTGCCCTTGGGCTCGCCCGGCGCATACTCCACCTCGCCCATCTGATCGAGGTGGATGAACGGGTCGAGGTCAGCCAAGTCGACGCCTTGAAAAGCGCGGCGGACCGGAAAGCCCTCGCCTTCAAAGCCGCGGGGGGCGGTGGTGATGCTGCGGACCTGGCGATGGCGCTGGGTGGCGGGATCACCTGCAGACAGACGCGGCAAGGTGAGCAGGTCATCGACGGTAACTGCTGGCATGGTGGCTCCAAGGTGGCTGCTTACCAGGGTAGTTGCATATGCAAGTTCTTGCTAGGGGGAACGCGCGCTGGGCCCAAGATGTTCCCGGTATGGCGAGAAGGTGTCAGCGGTGCCTGCCTGTCCGATGGGAAGCCGCAACGAGTGGTCCGCTAGGCTGCGCTCGTCGCTTGTCGCACTGCCGGTTTCCAATCCGTAGGGTGATGCGACTGTTCGCCACAACGGTTGTGTCAAAGGACCTGAAGATGCGCCGAGTTCTCGGTGTTGCCCTGGCCACGGTGCTGCTCGCGACGATCATCGCGATGCCGGCTGCGGCGGACGATGCAGACGTGGCCGGCGAATCGATCGTGCTTGCGGTTGACGGTGAAGGGCTCGGACCGGAACCGCAACCTCGCCTGGCCGAAGAGAACAAAGCGCGTGAGCTGGCCGGATATGAGAACCCCGACGTGCCCTTTACCTGGGGTGCAGCTTGGATCCTGACGTTCACCGGCATGGTCGGGCTGGCGTTGTTGATCGCGCTCTACTGGCTCCTGGTCCACCGTCCGAGCAGGCGGGCGACAGAGGGAGCGTAAAAGTCGTGAACTTGGCGTCAGCGATCTTTGATGAGCGCTGGGCGTCGTGGGCGGCAAGTACCGTCGCTCAGCGCTATCCCGTCCAGCCTGACGCGGTCGATGACCTGCGTGCGGCGGTCAATGACGATCTTCCTGCTATTGATGCGGCGGCCCGGCGATTCACCGACCTTGGGGAGGGCCTGGCTCCCGCGAGCGTGACCGTCGTTGGACGCATGGGCTGGGTACGCACCAACCTCGCGGCCATCAGCGGTGTGCTCGAACCGCTCAGAGCACGCCTCGAACATCGCCCCGCAGCCCGGCAGCTCTTGGGCATTCAATTGGGCGCCGTCTTCGGTCTCATGTCGTCGAAGGTGCTCGGCCAGTTCGTGCTGCCGCTGTCATCAGCGGGCTCGGGTGGCTCAGCCGGCCAAGGTGAGCTCGTTGTCGTCGGCCCCAACGTTCTCCAGCTGGCCGAGCATTCACCGGATATCGCGGTCGACATTCGGCGGGCGGTGCTGCTCCACGAGACGACCCATCGCCTGCAGTTCGCGTCCGCGCCATGGCTGGGTGACTACCTCCGCGAACTCGTCGCTGAGTATCTCTCGCATGCCCGGATCGATCCTGACGCGGTGCGTCGCGTGACCTCAGACGCGCCACGCATCGTCGCCGAGATCCGCAAGACCGGGACCGTCAAGCCGCTCATCGATGCTGTCTTGACCGAGGAACAGGCCGAAATCATTGATCAGGCACAGGCACTGATGACGCTGCTGGAAGGGCACGGCAACACGGTCATGTTCGACGCCGGCGAGGGGTTGATCGGTGATGGTGAGCACATCCGGGCGGTGCTGGCCAACCGGCGGCGCGACGTGACCTCGCGCGTACTGAGCTCGGTGTTTGGCATGGATGCCAAACGGCGCCAGTACCAAGATGGTGAGGTGTTCGTCCGCGGTGTGCTCGAGCACTCAGGCACCGCTGCGCTCAACCTCGCGTTCAGATCCAAGGCGGACCTGCCACAGTCGCAAGAGCTCGATGATCCGTCAGCCTGGTTGCAGCGCGTCGTGCCATGACCCCCGCGCGCCCCGCCCCCGATCTGCCGTCGCATGGGCCTGTCGGGCCGTTGCCGGCAGGCCAGGGGCGAGACGACCTGCTTGCCGAAGTGACGCGAGTGCTGGCGCCAATCGATGACGGCACTCCTGTCGTCATCGGATGTTCGGGAGGGCCGGACTCAACGGCGCTTCTGCACCTGGTGGTTGAAGCCCGTCCCGATTTGGCCGTGCTCGTCGTCGTCGTCCGCCACGGGTTCAGAGACGACACCGCCGATGTGGACAACGTCCGTCGTCACGCGACCTGGGCTGGCGTGCCGTGCGATGTGATCGATGTCGAGGTGGTCCGTACCGGCAAGGGGCTGGAAGCCGCAGCCCGCGATGCCCGCTATATGGCCCTGCGCCAGGCCGCCAGGCGACACGGTGGCAAGATCCTGCTCGTCGGGCATACCGCCGACGATCAAGCCGAGACGGTGCTGCTGCGCGCCGTGCGGGGGACCGGCGTCGACGGTCTTGCGGCCATGCGCGTGGTGACTGGCGATGTTTGGCGTCCGATGTTGAGAATTCGCCGGGTTGACGTGCACCGCTTCGTGCACTTCGAAGGTCTGCCGATCACCCGTGATCCGATGAATGACGACCCGGCCTACCGGCGCAGCGTCGTGCGCAACGAGGTCCTTGCTGAGCTCGACAAGGTCGGTGACGACCCGGTTGGCGCCTTGGGCCGGTTGGCTGACCTCGCCGCCGCCGATGCTGACGTGCTTGAAGGCCTTGCCGACGAGGCGTACGCCAAGCTTGCCGGCAAGGTCGGTGATGTCGTCGTGCTGCCAGCGGCTGCAACCATGGCCCTGGCGGATGGGATCGCGCGCCGTGTCGTGCGTGCAGCGATCAGCGCTGTGACCGGTGCGGTTCCCGACGCCGCTGATGTCACTAGAGCTCTTGCCCTGCCGGTGCATTCGGCGGTTTCACTGGCTGGCAGCATCGATGTGGCGCGCTCGGAAAAATGGCTGACCGTCGCACCCCGTCTGGCGGCTCACCAGCCGCCTGCCTCGTTGACGATCCCTGGCGCGGCGGTGTGGCGGCCTGCCCGGGTGACCATCCAGGCAATCACGGCCGACAGCGACCCCTGGCATGTGGCCACCAACGAGCAGGGCCATGTGCCGGGTCAGGTAGCGCTGGCACTGCCGGATGCCTGGCACCCGCCGGGAATCTCCGACGATGTTCGCGAGCCGCCTGCAGGAGGACATGCGTCGCGGATGGTCATTGCGTTGCCAGCCCTGGACATGCCGCTGGTGGTGCGACGCCGGGAGGCTGGCGACCGGATGTTGACGGCTGGGGGGACCCGGTCGCTGCAGGATGTCATGGTGGATGCAGGCATCCCTCGCGCGATCAGAGACATCTGGCCCGTTGTCGCCAGCGACGAGACGGTGGTATGGATCCCGGGCATCGCAGCCGACGCGACCGTGGTGCGTGAAGGTCGTCGCAACCCGATGTCCCAGCTGCGGGTGACACGCTCCGGGGTTG
>JBBDSU010000017.1:1157-4650 GCA_040904825.1 Nitriliruptoraceae bacterium | reverse complement strand
TCGTGCCTGCGACTCGTGGACGTCGTGGACGCCGTCGCCGCCATCCGATGCCAGGTAGCCGTCAATGACCGACCACGACCGCAAAGCAGCGCTCAACCGCATCCCAGAGATCCACCGTGCCGACATCCAGGAATTGCTGATCGACGCGGAAGCCATCGATGCGCGCCTGGAGGAGCTCGCGGTGCAGGTGGACCGTGACTATGCCGGCCGTGACCTGTTGATCGTCGGGGTGCTCAAGGGCGCGATCTTCGTCATGTCCGATCTGGCGCGGAAACTGACGATTACAGCGGGCATGGACTTCATGGCCTGTTCGTCGTACGGGTCCTCGACCTCGTCATCGGGGACCGTGCGGATCCTCAAAGACCTCGATGACGACATCGAAGGCCGCGATGTCTTGATTGTCGAGGACATCGTCGATTCAGGGCTGACCCTCGACTACCTGGTGAAGAACTTGCGAAGCCGCAAGCCGGCAAGCCTGGAAATCTTCGCGCTGTTGACCAAGCCCAGCCGTCGCAAGGTCGACCTGCCGCTTCGCTACGTCGGGTTCGAGGTCCCCGACGTGTTCGTGGTGGGCTACGGACTCGACTTTGCGGAGCGTTATCGGGGCCTTCCGCACATCGTCACTTTGCGAGAACAGGTGTACGCAGGGTGATCCAGCGGCCATCAACCCGCTGAGAGCGCGGGTATCGACGGTGATAGCCTCGACGGTTCGGGACTGGCCAACGGACGGTTCCCGTTCCAAGGGCACGTTCCGTCGTCCACAGGTGGTTGTTCCGTGAAGCCAGGCGAGCGCATTCTCAAGGGTCCTCTGCCCTGGATTCTGGCACTCGTCGCAGCGCTGTGGCTCGGTGTCAGTTTCATGCAGGCTGCCGGTGCGCCGGCTGAGTTGACGTGGTCGGAGTTCCAGGTTGCCGTCGAAGCAGGTGAGCTTCAGGATCAGGACCTCGCCGTCACCACGATCGGCAATCGTTCGGACACCATCGAGGGCGAGCGCCGCTCCGGTGGCACCTCGGTCGCGTTCCAAACGACCTACAACCGCGATGTCAACGCCGACCAGTTGCGACGTTGGATCGATCAGGGGTTGATCGGCTCGGTCCAGTTCGACTCTGAACAGACCGGTGCACTGACCTCGATCCTGGCCACCGTGCTGCCGTTCATGCTGATCCTGGTCGTCTTCTTCCTGTTGATGCAGAACATGCAGGGCGGCGCCGGTCGCGGGGTCATGCAGTTCGGCAAATCCAAGGCCAAGATGGTCGCCAAGGATGCGCCCAAGGTCACCTTCGACGATGTGGCGGGTGCCGATGAAGCCATCGAGGAACTCCGCGAGATCAAGGAGTTCCTCGAAGAGCCGCAGAAGTTCCAGGCGATGGGCGCCAAGATCCCTAAGGGTGTCTTGCTGTATGGCCCTCCTGGGACCGGCAAGACCTTGCTGGCACGCGCCGTCGCCGGAGAAGCTGGCGTGCCATTCTTCTCGATCTCCGGGTCTGATTTCGTGGAGATGTTCGTCGGTGTCGGGGCATCCCGGGTCCGTGACCTGTTCGAACAGGCGAAGACCAACGCGCCTGCGATCATCTTCGTCGACGAGATCGACGCGGTCGGCCGCCACCGGGGCGCCGGGATGGGGGGCGGTCACGACGAGCGCGAGCAAACGCTCAACCAGCTGCTCGTCGAGATGGACGGATTCGACCAGCGCACCGCCGTCATCCTGATCGCGGCGACCAACCGGCCTGACATCCTCGATCCGGCGTTGCTTCGCCCTGGGCGTTTCGATCGCCAGGTGGTCATCGACCGTCCTGATCTCAAGGGCCGCCACGACATCCTCAAGGTCCACGCGAAGGGCAAGCCGCTTGCGGACGACGTCGACCTCGAGGTCCTGGCACGCCAGACTCCCGGGTTCACCGGTGCTGATCTGGCCAACCTGATCAACGAGGGAGCGCTGCTCGCGGCGAGGTTCGGCAAGTCGGAGATCACCGCTGCAGAGCTGGCTGAATCCATTGACCGCGTCATTTCCGGGCCGGAACGCAAGACCAGGGTGATGAGCGATCGCGAACGACTGATCACCGCCTACCACGAGTCGGGCCATGCGGTGGTGGGCCACGCCCTGCCGCACAGCGATCCGATCCACAAGATCACCATCATTCCGCGAGGGCGGGCTGGCGGCTACACGATGGCGCTGCCCACCGAAGACCGCTCGTATGCGACCCGCGGCGAGCTCGTCGACAAGCTGGCGATGATGCTCGGCGGCCGCGTGGCTGAAGAACTTAAGATCGGCGACATCACCACCGGAGCTTCCAACGACATCGAGAAAGCGACGCAGCTCGCGCGTCAGATGACGACGCAGTACGGGATGAGCCCGCGGCTCGGACCGATCAAGCTGGGACACAGCGAATCGCAGCCGTTCCTGGGCCGCGATTTCGGCCACGAGCCCGACTACTCGTCGCAGGTTGCCTTCCAGATTGACGAGGAAGTTCGCCACCTGCTGGATGAGGCGCATGACGAAGCGCTCGAGATCCTGGTCGAGAACAAGGATGTCCTTGAGGCGCTGGCCAACAAGCTGCTCGACATCGAAACCGTCGAGGGCGACACGCTGGCCGAGGTGCTCGAGCCGACCGTTCAGCGGCCGAGCCGTGCGCGGGCTGCGGTGGAGCTTGATGACCCGGCGACGGTCCTCGAAGCCCTGCGTCGCCTCGGCGTCAATGGACATGTCGGGGCTGCCGCCGGCAACGGACAACCCCGTGCTGACGCTGAAGCGGGCGCCTCAGATGATCGGGGCAGCTCGTGAACGGTGACGAGTCTGACCGCGCACGTGACGTCGCTGCCGACAGTGCCGCCAGCAGTGCGCAGACGGCCAGAGTGCACCACGTCACCGGCGTC
Organism: Nitriliruptoraceae bacterium; assembly: GCA_040904825.1. GTDB lineage: Bacteria > Actinomycetota > Nitriliruptoria > Nitriliruptorales > Nitriliruptoraceae > JBBDSU01. The sequence goes on along the minus strand of JBBDSU010000017.1, from coordinate 1,776 downwards.
ACCCCGACCGGCGTGTTCGATCACGACAAGATCCGTACCGCCGTGCGGATGTTGCTGGAAGCCATCGGCGAGGACCCCGATCGCCCAGGTATCGCCGATACCCCTGACAGGGTCGCCCGCGGATACGACGAGATCTTCGCTGGCTTGCTCGTCGATCCGGTCGATGTGCTGTCGGTCACCTTCGACGAGGCGCATGACGAAATTGTCATGATGCGAGACATCCCGTTCCACTCGATGTGCGAACACCATCTCGTCCCCTTCACCGGCAAGGCCCACGTCGCCTACCTGCCGAACAAGGCGGGCCAGGTGACCGGGCTGTCAAAGCTGGCGCGGCTGGTCGACGTGTGCGCCAAGCGGCCCGGGTTGCAGGAACGGATGACGACCATGATTGCCGACGCGCTCGAGCAGGCGCTTGACCCGCGAGGTGTGATGGTGGTCATCGAAGCGCGCCACTTGTGCATGGAGATGCGCGGCATCCGCAAGTCCGGAGTCGAAACTGTGACCTCTGCCGTCCGCGGCCGGTTCCGCAATGATCCGGCTACACGCACCGAAGCGCTGGCACTGCTGCGCAGTTGATCGGGGGCGCCATGTCCACGATGCCACAAAGATCCCAGCATCG
>JBBDSU010000017.1:0-1057 GCA_040904825.1 Nitriliruptoraceae bacterium | reverse complement strand
ACATGGATCGGCCAGACACATGGATTGGTTAGACACATGGATCGAATAGACATCCGAGGGATCGAAGCATTCGGCTACCACGGCGTCTTGCCGCACGAGCGTGACTTGGGGCAGCGGTTCGTTGTCGACGTCGGACTCGGCCTTGACCTTGAGTCGGCCGGTCGGAGCGACAACCTGTCGGACACCGTCAACTACGGCGCAATCACCCAGGTGGTGGTTGCTCTGGTCACTGACCGCACTTTTCAGCTGCTCGAGGCGTTGGCGACGGCGATTGCCGATGCGTGTCTGGAGTACGACGAAGTCGAGGTGGCGGAGGTAAGCGTCCACAAGCCTTCGGCACCGGTGCCTGGGCTCGTCGACGATGTCGTCGTCACCATCCGACGGGTGCGTCCGACATGACGCCAGTTGACGACAGCAGTCACAGCGAAGCCGAGCAGGTTTTCGTCGGTCTCGGCGCCAACGTCGGTGACGCGCTGGAGACGTTGGCTGCGGCGGTCCACGTGCTGGACGACATCGACGGTGTGGCGGTCACGGATGTCTCGGGTGTCTACCGGACCGCGCCGTGGCCACCGCCAGATGATCCACGCGCGGTGCCTCAGGACGACTACCTCAACCTCGTGGTTTGCGCGATGTGCACGCTGGATCCTCCGGACTTGCTTGGGCAAGCCCATCTCATCGAGCGTGCCTTTGGCCGCGATCGCGCCAGCGAAGTGCGATGGGGGCCACGTCCGCTTGATGTTGACATCCTGCTGTTCGGTGATCGTGCCGCCGAATGGTCGACACTCTTCGGCCCGTTGACCGTTCCCCATCCGCGACTGGCCGAGCGCGCCTTCGTGCTCGTGCCGTTGATCGAGGTCCATCCCGGCGGCAGCCTTCCGGATGGCCGGCGGCTGACCCGCCTGCTGATGGATCTCGGTCCTGTTGATGGCATCGATCTCGAGGTGCGGCTCGACGATGTCCCCGGCGATCACGTGACACGACCTGACGGGCCGATGGCGGGCACCGCAACGTTCGATCGACCCGGCGTTGATGAGATTGCGGCCGACCACGGCGCGCA
>JBBDSU010000016.1:0-11028 GCA_040904825.1 Nitriliruptoraceae bacterium | reverse complement strand
CTACCCGCTTTCGAGGCGGGCGCACTAGGCCGGACTATGCGATCCCTCCAACGCCACCGGGATCGAACGATGGCATAGGCCATGTCCCGGCGGGTGCGCCGCGCAGAGTAGGGGAGGCTCCGACAACCGAGCAACCGACCCGCGGACCGATCATCACCCGCGTCGCGCAGCGAAGAAGTCTTTGAGCAGTTGTGCCGACGTCGCAGCCTCCACCCCGCGGTGTACCTCGACCGCGTGGTTGAGCCGCGGGTCCCGTGGAATGTCGTAGAGCGCTCCGACTGCGCCCGCCTTCGGGTCGTCAGCGCCGAATACAAGGCGGTCGAGCCGCGCGAGCACGATCGCCCCCGCACACATCACGCACGGCTCAAGGGTCACCACCAAGGTCGCACCCGACAGTCGCCATGACCCAAGGTGGTGTGCCGCAGCACGCAGCGCGAGGATTTCTGCATGTGCGGTCGGATCCTGGTCCACCTCGCGACGGTTGTGGGCGCGCGCGATGATCTCGCCGTTGGCAACAATCACCGCCCCGATGGGAACATCCGCGTGCTCACGCGCGGCCCGTGCCTCCTCGAGCGCCGCAGCCATCCACACTGCATCACCGGCCCGTTCGTTCGTCACAGGAGCACCCCACGGTCGACGCTGATCTGACGATCCTATGGCGATATCCGAGACTTTAGGCATACCCCCCTTCCCTATCGATAGAATAGGGGTCGCGCGACACGGAGGCCGCCGATGCACGGGTATCACGAACGGCAAGGGGAACTGCTCACTCGCTTGAAGCGGATTGAGGGCCAGGTCCGTGGTGTGCACCGAATGATCGAGGAAGATCGCTACTGCATCGACGTGCTCACCCAGATCGCATCGGTGACCCGAGCGCTGCAAGGTGTCGCGCTCGGCATGCTCGACGACCACGTCCGCCACTGTGTCCGTGACGCGGTCGACAAGGGCCCAGAGGCCGCCGATGAGAAGATCGAGGAAGCACTCGAAGTGATCGCCCGCCTCGTCAAGAGCTGATCCAAGCACCACCCACGACAAGGAAACTCCGATGGCCACCGAATCCACCCGCGTCTACTCCGTCAGCGGGATGACCTGCGGCCACTGCCAGTCCTCCGTCGAGCAAGAAGTTGGAGGACTGTCATCTGTGTCGTCAGCGGTCGTTGACCTCGAAGCTGGCACCGTCACGGTCACCGGGACCGCTGACGAATCGGAAGTCCGGGCCGCCGTCGAAGAAGCTGGCTACGAAGTCACTGCCGCGCACTGATCGGCATCGTTGACCACATGCCGGGCACGTCTGCCGGCAGGCCTGTCGCGCACCGCCCGTAGGCTCACTGGCAATGACCAACCACACCGCTTCATCGACTCCGGCCGCCTCGATCCTCGGGCGTGGCGTTGTCATCTGCGATGGCGCAGCACCTCCTGAACCGTGGGGGCAGGCGCCCAAGGTCCGGATTGACGCGGCCGTGCTCGATGATCCTGCGCACACCGTGGGCACCCTCCACCACCATTGGCTCCATCGCGAACCCGTCGTAATTGAGCTCGACGTGGATCCAACCGTCCTCAAAGAGCCAGAATGGACCGACGAAGCACCCCACATCGTCGGGCCCGACCACGCCTTTCACCGTGAACAACTCCAGTTCTTGGTGTGGGCCAACAACTACGACCTCAGAACCAGTCAGGCGATCTGGTGGCACGGCGTCCTCGCCGAACGCCACGCAGGCGCCTCGCCCGTGACCGCCTCGCCCGTGACCGGCGATGTTGTTCTCCCCGACGGGCGGCCAGCGTGGATCGACGGAGGCCCTCGCGGGCCTATCTCCGGATGGCGTGCTGCTGTCGAAACTGGTGAACCCTCGCCAGTCATCGTGCACCGCGAGTCGGTCGCCCTCCGCCAACTCACGATCACGCCTGCGACACCCGTCGCTGCCGACGATGACCTCGCCGACGATCAACGTGCCGCCGTCGAGCATCCCTTCGGCCCCGCACGCATCATTGCGCCCGCCGGATCGGGCAAGACTCGCGTCCTGACATCCCGGCTCCGTCACCTCGTGGTCGACCGCGGCGTGGAGCCGGCGCTGATCACCGCCGTCGCCTACAACACCCGCGCCGCGAATGAAATGCGCACCCGACTTGCCGACATCAATCCGTCGGTCCGCACGCTGCATTCGCTCGCACTGTGGATCTGCGGCCTGAACGAACGTCGGCAGGTCATTCACGAACGTGACGTACGTGATCTTCTTCGTCACCTGGTATCGGTACCCCGCATCCCGAACCAGGATCCCTATCAGCCCTACCTCGACGCGCTCGCCGACGTACGCATCGGCCTGATGGACCCAGAAGAGGTTGAACTGCAACGGGGTGATATCGACGGTTTCGCCGAGATGTTCCCCCGTTTCCGCGAGGAGTTGGCTCGCAAGGCTGCGCTCGACTTCGACGAGCAGATTTACCGCGCTCTCGAGCTGTTGTTGACACAACCATCGATCCGTCAGCGTGTTCAGCGTGCTTGCACCCATCTGCTCGTCGATGAGTTTCAAGATCTGACCCCGGCGTTTCTGCTGCTGGTGCGGCTGGTCGCGGGGCCGTCCATGCAAGTGTTCGCCGTCGGCGACGACGACCAGACGATCTACGGCTACACCGGCGCGACTCCCCAGTATCTCGTCGACATCGACCGGTGGTTTCCCGGCACCCGAGCCCATGCGCTCGAGATCAACTACCGCTGTCCGCAGGCCGTTGTCACCGGCGCGACCAACTTGTTGTCTCACAACGTCGTGCGCGTCGACAAGACCATCCGGGCGCGCGACCAAGCCCCTGCAGGCAATCTCGAGGTACACCACACCGACGCTGCCGAGATGGCCGACCGGGCGCTGGCACTGATCGCCGACTCTGTCCACCCCCCGGACCACACCGCCGCACTGGTCAGGGTCAACAGCGCGCTTCTGGGCCTTCAAGTCACGCTCACCGAGGCCGGGATCGGCCACACGGCCCCGTTGGACACGTCAGTGCTCAATCGGACCGGGCTGCGGACGGCGTTTGCCTACCTGCGGATCGGCCTCGATGCCGATCATGTCCGCCGTGACGACTTGCTGGACACCATCAACCGACCCGCCCGCAAGGTCAAGTCGGCAGTGGCGCCACTCCTCAAAGGCCAGCGGTTCACCCGCGCGCAACTGCGTCGGGTCGGCGATGCGCTCGATCCGACCCACCGCGATCGATTCGCCGACTACCTCGCGGACCTCAATCGCCTGTCGCGAGCAATCACTGACGGTGCGACCAGCGCCGACTGCCTCGCGTTGATTCGCTACGAGATCGGGCTCGGCGAGGCCATGGATGCGCTCGACGCTTCGCGCAGCCGGCCCGAAGGCTCGTCCCACAGTGATGACCTCGACGCACTTGAGCAGGTTGCGCGCCGCCATCCTGATCCAGCCGGCCTGCAAGCATGGCTGACTGCGACACTCAACGTTGCTGCTGATCCATCAGGGGTGACGCTGTCAACGGTCCACCGGGTCAAGGGGATGGAGTGGGACCACATCATCGTGTTTGCTGCGAATGCAGGGCTGTTCCCTCACCGTCTGGCCGAAGACGACGAGGAGGAACGACGGGTCTTTCACGTGGCGATTACTCGCGGAGGTGCGCAAGTCGATGTCGTCGCTGACCGTCACCGACCATCCCCCTTCGTCGCTGAACTCCACCAAGCCGCCGATCCAGCCGATATCGCCAAGCGCCGTCAGCAATTGGCTGACCGAGCAACCGCACGTACCCGCCGAGGTACGACGGGAGCGAACGCGAGTGGCGGCTCCACCGGCAACGCCGCCGCCAATATCACCGAACTCGACATCCACGTCGACACCAACGACGCGCTGTTCGTCGCGCTACGAGACTGGCGTGCCCATGTAGCCCGGACGACTGGAGTGCCCGCCTACCTCGTCTTCCACGACCGGCACTTGCACATGATCGCGGGACGGCGCCCGGCGAACCTGCGTGAACTCGCTGCCTGTCCAGGGGTCGGTCCCACCAAGCTGGAACGCTACGGAGACGACTTGCTCGACCTGATCGACGAGCACACCTGACGCATCGCGGTGGGCGGCAAGCCCTGTGACGGGGGCCTGCAACCAGGCGATGGCCTCGGCCAGATTGTTGATGGCTACGAGTTGCATCCCGCGGGTGTCAAAGTCGGTCAGTTCCTCGGCCTGCGAGGCCGGAAAGAACATGACGTCAGCCCCCGCGCGCCGAGCCGCGCGAGCCTTGGCTGCCAACCCGCTGATCCTGGTGACCGTGCCGTCGCCGATAATGCCCCCGGTGCCCGCAATGTGGCGGCCACGAGCGAGATCGATGTCCGCATAATGGGCGTAGGTCACCAGCGCCACCATCATCCCGTGTGAATTGCCGAGCGACAGTGACCTGAACCATTCGACCACCTTGAGCCTGCTCAAGCGGCCCACCCCGCCGATCGCCGCCTCGAAGCCTTCCGGACCCAGGTCAACCACCCGGATGCGCTCATAGGGCAGCGCGGGCCCCCGCGCGGAATATGAAGCTCCGTCGCCGGTGCGGAAGGTGACGGTCTCCCCAATGCTCTGCGACGCGGCAATCCAGTCGGCACGCGAACGCAACTCCACCCCGTCGATCGCAACGATGATCGCATGCGCGGGAAGATCATCTCGAAGCGGACCGAAAGCTTCGACGACCAATCCCAACTGCAAGTCAGCGCCGGCATGCCTGAGTCCCACCGCCGCTGCGACAGGCTCGACCAGCAGCGGCTGGGAACCCGGTGGCGCGATACGCATATCCCGCGCGGGCTGCTCGGTCCCGATCAGCCGATCGCGAGCCACCTCGATCAGGAATGGCGGTCTGCCGACGGTCAGCCACGACCACCGGCCCGGCGGCTGCATGACTTCGCCCTGGACGACGAGCCGGCCATCGAGTCGCCAGGTCCATCCCGCTGGCTGATCACTCACCGCGTGCAGCCACGGCACCGGGGTGAACGCCACGGCAAGCACCAGCACGGCAGCGGTGATCGCCTTGCGGCGAGAACTCCACGTGCGGGGTGACAGCCAGCGCTGACGCTCACGCAGCCTCGTCATCATGCTCTCCTCCACCCACATAGGCTGCGCGTCCGCCACGGCTGTGGCGATAGATGCATGGTCGAACATTCCGGAGGTGTCCGCAAGATGCGACGACTCCGGTTGCGTCGGTGGCAGAAGGCTGCCCTCGAAGCGTTCGAATCACGACAGCACCGGGATTTCCTGGCAGTCGCGACGCCCGGCGCTGGCAAGACAACGTTCGCACTGACGGCGATTGTCCGCGATTTGGCCCACTATCCCCATCGGCCTGTGATCGTCGTCACTCCCACATTGCATCTCAAGCACCAGTGGACTGAAGCTGCCGCACAGTTCGGGCTCCAACTCGAACCGTCGTGGCGTGCCGCCGACGGATGGCCGTCTGACATGCACGGCATTGTCGTCACCTACCAGCAAGTGGCCTCCAGCGACGGCTCGCTGCGACGGTGGGCTGACGACGGCTTCATCGTCCTTGATGAAATCCACCATGCAGGGACCGACCGCGCGTGGGGTGGTGGAGTCGCCACAGCCTTCGAACCTGCGGCCCATCGGCTGAGTCTGTCCGGCACTCCCTTCCGTAGTGACGAAGATCCGATTCCGTTTGTTCGCTACGAATTCGACGAGGCGGTCGCTGACTACGTTTATGACTACGGCGCCGCCCTGGCAGACGGCGGTGTGGTCCGGCCGGTGTTCTTTCCGGCCATAGGCGGTCACATGGAGTGGTCCGCTCCAGATGGTGCGCTGATGAAGGCATCGTTCGACGACCCGCTCGACCGCACCGGCGCTTCCCAGCGCCTGCGCACCGCTCTGTCCCCACAAGGGGAATGGTTGCCGACGGTTCTCGGACAGGCCCACCAGCAACTGATGCATCTGCGGAGCCAACACGCTGATGCGGCAGGTCTGGCGATTGCGATGGATGTCGAACACGCCCATGACATCCGGAGACTGCTGCGTCGCCTGGACGTCGATGCGGTCGTGGCGACGTCCGACGACCCGCTGGCCAGCGAGAAGATCGCGGACTTCTCCAGCAGTACCGATCCCTGGATAGTTGCGGTACGGATGGTTTCAGAAGGTGTGGACGTACCACGGCTGCGTGTCGGGGTCTACGCGACCAACATCGTCACTGACCTGTTCTTCCGGCAGGCCGTCGGCCGGATCGTGCGCTGGCAGCCGACGATGCGCCGCCAGAAGGCCTTCATGTTCATCCCTGACGACATGAGACTGCGCGCGCATGCCCACCAGCTTGGCCAAGCCCGCACCCACTCGCTGCGGCGTCGCGAACACGACGGGGATCAGCTACCCGTGGAGCTCGACGGAATTCCGACAACCGATGACGCCGATCAACTGTCCCTGTTCGCCGCGATTTCGGCGACACCGGAGATGAATGACAACCCGAGCAGCATCTTCGACGATGCCCACCCCGAAGACCTGATCGTCGACGATCTCGACGCGCCTGACCACTTCGAACTCGACATCGAATTCCTGCCGCCTCCTCCCCGTGGCGGCGGTGACGGCGGCGCTGGCGGAGCAACGGTGACGGTCAGCCGCACGCGGCGCAAACGCGAACTGCGTCAGGCCAACGCCGACCGCGCAAGGATGCTCGGACACCTCACCGGACTCAGTCCCGAAGCCATCAACGCCCAGCTCAACGCAACCGCCGGGATTACCACGGTGTCCGAAGCAACCGTCAAAGACCTTGAAGTGCGTCTGGCTGCCGCAGACCGTTGGATCGACTCATCCTGATAGCACGCCGGTGTAGCCACGTCGTACGCTCCTTTCCATGGACGCACTCGTTGACCTTGACGCCACGCTGCGCACCCACGGCTACCGGGTGACCCGGCCGCGCCGCAGCGTGTGGGAAGCGCTTCAGCGCGCCGGTCATCACATCACCGCCGACGAGATCGCCGCACTGGTGGACCACGAGGTCGACCCAGCTTCCGTCTACAGAACGCTCGCACTGTTCGAAGAGCTCGGCCTCGCCCGCGTCAGTCGTTTCCAAGACTCTGACGCCGGACGGTGGGAAACGGCCCATCCCGACGAACATTTCCACATGGTGTGCCGCCGGTGCGGGCGCGTCGATCACCATGTCGGCACGCTGGTCGCGAGCATCCGCGACCACCTGGCTGGTGATCACGGGTTCCAGGTCGAGGAGATCGACCTGACCGTCACTGGGCTGTGCCGGTTATGCGCCGTCCGTTGCTGACGAGTCCCCACCTGGTTCAGGCGACTCCGGTGACCAGCACGACCGTGGCCAGCGTCCACACGTAGAACGAGAACACCCGGAACTTTGCCGCTTCAAGCATCTTGAGCACTCCCCATAGCGCGACGGTTCCCACTGCGGCGGCGACAACGAATCCGACGGCCATCGCTGACCAACTGATCGTGCCGAAGCCTTCGTCCATGGCGACCCTGACTGCCTGGAGTCCCGTAGCGGCAAGGATCGTGGGAATGGCAATGGTGAACGAGAAGCGCGCGGCCAGTTTCCGATCGAGCCCCAGCAGCAACGCCGCAAAGATCGTCGTCCCGCTGCGCGACAAGCCGGGCATCAGCGCCGCAGCCTGTGCTACGCCTATGAGCACCGCAATCCCGACCGTCACCTGACCGGGTCCCCGCCACCCGAAGCGCATCCGGCCCAACGTCGCGCCAGGCGTCATTGAGTCGGTCCACCACAGCAATCCACCGGTGACGAACAGTGCGATCGCAACCGAGGTGGGTGACCCGAACGCTGAGGTGAGCGGCTCGTAGGCGGCAAGCCCCAGCACCCCGGTGACGGTGACAGCCAAGATGCCCAGCGCAACCAGGCGTGTCGCTGGTCGCTCGGGGTCTGTGCGCCACCACTGGCCTTGCTTGATTTCTGTGACGAAGTCGCCCACCAGGTCGGCCAGCCATACGCGCAGCACGATCACAACCGATACCAGGGTCCCCACGTGCACGACCAGATCGAACAGGATCAATTCAGGGCTGTCGGGTGGAGGCAACTCGACACCCGCATGGCGCAACCATGTTTGGGTAAGCACCAGATGGCTCGTCGAACTGACCGGCACGAACATGAACAGGCCCTGCACAGCGCCCAGCAGGAGCGCCACGAGGAGCGTCATCGAAGATCCGATCGGTCAGTCGTCGCCAGACTACGGTGCCGACCACATCGAAAGGATCGACATGCGTGCTGTCACGTTCATCGGCGCAGGTGACAACGACGTGATCCGTGTCACCGAGCGGCCCGATCCGGATCCGGTCGGCGAGGAAGTTCTGGTCGCGGTGACCTACGCAGGGATCAACCCCGCCGACCTGCAACAACGCGAAGGTCGATACCCGCCGCCGGCGGGAGTTCCGGCCGACATCCCCGGTCTAGAGGTCGCCGGTGAAGTCATCGCGTGTGGGAGCCGAGTTCTTCGCTGGAAGGTCGGCGACCGCGTGTTCGGACTGGTGGCTGGCGGGGGACTTGCCAATCGTGTTCTGGTACACGAGCGGTGTCTGGCACCCGTGCCAGATCGGCTCGATGACGCAGCCGCTGCCGCCGTCCCTGAAGTGTTCATGACCGCCCACGATGCCATCCGCTCTCAGGCTGACCTGACGATGGGTGAGATCCTGCTGGTGCACGGCGCCAACGGAGGCGTCGGGGGCGCGGCACTGCAGATCGGGGCAATGACCGGCGCTCGTGTGCTGGCCGTGAGTCGTCATCGTCCGACTGACGCTGGCGATGCAGGGGGACGCGTCACGTGGATCGATGACGACGGCTTCGCCGATCAGGTCCTTCACGCAACCAACGGTCGCGGCGCCGATGTGATCCTGGAGGTCGTCGGTGCGCCGCACTTTCCTGCCAATTTCGACGCGCTGGCGGCGGGCGGCAGGATCATCGTGGTGGGGGTGGCGGCCGGGTCCCGGAGCGACATCCCACTGATCAAGCTGATGCAGAAGCGCGCATCGATCCGCGGAACCGTGCTGCGCTCACGCAGCCTGGAAGACAAAGCTGCGGTCGTCCGCGCGTTTGAACGCGAGGTTCTGCCCGCGCTGGCAGCCGGAGAGATGGCACCGATCATCGACCGGGTGTTCGACGTCGATGGCGTCGCCGCCGCGTTCGACCACTTGGCATCTCAGGGCAAGCACGGCAAGGTGCTGGTGCAATTCTCGTGAACGACGGGAAACGGCTGACGATCGACGACGTGCTCGGCATCAAGTACCCGTCAAACGTCGAGTTCGGCATTACTGGAGATTGGCTCGGATTCCTGTGGAACGACGGTGGGTCGACCGACGTATGGTGGGTGGGTTTCGACCGATCAGACCCTCACGCCGAGGCCGTGAGCGAACCACGCCGGGCAACAACGAGCGGGACCGTGACATCGTGGGCACCTCTGGCCGGTGGCGGCCTTGCGTGGTCCGACGATCGTGGCATTGGGATGCTCGCTGACCCGAGGCGAGGTGGGCGCACCATAACTGTCGGGGCTGCTGACCACGTAGCCGCCGCGCCCACACACGATGAAATTGCCGCCGTGGTCGATCGTCGGCTCGTCACCTGGAAACCCGGCGCCGATCCGCGCACATGGTCCCTCGAAGTCGAGGTTGGCATCATCAACCCGGGTCCGGCTCACGCCGTAAAGTGGTCACTCGACAGCCGCCACCTTGCGCTTGCAACCCGGGACGATGGCCGTCGCGGCCTGATCGTCGTTGGAACCGACGGCACCGTCCGCTGGCGCGGGCCTGTGGACGGCTTTGTCACAGGGTTCTGCTGGATGGCCGCACACCGGCTTGTCGTGACGATCGACCGACCACCCCTCGAACGTGTCTACGAGATCGTCGACGTGGCTTCGGGCGCGGCCACAGTGATCCTCACGGAACGTGGCGACGATGTCCTGGCTGGGGCTGGCGCCCACGGGTTCCCGGTTGGTCCTATTGCAAGTCCAGATGGCGGCCACCTTGTCATCACCCGTGTTCGCGACGGCTGGGCGCACCTCGACCTGTGGTCGCTGACATCAGGCACGCTGACACCTTTGACGAGCGGCGCCTTCGATTGCACCGGAGGCGGACGCTTCGACCACCCCCGATGGAGCCCAGACGGACGCTCGATCTTCTTCGTGTCATCGGAAGGCGACTGGTCGCAGCGGCAACTATGGCGCACTCCAATCGATCCGGATGCAACGGTCGCCGCGCTCCCCGACAGTCCATTGCCGGCCGGCGGCACTGCCCAACAGTTGACCCAGCTGCCCGGCACCAACTGGTGGCCTGTGCCGCGTCCGCCCCGTGCGACGCGCTCAGGTGCTTGTCAAGCCAGCGTCGACGTTGCGTTCCTGCATGCCGGCCCGCATCACAGCCCCGATATCTGGGGGCTCAACTCCGCCACCGGTACGGCTCACCAGCTCACTCGTTCGATGCCAGGCGCCTGGGTTGGCACAACGACCGTGCCACGCCATGTCCGCATTGTTGCCCGGGACGGGACGCTCATCCACGCCGACCTGTACGTCGCCGGGAATCTCGACCCGCAACGTCCCCGTCGAGCGTTGATCTTCGCGCATGGTGGCACCATCGATCAGATGCGTCACGGATGGCATCCCGGATTGCCGTACCTCGCTCCGATGTCATGGCACCAGTACCTCGTCAACCGCGGGTGGGCGGTGCTGACCGTCGACTACCGAGGCAGCAGTGGCTACGGCCTCGACTACCAGACCGCGCTGTGGGGTCGCATGGGCGACATCGACGTCACCGACTGTGTCGACGCCGGTCGATGGCTTGCCGAGCAGGACTGGGTCGCTCCCAGCGCCGTTGCCATCTGGGGCATCTCGTACGGCGGATATCTGACGTTGGCCTCATTGACAAAGCACCCAGGAACATTCGCGGCTGGCATCAGTGTCGCCGGGGTGTGGGATTGGCAGGTCGTGCGCGACGAACGCGCGACGAGCGATGCCCTGCTGTCGGCCACGGGCACCTACAGGATGACCGCTGGAGCCACCGGGCAATCGGCGGACGACAAGTGGGCGATGGCCAG
>JBBDSU010000015.1:8387-11070 GCA_040904825.1 Nitriliruptoraceae bacterium | reverse complement strand
ATGACTGACTATGTCGTGCCACCGGGTGTCAGGATCGCTGACGCCGACCGGGTGCGACTCGGAGCCCATCTCGCCGAGGGCACCACGGTGATGCACGAGGGGTTCGTCAACTTCAACGCCGGCACCCTGGGAGCGTCGATGGTCGAGGGCCGGATTTCGGCCGGTGTCGTTGTCGGTGATGGCACCGATATCGGCGGCGGCGCATCCATCATGGGAACCCTGTCGGGCGGCGGCACCGAGGTCATCAGTGTGGGCGAGCGCTGCCTGATCGGAGCCAACGCGGGCATCGGCATCTCGCTCGGTGATGACTGTGTTGTTGAAGCTGGCCTCTACGTCACCGCCGGCACCAAAGTCACGACCTCTGATGGACCCATCGTCAAGGCCGCCACGCTCTCGGGTCGCAGCGGCCTGCTGTTCCGCAGGGATTCCCGCAGCGGGAAGGTTGTCGCCCTTGCTCGTGGCTCAGATCGTGGCGACTGGGGCGGGCTCAACGAGGCGCTGCACACCAACTCCTGATGGAGGACGACATCTCCCTGCACGACGAATTGACGGCGCGACTCCTCGAACACACAGCCATCATGGCGGTAACCGGCTATGAAGGCCCCATCGCCGACGCCGTCGAGCACCACTATCGCCAACGTGGGGATGACACGCGACGCATCGGCCACAGCCTCGTCGTGCGGCCGCCTCCTTCCCCGTTTGCCGCTTCAGCCGCCCCAACCGACCGGCCACTGGTCCTGTTGGTAGGACATCTGGATGTCGTGGCGCCGACTCAGGACGATGAGACCCCTCGCGTCGAAGGCCGCGACGGGATGACTCTGGTGGTTGCACGGGGGGCGTCCGACATGAAGTCCGGCAACGTCGTGGCCATGTCGCTCTTCGAACGTGACGATCTCCGAGCCACTGGCCGCTTCGACCTTGGACTGATCCTCTACGCCGGGGAAGAAGGGCCAGCGGACGGCAATGAACTCGCCTCCGTGCTGGACACCAACCCAGAGCTGTCGACGGCAGCACTGGCGATCGTGCTGGAACCAACCGACGGACGGGTGGAGTTGGGGTGCCTCGGAGGTCTGCATGCCCGATTGACGTTCCACGGACAGCAGGCTCACTCAGCCCGCCCCTGGCAGGGTGACAACGCACTGACCGCTGCCGCCAGATTCCTGGTCGCCCTCTCCGACGCCGACGTTGTCGACGTCACCGTCGACGACGTGGACTACCGCGACGTGTGGACCGCAACCCAAGCGTGGACGGATCAAACGACCGGTCGCAACGTCGTTCCCGGCCATTGCACCGTCAATCTCAACTTCCGCTTCGCTCCGTCCCGCAGCATTGAAGAAGCCGAACGAGAATTGCGTGAGCGCGTTGCTGCCGTCGCCGACAGGCGTGTCGACATAGAGATCATCGACCGCGCTCCACCGGCGAGTCCGCGGCGCTACAGCGCCGCAGTCGCCGAGTTCGTCGATGCCGCCATCGCTGCCGGAGGGACCGTCTCGGGCAAACAAGCGTGGACTGACGTCGCACGGTTCGCCGAGATCGGCGTGCCCGCGTTGAATTTTGGACCCGGTCTGACAGGCCAGGCACATCAACGCGGCGAGTACGTGCCAATCGACGCAATGGTTGCCGCGTACACGACTTTGGAACGATTCTTGTCCCAGGATGCATGACCTCATCCGACGCCTGACGAACGGAGACACGCTGTGAAGGCCAAGTACGTGGCGCTCGACGAAGCCCAGCCCGCCGCCGCAGTGGTTGTCATCGATGTGCTGCGCGCATTCACCACCGTCGCGTGGGCGTTCGAGTTGGGGGTCCGCCGCGTGCTGGCAGTCGACAGTCGGCAGCGCGCGCTGGCAGTCCGCGACCTGCTCCCACAGGGAACGCTGATCGCCGGCGAAGACGGCGGCAGGCGGATGGAAGGCTTCGATCTGGGCAACTCGCCGCAGGAACTGCAGACCGCCGACCTGTCTGGACGCGACCTGGTCCTGCGCACATCAGCCGGCACACAAGGCCTGATCCGCACCACCGGGAGCGGCGTCGCGCTGGCGGGATCGTTCGTTGTCGCCAGCGCCACCGCACGTGCGCTCATCGACGCTGAGGTCGACGAAGTCGAGTTCATCATTACCGGCGCGTCACTCGGCCGTGATGGTGACGAAGACTTGGCATGCGCCGAACTGATTACAGCACTGACCGCCGATGCATCGACGGATCCTGGACCCTACGTCGAGCGCATCGCAACCTCAGACGCCGGCACGAGCTTCCTTGACGATGCGAAACCGTGGCTCCCAAGGGACGATTTCGATCTCGCGTGCGAAGTTGATCGATTCAATTTCGCTCTTGCAGCTCGCCGCGATGACGCAACTGACACCATCGAGCTGATCCGCACCCCCCATCCAACCTCAACCGATAACGGTTGACACGTCTCGGCCTCCGTCACCGAGCATCGGACCCAAGCTATGACGACTAGCCAACCGGCAGCACCGCACGGCGATGCCCGCCACTCAGGCGATCCGCTTGCCGTCTTCGCCGCGCAGCTGGAGCAAGCTCCAGGCGGCCGCATCGAGCTTCAAGAGGGCTTGACGATGTGCCGCGACCGGCTGGTCGAGCTAGGCCTTGCCGTCGCAGATCGGATAGTTCCGGTCACCACTGCATTTTTGGAAGCCGATGTCGCCACGGCTCGCGACCATGC
>JBBDSU010000015.1:0-8287 GCA_040904825.1 Nitriliruptoraceae bacterium | reverse complement strand
CCTGCTGCACAAGCAATTGCTCAGCGAGCTGTACTCCGGCGACCAGTCGACCGATCAATCGATCAGCCTCGCATTGATCGCGCGCTACTACGAGCGGCTCGGTGACCACGGGGTCGACCTCGCCCGTCAGGTCACATTCGCCGTGACCGGGGAACGTGCCCCCGACGACGACTGAGCGCCGATGATTCGGGGATCGACGGCATCATCCGAGACAGGTCACGTGAGCCAAGTCACGCGTCGCCTGACGGCGCGTCCGGCGAGGACGGTGAAGGGCTAGGAGCCGGGGTGGCGGACCCTGACTCGTCGGATCCGCCGCAAGCGACGGTGAGAATAAACAGTGCCGCCATCATGGCGACTGCGTTACGGATTCGCATTAGGGTACGACTTCTGTAGTAGAGGAGGAGTGGGATACCCAGAACGGTAAGGAGGTGAAGCAACGGGACCTGAGGCCCCATGAACGGAAGATGAACATTGCCGTCAGGCGTTCACCTGGGCCGCGGGTGCTGATGTCAGACAGCCCGCAGCGGTCACCCGCGTCCGTACAACGGCATCGTCGTTGCCATCACGGTCATGAATGGCACGTTGGCATCCAACGGCAGACTCGCCATGTGCAGCACACTTTTTGCCACGTGCTCGACATCCATCACCGGCTCGACGGCGATGCGCCCGTCGGCTTGGATGATGCCGGCTTGCATGCGTTCGGTCATGTCGGTGCGCGCATTGCCGATATCGATCTGTCCGCATGCGATGTCGTACGCGCGTCCATCGAGGATCGTTGACTTGGTCAATCCTGTGACCGCATGCTTGGTAGCGGTGTACGGCGCAGAATTGGGCCGCGGCCGATCCGCTGAGATCGACCCGTTGTTGATGATCCTGCCCCCACGAGGGTCTTGCGCCTTCATCACTTTCATCGCCTCACGGGTGCACCAGAACATGCCGGTCAGATTCGTCGCGATGACATCGATGATGACGGACGGCTCGAGTTCGTCCAACGGCACTCCCTGCGAACCTTTCCCTGCGTTGTTGAAGAGGACATCGAGGCGGCCGGCGGTACGCACCGCGGTCGCAAACAACGACTCGACCGCTGAGAGATCGCCGACATCCGTGGGCACCGGGTGAATAGTGCCGGCATGTTCGGCGGCCAGTTCGACGGTCTCTTCGAGCGGCTCGATCCGCCGACCGGCGATAAAGACTCTGTCGCCAGCTTCAGCAAACGCGAGCGCGACGGCCCTTCCCACTCCGGTACCGCCGCCAGTGACAATGACACTTCGGGGAGTCGGCTGCTCAGTCATCGGTCTTCTCCTCGCGCCAGGGGAGCATCGGGCCACGCCTTAAGCGTGCCTCCGAGTTCCTCATCGATATGGGTGCGCACGATCGCGTCCATCGACGCATCCGCAGCGAACCCGAGCTGCAGGGCTCGACCAGCCGCAAACGAGTAAGGCCAGCCCGAGGTGATGGCCATGATCGCGGGATCCGGCTCGCGGGCGATCAGCTCGGTGGCTTCGGGGCCTGCCGCACGACGCAAAGCATCAATCTCGTCAGCCACGGATGCTGAGATGCCCGGCATGGTCAACGCTGTGCGGCCTTCGAGCTGGTTGGTGTCGAGGGTGGCAGCGTGCTCGAGGAAGCCGACAGCCGCACGTGGACTGGCAAACCAGTTGCGTACGGTGTCATCGACTGGCAACACGGCTGCCTCGCCAACGAGCGGTTCACGCAAGATGCTGGAGAAGAAGCCCGAAGCTGCCTTGTTCGGTGCGCCCGGACGAACGCAGATCGTCGGCAGCCGGAGCGAAATCGCATCGACGAACCCCCGGCGGGAATAGTCATTGAACAGAAGTTCGCCGATGGCCTTCTGCGTCCCGTAGCTCGTGTGAGGCGTCAGGTGAAAGTCATCCGGGATCTGTCTCGGATACGGCCCGCCGAACACACCAATTGACGAGGTGAACACCACCCGCGGCCGCCACCCATCGCCCGCACCGAGATCCATCATGGCATTGATCAACCCGAGGGTGCCGTCAAGGTTCACGGCATAACCCTTGGCCATGTCAGTCTCAGCTTCACCCGAGACGATCGCTGCCAGATGGAAGATCACGTCTGGCCGAGGTTCGAGCAATGGACCTGCGGCATCGGGCGCTGAGAGATCGACCACCTCAGACGCGATGTCGTCGATAGCGGCCGCGTCAGGGACTGCAGGCGCGACAATGTCGGCGAGGGTGAGTCTGGTGATCGGTCGCGATCTGAGGGTGCCTCGGGTCGCGAGCGAGGCAACCAGCTTGCGGCCGATCATGCCCGCGGCGCCAGTGATCAGGACATGTTGACCGTCAGTCTCGGCCACGTTGACTCCCTCCGTCGGCGACGGGCCGGGTCACGGCGCCGGCCATGGGCCGATCGTAGTAGCCGAACCTTGATGGCCGTCTGCTCAGCGACCAAGATGCAGCGGCGGAACTGCCCACGGAGATCGTCGGTCGCATCTGAGGTCATGCGGTGACCGCATCAAGCATCTCAGTGTGGTTCACCACCGGGCCGAAGAGCCGGGCATGGTTCCGCAATGCGGCGTCGTGGACATCGCTGTCCAGACCGGCGCAGCCATCCGACAGGACAATCGAGAGATAGTCGAGGTCCGCAGCATCTCGTGCCGTCGATCCGACCGCGCCATCGGTGAAGACCCCAGCGGATATGACGGCATCGATTCTTCGGGCTCGAAGTTGGACGTCCAACGCCGTTCCGGTGAATGCACTGACGGCCACCCGCGACACGACCAGGTCGCCGTCGACGTAGGGAATGCCTGGCTCGGCGCCGATTGACGCATCGGAAGGTCGCGTCCAGAGCAATCGCGCGAGCTCTCTCACGGACTGCGGCATCAAGTCTGGATCCAGGCCGTCGCCACCAAGCCGAGCGTGAACGACGAGACCGCCTTGCGACCTCACGCGATCGGCCAGCGTCGTCACCGCCGGCAGAACCGTCCCACCAAGACGGTCAAGATAGGCCCGCACGGCGGGCTCGGTGGACTCAGCCGCTCTATTGGGACGACTGGAGAGCAGCCGTGCGATCACCACACCGTCGGCGTCTACGAATCCTCGCACGAGGTCTGTCACAACCAGTGCCGTCGACACCCAGCTGACGCCATCGACACCGCCTTGCAGCCCTCGCATGTAGTCGCGTGCTCCGGTCATGCCTGCGACTCCAGGGCCGACTGGGCCGCGCACTCCAGCTCATCTTCCATCGCTTTGCACACGTCGTCGGTCGAGGCTATGACACAGAACTGGCCCTGCATGGTGGCGACCGCCTGCTCGTGGAACTCATCGAGTGCCGCACCACAAGCATCTTCGGCCAAGATGACCTTGAACGACCTGTCGGCCGCACTGCGTACTGTCGATTCGATGCAACTGTTGGTCGACACCCCGCACACCACGATGGTGTCGATGCCAGCCGAACGAAGCACGCTGTGCAGCGACGACGAGTTGAAGCCCCCGATGGTGGCCTTGTTGAGCACCAGTTCGTCAGCAGCCGGGCGAACCTCGTCCAGGACCTGATGCTCCCGAGGTGGGTTCGCCGGATCGATCGGGACCGCCCGCGCGCTCTTCCACGCCGCCAGGCCACGGCGATTGCGAGGGATGTCGCGGAAGTCGCTCAGCAGCGGGTTGACCGTCAGGTACACCACGAACCCGCCGTGTCGCCGGAAGGTGTCGAGCAGACGGACCGTGTTAGGCACGACTCGCGTTTCGATGCGGTCGAATCGCTCGACGCCTTCGTGCTCACGACCTTCTTCCTGCATGCGCCGGCCGATGCCGTGGTGACGCGATCCACTGCCATATTGCAGGTCGACCAGGACAAGCGCGGTCCGAGCAGGCGCGAGATGATCGGACGCCGACCAGCCTTCGAATGGCCGCAACTCAGGCACGTCATGCCAGTTGAACGTCATCGTCTGCCTTCCTCACCCGCGAATCGTGCCCTGGCTCAGACTTGACCGACTCGCTAACACACCACTCGCTCCCGATGGGCGCACGATGGACGCAAAGGGAATGGGTTCACCACGGCGCGTCGAGGTCAGGATCAAATGGCCACAGGGGCCGGGTGATGCGCTGGAACGGCATCCGCGTCAAATCGCTGTCGCAGGGACCTGTGCCATCGAGATCGACGATCGCCGATGACAGCGGCGTATAGGCCGCGCGATACGCACCAGCAGACTTGACCTGCACAAGGTCGAAATCGCCGATGTCGAGACCCAGCCGTGAAAACGGCGCCACCTCGAGTTGAGGAACTTTGTATTCAGTCACGACCACCGTCGTGTTGCGCACTTTGAGGACGGCGGTGATGCCACAGTCGACAGGCACGGGCGGGTACATCGATCGGTACTTGCCGTCGGCGATCTTTAGGACTTCTGCGGTGACAGGCAGCGGCGTGAAGAAGCCTTGCGAATGATGCCCACCCAGTTCGACCTCGATGGTTGTCCCTTCGCCCGCGTCTGCCGCTTGACGAACGGCAACCCGGTCGGTCAACAGCATCAGGACCTTGGTGTCGACCTCGTGCTCGACGATATGACGCAGGAGCGCGTTGCCATCACCGTGGCCTCCGGCAGTCGGGCTATCGGACCCGTCGGAGGCAACCACCGGCTTGGGGTCGTCGGCGTGTTCGGCTGCGAGTTGGAGCACCTCGGGTATAGGCATCTTCGTGACGTGGTAGGTATCGCGAGCATCCCACAGTTCGCGGGCGAGCGTGTCCGCGTGACGCTGAGCTTCATCATGGTCACCGACACTCGTTACCGTCACCGACCAACCGAGATCCGGCACATCCATCCAGGGCTGGGTGGCGAAGATTGACACTGCGAGGACACCAGGCTCTTGTTCGAGTTCGCGCGCACGTGCCTGCATCGACGTCAGCGGTCCGAACGTCGTGTCGTGGGCTTCCGCGGAACTCATCAACCGGATCTTGCGATGGGCCGTAAACGCCCGTTGGCCGCCATCAAGAATGTCGGCCAGCGCGGTCATAGCCCGCTCCCCCGTTTCGACGATGTCGATATGAGGGCAGGTGCGGAATCCGATGATGAGATTGGCGCCCGTTGTCATGGTGTCAGTCACATGAGTGTGCAGGTCGAGACTGACAGCGATCGGCATGTCGTCACCAACGATGTCGCGCACCTCAGTGATCAGGTCACCTTCTGGGTCGGGCCGCTCCGTGGTGGTCATGGCGCCGTGTAGTGGCAGAAAGACGGCGTCGAGCTCGTCACGGTGTGCGCTGACTTGCGCCAAGATCTTGTCGGCGAGTTCGCGGAAACATGATTCCTCAACTGGAGGGGTCGCACCGACGTCGGCAATCAGGCTTGGCACGAGCTCAATGTCGCGTGCCGCCGCAACCCGCATTGCGCCTTCGACCATCGATCCGGCGACGTCATCAAACATCGCAGGGCCCTCATCGAGCCGCCGTCGACGGAAATCTTCGAGGCCAGTCGTACCCCCGGTGAAACTGTTGGTTTCCTGCCGGATGGCGCCAACGAGGACGCGACGAGGAGAAGTTGTGGCCACCTTTACACTCCGATGCGTTCAGGGCTTGAGATCACCATAGTTGCCCATCGGGTGCGCTTCACATCAGATCCAGCCGCCAACGACCACCATGGACGCCGAACTCGAACAGAAGGCATAAGTTCAGGTCCCGCCTTTGCTTCCCTCATCTCTTCTTCGTGCACGTTCAGTCTGCGACACCTCCTGAGGACTGGCATTGATGCCCACACCTTCACAACGTGCACCCGCAAGATTGTTCGCCGCGCTGGCGGTGACCACGACATTCGGCTTCGGCCTGCTCGTGTACACGGTGGGTGTGATGATCAGTCCGATGAGCGCAGAACTCGGCTGGTCGAATGCGACGCTGTCGGCCGGACCCACGATTGGGCTGGCCACCTCTGGGCTCCTGGCACCCAAAGTCGGACGGTTTGTCGACCATCACGGCGGCCGACGTGTGATGGTCATCGGTTCGATCACCGGAGCAATCGGCGTTGCTGTTTGGGCCGTGTCGACGACCCCAGTCCTGTACCTGGCAGCATGGCTGGTCATCGGCACTGGCATGGCGATGTCGCTGTACGAACCCGCGTTTGCAGCGGTGGTGAAACACGTTCCCGACCGACGACGGCAGGGGGTGCTCGCCATCACCCTGATGGGGGCACTCGCCAGCACCATCTTCTTGCCACTGGCCTCGTGGTTGCTGGACCTGCTCGGGTGGCGTCAGGCGCTCGTTGTTCTGGCCGTCGGGCACGTCATGGTCACCACGCCCTTGTGCGTGTCGTGGATCCCATCGCGATCAACCGTCACAGCCTCTCGACCCTCTGATCCTGTTGGCGCAGCCGCACCCGGTACGGAATCACCGCCGAGCCTCGTCTCGAGTTCCCGCTTGCGCCGGATCACCATCGTCAAGGTGTTGGGAGGGTCAGCGAACGTCTCGGTGGGCATCCATGTCGTCTCGTTCCTCATCGGCTCGGGAGTGAGCGCAACTCGTGCCGCCCTGACCGCCGCGCTTCTGGGTCTCGCCAAGATCGTTGGGCGGATCGCGATCGGCTTCGCGGCACGGCGCCACGCAGGCCACACCCTGCTGACCGCATGTCTGTGTTTGATGGGCGTAAGCCTGCTGATCGGGGTGGTCGCTCCCACCATTGCGGGCCAAGCGACAATGATCGTGCTGTTCGGGATAGGCGGCGGCGGGATGACTGTTGCGCAGCCGCTGGTAATCGTCGAGCAGTTCGGGACACGGACATACGGAATCACCGCAGGCCGCATCAGCCGCATGTCGAGCCTGAGCTTCTCCATCGCACCGTTCGCAGTTGGCGCACTGGTCACGGTGACCGCGAGCTACGTCGTCCCCTGGCTGCTGCTCGCCACGGGATGCGCTGTCGCCGCATGGCTCCTACCCCATTCGACACCCAGAGCGGACCCCTGATCGGTCTTCGGACCGCAGTCAGGGCCGGTCCGAAGACCGATCAGCGTCGCGGTCCGTCTCTTCTTTCTCGGTCGCTTCTCTCTCGGCCTCTTCTTTCTCGGCGCCAACAGCATTCTTTACGCTTCCCTTTACCTGCTGAGCCTTTCCCTTCAGCTGCCGCGACTTATCGCCCGTCAACTTTCCGACTACTTCATTGGTCTTGCCCTTCACCTTGTCACCTGTGCCGGCCATGACTGCCTCCAATGGAACGAGAAACCTCCAAAATGCTTCATGCTTCGGACTGACGCAAAACCAGTCTCCCGCCAGACCCATCGCAACCGCCACCGCCGTTCGGCCATCAGCCATGGGCCGAGTTCACTGGCAGCCCGGTCGGTCTGGAGGTATTAGCAATGAGGAGAGCATGCACTCGGTGAAGCGTTCGAATCGTGTGCCATGGTCGCCTTTCATCTCTTGTTGACATGGTGTCAACCCTGACGTAGTGTCATTTTTAGAACGACCAATAGCAACACTGTTTTGTGCTCCGGTCCTCGGCACGGCACCCATGGGGAAGCCGTCTGACCGGAGTTTTTATGTCTCTCCTCGAATATTCGTCATCCGTCCGATCGTCGGCGCTGCTGCATGCGGCATTCCCACAGGCAACCACCCCGGAGGTATCGAGCGACACCGTCGAATCTCTGTTGGTGTCGGTCGGACGCGGCAATCATGAGGCGTTCGCCGTCCTCCAGAGCCGCATGGCCGGCCTCGTCCGTGTCAACGTCTGCCGAGTCCTCGGCGATGCCTCGCGATCTGATGAGGTGACCCAAGAGACGTTTGCCGCGGTGTTCGAAGACGCCATCCATTTCGACCCGCACCGAGACAGTGCCCAGTCGTGGCTGCTCACGCGCGCACACCAGCACGCGATAGCTGTCCTTCCACATGTCGACGTCACTGGCGACGCGCAGGCTACGAAGCTCGACCAGTCGGAACCGGCGTTACTGCCGTGACACCGAACCAGATTCTCAACGTCGTCGTTGGTCCTCGTGATCGTCACGGGGAACGCCACCGTCGCCCACCAATAGGGAGCACCACATGAGCACCACGGGTTGGATCATCCTCATCGTCGTCCTGTTCATCGTCTTCGGAGGCTTTGGCTTCAGCAGGCGGGGCCGATAACGACCTCTAGCGTCATCGTCGGAGCCATCCGCCGCTAGTAGTCCATTACGGGTTCTTCGGAAGTTCACGGGGCGACCGGTGTGATGGTGGCCAAGGCTCTTACCCCGGACAGCAGTCAGGGCCGGTTCGAAAACCGGCCCTGACCTGGGATGATGCCGCTTGTACCCCCGAGCGGATTTGAACCGCCGTTACCGCCTTGAGAGAGCCTTCC
>JBBDSU010000014.1:0-11146 GCA_040904825.1 Nitriliruptoraceae bacterium | reverse complement strand
CGCCGCCCGTGATCTGTTCGATCGGCGACCGCTATCGCCGGGCTGTTCAGCGTGCCGGAGGTGGGGAAGGCGCCAGGAGGACGGTTGACGGTCGACGAGCTGGGAGCGATCGGCTGCCAGGTGGGGTCGAAGGGCGGGTGCCCCGGTGGCCTTGGCCTCTACATGCCGGTGGGGGAGGCCGGCAAGGTGGACGACGACAACGCCTCACACGTCGCTGTCCGAGGGGATGCCGGTGCTTGCTCGATCTGTCAGGTTGACAAGGCAGCGTTTTGCACGCCGCCGCGCACTGGCGGTCGTCGTCCTGGTGGCGATGGTCGCCGGCTGCGCAGGGAGTGGCGATGGCGACGCCGTCGAGATCTCCGCTGACGAGCCAGCGACCTCGCCCGAGTCGGCTGCGTCCCCTGATGAGCGTGATGCGGGCACCGAGGCGTCCGATGAGGCCGACCACTCGGACGGGACGGTCATCACCGGCGAGGCGCCACGTACCGACGTGCCGATCTATCCAGGCGCGGTGCTCGTGCACGAGGATGTCCTGGCCGCGGCAGTCAACGAGGTGTGGGCCGTCGAGGCGCCCCTGGACGAGGTCCTGGCGTTCTACGCCGAGATCCCAGGCTTCGAGCGCCTGTCTGGATCGGCCGTCGCCAGCGACGATGGGGGCGGTTATCTGGAGCTCGACCTCTTCTCGCTGGTCCGTCAGGGCGAGACCGACCGCGAGGTCTACGAGGCTGCTGTCGCCGAATCCGAGCACGGCGCGCTGCTGCGTATCGCCGTCGTGACGTCCGAATCCCAGATCCTTCCATGGTTCGGGGGGGCCGCTGCACAACAGGCGGTGCCGCCGGGCAGCACGGTCATCCTGTTCAACGTCCTCACGGGCTGAGACCCGCCGACCGGCTGATGCCTGCCGGCATCGGCAACCAGGAGGTCGCATCATGTCGTCCGTTCGTGCCCGCCGTCCCGCGAAGTGGTGGTCGTCGCCATTGGCGGCGGTGTTCGCACTGCTGGTGATCGTGGTCGCCGCATGCGGCGCACAGCCGGCGGCCATCCCGTTCCCGGAGGACGTCGCCGAGGAGGCCATCGCCGAGATCTGTGAACTGCTCGCCGAGGGCGTGCTGCCCGAGGGCATGGACCAGGACACCTATGACCAGCTGATCGCCGGCTACCGGCCGTTGTGCGAGCAGCTGGGGATCCTGCTGCCACCTGGATCGACACCATCGATGCCCGGTGATCCCGGTGCCGGTGCCGGGGCCCGGCCGGATGCAGACCCCGACGGTGACGATTCGAGCCGCAACGGAGTGCTCGGCGACGATGCCGATTGGGTGGATGCGGATCCGTTCGATGACGAGGTGCGGCGGCGTGCGGTCGAGGCAGGCCCCCAGTGCGACGCGGCGGCGCTCGATCTGAGCATGTCCGAGGTGGCCAAGGCGCCCGCGATCGGGCCCATGGGCTCGCCTCCGTTCGACGCCGAGCTCGCCAAGGAGCAGCACCGTGCACCAGGATTCTGCCTGGCAGAGCCGTACCGCTCGCAATGGTTCCTCATCGCCGATGCCTATGAGCCGCTGTGGGATTTCATGGCGACCTATGCGGCCGCGTCGAACCAGGACTTTGAGGCAATGGTGGCGCTGGGTGAGCAGGCCGCGGAGCTCGAGTCGGATCTCGCCCGCTTGCAGTCCGACGAGATCCAGGACGCGATGGCCTCGACCGAGGAGTTCTTCGCCGAGGTGCGGGCCAGCGGCGAATGGGATGACTACGAGACCGCCTCGCCATGGGGACGCTGGTGGGACAGCGACGAGTTCCGCAACTTCTGGTCGCAGGCACAGCAGGCCGCCGCGATGGGTGGTGCGGTCATTCCCGACCTTCCCGAAGTGCCCTGATCGCCCCGAGGCCCGTTGGTGGTCGGTGGTTGGTGTGACCCACTGTGCCCGTCTGGTGTTGGTCCCTTGCGACAGGGCCGAACGGAGGGTGACGAACCTGCTGACGGCCTCTGATTCCCGCACGCCTGTGGTGCGACGCTGAACCTGCGCCATACGCCGTGTCCTTCAGCCTGTCTGCGGGACGCCGAGGTACCGCCGCGACCCGACCCGCCACCACGATGAGGTGAGGTCGAGCGAGGACTCGCCAGGAGTCTGATCTGGGCGATCCAGCTGCGGCAGGCCTTGGCCGTGCGTGGACGTCGGTCACATCGTTCGCGGTTGCGCTGCAGCGTGACGAGGAGGTTCCGCGATGACATTCCGACGCAACCCTGGACACCGACACCGCCCGATGGCGGCAGTCGCCGCGATGCTCGCGCTCGGCGCGATGATCCTCGCGGCATGCGGGGCCGACGCCCCGGCAGCCGACGGCGTCGACGAGCCCGCCGAAGCCGTTGAGGCGCCCGAGGCCGAGGCGACGGAAGACCCGCCGGAGGACGCCGAGGCGGCAGCGCCGAGCGGACCTGCCTCCGACGACGCAGTCCTTCGCGCCTGGTGCGACTGGACCGCTGACATGCGCACTGAGCTCGATGCCTGGGTCGATCTCGCTAGCGACGGTCGGCTCGACGTGAGCGCAGCACGCGACGAACTGGCCGACTTGTCGGCCGCCCGGCCCGAGGCTCCAGAAGGCAGATCTCAGTTCGTGGCCGGTCTCCAGACGGCCGTCGAGGCTTCGGAGGGCATGCTGCAGCGGTACTTCCACCCCAATGCGTCCCTCGATGACGATGAGCTGCTCGCTGAGCTGGAAGTCGTCCTTCGCGGATACGACGACCTGGTGCAGCTCTGCGAGGGCTGGGGTTGGAGCGGGCGCTGACCGCAGTCCGGGCCCAGATCTGCGGAGGCGGGCTGGATGAGGGCGCAGTTTCCGGATCCTGGCGTTGGCGCCGGGTGGTTACCAGATTGCTGTTCCGATCGGTGACCCGGTGAGTGACCAGATCGGCGATCAGGTCGCAGTAGACGATGCACGCATCGCGACAGTGCTGGTGTCCATGGGTGATGCCTGACAGGGTTTAGGCCTCGGCGGCGTGAAGCTCGTGATCGTCCAGTCTGGCCAGCGCGACCGTCAGGTCTGTGTCGTCAGTCGCCGCACCCGCTGGCCATCTGTAGGCACCGCCATCCACAATGTCGGTCGCCTCAACAGTGTCGGGAAGGAGTTCGCGGGCATTGGCACGATCCGAGAATTCGGTCGTTGCCCCCAGCGAATCACCGACATGCACCCCCAGCAGCGCTCCAGCAATGTGGTCCGATCGGTCACCCATCAGCACTCCACGCGTAGAGCCAACCAAGGACCGTGCGGCGCTATCCACAACAGTCGGTGTCAGTGTGCTTGACAGGAACCTCGACCGCGAACATAATGTGGTCATTCCTGCCCGCCCTCCCTTCTGGGATTGGCGGGCAACTTTTTTGGGGCCGGGGGCGCTATGGGGGATGACCGAGTAATCCTGTTCATCGATTACGAGAACATGTCGAGGTGTGCACGTAGCGAGTTTGGCGTCGACGGACACTTCTGGCCTTGGCAGCTAGGACAACTCCTCGTCGATCGGCGGAATCAACGGACCGACACAGCACGCTCGGTCCTGCATCAAGTACGGGTCTACCGAGGTCTCCCCGATGCGCGCAAACAGCCCGAGTCGAACGCCAAGAACCAGGCTCAAACGGCTGCTTGGATGACTAGATGCCCTGAACCAGAACGGCTCGTCGTCTGCCGTCGCCCTCTGCGCTATCCCCGCGCCTGGGGTGAACCTGGCGCTGAACGGCCTCAGGAGAAGGGAGTCGACGTATGGCTGGCTGTTGATCTGGTCCAGATGACATATCGGGGCGAATACGACACGGCGATCGTGTGCTCACACGATTCGGACCTTGCTCCCGCGCTCGACACAGTCAAGGCGGTTACGACGGTGCGGCATCACCTTGAAGTCGTCGCATGGGCTCGGTCCAAGAGGATTTCGTACTCGGACGATCCCCAACTGCCGTGGCGTCACCGCTTAACCAGGCATGACTATGACTCGATCGAAGACCCGGTCGATTACGCCTGAGTCAGTCAGGATGCGGTAACTGTTGATGTAGGGACCGCCCGTATCGCGGTAACGAAGGCCCTTGAACTCACGTTGACCGATCACTTGGGTGAATCCAGAATCAGTGCGATGGCTGCGGCGCAGCATTGAGCCGGGTCATCCGTAGGACGGTCATGGCTGTGGGTGCTCAAGGGTGAGGTCGGACACTTTGGCCAGGGCCTCGAAGTCACGATCGAGCGCGAGGACCGGGCTGCCCGTTCGAAGCGCCACCGCTGCGATCAGGCAGTCGATGCTGGAGCGAACAGTCAGTCCTTTGGCGCGGGCAGTCCGGTAGAGCTGTGCGGCACCTTCCCAGTCCTGCAGGCCGTCGACCGCGACCATCGGCCCCCGAAGGAGCAGGGCGCGCAGCTCCTCGGCTCGTCGGGGGCTGTTGGCACCGGCCGTCAGTTCGTAGAGGATAGGTTCGGTCCATCCCAGTGGCGTCTCCGCGCGGATGGCATCACGGATCCAGCTGTTGTGCGGGCTGCCGGTGCGGCGGAGGTACTCGACCCACGCAGAGGTATCGACCAGGACCGTCACGCGGCGTCCGGGGGTGAGTCATCGCGCATTTGGACGAGGTCGCCCTCCCAACCTGAACCCTCGAGTGCCAGCGCCTGCTCCGTGCCAAGCGGCGATCCGATGAGCCGTCGCAACGCGAGATCGACGGTCTCCTTCTTGCTTCGGGTTCCATACATGCGCATCGCCGTTTCGATGGCATCGTCATCGAGTTCGATATTGGTTCGGGTCCGCGACATGCTGATCTCCACGTTCGTCTAGACACTACCGTACACCTTAAGGTGTATACCGCCCTGGGCAGCGGTCGGGGTGGTGTGGGATAGCTACCTCAACGGACTGAGTGTTTGCTGTTCCAAGGGTTTGCGTTTGCAGGTGAGTAACGTACGTTACGTACAGACTGTACGTTCAGGCAGAACTGGGGAAGCAATGTCCGATTCCAGCAAGGACGCGACCGCGACTGAGGTGCGCAGTTCGTGGGCGATGTCGTTGAACGCAGCCGCCGAACGACGTCCTGTCATCTTCCACAGAGGTGACCAGGATTTCGCTCTGCTTCCTGCTTCGCTGCTGCGCGACGTGCTGCGGCGGGCAGTGCCTGCCCCTGAGGTCATCGCCGAGGACGACGGCTGGACGGTGCTGCTGCCAGGACACCCGGTCGCCGCAGACGGGACGACACTGGACGAGGCTCTGCACGACTTCGTCCACGCACTTCGTGACTATGCAGAAGCATGGGATGAACGACTGCACCGGGCTCCCAACCACCAGCATGCGGCGGCACTTGTCCAGCACGTCTCTGTGACCGACGATGATGAGCTTCTAGCGTGGGCGCGTGGCCCCTATGACCAGGCTGCGCTCGAGAAGTCGTGAGCCCCTCGTGGCCGCAGCCGACACGGGCGGACCACAAGCAGTTCGTCGTCAACGAGGGTTGGAAGCAGGTCCCGTCCACTCATCACGAGACCTATGAGCTCGACCTTCCCGACGGGCGTGTGTTGCGGACCCGGATATCACGACCGCCGAACAAGACGACGTACGGGGCGAGGATGTGGGCTCACATCCTCGCCGATCAGCTTGACGTCACCGCCGATGATTTCTGGGCATGTGTCCGCGACAACATCGCCCCGTCTCGCGCACCCGACGACGTTGTGGAGGAAGTCAACGATGCGATTCCGGTCGACGTCGTCAACCTCCTGATCGGCAGGGTTGACCTGGCACATCGGGACATCGTCGGGATGACGCGGGACGAGGCGATTGCGCGCCTGAACGAATACTGGTCGACCGGTCAGTGATGTGCTGTAGGTCTCACGCGGCGTGCAAACGAACAAGTTCGTATGTTACGAGCGTGACGGTCATCTGAAACGAGAGGGCAACCCCCTCAGAGGCAAGTCCGGGTGTCTGGCGTGGCTGGCTACACGGCGCCGTTGTGGCACACTTCGTGCAGCGGGCCGCTAACTCCTGTATCCAACCCGGCCTGCCAGGAGCGCTGAGTTCATGGCCAAGGTGACACAGATCGTCGGTGCGATCCTCGTGGTGGTAGGGGTGGTGGCGTATGTCGCGACCGACTTCGCGAGCGTGACCGCACTGCTGCCGTCGGTGCTCGGGCTCATCATCGGTGTGCTCGGTCTCGTTGCAGCAAAGCGTGAGGCGGCGGGTCATCATGCCATTCACGCAGCGCTGGTCGTAGCGATCCTCGGCTTGGTCGGCTCGCTGCAGCCGCTCGGTGGGATCGCTGACGCCGAACCTGCGGCGATTACTTCGCTGGTGACCGTGATCGTGCTGGCCGTCTACATCACACTCGGGGTCCGGTCGTTCATGGCCGCACGACGAGCGCGCTAGCGCCGTCTACTCGCTGGGCGGGCGCGTGCCGGTGTGGTTGTCCTGGTCGCTGGCTTCCTGCAGGCGCCACGGTCGGGCTTGACTAAGGCTGGAGGCCACCACCAGTCCGGCTGCCAGCAGCACGATGTTCTTGACCACGTAGCCGCCCTCGACACTGAGCAACAACGGATTGCCGTCCTGGAAGGCCACCTCGGGAAGCATCACCAGCACCATCAGGGTCCCGGTCAGCAGACCGACGAACACGGGCAGCACCAGGCGCATTGCCCGGTTGGCGATCAGTCCGAGTCCGATCAGTACTTCGACGCCGCCAAGAAACGGCACGAACCAGGCGGGGTCGACGAGGTAGACGGTGGCTGCCACCAGCTCGCTGGCCGGAGAGATCCCAGCGATCTTCAGTGCGCCGAACCAGACAAAGATCACCCCGAGAGAGAGCCGCAACATAGGAAGGCTGATGCGACGCAGCGTTTCAAGCACACGGATGTCGATGGCCTCATAGCGTTCCCACCATCGACGGGCGATCTCAGCGGCTGGCAGAGCGTCGGCGCGGCGGTTGTCGCTGGTCGATCTCATGGTCACCTCGAAAGCGTGGGTGATTGTGAATCTTTTCACGAAGATGGTATCGATCGTGGCGCGCTGATCATGCTGGGGATCGGCGCGGCGTGCTTGTCGCGATCGGGATCACCGCCTTCCGCCGTTGAGACCTCAAGCAGCCTGGCACCGATTACGGGTCAGCCAGCCTCGGTGCGGGCTGGCATGCGGCAGACTCCTGTACAGCGAAAGGCATGGCATGCTCGCAGCATTCTCGATCAGCCCAATGGGAGCCGGAGACTCGGTCGGCGACGCGGTTGCTGCCCTCGTCCGCCTCGTCAGGGAAAGCGGCCTGCCGAACGAGACCACCTCGATGTTCACCACAGTGGAGGGGCAACCCGACGAGGTGTTCGCGTTGTTGCAGCGGTGTATCGAAGAGGCCGAGCAGTATGGGCCTCGCGTCAGTGCGGTGATCAAGATCGATCATCGGCCCGGACACGACGACATGCTGCACACCAAGGTCGACCGGGTCGAACGTGCGCTCGACGACAGCTGAATCCCGGCTCGATCGAGTTCTTAGCGTCCGATGGCGTAGCCCTGTTCAGCTCGAGGGTCTGACGCAGCCCGGAACGGGCCAGGCTCACCGTCGGCTGCCACGGCCGACATGCGACCTAGCGACCAGTCTCCAGCGACTTTGACCCTGTGTCCGCGGGAAACCAGGTCGTCGATGGTCGGTTTTGAAAATCTTGCCTCGACGGTGATCTCACCTGGTGACGACGCGCGGGGGAAGAAGGAACTGGGGAAGTGGCTGGTGTGGAAGGTTGGGATCTCGATTGCTTCCTGCAGGTTCAGCCCGTTGTTGACATAGCGCAGGAAGAAGATCAGCGACCATTGATCCTGGCCGTCACCACCGGGCGTTCCGAAGGAGAGGCGCATTCGCCCGTCGTGACGTGCCAGGGAGCAGCTGAGCGTTGTCCGGGGTCGCTTGCCTCCCGCCAGACCGTTCGGGTGGTCCGCGTCGAGCCAGAACATCTGAGCGCGTGATCCCAGGGGGAAGCCAAGCTCGGGGATGGTGGGTGAACTCTGCAGCCATCCGCCGCTGGGTGTTGCCGACACCATGTTGCCCTCATGATCGACGATGTCGATGTGGCAGGTGTCGCCCACAACCTGTCCTTCGGAGGAGACGGTCGGCTCGCCGGCTCCGCCCATCGCGGTGCTGTCGAGTGCGACCAGCTGTGGTACCGCCGGTGGGGTGCGGCCGTCCGGGCTCCCAGGGCGAAAATCCAGGGAAGCAGTCTCCGAGATCAGTGCGCGCCGGGAATCCGCATAGGCGCTGCTGAGCAAGGTTTCGATCGGAACTTCGACGTGTTGTGGGTCTCCGTACCAGGCTTCGCGGTCGGCGAAAGCCAGCTTGGCTGACTCCATCACCTGGTGGACGTACAAAGGATCGTCGGGATCCAGCGAGGCGAGATCGACACCTTCAAGAAGCTTCAACTGCTGCAGGAAGACCGGCGCCTGGCTCCAGGTGTCGGGCTTGTAGACCGTCCAGCCGTGATAATCGACCGACAGTGGCTCCTCGATCGGGGCCTCGAACGAGGCCAGGTCGTCAGCGGTGATCAGGCCACCGTGTGGCTCGCCAGAGGTGTCCATGTGTGCGGTGTTCTGGGCGAAATCTGCGATGGCTTCAGCAACAAAGCCGCGGTAGAACACGTCACGGGCCGCCTGGATGCGCCCGGCACGGTCACGGCCAGCAGCTTCCGCCTCGGTCAGGATCCGGGTGTAGGTTGCCGCAAGGGTCGGGTTGGAGAACCAGCTGCGGTGTCGAGGGACCCCTGCCTTCAGCCACACGCTTGCTGACGTTGTCCAATGCTCGCGGAACAGCTGCTCGACCTTGCGGACGGTGGCTTCCATCGTCGGTGGCACCGGGATCCCGTCGGTGGCGTAGCTGATCGCCGGAGCCATCAGTTCTCGCAGCTCGAGCCGTCCGTATTCGAGGGCCAGCCGCATCCACGCATCGAAGGCACCCGGTACGCACGCAGCGAGCAGTCCGGTGCCCGGGATCCGGTCCAACCCGAGCTGTTCGAAGCGCGAAATGGTCGCTGCCGCTGGAGCGGGCCCCTGGCCAGCCACCACTTTGACGGCGTCGTCGGTGGCGATGTAGGCCATGATCGGGGCTTCGCTGGCAGGACCGTTCAGATGGGGCTCTGCCACCTGGAGGGTCAGCCCGGAAGCGGCGGCCGCGTCGAAGGCGTTGCCACCCCGTTCGAGGATCGACATCGCAACCGCTGATGCGATCCAGTTGGTCGATGAGACCATCCCGAACTGGCCCTGCAACTCTGGACGTGTGGTGAACATGGAACTCCCGGTGCTCCGCACGTGATCTGACTGGCGTCAGCGGAGCGATTTGGCCAGTTTGGGAAAGCCTAATGGGGCGTCGGCTCGGGCAGCCCGATCCGGGCCGTTGTGCCAGGGTTGTCAACCACTGCGCACCGCGTCGAGCCACTGATCTAGCAGGTCAAGGATGGCAACAACTGCTGGCTACCACCGCAGGTGACAGTCCGGGCGGCAATTCTCGTCGCGGGCGCTCACCAGGGTGGAGCAGGCCAGGTGATCACCGACGATGGATAGCCTGATTGTGCGGCAATCAGACCATGGAGGGCACGTATGTTTCGCTCGGTCAACCCTGCTTCCGAAGCTGTGATCGCTACGTACACCGTCCATGATGAGGCTGAGGTTGGTGTGCGCCTTGATGCCGCGCAGAGGGCATACGAGCAGTGGCGCGCGACGCCGCTTGACCATCGAACCGAGGTGATCAGCGCATTCGGTGCGGCGCTGGAAGCTCGCGTCGACGAGTTGGCGTCACTGATCACCGCCGAGATGGGCAAGCCGCTCGCCGAAGCCGAGGCGGAAGTTCGCAAGTGCGCATTGACGGCGCAGCACTACGCGGATCACAGCAGCGAATACCTCGCCATGGATGTGATCCCGACGGAAGCGACCGAAAGCTACGTCAGGTACGACCCCGTCGGAGTAGTGCTGGCGATCATGCCATGGAACTTCCCGTTCTGGCAGGTCGTTCGGTTCGCCGTGCCGATCGTCGCGGCTGGGAATGCTGTGCTGGTCAAGCACGCTCCGACCACGATGGGATGTGGAGAGGCGATTCGACAGGTGGCCCTGGACGCCGGCATGCCCGAAGGTCTGCTCGACACGCTTCGGGTCGAGCCCGAAGCAGCGGCCGAGGTCATGGCCGATTCCCGGATCCGAGGCGTCACCTTCACGGGCAGCACACGAGGCGGCCGACAGGTCGCGTCAGCGGCGGCGGTGCACGGCAAGCCAACGGTGCTGGAGCTCGGTGGTTCAGATCCGTTCATCGTGCTCGATGACGCCGATGTTGGAAAGGCGGCGGAGGCCGCGATGGCGTCACGATTGCTCAACGGAGGCCAGAGCTGCGTCTCTGCCAAGCGGTTCATCGTCGATCAGCGGATCGCGAATGACTTCATCGATGCAGCAGCCGACGCCATAAACAAGCGTGTCGTGGGTGATCCGATGGACAAGGCGACGAACATCGGCCCGATGGCCCGCGCCGACATCCGAGACAACCTGGTCAAGCAAGTAAAGGCGAGCACCGCTGAGGGAGCCACCGTCGTCATCGAAGGAGGACCGCTTCGTGATCAGCCAGGATTCTTCTACGCGCCGACACTGTTGACCGGCACCACTCCTTCTCACTCCGTGTGTTCTGACGAGACGTTTGGGCCGGTCGCGGCCGTCATGGTTGTCGACGGCGATGACGAGGCCCTTCGAGTGGCCAATGCCACCGAGTACGGCTTGGCAGCAGCGGTCTGGACGGGCGATACCGGCCGTGCGCGCCAGTTCGAGATCGGACTTGACGTTGGGGTGGTCGCCATCAACGACATGGTCAAATCGGACCCGCGACTGCCTTTTGGGGGCGTTAAGGCATCAGGTTACGGTCGAGAGCTGTCCTACCACGGGATGAGAGAGTTCACCAACGCCAAGAGTGTGTGGCGGATGGCGCATCCTCAGTAGGACTGAGCCTGGTTCTTGGACATGGGGACTGTCACCAACAGCTAGACGGGTCCATTCAGACAGACGGATGCGGGCGTCATGGGTGTCAATCTGGTCAGCCACAGTGATGCAGGCCTCTACTGGCCGGTTGGCATGTCGAAACTCGCGTCCGACACTCCCTGGGAGCTTGTGTTGTGCTGGGACTGGGGCCATCGGGCGGTGATGGCTTTG
>JBBDSU010000013.1:0-11184 GCA_040904825.1 Nitriliruptoraceae bacterium | reverse complement strand
TTGCCTTTGACCTGCAGCGGCGGAAGACGTTCTGTTACCGCGCTATCAGGCAGCCGCTCACGCGTGCCTTCTCCAATGACAACTCCGCCTACAGGCGCCTCGGATTCGAGCCTGGCTGCCAAGTTGACAGTGTCACCGATGACGTCGTACTTGCGATGTCCGTGGTCGCCGATGATGCCCGAGGCGATCTCGCCGCTGTTGACCCCGACACGAAACCGTGGCCAGTGCGGGTTGGCATCGGCAATCTCGCTGGCGGATCGCTGGAACGCCAGCGCTGCTCTCGACGCCAGCGCAGCATGATCTGGCTGGTCGCCATGTTGGTTGAACAGCACCATCACCGCGTCGCCGATCAGTTGGTGAACCTGGCCGCCAAGTTCGCTCATGAGCCGGTTCAGTCGTGAGAAGTAGGTGTCGAGCATGCGGCGGACTTCAGTGGAATCCGTCCGCTCGGAGTACGGAGTAAACGACGCGAGATCGGCGAACAGGACGCTGGCCTCGGTAGTGCCCTCCAAGGTCTTTTCGAGGTAGATCGCGCTGAAGCGTTCTTCGTGCCACTCTCGGCGGGCAGCTGCGGCGATCAGGGCGAAGGCGACCAGCATCAGCACGTGCCACTCCCACCACGACAACCTCCAATTGATCGCGAAGGCCAGGACGCTGAGCGCACTGGCCAACAACGCGAACGCAACAGCGAAAGCCAGCACGATCGGTGCGCCACGGCGACGGTAGAGCCGCCAGTACCCCCAGGAACCGACCGCGTAACCCAGCACACCGAGGCCAGCAAGGCCTAACTGCCAGCCATGCAGCTGCTCACTGAGGCCCTGGTCGTGCAGAGGCGGCAGTTCGGCCAGAGAGGCGATGAGCCAGACGATCATCAGCCCCACAAGCCCACCATGGATCAAGCGTGAGCGTGCCATGATCTGTTGGGAGGTGGCTGCGGAGAATTCGATCGCTGATGCCGCGGCGAACAGGCTGCCGATAATCAATCCCACCGGCGTTGCCAGTTCGAATCCTGGGTTGGGTCCGACGAGTACTCCTGGCGTGGCCAGTGCATGCAGACCGAGGAAGCCAGCGCCGGCAACAAACGCCAGCCCAACCATCAGCAGGCGTGCGTCGTGCCGTCGGCGTGCGGAAACCGTCACGTGGTAACCCAGGACGATCGCGATCGCCGCAGCCGCGAGCACGAGCCAGAAGTGCGCCGGGTTGTTATCCCACAGCACATCCAGCGCAGGCCATCGTCGCAGAACGACGAGCAGGCCGAGCGGCACCGCCGTGGCCACGGCCAACCCGGCAGCTGCGCGCTTGGCCGTCCACGATCGGGCAGGACCACGAGTGTTATCAGCCGGCATGGACTTCCTATTCCTTGCCGCGCCAGATTCTACGAGGGGACGTGGTTATCCGCCCGGCTAGCCCAGCTGTCACCCTGGTGGCGCCAGCAGCGTCCGTTCTCTCAGGTATGGCCGTGTCCGACCTGTATTGTCCGATGGAGCACTCGTGATGCCAGGGCCACGGTCAATGCCGGGAGCGTGGCCAATGCCGGGGTGATGAGGGAGTTCAGGAGCGGATCCATGACTGACGACGCTGACGCCGACGCCGATGCCGATGCTTCGTTCATCGTGACTGCGACCCGCGAGATTGCGGCAAGCGCCGAGGCGATCTTTGAGTTGATTGCTGACCCGTCACAGCAACCGCGTTGGGATGGCAACGACAACTTGCGTGAATCGCCTGCCGGTCAGCGTGTTCGCAGCGTGGGCGAGGTGTTCACCACCGTGCTCACGCGCGGCAGTGTCCGCGAGAACCATGTCGTCGAGTTCGAGGAGGCTCGGCGTATCGCATGGACACCGGCAGAGCCGAGCCAACCCCCACCTGGCCACTTGTGGCGCTGGGAACTAGAGCCGACTGGTGCATCGACCACGAAGGTGACGCACACCTATGACTGGTCGCAGCTGACCGACGAAAATCGCTTCGGTCGCGCCCGCTCAACGAGCACCAAGATGCTGCAGGCATCACTGGATCGGCTCGCAGCTATGGTCGAAGCAGGTACCGACCCAGGTCCGTGACGACTCCTCCCTCGGTGCCACGGGTACAGGTGATGGGTTCGATGGCAGGGGTACCCGGCAGGTTCGGTCAGACAATGAGGAGTATGGGATGGACATGACAGTGAGCCGCGAGATCGACGCGTCGCCTGATGTCGTCTGGGAGGTGATCACCGACATCGAGCATTCTCCTCAGGTCATCTCGAGCATCCAGGCAATCGACCG
This sequence comes from Nitriliruptoraceae bacterium, assembly GCA_040904825.1. Classification (GTDB taxonomy): domain Bacteria; phylum Actinomycetota; class Nitriliruptoria; order Nitriliruptorales; family Nitriliruptoraceae; genus JBBDSU01. The sequence goes on along the minus strand of JBBDSU010000013.1, from coordinate 8,926 downwards.
CCTCGACGATGGTGATGGCTTTGGCGTCGGCACGCGCTGGAGGGAAACCCGCACAATGTTCGGACGTGAAGCCGAGGAAGTCATGGAGGTCAGCGCAATCGAGGCGGGTGTGAGCTACACCGTCGTAGCCGTCTCCGGCAAGACGGTCTACACCTCGGTGTTCCGCCTCGATCCGATTGAAGGCAGTCGGTCACGGCTGACGATGACGTTCGGTGCAGAATCGAAAGGCCTTGCGAAGTTGATGGGGGCGACCATCGGCCGGCTGTTCAGAGGAGCGAGTAGGAAGATGCTGGAGCGGGACCTCGATGACATCGCAGCAGCGGCCGAGGGCCGTTCGGCGAGCTGATACCACTCGGGGTTGCCGCGTGCGGACTGCAACGCCGACATCACCAGGGCGAGATGTTTGCGCCGGGATCTTGCGCCGGATCTTGTGCCGGGATGCTCGTGGCAGGCTCCCGGCTGCAGGGTGTCCGATGAGGTGTGCAAGGCACTTTGCGTCGTCGCGGGCACGCTGAACATTCCGATCCGCGACCCGAAACTGAGCCCGACGGCGCTCTGTACTATCGATTTCCCCGACGATGGGATGCTCGTGGCCAAGCCCGAGTCGGCAGCAGCAGACGACGTGGCGGAAGACGATGCCGCAGGTTCGCCGTCGCCTGTTCATGCGGTGATCGGACCTGGCGTCGCATCGCTGCGAGATCGGGATGTGCCGGGTCGGGATGTCGACGTCGACGAGGTCGGTGGCGGCGACGCCGACGTGCCGGGTGGGGATGTCGGCACCGGTGACGTTGATCGCGGCACCGCCTATGGGCCGGAGGTTGAAGGCAAACCCTATGGGCCAGAGGTTGATGTCGGTGCGACGTTGGCGGCGATTGAGGCCAACATCCGACGTGTGCTGGAAGGCAATGCCGAGGCCGTGCGATTGGCCGTTATCGCACTTGTCGCCGAAGGCCATCTGCTGGTCGAAGACGTTCCCGGTGTGGGCAAGACATTGCTGGCCAAGTCGCTGGGACGATCGGTCGATTGCTCGGTTTCGCGTATTCAGTTCACCCCAGATCTCTTGCCGTCTGACGTCACCGGAGTCACGGTCTACTCCCCGGACGCTGGCACGTTCAGATTCCGCCCCGGTCCAGTGTTTGCCAACATCGTGCTCGGCGATGAGATCAATCGGGCCGGTCCGAAAGTCCAGTCGGCGCTGCTTGAGGCCATGCAAGAGCGAACCGTGACGGTCGACGGAACCACGCACGAGTTGACGCGCCCGTTCATGGTGATCGCAACGCAGAACCCGATTGAACTTGAAGGGACCTACCCGCTTCCTGAAGCTCAGCGTGATCGTTTCCTCATGCGCATCTCACTGGGATATCCCAGCGAATCCGACGAGGTAGCCATCCTTCGCACGCATGGCAGCGGCGAAGAGCTTGCTGAGCTTGAGCCTGTCACCGACACCGACACCGTCGTCGCTGCGATCGCAGCGATCCGGCAGATACACGTGACTGCTTCGATTGAGCGGTACATCGTCGCAATCTGCCGAGCAACGCGAGTACACGAGGACGTCGAGCTCGGAGCATCGCCGCGCGCGTCGCTGGCCCTGCTGCGCGCAAGCCGTGCCGCGGCTGCGATGAACGGTCGCGATCATGTCGTTCCTGACGACGTCAAAGCACTCGCAGCGCATGTCCTGCCCCATCGATTGATCCTGCATCCCGAGGCAGAGTTCGCTGGTCGAGATCCCGGCCAGATCATCGCTGAGATCCTCGCGCGAATTCCGGCGCCCACGGAGTGAACTGGTGACCCGACGCGGCTGGGGAATGCTGATCGCAGCGCTTGCGATCTTCCTCGCCGCCCGAGTGTTCGGTATTCGCGAACTGCAGATGGTGTCGGTCGCGATGCTGGTTGCGGTGCTCGGTGCGCTGGCGCAGACCTGGTCCGGCATCAGCAAGATCAACGTCGATCGGGCTATCGCCCCGGCAGTGGTGAGCTTCGGTGAACAGGCAATTGTGACCCTGACGGTCAACAACTTGTCGGGCCGTCCGACGACGCCGCTGGAACTGCTCGATGCCGTACCCGATGGATTCGCCAGTCCCGATCCAGTGCGCCTGGGTGTTATCAGGGCCTATCGCAGTGCGGTCGTGACCTACGAGTTGGATGGCACCAGACGTGGGAAGGCGACCATCGGGCCATTGCAGGTGAGGACTGCCGATCCGTTCGGGATCGTGATGCGCACCAAGTCGTTCGCTATGACCGGAACGGTGACGGTGCTTCCACCGGTGGTGCCGTTGCCAGCGGGCCTGGTGCTGGAAAGTGCCACGACAGGCAGTCGCGGAGGCAGCCACCGCGTTGAACGCGATGGTAGAGAGTTCGCCGGAATCCGTGAATACGTCGATGGCGACGACCTTCGCACAGTTCATTGGGCCTCAACGGCTCACCGCGGAAAGCTCATTGTCCGGCGTAGCGAGGCGCCCCATGCGCCGACCGCGTTGGTGCTTCTCGATGTCCGTGCGGATCGACAGGCAGGCAGTGGGCCGACTGCCAGCATCGAGAGCGTGGTGGCAGCAGGTGCCAGCGTTGCCTACCACCTCGCCGTCCGGGGCCGCGCCGTCGCCGTCGTGGATCGGCCCATGGTCCGGCCACCTCAACCTGCTCCATGGGACGTGCTCATCGGACGGCTTGCTGAGGTGCAACCGGCAGACGTTGACCTGGAAGCAACCATGCGGCAAGTCGCTCAAGGCATGACTGGAAACGGAACGTTCATTGCGGTGGTCACCACGCCCGATGCCAGGGAGTTGCGGCAACTGATCAGGTCGGCACGCGGTTTCGCAACGCGGGCGGTGATGGTCGTTGACCCACCCAGCCACGATGATCGCGGAGGCAGCCGGCAAGCCGACTCAGCCGTGGCCGCGCTGAGGGTCGCCGGAATCCGATCGACGGTCGTGCGCAGAGGCGACCAACTGGACCAGCGGTGGACAGAGATCGTCGCCTCTACGGCTGGCGCCCAGCCATCCGGCGCTCGAATGTCGGGCGTTCAGTTGCCGGGCGTTCAGTCTTCCGGCGTCCGGCCGCCTACCTCTCAACCGTCGAGCGCTTCGTCGCGGAGAGCACGATGAACTCGTCAGTGGGTGGTGTGCGGCCGAGCGAGCGGCCGGAAGACGGTTCGCAACCGCAAGGGTCACCCGCGAACACCTCGTCGCTGTCCGGTTCCCGTGGGTTGACCGAACGCGGTAGCGACGGTCACTCGCCGATTGCGACTCGCCTCATCCGTGCAGTGGATGGTCGCACCCGCGGCGTGCTGGCCATGCTTGTCGTGATGTTTGTGATGATCCTTCCCGCCTACGGCCGCGTATTCACCGACGCGAGCTGGCGCCTGCCGGCCTTTTCCGCCGGGGTCGCAGCACTGGTCATCGTTGTCGCGATGAACGTCTTCAAGCGGGGCATGGCCGCCACTGCGGTCGTGTCTGGTCTGGCATTGCTTTTTGCGCTGCCATGGATGCTCGGCCTGTCTTCACGACCAGTCGTGCCGGGTCCGACGACGATGTTCGAACTGCTGCGGGTCCTGGCCGACGGCCTCGTTGAGGTCAACGTGGTCCGGGCGCCGACCGAGCCATTTCTCGGCATGAGGCTGATAGTGGTTGGCGCGTGGTGGATCGTCGGCCATGTTGCGGCTGAAGCTGTCGTGCGCAAAGGCCGGCCCGGCATCGCACTGATCGCGTTGATGGTGCTATGGGCAAGTCCCCTCGTCGCCTGGCAGGCAGGACGAACCTGGACGACGGCGGTGCCCTTTATGGCGGCGGCTGCATTCACGATGCTCATCAGCCGACCTGCCGGCATTGAAACAGGTCCGCGATCATCGAAGGTTGTGCCAGCCGCTGGCACCAAGCTCGCAGTGTTCGCCATCAGTATCGGCGCGATCGCGCCGGGGATCCTGCCGGGCTACGGCGAGCGAGGGTGGGTATCGGTGGGATCATCGGCCGGGCGTGGCTACGAAGCAGTGGTCAATGTCTCCCAGCGGCTTGGCCAACAGGAGCCGAGAGATCTGTTTCGTACTCGGATCAGCCATCGCACGTACCTGCGCCTCGCAGGTCTCGACTATTTCGACGGGCGGTCATGGCGTCTGGCTTCCACCGCTAATAGAGGACCTGGCCCGCAGCCAGATTCGATGATATCCGCCTCTGAACTCCTGCCCTTTGAGGTGTCCGCAGCCAGGACCCACCGTGTGGTTGCTGACATTGAGGTGCTCGACTTCTCCGGGAATTTCCTTCCCGTGCCCTACCAGCCGCTGGCGGTATCGGGCCCGGAACGCCACGAGATGGCTTGGTCACGTGAGGGCGGGTTCCTCCTCATGCTTGACATGTTCGACGAGCGCGAACCCACAGAGACCAGCCGTCCGTCGCGGACAGGACTGGACTATCGCGTCGTTGCCGCCCGACCGGCGCCGACCTTCGCCGACCTGGTCGATGTGACCTATGACCCGGAGACGCTGGCCCAATTCACCGAACTTCCCCAGGATTACACCGAACTGGGGGCCGTTGCCGAGGAGGTGTATCGCGCCGCCGGGGCGACAAGTCCCGTCGAGAAGGCACTTGCGCTGCAGGACTGGTTCGCAGATCCAGAAGGTCTGTTCTCTTATTCCCTCGATGTGCCGGCTCTGGCCGATGATGGCGCAGTCGCCGCGTTCGTCTTTGAGCAGCGCGTCGGCTACTGCGTGCATTTTGCGACGGCGATGGCCGTGATGTTGCGCCAGACCGGGATCCCTGCGCGCGTCGCGCTTGGTTTCCTTCCCGGGCGAGTGACGGGACCGCCTCGTGAAGACCAAGGCGACGTCCTGACCGAATTCACCGTGTCGACTGCTGACGCGCATGTGTGGGTTGAGGTGCTGTTCCCGGATCACGGGTGGATCAGCTTTGAGCCCACGCCGCGTGGTGATCGCACTCAGATCGTGCCCAGGTTTGATGATCTCGCGCCGCTCGAAAACGTCAGGCAGCGGGAAGCTCGCGAGTTGGCAGGTGGGTCTGGCGACGAGAGCCAATGGTTTGACGACGAGTTTCTGGACGATGAGTTTCTCGCAGGCGACCTGGGGCTGCTGACTCCGGCCGAAACCACACCAACCGACGACGATGACATGGCCACGTCGCAAGTGACGGCCATAGTGGTGGCAGCAGTGCTGGCTGCCGTCCTCATCGTTGCCATTGCTGTGCACGTCATGCGGACCAGAATTCCGCCGCATGCGACGGCGCGGGCACGTCTTGTCGCAGCGCAGCGATTTCTGTTGGCCACGGCCGCCTCCTACGGCATCGGCCGCCTACCACATGAAACCTTGCCTGAAGTCATTGACCGATGGCGGCGTGAGCACAGAACAGTCGAGCTACCGAAGGCTGTCGTTGCCTCGATGCAGGCGGCGGCGTTTGGCGGTGACATCAGTGATGAGGCGGCCGATGAGGTCATCGAAAGTGTCGGCAGTGCTGTGGCCGCGCTGCGGAAGTCGGTGCCTCTGCGACACCGGTTGGTCGCACCGCTGCGGTTGCCGGTGACCGGCATGGCAATCCGGATGCGGTCGGGCTATCGCAAGCTTGTCGCACTGCGGCGGCGCCTGTCACTCCGTGGCCGTCTCGCCCCCGAGTCGATGCGCCTCGGGTGATGCTGGGGACACGACGACGGCTTCCTCTGAATCAACGGTTCCCAAGGGCAAGGAGGATGGGCCTCGAAGGACGCGTCGGTAGACGCAAGTCTGCGTCACACCGAGCGTCGGGTGACGCTGGGATCCGCGGCTGCGGGGTTTGCGATCCGGTTGGACTTAGCCGACGGAAGCGACCGTGCCGCTCTGGTGATGCGGACGCTGTCTAGCGCCGATCACCGTTGATGACCCTTGCCTTGTTCAGCGGATGCTCCTAGGTTCGAAGCGTCGCAGACGGTCGTGCGAATCGACTGCCGTCGACGTCGTGGGAGGAATGTCATGCGTACTGCACGCCTTGTCGCCCTGTTGTCCGCCATCGTTCTCGGAGCCTGTGGGGGGACGGCAGAAGACAGTGCGACTGAACCTGCTCCTGCCGAGTCGGCTCCTGCGGAGAGCGAAGCTTCCGAACCGGCCGACCCCGACGGACCCGTGCTCGTGATTGAAGGGTTTGCCTTCGAGGATCTCACCGTCGCATCCGGCGCCGAGATCCTCGTCGACAACCGTGATTCGGCAGGCCACACCGTCACCGGTGATGCATTCGATGTCAGTGTCTCAGGGAGCAGCACAGCGACGTTCGTAGCGCCTGATAGCCCGGGCGCCTACGAGTTCGTTTGCACCATTCATCCGACGATGTCCGCGACACTCACCGTCGAGTAGTTCGCGGCCTCATTGTCCGCGGTCGAGTAGTGCCCGGTCTTGTCGTCCACCGTCGGGTGGCTCACCCTTGAGGGCTCGTTTCGCGTGCCGGATGGCGTTGTCGTGTGCTGGTGGTCAGGCTGTGGGGTCGGCTGCCATGGTTGCGTCCCGATGCGACGTTGTGTGTCGGCGGTGATTGTCGCCTGGCGCCGTTGTGGGCTGATGCGCGCGCTGTGGTAGGAATGGCGTGTCTGTGCATCGTGGAGTATCAGGCGTCGGAACCGTCGACCAATTGACCTCACTCGCTGGGATCATCCGGTCAGCATCTCACGCTGAAGCCAGTCGTTGATCGGTGAACACCCCTGGCGCGGTGTCGCTCCGTGACGGCACATGACGAACTTGACGTCACAAAACGAACGGGATGAATGTGGGTAGAGCAACAGGCCAATCCTCGAGCCCTGAGTTTGAGGTCATCGTCGAAAAGGACTTTGTTGTCCCGGCACGTGATGGCACTGAGTTGGCGACGGACCTGTTTCGTCCGGCTGTCGACGGCAAGGTTGTCGATGACCCGCTGCCGGTGTTGATGTGTCGCACTCCTTACGGCAAGGCGAGGTGGTTCGACGAGGGGATGTTTCTTGCTCGGCACGGGTATGTCGTGGCGATTCAGGATTGGCGACAGACCCAGGGTGACTTCGACACCAAACAGTTTCGCCCCAAGCACGAAGCGACCGACGGCTACGACGCCATCGAATGGTTCGCCGCACAACCGTGGTGTGATGGCAAGGTCGGGATGTGGGGCCATTCGGCGATGGGCCAGACCATCCAAGGTGTGCTTGCGGTCCAGCCACCGAGTTTGGCCAGCGCCTACATCATCGACTCTGGCTTGAACTACGGGTCGTATCCGGCGCGTATGAACGGTGCGTTCGGGCTCGCGTTTCGGCTGCGGCATTCGCTGTTCATGGCGCAGTTGTTGGAGCGGGATCCCAACACCAAGCGCACGTTGCGGGACGCCTATGACCATCCCGAGAAGTACTTCTCGATCTTCTCACGGCCGCATGCGCCGTTGACGCGTGGCACCACCGTGCTGTCTCTGTCACCGCAATACGAAGATCGCTATCTGCGTACTGCGACGACGGCCGACCTCGATGACCCATTCTGGAAAGACTCGGGCAAGAGCGACGAAGAGTTGATCCTCGAGTGGAAAGACATCCCGATCTGCTTCTTGAGTGGCTGGTATGGCAATCACCTGACCGCCAACGTTGACAAGTTCCGCATCCTCACCGAGCGTGCCGAGGGCCCCACTCGCTTGATTGTTGGGCATTGGGAGCACAACATGCTGGCGACCTTCGCCGGTGGGGTTGACTTCGGCGACAACGCGACGATGGACATCTTCGGCGACCGGCGCGTCGAATGGTTCGACCAGACCCTCAAAGGCATCGACACAGGCGTGCTCGACCGTCCGACAATCGAGTATTTCGTCATGGGTGGGGGTGACGGCAAGGTCAATGCCGACGGGCGGCTCAATCATGGCGGTCACTGGGTGGCTGCTGACAGCTGGCCACCAGCCAACGTCGAAGCCGTGCCCTACTACCTGCACGGCGACATGACGCTGCGGCCATCGCTGCCGGATGAGGCCGACGCAAGCACGACCTACACCTTCGATCCTCGCGACCCGGTGCCCACCGTCGGTGGCAACTTCATGGAGTATTCACGGCCAGACTTCTCGAGTCGTGTGACGTGGATGGCCGACGGCGCCGCCCAGGATCAACGCGCGAACGCGTCCAAGCCGTTCTGCCGCGACAATCTGCCGCTGGCGACGCGTGAAGACGTGCTCGTCTTCCAGACTGAACCGCTGGAAGAAAATGTGGAGGTATCCGGTGAGCTGCTTGCCCGCCTGTGGGTATCGAGCACTGCGCCTGATACCGATTTCACGGTCAAGTTGATCGATGTGCACCCACCGAGTCCGTCGTTCCCCGAAGGCTTCGCGATGAACCTTCAGGATGCGGTGGTGCGAATGAGATACCGCAATGGACGCCGCAAGCCGGAACTGATCACCCCCGGCGAGATCTATGAGATCGAGCTGCCGTTCCACTCGACGAGCAACTTGTTCGTCAAGGGACACCGCATTCGTTTCGATGTGTCGTCGTCAAACTTCCCACGGATCGACGTGAACTTGAATACCGGCGGGCCGCTGGGGCTACCGGGGCCGGTCCATCCTGCCGACAACACCATCCATCACGACAAGGATCATCCGTCGCAGGTTGTCCTGCCGGTGGCCAAGCCCACAGTGTCGTAACTGGATCTGGCTGGGTCCGGCTGGTGTGGCTGAGTCAGGGCGGTATGCCCGGGCTAGGTTGGCAGGCCTGTTCAGGTCGGCAGTGTCAGGGTGGCAGCAGCGACTGCGCCGAGCTCACGGCAAGCGTCGAGATCATCACGGGTCGGGGTTGCCACGACGCACACCGGCTCCGCAACCGGTGTCCACGACAGGCCCTTGACCACTGTCTGCACCGAACGCACAGCCCCGGTCGTGTCATTGTTGCCGTGGACGAACAGGCCGTAGCCGCGTCCTTCGGTTGCCGCCAGACACGGGTAGTAGATCTGGTCGAAGAAGTGTTTGAGCGCTCC
>JBBDSU010000012.1:25943-56481 GCA_040904825.1 Nitriliruptoraceae bacterium | reverse complement strand
CTGGGGGGCAGGGGATCGAACCCTGGATTCCGGCTCCAAAGGCCGGCGTGTTGCCTGTTACACCACCCCCCATCGGCCATCGCCCAACGGGTCTGATGGGCCGATGGGGCGCAGGGTAGTGCCTCAGCCTGGCTTGACTGCCTCCGGACCCCCAGCCGGCGACAGGGCGAGTTCGACCCGCGCAAACTGCGACTCCACCTTGGCGGCGATCGCCTGAGCGTCGTTGCGGTCGGCGGCCAACGCCATCAGCGTTGGACCCGATCCACTCACGATCGCTCCGAGGGCGCCTGCGTCGAGCATGGCGTGTTTGGCATCCGCCAAACTCGGCCGAAGGTGGAATGCAGCAACCTCAAGGTCGTTGTACAGCGCTGCGCCGAGCGCTTCGGCATCGCCGGTGCGAAGGGCTTGGAGTACGGCATCCGGCTCAACCGCTGACGGCTCGCCGACTTCATCGAACGCCCGGAATACATCAGGCGTTGACAAGCCGCCCTCGGCAATACCGATGATCCAGTGATAGGTGCCTCGGGTGAGGACCTGCGCGGTTGCTGTGCCAATGCCGGTTGCTAGCGCCGTGCCACCCCCTACGCAGAACGGAACGTCTGCGCCGAGGTCTGTCGCCAACTCCACCAGGGCATGACGGTCAAGGCCAGCGTCCCAGAGTTCGTTGAGTGCCGCCAGTGTCGCGGCTGCGTCGGCAGAGCCACCGGCCATGCCGGCGGCCATCGGAATCTGTTTGTCGAGATGCAGTCGCGTGACGGGAGAATGGTCTGAGTTGCGCACAGCGCTGGTGCCGAGCCCCACCGCATCCATCAGTCGACGAGCAGCCTGCACCGCGAGATTGCCCTCTCCGTGGGGAAGATGATCAGGGCCGTCGGCCGAGAAATCCAACTCCATGAACCGTCGGGCGGAAGGATGAACAGTCTCAGCCTTCTGTTCAAGTTCGACCGTCACGGTGTCGTAGACCGATACTGTCTGCAGGATCGACACGAGTTCGTGGAAGCCATCAGGACGCGTCCCACGGATGGCCAAGAACAGGTTCACTTTGCCCGGAACCCGTACCCGGACCTGTGACATCAGCCGGCGATCACCGCCTGCCACCACTGCCACCTTTCGTCACGGCGCCCCCGCGACGCTCCCACCGCACCATCGTAGGAGACACCTGCTGGGTCGTGACGCCCACGTGGGGTCGCCGCACAGAAAGTGACCCCCACCTGATATCCGGGAGACCACAGACAGACAGCAACCCTGCAGGCGACTGCTAACCGGATGATCGCGATCCATCGAGTGCATCGAACATGGCGGCGAATGCGTCGGTGGTGACAACTTCGGCCCGCGATCCGAGGTCGACACCTGCGCGACGTGCGGCTTGCTCAAGCACATCCCGGTCGAACGATCGGCTCCACGCATTGCGCAGAGTCTTGCGCCGTTGCGCGAAACCAGCATCGATCAGTTCGAACCATCGACGGCGTCGATCCGGCTCGTCGAGCAACGGGTCTGGTTCACGACGGCGAGCCAGTCGCACCATGACGCTGTCGACATTGGGCACTGGATAGAACACCTGACGAGGGATGCGCATGGCGATGTCGGCGATGGCCATGCGGTCGATCTTGACCGACACCCCCGCACGCAATCGTGACCCTGGCTCGGCGGTCCATCGTTCGCCGACTTCGCGTTGCACCATGACCAGCATGTCGTCGACAGCGCCCGACTCCAACGCATGCATCACCAGAGGGGTGGCCACGTTGTACGGGAGGTTTGCCACCACGCGGACACGCGGAGCCCAGCGGTCGGACTCAGGGCTGGCTGCGGCTCCTGCAGTGTCCGTCGTTTCCTCTGACCGCTCGTCAGACGTCAGGCGCTCGACGAGCGCGGCCAGATCGACATTGAGGGCATCCTCGTGAACGACCTCTACCCGCTCAGCGATCGGTGATCCCCGACTCGCCAGCACATCCTCAAGCGCCCGCACAAGCCCTCGGTCGATCTCGATGGCGACCACGCGCCGCGCCCGTTCTGCCAGCGCCACGGTCAAAGACCCAAGGCCCGGACCGATTTCGATCACAAGATCACCGGGGCCGATCTCAGCATGAGCCACGATCCGCCGGACCGTATTGGGGTCGACGACGAAGTTCTGGCCTGACGAACGTCGCGGCGCCAGCTCATGGTCAGCCAGCAATCGCCGGACCTCTGACGGCGTCAGCAACTCAGCGGGTCCCCGCGTCGCGCTCAGCGGATACCCAGTCGTCGCGAGCAGGCTGGCCAGCCACTCCACGGATCCAACCCCCACGTACGCCGCAGTTCGAACAACCGCTCGGCGGTGGCGATCTGCTGTTCACGCGAGGCCTCGTGCGGCCAGTACGAGTACTGCAACCCTCCGGCTGCGCGCCAGGAACGATGGTTGAACTGCAACCCTCCGTAGTAGCGGGCGTCGCTGTAGGCGTCGAGGTGACCGTGGGCGTCGATCGACCAATTGCCGCCCGATTCGCAGCGAGCGAGTGCATCCCAATCGATGTGGGAACCGACGAGCACGATCCTGGGTTGAGGTTCGATCGCAACTTGCTGGCTGATCAACTCGCGCTCGGTTTGGACTCCGTCAACCTCGACGACCCGGTACCGGTCATAGCGCACGCCATCGCGACCTTCTTGGACGACACGGATCGTTCCGCGCCACACTTCAGTCGACTGTTCGCGAACAACCGGGTGAGAGATGACCACTTCCTCGATCTCTTGGTCCACCTGGATGCGCGCGACGACCACGTCGCTCACCGAAGACAGCGGCATGTCGAGCGCGTGCGATATGCGGTCGTGCGGCCCGAGCTCGATGTCCTGCTCGTCCAGCAACTGTTCGATGTCACGGGCGTAGGTCGACAGGCTGTGCTCATCGCCGTCAATAGTGAGCGTCACCTCGCGTGGAAGCCAGACGTCGACTTGACCCCCGTCTTGCACAGGTGCATTGAAGGTCGCCGACACACGCGCCTCGATCTCGCGCATCTGGCCGAGACCGGCCTGCTCAAGGACAGCCCCAATCGACGCCACCGGAGCCACGACGCGGTGAACCAGAGCACCGTCAACGTGGACATCGACTGTGATCGCCCGGTGGACGTCAATCACCATGTCGTCGGCCAGGCGCGTATCAATCCCAGGTTCGATGACATCCCTGTCACCGACGTCGATCGCCAGCCTTTCGATGACCTCGCCGACCGTGGCGGCGTAGGTGTGCACACCGACGACGTCACCGTCGACACGCACCTGGACCGGAGTGGCCAGCACGACAAGTGGCGTCGCCAACGCCACAAGAAGTGTCAGCGTGACTGAGCCACGGATCGCGCCGGCCCAGCGGTGCATCCTGTTGTCTGGGCGGCCTTCGGACCCGCTGTCGGCTGGCAGGCCAGATTCACCCGGCGATGCGACGTGGGGTGATCCGTCGGCCGGTCGAGCGACGAGCCAGCTCGGGAGTTCAGGAACGCGACCGTACGGGTCGTCGGTCGCGGCGACATCGTCCCGGTCCGGCGTCGAAGGCTGTTGGCCATCGTCTGCGGACATAGCGCCAAATGCTACCGGTGGCCGATTCATGCCGACAGGCCGAACGCGCGCTGAGCGTTGGCGAATACTGTCTCCGCCAAGTCAGCAACAGCCAACCCCTTCACATCGGCAAGGGCCGCCGCTGTCAACGGCAGGTACGACGGGTCGTTGGGTTCACCCCGATGCGGGTGTGGCGTCAGATACGGCGAGTCTGTCTCGGTCAGCAGCAGGTCGAGGGGTGTGGCCACCGCACTTTCACGAAGATCGGCCGCATTGGTAAACGTGACATTGCCCGCGTAGGACAGGTACCAGCCGCGTTCAACGCAACGAGCCGTCACGTCGAGATCGCCGGAGAAGCAATGCATCACCACGCGCTCCGGCGCTCCGTGATCATCGAGGATGTCCAGCAGGTCGGGCCAGGCTTCCCGGCAATGGATAACCAGCGTCTTGTTGCGCCTGCGAGCAATGTCGATGTGGGCACGAAATGCGCGCTGCTGTTGGGCCGGCGTCGCGTAATCGCGGTAGTAGTCCAGTCCGGTCTCACCGACCGCCACAACGACGTCATCGCCAGCAAGGCGATCAATGACCTCGAGTACGCCAGGTGTCGCTTCGATCGCGTCGTTGGGATGCACGGCAACGGCGGCCCACACACCGTCGAATCGCCGTGCTGTCGCCACAGCCTGGGTTGATGACGCCATGTCGGTTCCGACCGTGATCATCGTCGCTACGCCAGCCTTGCGGGCACGCTCAACTTGGCCCGCAACGGTCAGTGACTCGTGGTGGTCCAAGTGGCAGTGAGTGTCGACATAGGTAATGACAGCATCGCCTTGTGGAGAGCAAGATTTCCGTCCGACATGTCGACAGCCCGCCGGTGTCGGCGGGCTGCGATCTCTTGAAAGGGTACCGCCACCGGAAGCCTGCACCAGTGCCAATGGTCTAGTCGTTGCCGACGGCCAACTCGTAAACGCGACGCCGCGATACCCCCCTGTCGTCGGACACCACGTCCACTGCGTCACGGGTACTCATTCCGCGTGACGTCAAACGCGCGAGTGCAGCGACGATGTCTGCGTCGTCCGGCGAGATCGTCATCTGGGGTGCGCCTTCGATGACCAGCGTCAGCTCGCCGCGGGATTTCGCTGCGAACGCCACGGTGAGATCCCCCAACGTTCCTCTCACCGTCTCTTCATGGAGCTTGGTCAACTCACGTGACATCGACGCACGCCGGTCGCCGCCAAGGTGCAAGGCCAGATCGGCGAGGTCAGCGGCCACCCGGTGTACCGCGACGAACACGACCATGGTGCGCTCCTCGCGCGCCAACTGCTCAAGCCGCTTGGCGCGCGCGCTGCCCTTGCGCGGAAGGAAGCCTTCGAACGCGACACGGTCGGTCGGCAGTCCCGCAACAACTAACGCTGCCAGCACGGCTGACGGCCCGGGAACGGGCTCAACGTGATGCCCCGCTTCGATGGCAGCCACCACCACCCGATGACCCGGATCAGAGACCAATGGCGTGCCTGCGTCGGACACCAGTGCGATGGTCTCACCGTCAGCAAGGCGGGCAAGAACCTCAGCGACGCGCTCACGTTCGTTGTGCTCATGGAGCGACATCTGGGGCGCCCCCGCACCAACGTGAGCAAGCAAGCGACCGGTGTGTCGGGTGTCTTCGGCCAGCACGATGTCCGCAGTGACGAGCGTGGCTGCCGCACGCGCCGACAAGTCGCCGAGATTGCCGATGGGAGTAGCGACAACGACCAGCTTTCCAGCCACGTGGATTCCTTGCGAGGTGGGATGAGGTGTACCACGGCCTTGTCACCAGCCGCAGGTCGCCCGCCCCGCCTCGACTGGCGAGGCGTTACACCTGAGTTCTGCGCATCAGGTAGTCCGCACCGCAACTACGCTGCACCGGTTGTCGCAACTACGCGCTGTATCAGTGCCCACGGAGTCAGCATGGTTCGGTTTGCCGTGCTCGCAGTCGTACTGGCTGTGTTGATCATTGGGCACGCGGCCATCCCTGGATTCAGCGATATCGGCACCGACTGGGTCAACATCTATGCCGCAACCTGTGCCATCAGCTGGCTCGTGCTGGTGGTAGTTGGGTTCCGCCAGCGCCCGCAGCCTCAGCGTGCCTGGATCGGGATCATCGCCACCGTCTCGTTGTGGCTGGTGGGCGGCATCATCTACGACGCAATCGGCACTGATCCCGTCCAGTCAATAGCAGATGTGTTCTATGTCTTGGGACACCTCACGTTGATCGCCGCGGCACTGTCGATGTACCGGGCGAGCAGGCCGCCGCCAGACCAGGGCAGCCTCATCGAAGCCGGCATGGTCGCGATCGCTGCCACGTTCGCAGCATGGCTCTTTGTGGTCGAGCCGAACCTTGCGCAACCAGGATCCGAGCTGATCGGACGTTGGCTGGTCAGCCTGTATCCCGCACTTGGGATCATCGCACTGTTTCTCCTTCTTCAAGCAATCCTGGCAGCAGGTATGGACTGGCCGATGTCCATACTCGCGGTTGGCCTCACGCTGACATTGGCAGCCGACGGCGCTTACGCGGTCCTTCAGCAGACGGCGGCTTTCGAGACCAGCGCCTACCTGTTCGTCGAAGCGGGCTGGCTCGCGTTCTACGCCTCCGCTGCACTTGCCATCACCCACCGCGCGATGTTCGGAACTGCCGACAAGCCGCAGGCGACCGCGCAGACGATCTCAGTGCGCCTGGTCGCCTTGGGTGCAGCATCGATCGCCATGCCAGCGTTGTATGCCATCGCCATGATCACTGGACTTGCGCCAAGCATCGCAGGGTTCCTGATCGCGATGCTCGCGCTCATCCCGATGGTGTTGTGGCGAGCAGCGGTGCTGCAAAGGCACATTGACACTTCACGGATCCAGCTGATCAACCGCGAGACCTACTACCGATCGATCGCCAATCACGCCAGCGACGTGTACCTGATCACCGACAGCCGCGGCATCATTGTCGACGCGTCGGGATCCGCTGCCTCGATGTTCAACGACAGCCGCGACAAGTTGATCGGACAGCAGCTGACCGACATTGTTGACCCGGCAGATCGACCTACCGTCACCGCACTGATCGAAGACGTGACAACAACGCGGGCATCATCACGTTCCAGCGAAGTGAGAGTGAGGGCCGGCGCCAGCGCCCGATGGGTCGAGTTCCGCTGCACCAACTTGATCGACGAACCGGCAGTCGCCGGTCTCGTCGTCAACCTGCACGACATTGGCGCTCGAAAATCGACCGAGGAACAACTCCAGCATCAAGCGCTGCACGACAACCTCACCGGACTCGCCAACCGGGCGTTGCTTCGCGACCGCATTGAGCATGCGCTGGCACGCCGCCGCAGGACTGGCCAGGATGTCGCGGTGATCTCATGTGGTCTCGACGCGTTCAAGGCCATCAACGACGGCATCGGCCCCGAGGCAGGCGACCATCTGCTGGCCGCCATCGGCACGCGGCTGGCCCATGTGGTCCGGCCGGATGACACGGTTGCACGACTCGGCGGCGACGAATTCGCCGTCTTGCTCGAGAGCGATGATGACCTCGATCGCGATGCCGCAGCGCTCGGTGAACGCATCCGTACGATCGTTGCCGAACCAATCGACATCGACGGAATCCCGATCGTGGTCACCACCAGCGTCGGAGTCACGGTGGCCAGCAAAGACGGCGGCGCCACTGCCGACGATCTGCTGCGAGACGCCGACACCGCCATGTCCGCAGCCAAGGCAGCTGGGCGCGATCAGATGATGCGCTATCGCTCGTCGATGCAACGAGCTTCGCTCAACCGTGTGCAGATGGCAGCAGACCTGCGCAGCGCCGTTGCCCGCGACCAATTGGTTGTCCACTACCAGCCAATCCATGCTCTGGCCGACAAATCCGTCGTCGGCGTTGAAGCACTGGTGCGATGGCGTCATCCGACGAAAGGGCTGCTGCTGCCGTGGCGGTTCGTTCCTATCGCCGAACAGGCTGGCACTATTGTCGAACTTGGCGCATGGGTGCTCGACGACGCATGCCGGCGCGCCAAGATGTGGTTCGACGGATTGAAGGACGGACGGCAGCTCACACTCGGGGTAAATCTGTCGCCCCGCCAGCTCCGCGATGAAAGACTCGTCGAGACCGTGGGCTCGATTCTGGATTCGTCGGGCCTGCCAGCTCACCAGCTCGTGCTCGAATTGACCGAGACTGCATTGGTCTCTCAGCCTGAGATCGCCGTCGAGCGCCTTCAGAAGATCAAAGACCTCGGCGTGCGCCTCGCCATCGATGATTTTGGCGTTGGGTACGCGTCCTTGAACTACTTGCGGGAGTTTCCTGCTGACATCCTCAAGATCGACCGTTCTTACGTCGGCGCCATCCGGCATCCCGGAGAAGTTCCGGCACTGGTCAAGGGTCTCCTTGACCTCGGACGCACGCTGGGGCTTGAAGTCATCGCCGAGGGCATCGAGACCGAAACTCAATGGCACGCCCTCCAGCGCGAGGGCTGCCAGTACGGGCAAGGCTTCCTGTTCTCGAAAGCCATCCCAGCAGGTGACTTCACGACCGAAGTGTTTGAACACACCGCGTGATCATGTCGGGGCGTGCTACCAGGTTGCGATCGGACTTGTGAGGACGCGCGCTACCGAGCGCGCCCGGTCGACAGGCTCAGCCGACCAATGCGCTCACCCAGTTCAGATGCACACCCTGTAGTCAGATGCACACCCTCTAGGCGCGCTCACCCGGTCGAGGTGTTCACCACACTCGGGAAAGCTGGACCAGCCAATTGACCGCGAGTGCGACGGTCATCGCTGTAGCGAACCAGCGGGCGAACCGGGCCGACGGCCAACGGCGTCGAGCCCACGCCATTGCGGTGACTGCCGCCCCCGCAGCCAGCAGTACCGACACCGCGATCGCCGAGGCCTGATTGGCCATCACCTCAACATTGCCTGAGGCGAGCCCGGTAGTACCCCGCCACATTCCACACAGCGGACACGCAAGACCGAAGAATTGGTCCATCGGACAGGGAAGTGCCAGCGCCGATCCGCTGAGACGCAATCCAACGAGCCCGGCCCCAGCAACCGTCAACGGCAGGGTCGTCAGTGCAACGACCATTGAAGTCGTCGTGACAGAAGAAGCCACAGGCGACGGCGGCGAGAACTCTATGAGAGTTTCGCCGGCGTCGCCGGTGGCAACATCTTGATGCGCAGTGGTCGTAGACACGATGCGGGCCTGTCGCGACTACGTCTGTGACAGCTCGGCCATCAAGCCGGCGAACATCGCACCTGCGACGAGAGCCAGGATGATCCCACCGACCAGCCCTACCGCGTTCATGACGACACCGGCGATTGCCATGCCTTTGCTGTCGACGACGGCCGTGCCCTTGTTCTGCCGTGAGAGGGCAATGAAGCCCAGTGGCAACCCGACCAGCGCACACACGATCGTGACCGGCATACAGAACAACGCAAAGACGAGTGAGACTATGCCGAGCACCATCGACGCTGTTGCCATGCCTTTCACACTGCCAGGTCCGTCGCCAGCCGGTGTCGGAGCCGTCGGTGGAGGGTTCATCTGATCGCTCATTCAATCCCCATTCACTCGGCGGCATCAACGCCGACCGTCTCGTGCCGGCGAGCAGACGCTGCGCCGACCAGTTCACCTGCACCGGGCCACCGCCACCATCAGCAATGTTCGCTCCTGATGGCGCGGCACCAATCGCCACCAACGCATCCGCCTCGAACGGACACTGGACGTCAGTACAGTCAATGGCAATTTACTCTCCCCCGTCCGCCGACGCAGCGTCAGTGACCGGCCAGTGCCGGTCACCCTCCAACCACGAAGGTGCGATCCCCGATGACCGACGTGCCGTGGTTCGAGCTGGCGAGCGGCATGCTCGGTGGCCTCGCGCTGTTTCTACTCGGCATCCAGCAACTGACGCGCGCGCTTCAGAACGTCGCAAGCGGACGGCTACGAACGCTACTTCTCGCATTCTCACGGACATCGCCCCGCGGTGCGGCCAGTGGCGCGCTCACCACTGCGGTCATCCAGTCGTCGACCGCAACCATTGTGCTACTCGTCGGCTTCGTCGCTGCTGGAGCCATGACGCTGCGTCAGGCAATGCCGGTCGTCCTTGGCGCCAACGTCGGCACAACACTGACGATGCAGATCATCGCGTTCGACGTCACGGCTTTCGCACTGATCATGATCGCCGCAGGATTCGTCGGCTCGACCTGGCGCCGATTCCCCCAGTTGAACAGCTCAGCGCGGTCGGTGCTCGCCCTCGGATTGATGTTCTTCGGCATGGGAGTGATGGCCACCGCCGTCGCACCACTAAGGGACCACCCTGTGCTGTCGACACTCCTGACCGGACGATCGACGATCATCGGCGCACTGGTGATCGGCGCCGTCATCACCGCAGTCGTCCAGTCGTCATCAGCCATGGGCGGGCTGCTCATCGTGCTTGCAGCACAAGGCCTCGTCGACTTGGAGACAGGGATCGCAGCGATGCTGGGGGCCAGCGTCGGCACCTGCATCACACCGATTATCGCCGGGCTCGGCACCTCGCGAGCGGGGCTGCGCGTTGCCGTCGGGCACCTGGTCGTCAATGTCGTAGGCGTCGGTCTGTGGATCTGGTGGATCCCACAACTTGCTGAATTGTCCGTCGCCGTCGTGGCTGCAGCGACCGGCGGACCATCAGCGGCGACCGATGTCCCACGGCAGCTCGCAAATGCCTACACGATGATCAAGCTGGCGAATCTGGTGGTCCTCTTGGGCGCTGCCGGTTGGATGGCAAAGCTGCTTGAGCGAACCATCGGCGACGATGACCGCGACGAAGGCATCAGTCTTCTGGACGATGACGTTCTCACGACTCCAGATGTCGCGCTTGCACTCGCGCGACGCGAGACGTCTCGTCTTGCAGACGAGGTGACGTCCATCGTGGCCGATGCCATTCCCACGGTGTTGAACGGCGGACTTGTCGACCTCGACGAGCTGGCTGCGCGCGACCACCGCGTCGATGCGATCTACGAACGCCTGGTGCAGTACCTAGGAGACGTGGGCCGCACGGAGCTGTCGGATGACCAGGGCGATGAGCTCTTGGCAATTCTGGCGATGGCCAATGATCTTGAAAGCATCGGTGATGTTGTCGAAACGAATCTGGTCGGCATCGGCCGGCGACGCCTCACCGAAGGCATCGTGCCAAGCCAGCCAACGACACACGTCGTCATCGACCTGCATGCACGGGTACTTGCTGCGCTGGCAGCATTGCGCGACGCGATGGATGTCGACGACAACGAAACCGGCCTGACCGAAGTGTTGGCAGAACTTACCCGTATCGATCAGGCGAGTCGCCGGGCCTTCATTCATCTGGCACGCCGGCTGCGAGCCGATGAACCTAATCGGATCAGGGCGTTCGAACGGGAGATGGAGATCGTTGGTCAACTCCAACGCATCGCGGCGCTCACGGGGCGCCTCGCCAAGACTTTGCGTACCGAGTGAAGATCCCCGACGAAGGCGCGGCATGGAGCGGCGCGGCAGTCTTGATCAGTGCAGAACCTCTTCGTCGATCAGCCGTTGAATCTCGTCAGGGTCCATGCCGAGCACGTCGCTACAGACCTCGACAGTGTGTTCGCCGAGCATCGGCGCAGGCACGGTGATCTCGGTGGGTGTCCGCGAAAGCCGAAAAGGCAGCGCGTTGTAGAGCGTCCGCCCCATCTCGGCGTGGTCGAGCCGCACCCAGTGGCCTCGAGCAGCCAGTTGTGGATCGCGGTCGACAACGTCACGCGGATCCTGCACCGGCCCAGCAGGAATGCCGGCTGCTTGCAACCGCTCGGCCAGCGCATCGCGATCGAGGTGGCGTGCGCGGTCGCTGATTGCCGCGTCGAGTGCGTCGTGCTCACGTCGTCGAACGTTCTCGTCCCATGACCGATCGACCGCAGCAGCATCCAACTCGAGTTCATCGACCAACGCGCGGAACTGATCATCCGTTGTCACCGCGATCGCAATCCAACGGTCATCGCCTGAGCACAGGTAGACACCGTGCGGGGCATAGCGGTCATGGCGGTTACCGATCGGTTCACGATCACGGCCATTGACGCCATATTCCATCATGGCGGTGCCCAACACCGAGATGGTGGCTTCGGTCTGCGCCATATCGATCATCTGTCCGCGCCCGGTGCGGCGAGCATGGCGTAGCGCGGCCAATACGGCGAAGGCGGCGTGGGTTGGATTGGGGACGTGATCGGGATAGTTCGTCCCGGTACCGACCGGCTCTTGACCCGGCAGGGCCGTCATGCCATGCAGACCGACGATCGCGCTGATGGTCAGTCCGTAGCCGAGGTAGTCGCGTTCAGGGCCGCTTTCACCCTGCATCGACATTGCTAGATACACCGCACGAGGATTGATCTGTCGCACGTCGTCGTAACTGAGGCCGAAGCGAGCCATCACACCCGGAGTGAAGTTGTTGGCGACGACATCGCTTCGTACGACCAGCTCTCGTGCAATGCGCTGGCCCTCTTCGGTCTTCATGTTGATGGTGCAACTGCGCTTGCTTGAGTTGCGATCGGCGAAGTAGCCCGACCGGTTGACGCCCATTTTCCCGCCAGCGAAAGGCGCACTCAACCGGATCCCGTCGACCTTGGCGTTGCTCTCGATCTTGATGACATCGGCACCCTGGTCGGCCAGCATCTTGGTCGTATACGACCCTGCCCCCACCCAGCAGAAGTCGGTGATCATGATGCCCTTGAGGGGGCCGTCATTGCCTCGTGTGCCACTCCTTGGCTCGGGAGCCGGCGCTCCTGTGGCTGGCGCCGCTGATGTCGGTGACGCTGAGGCCATTGCCGCCGAGGGTGGTACCGCTGAGCTCGTTGGCTCTGTATCGCCGGCGGCTGACACGCGATCGACGCCAGTCATCGAATCACCTCTGCGGCGCGCAACCGCTCGATCTCTTGCGCGCTCATGCCGATCTCGCCAAGCACCTCGTCAGTGTGCTGGCCGAAGGTGGGAGCTGGCCCTTGCAAGCGCCATGGCGTCTCGGTGAGCCGGTAGGGGGCTCCTGGAATAGCAACCGTACGACCGAACGCTTCGACATCGACGAAGTAGCTCCTATGAGCCAACTGCTCGTTCGCGTACAGGTCCGACGGCTTGTTCATCGGCCCGAGCGGGACCCGCCACACCTGGGACTCGCGGTAGAGCTCCTTCATGGTCTTGGTCATCGACAGCTCGGTGAACAGGCGCCAAAACAGGTCTTTGGCTTCGTCGGTGGCGACGAACTCTCGGTCCGCCCATTTGTCGCCCTCGAGTAGGTCGGCATCGGCAACTCCGGCATCGCGCAACCATGCGATGACGTTGGGCCAGAAGCGGTTGCCTCCGATACCCGCTGCGATAAGGAAGACATTGCCGTCTGAGCAGGGGAACACGCCAAAACCTGCTTGCTTCTGCTCGCCACCGAAGCGTCGTCGCACGTTCTGCTCAAGGTCATAGAACTGTGCGGCGTTCTCCAGGCCCATGGTCACCGACTCTTGGGCTGATACGTCGACATGCTGGCCTTCGCCGGTGAGCTCGGCGTGGGTGACTGCTGTCATCGAGGCAACCGCGGCAAACAGGTTGGCGGCAACGTAGGCCTGATCTCCGACGGCACGCACTGGCGGCCCATGGGTGTAGCCGCCCATCCACAACAGGCCTCCGTAGGCCATCATCACCAGGTCCGTCTCAAGGTGGTCGGCGTACGGGCCGTCCTGACCGAAGGGCGTGACACTGGTGACAACGAGCGACGGTTGCACAGCAATCAACTCGTCAGCAGACAGCCCCCGTCGAGCCATCACACCGGGCCGGCCGTCCTCCACCACGAGGTCCGCTTGACTCGCCAGTTGACGAACGAGATCGGCGCCGTCCTCACGGTCGAGGTCGATCACGATGCCGCGCTTGCTCGTGTTGCGATAGAAGAACGCGAGGCTGGACTCGGACTCTTCCGCACCATCGGCATAGGGCGGCTGACGGCGAAGGTCGTTGCCCGCCATCGGCTCCACTAGGACCACGTCAGCACCCAGCTCAGCGAACAGTTTGGTGGCGTAGTTGGTCAGCGCGCCACCCAGATCGACAACGCGCAGCCCCGTCAGCGCACCTTGATTCCCGTCGGCCACGTCAGCGTCCCTTGTAGTCGGGCGGCCGCTTTTCCTTGAACGCAACCCGGCCTTCGATGCGGTCCTCGGTATCTCGCAGCAAGCCGAACACGAAGCGCTCAACTTCCATGGCCGAAGCCAGCGGCATGTCAGCACCACGGGCGACCAGTCGCTTGACGGCCCGGACCGACAGCGGGGCATTCGCCGCAATACGCGCCGCGATCTCGTGGGCACGATCGCGCAACTGGCCGAGGTCATGGATTTCGCTGATCAAGCCACACCGCAACGCCGTATCAGCGTCGATGCGCTCGCCGGTCAACAGCATCTGCATCGCCATCGCGCGACCAATGGCCCGCGGCAGCATCTGGGTTCCGCCAGCGCCGGGGATCGAGCCCACTTTGACTTCCGACAATCCGAACTGGGCGTGGCTTGCGGCGATGCGGATATCGCATGCGAGCGCAATTTCGAGGCCGCCACCGATGGCATAGCCATTGATCGCACACACCAGTGGCTTATCGGTATCGAGGCCATCAAGTAGATGGTCGCGCTCGTTTGTGCCAAATGTGATAGCCGCGTGGCTTTCGGTCGGCGGCATGGTGTTCTTCAGATCTGCGCCGGTGCAAAAAGCGCGATCACCGGCTCCGGTGATGACGGCAACCCTGATGTCATCGTCGGCATCGATGCGCAGCCAAGTGTCCTGCAGGGCCGATCGCATCTCGGGATCGAACGAGTTCATCGCTTCAGGACGGTTCAGGGTGATCGTGGCGATGTGATCGCGAACCTCAACATCAAGCGCCATCGCAAAACTCCTCGTCGAGACGAGTGTGACGAGCCTGGTTCGGCCCGTCACACCCATCGTGGCACATTGTCACCGCGCCCATCCTCTGCAACGCATCAGTAGTCCTACCCGATTGCTGCGAACGAACCTGTCCCGCCGGTCCGTGAGAACGAACGTCGACTGGTCGTTGGCGCGAACCTACTTCTCACCCAAGTTTGCGCGACGGAACGTCCGCGACATGACCTTCGGCGAAATCCGGGCATCAAGGACATAGGGGCCATCCCCAGCAAGAAACTCCTTGGCGAACGAACGCACTTCATCAATGTTGGTAGCCGTTGTTGCCGTGCAGCCGAACGCACGTGCCACGCCTGCAATATCGAGCCCGCGAGCAACGCTCAATTCTGCGTTGAGGCCGTGCATGTCCATTTTGTACAGCTCGGCACCCAGCGCCTCGTTGTTCATCACGACAACGAGGACTCTGACGTTGTGCCGTGCAGCAGTCTCCAACGATTGGATGTTCTGCATCAAGCTGCCGTCACCTTCGACAATGACAAGAGGACGATCGCCCACACCAATCGCGGCACCGATGCCCACGGGTACGCCGTAGCCAATCGCACCGACATAGGTACCCAGCACCATCGGATCGCGACGACGCGTCATGTGGAGCGCGGTGAACGACCAGAAGTGGCCTGACAATCCGCTGGCATAGGCGACCTCTTCCGGCAGGATCGCATCAAGTTCGCGGCACACCTCGCGAGGATCGAGCTCGCCGGCATCGACCTCAATCTCCTTCGGATCAATCTCAGCGCGCAAGCGCGGGATCAACTCGTCGGTCCGCAAGCCGGGTCCGCCGAAACCACCGGCATCGGCCAGTCCTTGACGGATGGCGCTGGCGGCGGCCAGCGCATCAGCCTGGACGTAGCAGCCGGCATCCTGGCCGCTCTTCATCGGCCTCGGGCTCAGCAGGTCGATCTGGACGAATTCCGCCATCGGGAACAGATAACCCTTGGCCGTGGTGTACTGGTTGAGGCTCGCTCCGAACGACAGGACAAGATCGGCGGTGGCGAACTGTTCCATGACCGGGTCTGACGAATACAAGCCGGCGATGCCCGCGTTGAACGGTTCACCGTCGAACAGGCCCTTGGAATCCAACGTGGTCGCCATCAACGCGCCGATATCGTCGCCGAGTGCGACAAGCTCGTCGCGGGCGCCCGAGTGGTGGGCACCGATGCCGGCGACGATCACCGGGCGCTCTGCCGCGCGCAGCATCTCAACGACATTGGCAACGATCGATGGGTCGGGATGGATGCGTTGGGGTTGGCGCCACGCCGGTGTCGGACGCTCGTCAAGGTCCCACGGGAACGGCTGAACCTGGACTTCTTCAGCCACATCGAAGACAACTGGCTTGCCTTCATAGCGGGCGAGGTCGACGACTTCGCGGACCCGGTCGACCGCACTATCTGGGTCGGCCAGCGGCCGATAGTTGACACCAGCCATCCGCGCGATGGCCTGGTGATCCATGCGCTGCCGGTCGTTGAGGTCGTCGGGTGAACGAAGGCCGGTGAGCACGATGACTTGCGAGCGTGTGCGGCCTGCTGATGTCAGCGGCACAAGCGTGTGGGCAAACGCCGGGCCTGTGGTCACGGCACACAACACCGGCTTGCCGGTCGCCCGGCTATAGCCGTCAGCCATGGCCATTGCGGCGATCTCATGGCGACAATCGACCACCTTGACACCTTGGTCTGACAGGTGCGAGACGACATGCATCGTCGCTTCACCCAGCAGCGAGAAGACCGTGTCGATCCCCTCGGCTACTAAAGTCTTGCTGATCGCTTCTGCAACATTCATAGCTTCTCCTGGTGTCAACTCCCGGTTCGGCCACGATTGCGACCGAACACCCGCCCGACGGCGCCCCGCACCGCGCGGACTAACAATCCTGCAACTCCGAGCCGGCGTGGACCACTTGAGGGCGCTTGTGCCGTCTCTCTCCCAGCCGGATCACGATCTGCCCGCTGCAGCCCGACGATGTTGTCGGCAAAATCTGCGAGCAGCGTCCGCGCCACGGTCTGCCCGCCCGTCATCGCGAAACCAGCCAGCGCACCGCTGACCGTGATCGATGAATCGATGACCAGGTCGGTGCGGTTCGGATCACCTTCGACCGCCTCAAGCTTGAAGGTCGTGTCGATCATCGCCCGGGTGCGGCCACGGCCGTCGGCGCCTTGGCCTTGAAGGTGGCCTGTCTTGGCCTCCTCATCGAAGGTGGGCGTGATGCGACCTTCGAAGCGACTCGTCGATGGCCCCAGACTCAAACTCAAGGCCCCGTGGAGTGCGCCCTGCTCATCGAGCTCCGTTGACGTCACCTCGGCACCGGGCATGCAGGACACGACCGTGGGGAGATCAGACAGCAGTTCCCAGGCACGGTCGATATCCATGTCCAACCTGACGGAGTCACGGATCTCGATCTTTGGCTTCATCGTCCTACTCCTCGTCGCCAACACTCGATAGTGCCGGCGCCACTTCACCACGCAACAAGTCAGCGAGCGCTGCGGTGTCTGTGTCGGCACCACCGGTCAGGACAAGTTGTTCGATCGCGGCGATCCGATCGGCGTCGATGAGGCCATCGAGCAAGCCGCGGAACTTGGCGACAACATCATCTCCGTCGAAAGCACGGTCTTGCGGCGGCGTGCCGGTCAACTCGACGACCGTGCCATCCTTGAGTCGTATGTGGATGTGTGTGACGAAACGACGGTCGCGACCCAACTCGTCAATGGCCTCCGAATGGCGCACATCGGTCCGACCCATCAGGTCCCAGACCTGCTCACGGGCCAACGATTCCGGCGTGAACTGCTCGACGTAGGCGGCCCCATCGAGCAGCGCCACGGCCGCCGCATACCGCAAGTTCATCTGTGAACCCAGCGGCGTGCCGGGCCGCTCCAGTTCCCACGACGTCCGCTTATAGACGCTTTGGCTGACATCGATGTCGATGTGCTCGATGTCGTCGACATTGAACGTCGGCTCAGCGCGGTATTCGACCAACGCGTCGATTGACGAGTGGAGCATGATCAGGCACGCATGGCGCTTGATGCCGATGTCCATCATCGCCCAGTCTTGACCGAGGCCGCGCGACAACAACCCGATGTCGTCTGGCTCCTCGCCAAGCATGGTCGAGGCCAGACCGCCGTACTCCTGCTCGATGACCCGCTCGATACCGACGAATCCGGCGGCAGCCAGCGCGGCGCCATGCAGGCCGGACTGCGCGGCCATGCCGTGATGCATCCGCTTGACCATCGATTTGTACTGGGCTGACATCAGGGCACCGGCTCTCGTGCCAGCATTACCGAAAGCACTTTCCATCTGAGCGGCGTCAAGGCCGTAGACCTTGCCAGCGGCCGCGGCAGCACCGAACGGCCCGAAGACCGCGCCGGTGTGCCAGCCCTTCACCGTCACCCGCGCACCGCCAAGCGCAATGCCAACCCGGGGTGCGGTCTCAAAGCCCAGCGCCAGCGCTCCTAGGAACGTGCGGAAATCCATGTGGCCGTGTGTTTCTGCCGCGGCCAGACCAGCAGTGACAACCACGGAAGCCGAATGCACTGCCCCGTGAGGGTGGAAGTCATCGAGTTCGAATCCTTGCACGAACGTGCCGTTGAGCAATGCAGCGTTCGACGCTGAGACTTCCCGATCCCATCCCCACAGGGTTGCGCCGGTGCCGTTGTCAATCTTCGACATCCCGTCGACTGCTTTGACG
The DNA here is from genome assembly GCA_040904825.1 of Nitriliruptoraceae bacterium. Lineage (GTDB taxonomy): Bacteria > Actinomycetota > Nitriliruptoria > Nitriliruptorales > Nitriliruptoraceae > JBBDSU01. The sequence goes on along the minus strand of JBBDSU010000012.1, from coordinate 38,344 downwards.
GCCCATGGAAGCTTGGCTCCGACAAGGCCACAGGCAATGCCGTCAAGCAACAGGTAGCGCGTGCGCTCGACAATCTCGTCCGGCAGGTCATCGACCGAGGTTGCGGCGAGATACTTGCACAACTGTGGCGTCGGGCTATCGGCTTCTGTCGTGGATGCAGCGCTACTCATGGTTCTCCCTAGCAATGTGGGACTGACGACACTCGCAGTCCCCGGGACAACCGTCGGGTGCGACGGCAAGTTTGGCCGGTCACACTCGACGGTGAAATCAGCTGACTCCTGCGGCGGCCGCACCTGCACGACCACCAAACACGACGTTTCGGGTCATGCCGCTGCACGACGGATAGTTGTGGTAGAAGAGCCCGACGATGTCGCCGTTGGCGTAGAACCCGTCAATCGGGTTGCCGCTGGCGTTGAGCACCTGCGAGTTCCGGTTGACCTTGAGCCCGCCGAAACTGAAGGTGATCCCACCGGTCACACCGAAGGCGAGGAACGGACCTTCGATTAGCGCGCGGGCCCAGTTGGTCTTCTTGATGGCTAGACCCTTGGTGCCGCGCTTGTCTTCAACGGTCGCATCGAACTCAACCGAGTCGTCGATCGATGCGTTGAACTCTGCGACGGTCGCTTCGAGACCATCGGGGTCGACCCCGATCTTGTCAGCGAGCTCCCGCAGCGAATCTGCCTCGACCGGCTTGGCGGACTGCATGGCTGTCGTGAAATACGGCACGCATTGCTGGTCGTAGATCTGCCAGGCCGCGCCGCCAGGCTGTTCCAGCACCTTCCAGCCAGTTTTGGCGTAGGTGTAGGTCCGGTGCCGCTCACCTTCGTCGAAGAAGCGCTTGCCGTTGATGTCGACCGAGATGCCAAACGGGTACGAGTACCGGTTGACGTTGTTGTCCATCTCGACATCGGGCGCGTCGATGGCCACGGGACTGGCGTGCGCGCCCTGCCACTGACCTGAGGTCGCTGCCCCCAACATGATTGCCATGTCGAGGATTTCGCCGGTGTTGTGGCGGGACCCGCGCACCTTCATCAGGTCGGCGTTGGGTGGCAGATAGCGGCCGCGCTTCTCGGCACTGGCTTGGAATCCGCCACTGGCAAGAATGACTGCACCTGCCTCGATTTCGTACTGCCCATCCGGACCGTCGACACGCACACCGTGCACGCCGCGATAGTCGCCCAAGATGGCGCTGACGGGAGAGTCGCAGCGCAACTCGACACCCATTTCGTCGCCGACCTTGATCCAGTGCTCGACGAGGCCGGTTCCGCCGCCGGCAGGACACAGGGTCGTACCGGGCGCATAGTGGTCGATGCCGTCGACGCGAGCGGCCTTGTGAAAGAACTCCCACTTGTGGCCGATTTCGGTCATCCAGTTGATCGCGTCACGAGAGTCGTCGACAAGGATGCTCGCGAGTTCGGGGTCGATCCGGTTCTGGGTCACAGCTTTGAGGTCGCTGAGGAACGTTGCCGCCTCATAGGGCTTGACTCTGACATTGTCGTGCTCGCCCTGCTCGGCGGCCGGGAGCAGACTCAGAATGTCTTCGGTGCCTTCGTGCACGAAACGAAAGCCCATCAGCGAGTAGCGGCAGCTACCGCCCGCTTCGTCGCGCGAAGACTTTTCGAGCACGACCACGCGCTCGGCTCCTGCGGTGGCAGCGGCAACCGCTGCTGCATAGCCGGCGCTAGCTCCGCCGACGACGACTACATCGACCTTCTCTGTCACGATGATCCTCCACAATGCTCCCGACGACCCACGCCCGTGCGGTCGCGTCGCCGGGTTACGGACACACCGCGCGGATCAGGACACGACAACGGTGGACGCATTCCAGCACCCACCGGCCCCTGCACCTGATTCTAACGATAATCGAACCTAGCAGTTTTTCGGGGTCGTGCGGTACCCGGAATGCAACCAGGCCTAACCCATTGCGCCGCGGGTTTCTTCGGTGTACGTGGGCGCGATCCGAGGGCGTGGTAGCACCCCGACGGCTTGCGTTCTGCACATCGTAGATCGGCCGGCGCAGCGGTCTGAACCGGAATGCCCCATCATCGGGCAGTGCCCCCGAAGGACATCACCTACAGTGGCTGAATGTGATGCCAGCGCGAAACATCGGCGGGCAGAGTTACACAGCGCTCCCCCAGGACCATCGCACGACGCTCACGCAGCGACGAAGAGTAAGGCGACCTCAGATGCGACGCTTTGCCACCGCAGTACCGGTTGCGTTTGACGCGCTCCGACCCATTGCGTCGTGGGGATCGACGTTCTACCTGGCCTTCGCGGCACTCGTCTACTGGTCGTTCCGAGACGACATCTCCTTGCTCATCCCGGTGACGCTGACCATCTTCGGCCTTGTCCTTGCCATCGTCCGCACCGGCCTGTCGAGCCGACTCGCTCCCTTGCTGGAGCATCACGCGTTGGCTGTGGTAACGGCCCTCGCCTTCACCTGCGCCTCGATTCCACTGCTGTTCATGATCGAATGGCAACGGCCGTATCCAGGCACCGGCATGGCATTGATCACTGTGGCTGTCGCTGCGCTGATCCACCACCGCGTTGTGGCCATCGCACTCGTGGCTTGGTGCACTTCTGGCTGGCTCTGGGCCGCGACCACCTTCGGCGTGCCCGTCCCTTGGGGAGTCTTCGCCACAGAACTGGTCATGGTCTTGATCGTTGCCACGATTCTCCACCTTGCGGGGACACGCACCGTCCGACGACTCGATGACGCACGCCAGGAAATTGCTGTCGTCGCAGGAACTGACGACCTGACCGGTGTTGCCAACACGCGCCGTGTCTACGAAGAAGGCCAGCAACGCCTACAACGACTCGTCGACCGGGACCGGCCCATGTCGATGATCTACCTGGACATGGACGACCTCAAATCGCGCAACGATGCTGGCGGCCATCTCGCCGGTGACCGTGCCCTCAAGCGGCTCGCCACCGTCGTGCGTTCAACCGTGCGTCCCACTGATCTCGTCGGGCGCGTCGGCGGTGATGAGTTCGTGGTCATCTGTGAAGACCTCAACCATGCAGATGCCCTAGCGCTGGCATCACGCTTGGCAACCGAGCTCGAAACGCATCAACTCGCCGCCAGCATCGGCATCGCAACCGCCTCGACGGGTGACGCCGACTTCGAGCGCCTCCTTGATGCAGCTGACCAGCAGATGTACCGCCAGAAACTCGCCCGCAAGGCGCGCCAATCCGCCGGGAAGTCACCTCGCACCTGACACCCGGTACTTGGATGGCCACCGCGCACGTCAGCGGGCTCGCCGATCTCGCGAATCGGTACGGTGAGGCTGGCCGCAATATCTGGCATCCGACACAAGGGATCACCTATGGGTGACACACCAGCGACCGGCGATGCAGGCAAGGCCGACGGCAGCCGGCTGCTACCCAGTGCACCGCTCACCTCGCTGGATGCCTACATCGCAGCAGGGGGTGGCCGAGGGCTGCATACCGCCCTCGAGATGGCTCCTGACGATGTCGTCGGGATGGTTGAACAGTCGAAGTTGAGGGGGCGCGGCGGCGCTGGGTTCCCGACTGGCACAAAATGGCGGTCCGTGCGCGAGGCGGCTGCCGAAACTGGATGCGCCCCGCAACTGGCTGTCAATGGCGCGGAAGGAGAACCAGGCACCTACAAGGACCGGCGCCTCATCGCCGACAACCCATTCCTCGTTATCGAGGGCACCATCATCGCCAGGCATGCCGTCGGTGCGGCGCACGCTTACATCGCGGTCAAGGAACGGTCGGGGCAGGCTGCGATGCTGCGGGATGCGATCTCCGACGTTGTCGATGCGGGATGGGATGCACCCGATGCGCTCCAAGTGATCGAAGGCCCTGACGAATACCTCTTCGGCGAAGAAACTGCCCTCATCGAAGTCATCGAAGGCAATCTTCCCTTGCCACGATGGCTACCCCCGTTTCAGCAGGGCCTGTTCGCCACCACCGCTCGCCCCAACCCGACCGTCGTCAACAACGTCGAAACACTGGCGAACTTGCCGCTCATTGTGGGCGATGGTCCCGATGCCTTCCGCCGTGCCGGCACCACCAATTCCCCTGGAACGATGCTGTTCACCGTCGTCGGCGACATCGCAACGCCCGGAGTCTTCGAACTCCCGCTTGGCACCCCTCTGCGCGAACTCATCATCGACATCGCTGGCGCCAGTGAGCTGAAGGCGGTGTTCTCCGGCGTCTCGGCTCCTGTGATCATCCCTGAGCAGCTCGACACACCCCTGACCTATGAGGACATGGAAGCTGCGGGCATTGCTATCGGCTCGGGCGGCTTTATTGTCTATGACCATCGCCACTGCGTCGTGGGGATCGCCATCGCACTTTCGAACTTTCTGGCGGTCGAATCATGCGGCCAATGCACCGCTTGCAAACTCGGGTGTACTTCCATCACCGACCTGCTGCGCACCATCGAGGCGGGAGACGGCACTGAGCAGCATCTGGCGGCGCTTCGCGACCGGTTGCCCGGCGTCACTGACCAAGCGCGCTGTGCGTTGCCAGCCGGTGAGCAGCTTGTCGTCGGCAGTTTGCTTGAGGTGTTCCATGATGAATTCACGAAACACCTCGGCCGACCGTGCCCGTCCACGATCACCGAGCGCGTGCCGAAGATCGACTTTCTCGACGACACGACTGGCGAGGTCGCCTACGACGCGTCCTACCACCGCAAACTGCCGGACTGGTCCTACGCGCAGGACTGAGCCGTGGGTCCGGCGGCAACTCTGCGCGCTTTCCTACGGACCGGTGACGTTCGACCCTTGACCGATGGCGGTCCCGCGTTGATGCTGGACGTCAGCGATGGCCGTGCAACGTCCGTCGCGGACCGCGCGGCGAAAATGATGTCTGCGCAACAACGATGACAGCCAACGATGGAAGGAACGAGTTCCTCGAAATAACCCACCCAGACTCCCGCCAAGCGAACGAAAGCGACACGCATGAGCAAGCGCATTGACGAATTCACGCTCACGGTTCCCCGACGGGAAGATTTGGAGGTGCTGTTGTCACACGACGTTGAGGTGCCTGTCGTGTCGATCTATGTGCCGATCGACCGGCACGAGCCACCCAACGGCAAGGCGGCCATCCGTCTGAAGACACTGCTCAACGATGCGCGTGAAGAATTGGAGCGCCTTGAGCTCCGGGCGACACAACGAGATGAGCTGCTCGGGCCTGCCACGACCCTCATCAAGGACCCCAAGGTCTGGCAACAGAAGAGTGACGGGTTGGCGCTGTTCCTTGCTGCAGGACAGTCCCATCAGTTCCACGTGCCAATTTCGGTGCCAGAACGAGCAATCGTCGGTGAACGTTTTCATCTGCATCCACTGGCGGAGCTCTACTTGGCGGAACGCCACCTGTTGGTGTTGTCACTCAGTCAGCACAGCGTGCGACTGTTCGAGGCCGACCAGTGGTCGATCAGCGAGATCCCGGTTCCGGACCTTCCGGAAAGCAGCGACGAAACGACGCCGGACAACGAACAACGAGACGCGCTCCAACTACGCCAAGCGGCAGCTGGCCCCGGCAACGCTGCGTTCTTCCATGGGCACGGGGGCACCAAAGACACATCCGGCATCAATCGCCAACGCTTCCTGCGTGCCGTCGACCGAGCGCTCCGTCCCGTCCTTGCCCGTCGGAATGCACCCATGATCGTCGCGGGTGTGGAGGACCTCGTCGCCGACTTTCGCGCACTGAGCCACTCGGCACAGATCGTGGCAGACATCCCAGGCGCACCTGACAAGGCGTCACCGAGCGAGCTGCATGCCGCGGCCTGGCAGGTCTTCTCTCCCCGTATCGCCAGCGAACGCCAAGCAGCCATCGAACGCTCGCGGCAGGCCGCTGGCACCGGCCTGGCGAGCTTCGATTTGGGCGACATCAGACGGGCAGCGGCCGAAGGGCGCGTGGACGTGCTACTCCTGCCCCCACCGACGACATCGCCGCCCTTAGAACAAGCGGATCAGGCGCTCCTTGACGACGCGATGATCGCCACCTTGCGCAACAGCGGAAGCATCCACGTTGTTCTCGACGATGAGGCAGCAGGCTCACCCGTGCCCGCTGCGGTCTTCCGCTACTGATCAGCTACCGGAGCCCCTTGCATGACGGGCTCCCGCACCCGGCAACGATGGACCGACGATGCGATTCACGGATCGACGCGATGCAGGTCGCCAGCTCGGCGCACTGCTCGGTCACCTCGTGCCCACTGATCCGATCGTTGTCGGCTTGCCACGTGGCGGTGTTCCGGTCGCCTACGAGGTCGCTCTCGCGCTCAGCGCCCCATTGGAAGTGCTCGTAGTCCGTAAATTGGGTTGTCCGGGGCAGCCAGAGCTGGGTATCGGGGCGTTGGGCGAAGGAGGCGTCAGGCTGCTGAACGAAGCGCTCGTCGCCGCCACGACAACGACCATCCGACAAATCGAGAAGGTCACGCGACGTGAGCGTGCCGAACTTGAAGAGCGGGTACACCGCTATCGCGGTGAGCGCGCCCCCATGCCGGTCGACGGTCGTGCTGTGATCATCGTCGACGATGGTCTGGCTACCGGATTCACCGCACGCGCAGCCGCTGAAATCTTGGTCCGGCTCGGCGCGCAAAGGCTTGTGATCGCGGTGCCCGTTGCTTCTGACCGTGCGATCGCCGACATGAATGCGGTGGCTGACGAAGTTGTCGTCGTGCACGTGCCATCACAATTCGGTGCCGTCGGCGAGTTCTACGACGACTTCACCCAAATCAGCGACGATGAAGTCGTCGCACTGCTGTCAGCGAGCATGCAGGACCCTGGCTAACCCGCGACACCGAACGGTGACCGCATTTCATCGCGGGTCGGCCATCTGCGAATCGGTCCGATGAGTCGGCTCAGCAATTCGAGTGAGCGCGGTCGTCCGCACGTCGGTCACGAGACCGTCGCGGCATCCCGTATCGCCAATCCTGAAGCGAGCCAGAGCGTCACGTCATCGGCCGATGATGGCCGAGCGATGTAGTAGCCCTGCCCCAAATCGAAACCGAGCTCGGCGACTTCCTCGAGTTGATCTCGCGTCTCAATACCTTCTGCCAAGACGTCGATCTTCATGTCGCGAGCAAGCGCAACCACTGTCACGAGAATGGCCTGCTCACGTCCGTCGCCGGCGGGACTGTGCACGAACGAACCGTCGAGCTTCAGAAGGTCAAGTGGCATCGCACGGAGACGGGACAGCGACGAGTAGCCAGTTCCGAAGTCGTCCAAAGCAACATGGCAACCTCGTTCACGCAGACCTTCGAGCAGGGTCGTGATCGACGCGTCTCCGCTCTCTAGCATGGCGGTCTCGGTGACTTCAAGTCCGAGGCGGCCAGCGTCCGCACCGCTGTTCCGGAGGCACGTGTCAACGACATCGAGGAGACGCTCGTTCAGTTGTACAGCGGACAGATTGACATGCACCACGAACCGTCGATCGGGTGCGAGATCGGACTGCCAGACAGCCAATTGGTGACAAGCTTGGCGCAGGACCCACCCGCCGATCTCTTCGATGGTGCCGTTGCGCTCAGCGAGCGGGATGAACTCCATCGGACCGACCGGACCTAGTTCTGGGTGGGTCCAGCGCAGCAGCGCTTCCACGGCGACGATGTCGTTATCAGCACGATGCAAGTCGATAAAGGGCTGATATTGCAGGTGCAATTCGCCCCGATCAACAACCCCGCGCAGGTCCTTTTCGATCTGGTTGGTTCGAGCGACTCGGTCGCGGAGATCATCATTGAAGACGCAATAGTTGTCGCCGCCATCGGATTTGACCTGGTACATCGCCGCATCAGCGTGACGAAGGATTACATCGGCACCGATCTGGGGATCATCGGTGACAGCCATGCCGATACTGGCGGTCAGGCCGTGTCCGCCAATGTCCTCCAAAGGTCGACGAATGTCATCCAGTATCCGGCGCGCTGCCTGCTCGGAGAGCACTGGATCTGTGTTCTCGAGGATGACGACGAACTCATCGCCCGCGAATCGAGCCACGATGTCTGACGCCCGCGTGCTGCGCTGAAGCACGGCACCAACGTGGTGCAACACGCTGTCACCAACGCCGTGGCCGTAAGTGTCGTTGATCGCTTTGAATCCATCGAGATCGATGAACAAGATCGCCACGCAGGCATCAGTGCTCCCCAGACGTTGCAGTGCATGATCGAGCCGCTCTTCGAGCGCGACACGGTTGGGAAGCTCGGTCAAGTCGTCGGTCCGGGCATGAGCATGCAATTGACGACCAGCACGCCGCAAGATCGGCAATGACAATGCCCACAGCAGAAGCAGTCCTATGAACAGGCCAACATCCAGTGTGCGGCTGAACTCGCGCGAGGCGGCCAATGTCGGCGTCCAGTCCTGATGGAGTTCCGCCACGAGTGGATGGCCGACATCAACCGGGACGAAGGTGCGCAGGGTTGACGCCACCGGCGCATCACCCAGGAGGTGCGGAGCTACGCCGTCGACGCTGAAAGGACCAGTGTTGCGAGCCTGAGCAACGAGTTGTTCGTAGCCGTCAGGGGCGCGATCACTGACGCCGGGAGCGCTGGATACCAGCATGGTTCCATCGCGATCCCAGATCGTCACTTGGTAAACCGCATCGTCGGGCTCGACCGCTCGTGACGCAAGCTGATCAGCCAATGCCGCCTCGAACGACGCTGACAACTGGCCCGTCTGTTGCGCGTCGCGCAACATCGGTTCCAACACCGTGTCAGTGACGAAAACGGCATGGAATTCAGCCTGGTCACCAAACTGCCGCTCGACCATGCCCTGCACCACAAAGTGCAAGACCACACCAACGAAGATGAACACGACGGCGGATCGAAGCGCGTGAGTCCACACCAACGAGCCCAGCTGGCGCCTCCGGGTTCGCGCAAACCGGTGGCCGGCAACGTGCGCGCTGCGTCCAACCATGCGCCACCCCTCGGCCAGTTGAGGCTACGGCTACAAACTTTGAGAGTCTACTCCAGATAACCCTTCGAAACCGGGTTCGCTTCCACGTACCGGACGTCCAGCGCCATGCACACGCCGAGGTGCGACTCAGGTGTCCGGCATCGACGACGCAGCTACGAACAGCCACCCGTGGCAGCCAGCCGAGCAGCTCGTATCAGTCACTCGAATTGTGAGGCACGTCATCATCAGCAACGCGGTCGGCAAACTCAGTGAGCCGGTCAATCAAGCCGGGATCGAGGTCGGGTCGCTGACGTTTGATCGCGTCGATGACACGTACAACGGTGTCTTTCTCGATGCCGCAGTATTCGCAGAGTGCGAGATGACCGGCGACCACCTCGGTGTCCTGAGGCCCAAGTTCGCCGTCGATATACGCCTGGAGCACCGCCGCAACGACATGACAATCCGGATCTTGCGGCAGCGGAAACGGTGGACGCCGTCGAAGTCTCACTGGTGAACCTCCGAGAATCCTGCTGCTTCGAGATGGCCCCGCACTTTGCGCCGGGCCCGATGAAGCCTGCTCATCACCGTGCCCACCGGTATATCGAGCAGATCAGCGGCTTCCTGATAGCTCAAGCCATCGAGATCGACGAGCGCGATGACAGCACGATGGTGAGCCGAAAGTGCTGAGAGGGCCGCACGTACGAGGGGGTCGAAGTCGTCGTGCAACGCCCGCTCGGATGTTCCGTCAATTCGCCCATCAGGCCCTCTAGCAGGCAACCGCTGCGCCATCTCCTCTTCGAGCAGGTCGGGACGACGTTTGCGGAGCGTGTTGATGTGCGTGTTACGCACAATGGTCAGCAACCATGCTCTGGGATAGCGTCCATCGAAACTGTCGAACGCGCGGTACGCACGGACCAACGCATCCTGGACCAGATCTTCAGCGTCCGCATCAGAACGGGTGAGTCGTCGCGCAACGCGATAGAGCACCTCAAGTTCCGGGAGCACCTGCTCCCGGAATCGGTCGTCACGCTGGTCAGCCACGACTACTACGGTACTGGGCTAGCCCACACCATGACCCACCGACGACCCACCGACGCCGCACAGGTGACGCTGCGCACGCGTGGGCAGGCACACTTTCGTATCGACAATGTGACACACCGACAATGGAAGTATCGCACGACCGATCGGGTTGCGGACTACGGGTCCGACCTCCGGACCTACCGAAATCGCCGGACCGAAATCTCCTTGCCGGCCGAGATCTCACCGCCAACCGAGGTGGCATGTACCCGTCGTTCCGCAATCACTCGTTTTCCCGAACTCGCTCAGTCGTCCTGTCCCTCGCATTCCTCGCACTTATGCTTCTCGGAGCAGCGTGCGGCACTGACAGAGGCGACACAGCACAAGCCACGCAGACTCTTGTTGATCCTCACGATTGGGAGTCGGTGTTGTCGCTTGCCGAAGGGACCACGCTCGACCTCTACATGTGGGGTGGCAGCACTGAGATCAACCAGTTCGTCGACAGCGTCTACGGCCCACGACTCGCTGAACTCGGGATCACGCTCAACCGCGTGCCCGTTGCCGACACCGTCGACGCTGTCAATGCTGTCCTGGCGGAACTTGAAGCCGGGAGAACTGCGGATGGTGCGATCGACGTGATCTGGATCAACGGCGAAAACTTCTCGACAATGCGACAGGCCAGCGCGCTGCTCGAAGGCTGGGCGGAAGACCTCCCCAACGCAGCGCTTGTCAATTGGCAGGACCCTTCGGTGCGTTTTGACGGTGGCTTGGCGGTGGACGGCGCGGAGTCGCCGTGGGGCAGCGCTCAATTCCAGTTCGTGTTCGATGAGGCTCGCACCGACGAAGCACAGTTGCCGCGCAATTATGCCGAGCTTGCCGATTGGATCGTCGCCAACCCGGGCAGATTCACCTATCCCGCGCCGCCAGCATTCCACGGCACCCGATTCGTCAAGCAGTGGCTCTACGAACTGTCGTCAGATCCTGCGGCTTGGATAGGCGAATTCGATGAAGCGATGTACACAGACGCGGCCTTGAAACTGTGGGATCTCCTGGACGAACTGCGCTCATCGCTGTGGCGCGGCGGTGAGACCTACCCGCGTGACATCGCTGATCTCGATCGCCTCTTCGCCAACGGCGAGGTTGATTTCACTTTCACTCAATTGCCGGCGGGGATCGGGGCCAACATTGCTGCAGGCACTCTGCCAGCCACGGCGCGACCGTTCGTCTTCGACACGGGCACCATTGGCGACCATCACTACCTGGGGATTCCCGTCAACGCTGGCAACCCTGCTGCAGCGATGGTGTTTGCCAACCTTGCACTCGAACCGGACCTGCAGGCAGCGAAGCTGAACCCTGACAGCGGCTGGGGCGATGGTCTAGCGATCTCCCCAGAACGGCTTGACGCGACCGAACTCGCCATGATCACTGCCATAACCCAAGGCCTTGGCGACACCGCCGTTCCTCAGGAACGTCTCAACGACAAGCGGCTTGCCGACTCGACACCCGAGCACACACGAGCACTCGAGCGTGACTGGGACCGCTACGTGCGACAGCGACAACCTCGACCGTGATGACCTCTCAGGTTGGTGCCGTGCGGTCCACCCAAAGGGCCATGCGCAACGTCATGCGCCATGAGCAGGCACGGACGTGGCTGGCGTTGGCGCCCGCCTTGGCGATCGTCATCGTGTTGTTTTGCGGCGCAGTTGTGCTCGCCCTCGTGCAATCGTTCGGCCTTCTGTCGACCGGTATCGGCCGGGGGCCATCGATCTCTGCCTACCTGAACCTGTTCAGCAGCCCAGAGTTCGGGCAGTCAGTACGACTGACGGCCTATGTCGCGGTTGTGTCGACGGTGCTGTCGGTCACAATCGGTGTCGGTGCCGCACTGCTACTACGGCGCCTCGGTCACGGACGTCGGATCGCCACGACGATCTTTCAACTGAACCTGCCGATCCCCCATCTGATCGGCGCGACGGCGATCCTTGCAACGCTGGGTCAGAGCGGATTCATCGCCAGAATCGCGACACGCACGGGCCTGCTGGACGGGCCGGCCGACTTCCCAGCGATGGTCTTCGACCCGTGGGCCATCGGCGTGATCGCCCAATACGTCTGGAAAGAGATTCCGTTCGTCGGCGTTGTCACGCTCGCGGTGCTCCGCAACGTCGGCGACAATCTCGATGAGGCTGCACGAATGCTCGGGGCCTCCGGATGGCAGCGATTCCGTCATGTGACATTGCCGCTGCTAGTCCCCGGCGTGCTGCCGGTCACTGTCATCGTCTTCGCTTTTACATTCGGAACCTTCGAGGTGCCGCTGCTGCTCGGCCGCAGCTTTCCCGCTGTCCTGCCCGTGTTGGCGCACCAGCGGTATACCGCCACCGACCTTGCATCCCGGCCCGAGGCGATGGCGATCAGTGTCGTAATCACCGTTTTCATCCTGGTGGTGGTGTTCGCCGGCATGGCGCTTGTCAGGAATGCCATCAGGCGGGACGCCACATGACCACCTCCTCCGGTGATGCAGCGCATCCAGCC
>JBBDSU010000012.1:16729-25843 GCA_040904825.1 Nitriliruptoraceae bacterium | reverse complement strand
CTCTTGCTGGCGGTGATGCTGCTGCCTTTCGTGCCGCTGGTGTTGGCCAGCGCATCGCAGGCGTATTTCCATCCTCAGGTACTGCCTGAACAGTGGAGCCTGCGGGCGTGGACAATCGTGCTTGCACCAGATGGCCCCACCTGGCCGGCACTGCGAGATTCAGTGACGGTGGCGGTGCTGGTGACCATCGTGTCGCTGGTCGTCGCCCTTCCTGCAGGCAGGGTCCTGGCCACGCGCCGCTTCCGCGGCAAGCGCGCCGTTGAGCTCCTCCTGTTGGCACCAATCCTTGTCCCCACCATTGCGGTGGCGATCGGGATCCATGTCGTGTTCCTGCGGCTAGGCCTCGCGGGCAGCGTTGCCGCTGTCGTTGTGGTTCACCTGATCCCGGTGCTCCCCTACGTGGTACTGCTGACCGCTGCCGTGTTCGCCAATGCCGACTTGGAGCTCGAAGCACAGGCCCGATCACTTGGTGCCACCTGGTGGCAGGCCCAACTGCATGTCACACGACCTCTGATCGCTCCAGGGCTCATCGTGGCATCGTTGTTCGGCTTCCTTGTCTCGTGGGGCCAATACGCCCTGACCCTGGTTATCGGAGGCGGACGAGTCGTAACCCTGCCAATCTTGCTGTTTGCGAACGCCTCTGGAGGCGACGCCGCCGTGACAGCAGCCACCGCACTCATCCATGGGGCGCCAGCAGTCGTGCTACTGATCGTCGCTGCGCGTGCCTTCAACGGACAAGGCTTCGTGGGGCTCGGAGACAGACAATGATCGATCTTCACCTTGACCGGGTCACTCACCGCTTTGGATCCGTTACAGCCCTCGACGAGATGACGCTCGACATCGGCGGCGGAACAGTCACCGCACTCCTCGGACCATCGGGCTGTGGCAAGACGACAACACTCAAGCTGATCGCCGGACTGCTCGTGCCCTCGCGCGGCTCGATTCGATTCGGGTCCAGGGACATGACCGGTGTGGCTGCTGAGCGACGTGGCGCGGTCATGGTGTTCCAGGACGACCGGCTGTTTCCCTACCTCTCAGTCGGCGACAACGTCGCGTTCGGTTTGCGGATGAACGGAGTGCCCAAGCGTCAACGCTGGCACTCTGCCGAAGCAGCCCTCGAACGAGTCGGCTTGGAAGGGCTCGCCAACCGGCGTCCAGCAGAGCTGTCCGGCGGGCAGCGACAACGCGTCGCCCTGGCACGTGCGCTCATCCTCAATCCTGACGTGCTGCTGCTCGATGAGCCACTGGCTCATCTCGACGCCCATCTGCGCGAAGGAATGCGCGAACTGATCCTCGACATACATCGAGAACAAGGCCTGACGACCGTGGTGGTCACCCACGACCAGGAAGAGGCCGTCATCCTTGCTGACGACATCGCCTTGTTGTTCGACGGGAGATTGCAGCAGCATGGCGCACCTCAAACATTCTTTGAACGTCCATCGACCGAATCGACCGCTCGATTCTTCGGCGCAACCAACTTCATATCCGGGCATCGGCGTGGGAAACTCGTTGACACGCCGTTGGGAACACTGAGCGTGCCAGATGGCGCGCCCAGCGGTGCGGATGTGTGGGTGACGATCCGTCCAGAACGCGTCCGCATCGCTCCAGGCGATAGCAACGGCTCGCATCAAGTGGTTGGCACTGTGCGGTCGTCAGCGTTCCTGGGTCACCGCACACGAGCAACACTGACCGTCCCAGGAGGGTCAGTGACCATTGACGTCACCGACGACGCACTCGCAGACGCGGGACCCGGCACGTCGCTGGCCATCGAATTGCCGCCCTCGGCGCTGTGGACCGTCCCTCGCCCAGCGACAGCCAGAGATGCACCGATCGCCGGGGACCCCGGAGAGCGCCGGACGTCGCAGGAACGACCACAGGGGGAGGACCAACCACTTGGAGAGACCCAAACAGGGGGCGAACCCACAACTCAGTGGACGACACCACGATGATTGACAAAGAGATGCGCGCAGCGCTGGCACCGCTTGTTGACCACGCTGCTCGTCGGTTAGCACGGCAAGGCGTCACACCCCTAGCGGTGACCATCCTGGGCCTTGCCATCGCACTGGCTGCTGCGGTCGCCGCTGCCCTTGCGATGTGGTGGCTTGCGCTGGGTCTGTGGCTGCTGTCGCGCATCCCCGACGGCATCGATGGCGCTTTGGCTCGAGTCAGAGGCGGCGGCACTCCATTGGGTGGCTGGGCTGATATCTCCGCCGACCTGGCCGCCTACGGAACCTTCGTTGTCGGCTGCGCGATCGGTAACCCTGACGCCCAAATTGCGTGCGTCGTTCTGCTGTTCACGTACTACCTCAACGGCGGGTCGCTGCTCGCATTGTCAGCGGCGGCCAGCGAACGTCGGATCGATCGTCCCGACGAACGCACATTTCATTTCCCGCGAAGTCTCGCTGAAGGAACCGAGACCATCGTGGCGCACAGCCTCATGGTGCTCGTTCCCGCCTGGATGCCGGTCATCGCGTGGACATTTTCTGCATTAGTGCTCGCCACGATCCTGCAACGCACCCTGTCCGCCATCCGGATCCTCCGCTGATAGATGCTGTCAGCCGTCGCGCCTGACTGAGCGGGTTGACCACTTACCACGTTGCTGGCAGCACGCGACGCACCTTGCGAACGGCGGCCGTGACCTTGCCATGCTCGGCAAGTTGCGCCTGGAGTTGTTCGAGCGAGGCGTTGGCCAGATCCTGGTTCCAGGTCGGATACGCGTGCGTCGTCTGCACGATCGCTGAAAGTTTCACCCCTGCTGCCAACCATGCCACAGCCTCACCGATCGTCTCGCCAGCTCGCGGTCCTACCACGGTGGCGCCAACAAGCCGGCCCTTGGGATCACCGACGAGCATGGCAAAACCGTCCGTTTCGCCTGCAGTGATTGCACGGTCGAGCTCGGCGTGAGAAACCTTGCGGACAACGGCTCTATCGCCGAAACGCTGGCGGGCTTCGGATGCGCTCAGACCCACCGTTGCCACCTCTGGAGAGGTGAAGGTCACCCATGGGATGCGCGCATGGTCGACAGATTTGCGCAGTCCATACAACGCGTTTTGAACGACGGTTGCCCCGTGCATTCCCGCCGTGTGGGTAAACGGCAGCAGCATCGTGACATCTCCCCCTGCGTAGATGCGGCGATTCGTCGTACGCAGCCGCTTGTCGACCTTGACGGCTTTGCGTTCGGTGAGTTCCACCCCAGCATCTGACAGGCCGAGGCCCTCGACATTGGGACGACGTCCTACCGCCACCAGGATCCGGTCGAACGGCAATGCGGTCTGATGACCATCGCGCTCAACGACCAGCGAAAAGTCGTCACCCTGCTGCTCAACCCGCGTTGCCGTGGTGCCAGCGCGAACATCCATGCCGTCT
This sequence comes from Nitriliruptoraceae bacterium, assembly GCA_040904825.1. Lineage (GTDB taxonomy): Bacteria > Actinomycetota > Nitriliruptoria > Nitriliruptorales > Nitriliruptoraceae > JBBDSU01. Next base: position 22,477 of record JBBDSU010000012.1, on the reverse strand, counting down.
GCGACCAGCGACCGTGCCACGATGTCGCTGGCGGCCGCGTCATCTCGTGGCAGCACCCTGTCGGCCATCTCGACGAGCGTGACCTGTGAACCGAGCCGCGCGAACGCCTGGCCAAGTTCAACACCAATCGGACCACCTCCAAGGACGACGAGACGACGTGGTAGCTCGTCGAGATCCCAAAGTGAGTCAGACGTAAGCGGGTCGCTGGCATCCAAGCCCGGGATGGGTGGAACGACTGGCGCAGCTCCGGTCGCGATCATGGCGTGACGAAAGTGTTTGACATCATCGCCGACTGAGATGCGATCGGGCCCTGCGAACGTTCCTGTGCCGGCGATGACTTCCACGCCCTCTCGACGAAGGCGCTCCACCGAATCGTGTGGAGCAATAGTTGCGATCGCATTCTTGACGTGAGCCATGGCCATCGAGAAGTCGACGTTGAGATCTGAAACGGTGACACCGAACGCTGCGGCAGTCCGCACCCCATGCGCACGTTCGGCGACACTCAACAATGCCTTCGAGGGCACGCAGCCGGTCCATAGGCAATCGCCTCCCGTGCGATCGCGTTCGATCAGCAACGTCCGGCCACCTTGCCGCGCCGCACCGATCGCAGCCGTCAAGCCAGCGGTCCCACCACCGACAACGATCAAGTCATAGACAGACATGCCACTCCTGTTCGTATCGCGATCCATGACAGCCCCGAGGTCGGTCCACTCGGACGATCTCTCTCGGAGGCATTGTTGAACGCCCCTCGAATGCGCTGTCTGACTCATCTGTTGTGTGCACGCCTCAGCGATAACCCAACAGATGCGATCCCGCTTCCCATTCTGCGCCCACCACGCAGGAATGTTCGTGGCGACTGTTGGGTTGACGTGTCCGAGGAAGTTCCAGCGAGTGGTCACCCGGAAAAGGATCAACAGATGCCCAAAGCCCGATGGAACAACGCGGTGATTGCCGATTCCAACGAAACGATCATCGTCGAAGGCAACCACTACTTTCCACCAGACAGCGTTGACCAACGCCGGATTCGTCCCAGTGACACGACGTCGGTGTGTGCGTGGAAAGGGACTGCGTCATACGTCGACGTCGTAGTCGGCGATGAGGTGAACCCCAGCGCTGGATGGTTCTACCCGCAACCAAAACCAGCCGCACAAGAGATCGCCGGACATCTCGCCTTCGGGCAAGGTGTCACCATCGAGTCGTAGCATGTTCTCGTTGCGTTGCTGGTGGGTACGGCGGCGGCTGCAGCCGTTCCTCGACGGTGAAGCCAGTCCTCGCGTCGTCACCTTGATTACGTCGCACCTCAAGACGTGTATCCGTTGCGAATTTGACGCTGCCACGCTGTCACGTGTCATTGAGCAGCTCCGACAATTGCGCAGCGACATGGATCCGGCCACCCTGGCAACGCTTGATGCGGCTGTGCGTCGACTGACAACCGACGTTCAGTGATCCGTCGTGCCGCGATCTATCGGGCAGTGCCGCGTCGCTGCCCGACCATGCCGATAGAGCGTGCCCATCGAGAGGAATCCAGGCGATGACCGAACTCAGCCAGCGCGATCAGCAACTTTGCGACGAGGCCCCGGCCGCATTTGACGATCTGCGCGCCGTGTTCGTCAACTGCACCCTTAAGCCCTCCCCTGAGATCTCCCATACACAAAAGCTCGCGGACCGCTCCATCGCCATCATGCGCGCCAACGACGTTGATGTCGACGTCATCCGCGCCGTCGATCACGACCTCGCGCCCGGGGTCTATCCCGACATGACCGATCACGGCGCCACCCATGATGACTGGCCGCACTTGTTTCAGCGCATCATGGCTGCCGACATCCTGGTGTTGCTGACACCTATTTGGCTAGGCGACAAGTCAAGTGTTGCTACACGTGTCGTCGAACGCCTCTACAGCAATTCAGGGCAACTCAACGATCGCGGCCAGTATGCCTATTACGGGCGCGTTGGCGGCGTGATCGTCACCGGGAACGAGGATGGCGCGAAACATTGCGCGATGAACTTGCTGTATTCGCTGCAACACTTGGGTTACATGATTCCGCCGCAGGCCGATGCCGCCTGGCTCGGTGAAGCCGGTCCAGGCCCGTCGTACGCGGACGAAGGATCCGGCGGGCCAGATAACGACTTCACCAATCGCAATACAACGTTCATGACCTGGAACCTGCTGCACGCTGCACGCTGGCTCAAAGATTCTGGCGGCTTTCCAGCTCACGGCAACCAGCGCACCCTCTGGGATGCAGGCTGCAGATTCGATGCACCCAACCCCGAGCATCGCTGACCAGACGACAAGTACGGACCCCGCTCACCCACCTACAGTAGGACTCTGTAGACGGATCAACAGTGCCAGGAGCCACCGATGGCCGACAACGCCACACCGTCGCCCGAGTCGCCGCAGCCCGAGACTGCTGCAGGCGACGATGCAACGAGCGCGGCCATGTCGTTCGAGGATTTCCGTCGATCGTTCCATTACGGCGACCACGCCGACATGCAGTTCAAGTACCTGGCCCGGCTCGAGGATTCCACCTCTGCTGACGCCATTGCGTCGATACTCGCGGCGGTCGGGGAGAGTTTGGACACCGGCGATCTCGACATCGTCCGCGATGCGGTCTACCGGTCCCAAGTTGCTGGATACGCACCCGAACAGCCCGCCGCTCCCCCCGCCGACATTCCGTTCACACCGCTCGGCAGGCCACTCAGTGAATTACGCCTCGCGCTGATCTCCGCAGGAGGCGTGTTCGTCGTCGATGACGACCCGATGGGACCTGATGGCCCGTCTCAGCAAGAATCCCTGACACTGATCAACGAATTCTTGCGGGGCACCCCCACGCTGTCGGTCATTCCCGTCGACACGCCGAACGATCGATTGACGGCTCGGCATCCGGGATACGACGCACGTACCGCCCAGCGCGACCCGTCCACTGTCTTCCCCCTTGACCACCTGAAAGATCTCGCATCGCAAGGACGTTTCGAGCTGGCCAGCGAGCATTACGCCTTCACTGGAGCAACGTCTCAACGGAGGCTTGAGAAGCACGTCGCCCCCGAGTGGGCCGAACACATGGCCGCACGTGAGGTCGACGCTGCGTTTCTGGTCGCGACCTGACCGGTGTGCCACGGGTCGGTCGGACTCGTTGCCAGAGCTTTTGAATCCGCAGGAATCCCCACGATCGCTGTCGGCGTGCGCGCATTTCGCCACCGGATGATCGAACTCGGCGTTCCGCGCTCGCTCATCACCCCGCATCTCATTGGGCGAACCATCGGACCGGCAGGCGACCCCGCGCGCCAGCGAGCTGTTGTCGCTGCATCCATCGACCTGCTCGAAACCGCGACCGAACCCGGAACCCTCGTCGACTTCGAACCCTCACATGAAGACTGACCCACGTGAAGGCCGCGCATTACGACCGTTCGCCCGAGACGGCTGCGACCGGTAGGGACTTTTCGTCCGCGAGCTTGGCGTCATTGGCTCGCATTCGTCGTGAGGCCACAACGGCTGCACCGGTGACGACGAGGAAGACGCCTACCGCAGCGGCGAACGCGGGCGACGTCGGATCGTCGATCGTTCCTCCGACAGCAGCGTAGGCAAAGGTGCCTGGGAAGATGCCCACTGCGGTCGCCAGCACGTAGTCCCGCACACGGATGCCGGTAACGCCCGCAGCAACATTGAGCAGGTTGAACGGGAACAACGGCACGAGCCGTACAACGAGCAGCGCCGAGAAGCCCCGCCGATCAAGGTGCCGGTCCAGTGCCGCAAAACGACGGCCGCCGAATCGTTCGACGGCACCGCGGCCTAAAAGACGGCCGACGAAGAACGCTCCGGTCGCACCAGTGGTCGCTCCGATCAGTGCGGTCACCGTGCCGACAAGCGGGCCAAACAACAGACCAGCCCCGATGGTGAAGGGAGCGGCGGGCAGCATGATCGTCGCCGCGACGGTGTACGTCAGGACAAAGACAGCGGGGCCGATCCATCCAAGTCCGTCAAACGCCGCTCGCAGCGATTCCACGCCGGCAACGTCCGATCTTGTCGCAATCACTGCGGCGCTTGCGACAAGCGCCGCCAAGACTGCAAGTCGGAACACCGGGTGGACCAGCCACGTGACCAGCGTTGACCTGAATTCGCCGACCGGTTGATCAACCGTCATGTGACCTCCTGTGCCATGTGTCCCGCCATCGGCTGAATGCGTGCCAGTCCCGAGGCATCACGTTGTAGTCGACAACCCGCCGATCGCACCGGCCATTCCGATGCCACGTGGAAGCCCACGGGTCTCATAGGTGTTACCGCATGCAACACCAGTACGAGCAACGCGACAACGGCCCTGCCAGTGATCCGGAACGACAACTACGAGGGAGAATGCCCATGCGTCGGATGATCGCCGTCGGTGCCGCCACGATGCTGGTGGCCGTTGCGTGCGGCCAAGCCGGTACCTCAACGCCTGAAACCGAGTCACCACCAGCAGAGTCGGAGGCACCGACGGCTGCGCCGGATGCTCCCGGTCCAGCTCAGGCCACAGCCTCTTTGCCGGGGTCACCGCGCGACCCGCTGCGCGCCACATCCGTCAACTGTAATCCTGGCACCTTCTATTGGGAGTCGCCCAACTGCGAGCCCGCTCACTCCATTCCTCTCGACGACATCATCTCTGGCGGTCCACCGCCAGACGGGATTCCACCGATTGATGACCCGGTGTACGAGTCCATCGAAGAGGCTTCGGCGTGGCTCGACGAGTCAAGTCCGGTCATGGTGGTCGACATCAATGACGACGTCCGCGCTTACCCACTCGCGATCCTGACCTGGCATGAGATTGTCAACGATGTGATCGGTGGCGTGCCGCTTGTGGTGACCTATTGCCCGTTGTGCAACTCCGCGCTGGTGTTTGAGCGCACCATTGACGGACCTGATGGCGAAGAGGTGCTGGACTTTGGCACATCGGGACGCCTTTACCTGTCGAACCTGGTTATGTACGACCGCCAGCATCGCAACCTTTGGACCCAGTTCGAAGGGGAAGCCGTCGTCGGTGAACAGCTCCTAGGCACCCAGCTCGAGCGGGTTCCCGCGTGGTTGTTCGGATTCAACGAACTGATCGAACTCCATCCCGACGCACTGGTGCTTTCACGCGATACGGGCCACCTGCGGGATTACGGCCGCAACCCATACGTCGGCTACGACACGGCCGACAACAATCCGTTCCTGTTCCGAGGGGAGTTGGATGGCCGCTTTCCACCGATGACACGAATAGTCGGTATTGCCGGGCAGGATTCGTCGGTAGCCGTGACCTTCGATGTGTTAGCTGAGCAACGTGCTGTCGAGGTTGAGGTAGATCAGGAACCTGTCGTGGTGCTGTGGGCGCCTGGCCAGGCGTCCGCGCTCGACGCCAGTTCCATCGATGCTGGGCGTGACGTGGGCCAAACCGCTGCATTCCACGCCACGATCGACGGACAGCCGGTGCAACTGCAGCCCGCTGACCAACAAGGGCGGTTCATCGACGAGGCCACCGGCTCAACCTTCGATCTGCGCGGTCGCGCACTTGACGGCCCTCTCGAAGGGCAACGGCTTGAGGCAATTACCCACGATGACACGTTCTGGTTCGTGTGGGTCGCATTCCGACCGGATACCGAGGTCATCGCATCGTGACTCGCAGCGCCGGGTACGACCGTGTGGCCCCTGAGCGTGCGGCCGTACCCAGCGCGACACCCGCTGGCCACGCCCTAATGACCATGACGTTCGTGCAACGACCGACCCAAGCACCGACCCAA
>JBBDSU010000012.1:14562-16629 GCA_040904825.1 Nitriliruptoraceae bacterium | reverse complement strand
ACCGACCCAAGCACCGACCCAACCAAGGACCACGCCATGACACACCCTCCCCCACAGATCGGCCAACCCGCGCCTCGACTCCGATTGGATTCGCTGGATCATGGCGTCGTTGATCTTCACCAGCTTGTCGGTCACCCCACGATCGTGTCCTTTCTGCGTCACGCCGGTTGACTGATCTGCCGTGCGCACCTCGTGAAGGTGCGCGATCGTTACGACCAGCTCACGGCGATGGGTGGGCGCGCGCTGTTCATCGTCCACGATGAGCCGGCGCGTATCCGGACACAGCTGCTTGCAGGCATCGACCCGCCGTTCCCAATCTTGGTCGATGAAGCGCGAACTGCCTACCGAGCCTGGGGCATGGGCCGGGCTCGATGGGCGCAGATCTGGCTAGATCCCGCTGTCTGGCGCGCGTATGCCCGACTGCTCCGGTCGGGTGAGCGTCTACGCAAAGGTGGTAAAGATGCCCTGCAGCTTGGGGGCGACTTCGTCGTCGACCCGAACGGCACCATTGTCTACAGCCGCCCCCAGCAGCGCGACGATCGACCGCCAGTCGGCGAGCTCCTGAAAGTCGTTCGGCAGATAGCAGGCCCCTAAAGAGGGGAAGCCCAGACCCGATCAGCGTGTTCCTATGAGCAGCACGGTCTAGGCCGAAAAGGACGAATGTTGAACAGCCCCAGACGACAGCGGATCTCTATGAGACGGTCACTGACGATGGCACTCGCAGTCATGCTCGTCGTCGCCGCGTGTTCGCCCGGATCGGACGCCCCGACTGACGACCCAGATGCGGGACCTCCGGTTCCAGATGATCAGTTCTCAACGTTCGACGGAGAGCAGACATCCTTGGCCGACTTTGTCGGCGAGCCACTCGTCGTCAACTTCTGGGCGTCGTGGTGTCCGCCGTGTATCGCCGAGATGCCTGAGTTCGAGCGAGTGCATCTTGAACGCCGCGACGAAGTCCGATTCATCGGAATCAACACTCAAGATGAGCGCGAGCAAGCGCTGCATCTCGTCGACGTCACTGGCGTGACCTACGACCTAGGACTCGACCCTGATGGAACGCTGTTCAACGCATTCCAGGTCATCGCCATGCCGAGTACCTACTTCGTCAATTCCGCTGGCGCAGTCGTCCACCGCCATGCGGGAATCCTCAACGAGGCTCAATTGAACGATCTCATCGACACCCACTTGGTCAACTGATGGATATCCCGATCGCCTTTGCATTCACAGCGGGACTCGTCGCAACGATTAACCCGTGTGGGTTCGCGATGCTGCCCGCCTACCTGTCGTATTTCATGAAAGTCGACGACCAGCCAACGGCATCGACGGCTCACAACAGCGTCAACGCGCTCAAGGTCGGAGCCGTGGTTTCTGCTGGATTCCTCGCTGTTTTCGGCTTGGCCGGAATACTCATCACGCTCGGCGTCAATGCACTCATTGACGCGCTGCCATGGATCACCATCGCCATCGGCATCGCGATATTCGCGCTTGGGATCGCGATGCTGACGGGACGAGAGTTTCGTATCACGCTCCCCAAAGTTGGCAAAGCTCCGAGCGGGCGGAAGTACTCCGGAATGTTCTGGTTCGGTGTCTCGTACGCCATCGCATCCTTGTCGTGCACGCTCCCTGTCTTCCTCGTCGTCGTCGCAGGTGCCATTCCTCGCCTCGGCTTCGTGGCCGGCGTGACCACATTCCTCATCTACGGGCTGGGGATGTCCACGCTGCTGCTGCTCGTGACCCTTTCGCTCGCCTTTGGCAAGCAGACACTCGTTCGCAGGCTTCGGCGTGGTTCGCAACATGTCAACCGCATTGCCGGAGCCATCCTCGCCCTGGCCGGCATCTACATCGTGTTCTTCTGGGCGACCACCATCGCTGGCGATGGGACCAGCCAACCCGCCGCCGTGCAGTGGGTCGAGCAGTTGTCATCTCGAGCCACCAATGCGGTCGCCTCCTCTCCTACACTGTTCGGGTCCTTCGCTCTTGCGGCGGTTGCCGTCACCGTCATCGCTTCATGGTTGGCCATCCGCCGCCACAAGACAGACACGGGATCATCCGGCGACGATCCGTCTG
>JBBDSU010000012.1:0-14462 GCA_040904825.1 Nitriliruptoraceae bacterium | reverse complement strand
TTGGCGTACCGCCCAGCATTCTCATGACTGTGCGAGCAACTCGGCCCGGTACCGGCGGTTCATATCCCGCGGGCAGCAGGTGCGGCAGTTGATCGGCGACCGCCCGCATCACTTCTGATGCTGATGGGTTGACAAGCGCCAGAGATCCAATCTGCACCGTTGGGACAGTCTCATTGCCGTGAGCAACGCTGCGCACGAACTCCGCTGCATGTTCATCGTCCCAAATGTTGATGCGCTCTGTTGCCAGTCCTTCGCGCTCTAATGCGCGAAGCAAACCGGCGCAAAAACCACACCCCGGGCGCCAATAGACACGCACCTGCTCACTCGTTGTCACAGCCCTGCTCCTTGTTGGTTGGCCGCTCGCGGGTAGCTAGCGATCACGCGGGATCGATTTTGGGCGGTTTCCAACGACCCCGAGCACGAAGCGACGTTGCATCAGGTCAACTGGCCATAGATGAGCGCGACAACGAGACCGTAGACGACATGACCGACAATCAATCCGATTGGCGTCATCGGGCCGTAATTCTTGGCGAAAAGTCCGGGCTCGATGATCCGGATCTCGCCCTCCTTGCTGGTGACGATGTCTCCGTCACGGTCACTTGGCGCCACCATGCGCGGATGCATCGCACCCATCATCGCCATGACAATGCCAGCCACGATCCCATGTCCGACCCCGATCAGTGCACCCGTCGCAAGACTTGCATCGTCGAAGACGACAAACAGCGCGGCGTAGCCCAATCCAAACACGGCCATGCCCATCATGAACACATGGGTCATCAGACCAATGCGCTTTGCCTTCTTTTCGTCGCCGGTAACCATGGTCCCCTGGATCAGCGTCATCGCTGGCATCCTTGTCATCCCCATGGCTCCAGCTGCCTGCATCATGGCCGTCATGGCGACAGCTCCAATCAGACCAGCGATTAACGCTGCGACTACATCGAATGCGATCATTGCGTTTGTCCTCCTTGCGGTAGGTAAGTAGGCGGCGAGGTTGCCACCTGTCTCCTTGGACAACACTCATACCCATAGCAGGCTTCCATTCGACGGACTAGGCACGCGACTTTGGAGCGAAGAGTGCAGTCGTCGGCCGACTGCTGGCACCGTGGCCGCCCGCGCCCTGCGCCCCCAATCGGCAAGCTGCCCCTAGGCATTCACCGACAACAAGCCACCGAGGTATCCATGCCCAGCCCCTCCACCTGCACGTTCACAAATGCTCGCGATGAACAACTGTCCGCTCGTCTTGAGCATCCAGACGGTCCCCTGCGGGCCACTGCGGTCTTCGCCCACTGTTTCACCTGTTCGAAAGACCTGCGAGCCGCCCGACGACTCGCACGTGCCCTCGCCGAGCGAGGCATTGCGGTGCTGTCGTTCGATTTCGCCGGAATCGGATCCAGCGAAGGCGATTTCGCCGCCACCACATTCTCATCCGACGTCGATGACCTCGTCGCAGCGGCCGACTACCTCACCGACACCCTCACGGCGCCCAGCCTGATGGTCGGTCACTCACTCGGCGGCGCTGCCGTCCTGGCCGCGGCAGCACGATTGGAGACCATCGAAGCGGTTGCCACCATTGGCGCCCCGGCCGACGTGGCTCACGTCACCAACATCTTCGCCGACGACCTCGACTCCATCCGCGATCACGGCGAAGCCGTCGTCAGCCTGGCGGGCCGCCCGTTCACCATCTCAGCAGATTTCGTCGACGACTTGAGTGACCACCACCTCACCGACATCGTGAGCCAGCTCAACGTCGCGTTGCTCTTCCTGCATGCACCACTTGACGACACCGTCAGCGTGGATAACGCCCGCCTGCTGTTCGAGGCTGCCCGCCATCCGAAGAGCTTCGTGTCGCTCGCCGGCGCCGATCACTTGCTCACCAACGAGATCGACGCACGCTACGTCGCCGACGTCATCGCCACCTGGGCACAGCGCTACCTACCAGCGGTTGCCAGCGCAACCTGAGCCGACGCTGCGCACTGAGTGACAGCCACCCGGCGGAGGGAATCGGAACATGCCTGTCCGGGTTCACGGAAGTGAGAGTTGACCTTCCTCGGACCAAGGGTCCCGCTTTGGGCTCACCGCCTGCCAGGGACTTCGGGACGACAAGGAGCGACATATGCCGACACACAACGGACCTCTTGCGCACGCGCGAGGCGTGGCAGCCGGGGTGTGAACGGCCGATTGCAGTGTCGGCAGGTCCGGTACATCTTGCAGTCGTTCCTGGATGGCGAAGTGGAGCCACGACGAGCCGAGATGGTCGCGGCCCACCTCGAGAGCTGCGCTCGATGCCGCATCGAGAGCGACTTGCTGTCGCGCGTGATAAGGCAGCTACAAAAGTTACGACCTGATCTCGACCTTGCGGCGTATACACGGCTCGTCACCGCCGTCGAGGCAATAGCCAGCCCGGTAGATCCACCTGGGGACGAAGGCAATCAGAACAACAGATCTTTCGACGCGACAGGGAACGATTCGTGACCGACATGTTCAACGCCGCAATGCTGTTGCACGCGCCCCGCGGGTGTTCCCCTTGCTTGGGACGCAGAGAAGGCGCCGCGTGAACCGCAACGTTGCCACCAGGCAGGCATCCCTGACGCGGCTCACCCCACCACGACCGATGGCAGAACAGTTAGCCGACGATGTCAAAGCGGGGCTGACCGGACGCCGAAAGTGGTTGCCGCCGATCTATTTCTACGACGTGCACGGGTCGGAGCTCTTCGAGCAGATCACCACACTGGACGAGTACTACCCGACGCGAGCAGAGCGGGAAATCCTCGACCAACACGCCGACGACCTCGTGGCAGCGGCGGCACCCGATGAGATCGTTGAGCTCGGTTCCGGATCCTCTGTCAAGACCGATCTGCTGCTCGAAGCCATGCGACGCACCGGCGGGCACCGTTACGCGGCCCTTGAGATCTCCGAGACCGCGCTGGTCGCCGCGATCGAACGGTTGAGCGACGATCACCCCTGGTTGATCGTCGATGGCTACGTCGGCGACTTCCATCACGACCTGGCCGCAATCTCGCGGTCGGGCCGGCGGCTGGTGACCTTTCTCGGCTCGACTCTCGGCAACCTCGACGTAGCGCAGCGCAAGATCCTGCTCGCACAGATCGCCGCCACTCTCGAGCCAACCGACTCGTTCCTGCTCGGCATCGACCTGGTCAAGAGTCCCGATGTGCTCGTCCCAGCCTACGACGATGCCGCCGGAGTCACGGCGGCGTTCAACCGCAACGTCCTGCGGGTCATCAACCGCGTACTCGACGGCGATCTGCCCATCGACGCGTTCGCGCACCAAGCTGTGTGGAACCAGGCCGCGGAGCGGATCGAGATGCATCTCGTTGCCACCACCGACGTGCGCGCTCACCTCGCGGCGATCAACCTGGCGCTTGAGTTCAGCGCGGGAGAGCACATCGTCACTGAGCACTCGCACAAGTTCCGGATCGCCTCGATTCGTCGAGAGTTGGCTGGTGTCGGGCTTCGCATCGCCCAAGTCGTGACCGATAGCCAGAATCGATTCGCAGTGATCCTTGCACGTCCGGACCAAGCACAGCAGCTGTGAGCGGCAACGACTCGTCCGCCGGCGTTCAGTCGTCTTCCCAGCCTTCAGCACATGGACACTTCTCACGGCCATCGATGTGTCACGTTTTGCGCACGTGCTATCTGTGCCAGCGCGCACAGCACCCGGGTGGGGAAGATGTGGTCACCCTCGGGGTTGTCTGACACGTCCGGCGCAAATTGTCGCTGTCCGAATGGGCCGTGACGTGGAAGACCTGAGAGGATCGCAGTGCCGACGTGGGACCGAAACCGGGCGTTGGACCACGCCTCGTTGTACGCCCTGGTCGAGGCGGAGACGACGGGAACAGGAACCGATCGTGGCATTGGGCTGGAAGTAGAGCTTTTCCCCATTCGTGAACGATCGCTGCAGCGGGTTCCGCTCCACAGTGCAGCCGGGATACTTGACCAATTGTCAGCATCCGCCGAACTGCACAGTTGGCTCGACCCCGAACAGAGCATCAGCGAAGACGGCTGGAGTGGCGGTGGCGCTGACGGTTTCCAGATCAGCTTTGAACCGGGCGGCCAACTAGAGGTATCCGGCCGGTATCAGCGCCAGATGGCTACCGCGCTGGACTCGATGGAATCGGCGACCCGCCGACTCGCCACGATCCTTGCGGCCACAGGCACAGCACTCGCTGCGGTCGGTATCGATCAGTGGGCTCCCGGCACCGTCAGGCAACAGCGATCCACGTTGCGCTACCCCGCGATGGACCGCTATTTCGCAGCGCGGGGTCCTGCGGGTCGAGTCATGATGCGAGATACCTGCGCCCTCCAACTCAACCTCGACCTCTCGAGCGGCAACGAAGCACGTGACCGCTGGAGGGTCACCAACCTGCTTGCTCCGATCACCACCGCAACCTTTGCGACCAGTCCGGCCCGCGGCGGGACTATCCGATCGCAGCGGAGCCTGACCTGGCAGCAGCTGGACCCGACGCGAACCGGCTTCCCTCAGCACGTAACCGACCCTGAAGTCGGCATGCCTCATCAACTTGAGCGGTACGCGATGGACGCCGACGTGCTGCTGACCGACGACGGGACCGGCAATATCCAGCCAGGCCGGCCGGGCTGGCGATTCAGCGACTGGATGTCCCGCGGACACCGACGCCTCGGATGGCCCACCGCCGCCGACTTCAGGCTCCACCTCACCACACTGTTCCCAGAGGTGCGACCCCGCGGATTCCTCGAAATCCGCTCGATCGATGCGCTCCCGGCGCGTTGGCGTCGGGTCCCGGCGGTTCTGTATGCCGGTGCGACCTACGAACCTCAGGCCCGCGACCGTATCCTGGAGTTGCTGCTCAACAGGCCGCAACCTCTCGAGGATCAGCTGCACACGGCAGCTGTCGGCGGGGTTTCCGAACCGGCGCAGTGTGCACTGGCAGTTGAGGTCTGGTCGTTTGCGCTGCAAGGCGCCGCCAATCTCCCGGCCGGAACCTTCAATCCAGGAGATCTTGAGCTCGCCGAGAGGTTCCTCGACCGATACACACTGCGAGGGCTCACGCCCGCCGACGAACTCGCCACGCTGCTGCGGACAAGCGGGCCGATGGCGGCGCTGCGCTGGGCCGCCGAGCCGGTCACCACCTCGATGGTCACCAGCAGCACGACGTCGACCGCCGCGAACCCAGCCGATTCAACCAAAGGGATTCCGAGGTGACGACAACATCAAGTCTCCACAGAGGACTGGTTGATCTCCTCGAATCGGGACGCACACGCACCCAGGCGCTTGTCGCTCCGTTGACGGAAGATGACCTCCATGGCCAGCCAGTCGACTTCCTCAGTCCGCTGGTATGGGACGTCGGGCACATCGCTTGCTTCGAGGACCTGTGGCTGGTCCGCCGACTCACGGGCCGGTCATCACGCGACCCGGCTCGCGACCAGCTCTACGATGCGTTCGAGCATCCTCGGTGGACACGCGGCGAGCTCCCGCTCATGCCCGTCTCGGAATCTTTGCAGTACCTCGATGAGGTCCGCACCGAGACGCTCGACGTCCTCTCCCGGCTCGAATTGGCGCCCGACGCCCCGTTGCTCGCCGATGGGGCGACACACCGCATGATCGCGCAACACGAACGCCAGCATCAGGAAACGATGCTGCAGGCGCTCGCTCTCCGAAACGGACCGTATGGGCCGGCGCAGCAGTCACGGCCGAGGCCCAGTCGGCGGGTGGACGATCGCGATCAGGTGCTCGTGCCTGGCGGCCCCTTCCCGCTCGGAACCAACCAACGAGCGTGGAGCTATGACAACGAACGGCCTCTCCATGTGGTCGAGGTCGATCCCTTCTTGCTCGACCGATTCCCGGTCACCTGCCGACGATACGCCGCCTTCATCGACGCAGGTGGATACGACCACCCCGAAGTGTGGTCCGAGCGAGGGTGGCGATGGCGCCAGGAGACTGGCCATTCGGCGCCACAAGGGTGGGAACATGATCTGGCTGGTGGGTGGACACGCCGCCGTTTCGGCCACCTCGAGCCCCTCGATCCCGCTGAGCCGGTGCAGCACGTCAGCTACTTCGAAGCCGAGGCCTTTGCCAGCTGGGCTGGTGGAAGGCTGCCGACCGAGACCGAATGGGAAAAAGCGGCCAGCTGGGATCCCGCGACGATGACCAAGCGTCGCTACCCCTGGGGGGATGCGCACCCGACCTCGCGGCACGCCAACCTCGATATTCGTCGATTCGGACCCGCGCCGGTCGGCAGCTACCCGGCGGGAGCATCGGCCGTGGGCGCCGAACAACTTGCGGGGGATATCTACGAATGGACCAGTTCAGGGTTCGACCCCTACCCCGGCTTCGTCGCTTTCCCGTATCGCGAATACAGCGAGGTCTTCTTCGGTGGTGACTACCGCGTATTGCGCGGCTCGTCGTGGGCAATCGGACCGGCCATGGCACGGACCACCTACCGCAATTGGGACCACCCCTACCGCCGCCAGATCTTTGCCGGCCTCCGGGTCGCCTACGACGTCACAACCTGATCTGGGAGATCGCATGTGCCGCTTAGCTGGCTACGTCGGCGTCCCCCGTACCCTTGACGCGCTGCTCTACGAGCCTGCGCGGTCGCTGCACGAACAGGCCTACGCACCACGCGAACAGGTTCACGGCACCGTGAACGTCGACGGAACAGGCGTCGCGTGGTGGCCGGATCATGGCCCCGGACCACTGCGCTATGCCACCACCCTGCCACCCTGGTCGGACGACAACCTGCGTGAACTTGCTCCGGCGCTTCGCGCTCGCGCCATGATCGCTGCGGTCCGGGGTGCCACATTCGGCGTAGCAGGGGGACGCGGCGCGGTCGCTCCGTTCGTCCTCAACGGCTTGGCCATCGCCCACAACGGCTGGCTCGGCGACTTCCGTCAGTCGGTCGGCCCTCGGCTCGTCGCCGATCTGGATCCGCACTGGGTCGCCCGGCTCGAAACGTTCTCCGACTCCTTGCTGATCGCGCTGCACCTGGCTTGCCGGCGGCAGCCTGACGTCAGTCTGTCTGACACGGTGGCCGCCACGGTCCGACACATCGCGACAATCTGTCGCGAACTCCGACAGCCCGCCACACTCAACCTGCTCGTCAGCGACGGACGCCAACTTGTCGCCACCAGAGCCAGTGTCGACAGTCCTTACAACAGCCTCTACACCCTCACCGACGGAGACGCCCCCTGGTCAGACGGGGCCCTGATCGCATCGGAACCGCTCGACGACCAGCCTTGGCAACCCGTCCTGCCCGACCATCTCGTGGAGGTCAGCCAAGGCAGCTACGGCAGTCAGCGCCTTGGTCTTGGCCCATCGGGATAGATGACCCATCGGCATTGGCCCAGTGCAGTCAGTGTCGCATCAGACCAATGGGTCGCACCAGAGTGTCGCACCAGACCGAACTCTTGTATCTCCGCTATCGGGCGCGACGATTCAATTCGATCGCCGGACAGCGGTCCATGACCACGTCGAGCCCCGCATCGATTGCGCGCTGTGCCGCATCATGGTCGATGACTCCCAACTGCATCCAGACTGCCGCTGCGCCGATGGCGATGGCTTCATCGACATGCACACCTGCATATTCGGAGCGACGGAAGATATCCACGACATCGACCTGCACATCGCCAGGAATTGACGCGAGGTCCGGATAAGTCGGCATGCCCAGCACCTCGTCGACACGAGGAGTTACCGGGATCACCCGGTAGTCATGCTGGAGCAGGACACGCATCACACCGTTGCTCGGTCGGTCCGGCTTGGCGGAAGCCCCCACAACCGCGAATGTGCGGCTGCGATCAAGGATCTGCCACGCCAGATCGGTGACCTCATCGCTTGGAGCGTCCATCGCCTCATCCTTCCCGTCAGTAACTGGTAGAACCCGTAGTACACCCGTCCTGTTCCGCTCACGCCTCCGACGCACTCGGCGCCCATCGATCCATCAGGTGATGCCGCGATCGGCTTCGAGAAGCCGGAGCCACACCTCGCTGATGGTCGGGAATGCTGGCAGCGCATGCCAGAGTTGATCAAGCGTGATACCAGACACGACAGCGATTGTCGCAGCATGGATCATCTCACCCACGCCGGGTCCGGTGAAGGTCGCCCCGATGATCGTGCGAGCCTTGCGATCGACGACCAGCTGAGCGGTCCCCGACACGCCCTTTCCTAGCAGCGCGGCCCCGGCGACATCCCCCACCCCGTATGAGAGCGTCTCGACGTCCAATCCCTGCTCTCGGGCGGACGCCAAGGTTGGACCGACTGCCGCAACCTGTGGATCGGTGAACACCACGCGCACCAGAGCCTGGTGATCGGCCCGCGCCTCGACCTGTTTGCCAGCAAGGTGATCGCCGACGAGGCGGGCCTGGTACTTGCCGTGGTGGGTGAGCAGGGCGCGCCCGTTGACATCACCGATCGCATACAGCCACCCGCCATCTACGCCTTGAGCCCGCAGTTGGTCGTCGGTTTCAATGGATTGCCCTGGCTCGAGCCCGACCGTCTCAAGACCAAGGTCATCCGTGTTGGGCTTGCGACCTGTGGCGACGAGGATCTCGTCGGCAACCAGGCTGGTCCCGTCCTCAAGGTGGAGGGTGACCGGGCCGTCCCCATCACGCTCCACGCGGACTGCCTGAGCCCCAACGAGGACCACGATGCCCTCCGACTCGAACGCTTCTTTGACTTGCTCACCGACGAACGGTTCTTCGGTCGCCAGCAATCGGTCAGCCATTTCGACGATGGTGACGTCTTCTGCGCCAAGCCGACGGAATGCTTGAGCCATCTCGACTCCGACCACTCCCCCTCCGAGGACCAGGAGCCGCGCCGGGATCTCCTTGGCCGTGGTGACATCGCGACTGTCCCACAGCCTGATATCACCCATCCCCTCGACCGGCGGGATCGCCGCCGAGGTACCGGTGGCGACAACGACGCCGCGACGAGCGCTCAGCGTCCGTGTCACACCATCATCGCCGGACACTTCAACTTCTCGCTCTCCGGTAAGCCTGCCATGCCCGCGTATAAGCGTGGTGCCGGTGCTTTCCACCCACTGGACTTGGTACTTGTCATCCCAGTTGGACGTGAAGGAATCTCGTGACCGCAGGGTCGCAGCGACATCGATGTCACCGACGACTGCTGGCGCAGCACCTGGTACTCGACGTGCTGCAGCCAGAGCCTCACCGGGCCGCAGCAACGCCTTGGATGGCATGCACGCCCAATAGGAGCACTCACCGCCGACCAACTCGCTCTCGATCAACGCGACCTCTAGATCGTTGTCACGCGCGTACCACGCGGCATTTTCGCCGGCAGGGCCGCCGCCGATCACAATCACATCGAATTCGTCAGTCATACGTCCTCCGGTACATGGGCTTGTCTATGACAACCCGTGTCGAGCCGCCCGTCATCCATCTGTCAATCCTGACTCGATGTGCCACTTCCCGCCGGGTGCTCCCGGCATGGAAACCCGCTGGGGACGGCCGGGTTACTCAGTATGACGGGTTACTCGACTCACCGGGAGACTTCCGATGGATTCGCACGTTGACGGGGAGTCGCGTACTCACAAGCGAGTGTTTCCCGCGAGATTCGATAGTGACGAAATCGCCGAGTTCGGCCGGATCGTCGGCATCGAGCACATGAATTCCGGCACACTCCTCCTGCGCCAGGGAGACGCCGTTGACCACATCGGCATGATCGCGTCAGGAAAAGTCGAGCTCGTCTACCGGCATGGCTCGCGGCGCGTGGTCCTGCAGGTTCTGCAGACGGGCGACCTCTACGGCGACATCCCGCTGCTGTGCGATGTGCCGATGCCATTGAGCGCCCGAGCCCTCACCGACACCGCCGTGATCAAGCTGCACCACCAAATCTTCTGGCGACTGATCGACCAGCGACCAGAGATGTGCCGGCGGCTGCTGTTCTCTTTGGCCTCCCGCACCGAACAACTGCAGCGCCGCCTGTTAGCGCTCACATCAGGAGACCTCCACCACAAACTGGTGTCGTTGCTCCTTGACCAGGTCGGCGGCGCGCCAGGCGAGATTCAACTCTCCCAAGCCACGATCGCTGAAATGCTGGGGTCGACCCGGCCCAGCATCAATCGCATACTTCAGCAGTTCGCGCACGACGGTCATGTGAGCATCGGATACCGAAGCATCAGCGTGACTGACCCCGAAGGCCTCCGCGCCGTGCTCGACTGACCTCGGCCGCACGCATGCGGCAAGTGTGTCGGTCCCGACAGTCTGGGACGTCGTCACGTCGGACTCCGGTTGCTCCAATCAGCGGCGCGGCATCCTGTCACCGCTTAGGAGGAGAGAGCAATGAGCAAGATCGCTTGGATAAACCGTCCTGCGACGAGTGTTGATCCTGCGACGCGCACGCACCATCCCACAACCGGGGTCGTCGTCGCCCTGAGCGGGATGATGCTTGTCATCATCGCTGCATTCATCGCCGGCGCTGCCGTCGACAGCATCGGCACTGGCGCCGATTCCACAAGCAGCCTTGCCAGCGCCTTCGCGCTGAACACCTTCGGACTCGGTGTCACCAAGCTTGGGATCGCGGTCATCTTGGTCGGTATCGTGCTGGCGCTGTGGCGCCGGGTTGATTCCGTCAGAGCCGCCCTGGCCCAACTCGTACCGACATCGGACGGGCAACCCGAGGGCCGCACGACCACTGGCTCGAGCACCATCAAGACCCCATTCGGCATCGCGAAGGTGACAACCTCGGCGCCCAAACCACTAGCGATCCACACGATGGCCGAGAAGTTGTGGCTGCCGATGGTCGTCATGGGTGCGATGGTTCTGATCATCGGCCTGGTCGTAGGCTTCACAGCCTCGTCGGCGGATCCTGGTAGCGAGTCGTTCCGGTCACTGAGCGCCTGGACCCAAGGCACGTTGTTCCTCGGTGAAGGACTGCTGCTCTCAGGTATCGCGTTGTTGCTCGGCACGATCCTGTCGGGCTTGCGACGTGGCGGCGCTGAAGTCCAGGAGTCCCTGGGTGTCCCGATCCACACACTGGCCATGCCAGGTACTGCCAAGGCCTTCATCGGGCTCATGATGCTCGGGATGATGGCCGCAATCGCCCAGTTCATCCTCTACGGCGTCGCCGCAGCCAATGCAGGCGACCCGTCAACCTACGCCGTCTGGGTCACCTGGCTCGGACCGTTGCGCGAGGTCGCACTCGGTGTCCTGCTCGCCTCGATCGTGCTGGCGCTGGCGACGATCTCCCGAGCGCTGGGATTCCAGTTCCAGCGCATCCGTGATCTCGCGACCCAGAGCGCCTGAGACGCGTCAGCCCTTGAAAGGAGCCATGCCATGAGTACCCAACCCCCTACAAAGAACACCGAAAGCGCGCCGAAGGCGACGCCTGAACACCGCAAGGACGGCTTCGAGGTTGTCGGTTCGGACCGCAGCCTCGGATTCAATCTGCCTCAAAAGATGGGCAAGACCCTGTGGGCACCAATGTTCGCGATGGCGCTGATGGCGTTTATCGCTGCCGTCATCCTCGGCTTCGTACGAGCCGACGTCGTCAACACGCGTCCCGACGACGCTGTCGCGCTGCTGCAGCTTCGGCACGTCACTGCCGCAGTGATGTTCATCGGATTCACCACGGTTCTGTCAGGCATCGCCTTCGCGATTGCCAAGATCCTGGGCACCTTCCGAGACGGCGGCGGCAAACTGCAGGAGTCCGTGCTTGGGCACGTGCAGACCCTCAAGATGCCTGTCACGGCCAAGGCGATGGTCGCTTTGATGATGATGGGCATGATGGCCATCATCATCGCTGTGATCGCGCATTTCGTCGCGGCAGCTGACACCACCTCCGCGAACCTTGCCAGCTCCGAGCAGCAGTTCGCGGCTTGGGAGATCGTCCGACGTATCGGCGTCTCGCTCCACCTCGTCGCGATTGCCTTCGGGTTGTTTACGATCGTCCACGTACTGCGCTTCCAGGCAGTCCGCATCCGTGAGGTTGCCGCACAGCGAGCTGGCGGATCCGGCTGATCCCTCGGCCGGTTCACGTGTCCGCCCCAGGTGCGCCCGCGCCCGGGGCGGACACGGTTTTGTGTCCCGAGACGGATGGGTTACGTGCACCGAAACGGACGCCTTTGCATCAGGCCAACGCGCCTCAGCCGGATACGGGCAAGACTTGCCCATCGGCAAAGATCGCACCGACCTGCACGCCGAGGCGTCGGTATACCTCAGATGGCACCGAGATATCTGCGATAAACAGCGCGCCGACCTGCGCTGGCGCCAGAGCCAGTCCCGTCTTTGGCAGCGCCAAAGTCAGTGTCGCGTCGGCGACGACACAAGGTGCGCCGATCCGACCAGTGGTCGCATCCAGCCCGCTCGGGACATCCAGCGAGAGCACCGGTACCGACGCCTCGTTGGCCCATCGGATCCAGGACGCGCCCGGTTCCCTTGGGTCACCACGCAGCGAATAGCCGAGCAGCGCATCGATGAGGAGATCACCACCGGCCGGGCGTCGTACGCGCTCTTGGGTGACGACGGGCACACCCATCCGCTGAAGAATGTCCGCCTGGTGGGCGGAAACATCCGTCAACCGGTCTGACGCCGGGAGCGCCACCTCGACGTCGACGCCACGGTTGGCGAGGTGACGTGCTGCAACGAGACCACCGCCGCCGTTGCCGCCACTGCCAGCCAGGACTGTCACATGAGAAGGGCGGTAGCGGTCAATGGCGAGCTGAGCCAAGTGGCGCCCAGCGTTCTCCATCATCTGGATGAGCAAGATTCCGAGATCCCCGACCATGATCCGGTCGACTTCACGCATTTGTTCGGCCGTGACAGCTGGCACAGCGACTGGGCCTTGCCCAACGCGCTCATACCGCCAGCTTGACGGCGCAGGGTCCGGCAACGTCATCAATGTGCTCCTCACCGGCTCCGCGGACAGCGGCGTCTATTGCGATCCCTATGACGATGGGTCCGTCCGTTGACGGGGCGGCAGCAGTTGAATGAGCTGCTGATTCTCTGCCGGGTCAAGCACGCTGTGCTGGACGCATGCCGGCACCACACGGTCGAGTTCCGGATGGGCCATAGCGTAGGCACACGCACGCAACCGCTCCTGGGTGGCCTGCGTTTCCGGATCGTCGGCGTCGATTCCGCGTTCCATGAGCGACCACGCACGTCGTACTTCGTCCGCGTCCATAAATCGATGCATGACGTAGGTCGTGGCGAGCACGCGTGGATCGTTGCCAGCGGGCGTGCGTCCCGCGACTCCCCGCGCGACCTGGCAGGCAAATCGCGCCGCCCAGCGAGCAAGGATGGCGCCAGCGGCAGGGTCACGGCCGACGGCCCGGGCAACCCGGGCGATCTTGACCGGCCATGTGTCGACGCGCAGATTGCCAGGCAGTGCTCGCAGATACGCATCTCTCGCCGACAGATCGCGCGGGTCCTGATCATCGAACACCGGGACATAGCGCTGTCCCGCCCATACTCCCCACGTGGAACGGTTGCAGCGCTCGTCTCCAACCTGCAAAGCCCGAAAGGGCAAGCGGCGACCCACACCTTGCTCGACTTCATGCCAGACCTGCTCGTCGCTCAGCTCGCGGTAGCCGTCCTCCCAGCGGCGCTGGTCACCGACGTAGGCAGCGGGCTGGAACGAGCACATCCGGTAGCCGAGCTGGCGGCAAACTCGCACGACGCCAGCAACGCCATCGAGATTGTCAGGCGTGACGGTCATGTTGTGCGCTAAGTAGCTGCGGACGCCGTGTCGTTCACGCAGGCGATCGAACATCGCCGCGATCCGGGCTCGCTCGTCGTGGAGCTCATCCTCGCTCGTCGGCGTCTTGACCGCACGACGGCCTCGCATCGTGGAGTCGACATGGACCGCAAATGCCACCGAATCGAACCGTGGCTGCCCGTCGCGATCGAGCACGACCGCTTCGAGATAGTCGTCGTCGAAGTCGCCGTGGGTGAAGCTCATCGGGATGCGGTCGTACCGGCGCATGACGGCAAGGGCTTCAGCGTGCGCATCAGGGGGCAGCAGCGAAACCTCACCTCCGATGAGCTGGGCATACTGCCCCGGCCCACGACGCTTGCGCATATAGGCCATTTGGCGCTCCACCTCAGCAACGGTGTGACCACCATCAACGGGCACGCGATTGGCGTCCGACCCGTGGTAGCAGGGCTGGCAACCGAAATTGCAGGCAGGGAAGACGCCATGGGTGCCTTCGCAGCCCGTGAGCTTGCGACCAAGCAACTGTGCTCGTGTCCGGGCTCGCTCCGGCAGCTCTTCCCAACGTTCGGCGTACACCCTGGCAATCTCTGCGTCCACCGGACACCTCACACGTGGCGACAACTGTCCAAAGAAACCCCGTGAGATCTCGCTCTCTTCCACGTGATGGCGCATCCGATCGCTTCGGCGTCAGCCGGCACCACCGACAGGCACCGCCGACAGCAAGTCTGCATAGGACACCCGATGGAAGGCGATACCCGGCGAATGGGTTTCTTCCAATCAGTGGCGGTCGTGCACAGCG
>JBBDSU010000011.1:4468-11418 GCA_040904825.1 Nitriliruptoraceae bacterium | reverse complement strand
GGTGGCGGACGGCGGGGTCGGGCCGTCTGGCCGAGGACGGATCGTGGCCAAGGCCACACGCTAATCGATTCGGTGGTCTTGGCAGCGACCCCAGTGTGGCCGCTGGTCGCCGATACGCTCGAACGAGCCGGATGCAGGTCACTGCGTCGGCATCATCGGCAAGGGAGAAGCATGGTTCGGCTGGTTGTTGCACTCGCTGTCGCCGTTGTTGTCGTTGGGTGTGCCCGAAGCGGCGGCGATGACGCCAGCGACATCGAGGTCACCCAGCCCAGCGATATCGCCGGGAAGCCGGATGTCGTGGCCATGCTGCCTGAGGACCGGGATGAGCCAGCTTCGGCGCTCGTGATCGAGGACGTCGTCGTCGGCGATGGTGAGGTTGCGGCAGGTGAAGGCGACGTGCTCACGGTCCACTATGTCGGTGTCGAATGGACCAGCGGTGCGCAATTCGATGCTTCGTGGGATCGTGGAGCGCCATTCCAGTTCGAGCTCGGTGCGGGACGAGTCATCGCCGGCTGGGACATCGGCCTTGATGGCGTGCGTGAAGGTGGGCGGCGACTGCTGATCATCCCACCCGACATGGCCTACGGCGACCGGGGCTCCGGCGACCGTATTGCCCCAGGCGCGACGCTCGTGTTCGTCGTCGATGTCGTGTCGGTCGATCCGGGATCGGATCCGCCGCGGGCATTCGCACCTGAGCGTCAGATGGCTGGTCGATCCGCAGAGCCGATCGCGTGAGCCGTTCAGAATTCGAAGCGGCGCTGGGTCGAGGAGATCTCGACGAATTGGTAGGGGCGGTCGATCTGTTGGCGGCCAGGCAGGAATGGGACACGCTTGTCTGGCTTCGTGATCGCTGCCACGCGGCTGCTGAGGAGACCGGACGCCAACTGTGGGGCGTTGCGCATTTCGCCGACTACAGGATCGCTTTGGACGCTGACGCGCAGCTGGCTGCCTCGGTGGTCGTGCCGGGCGCTGGCCGGTTCGCCTTGGGACCCTTGTCCGAGGTGGTCGCCCAGCATCACCACTTCGATGAACTCGCCGACGACTTGGATGCCACGGTTCGTGGCGTGGTGGCCCAGGAACGCATCATGCGTGGCGAAGACCTCGTCGATGACGAACGTGCCGGGGTGGACGAGACTGGCCTTCCCGGGCGTCTTGAGCCGTGGGAACCCCGCTACCTGGTGCCCATGTTCCGACCGTTTGATCGGCTGGACGGTGGCGGTGGCGACACGGCCGTTGACTCACATGCCACCCACGGCGAACAACCCGATGGCGCGCTTGGGCCCGATGTGGCCACGGTTTCTCCCGGTGAGGGTGCTGGTCCGGACGGCCACCAGGCTGCCGATATTCCGTCAGGCTGGATTGACGCCGAAGTTGCCAGCAACGACCTGCGTCGAGCGCTGGTTGACCTGACCGAGCCGTGGGTCTCACAGTCGGATGGGCAGGCAACCGTCATTGTTGGCGATCGGCGGCTCGATGACGTCCTGGCTGATATCGATGACGAGCCGCGCCATACCACCAGAGTCGACGTGGCAACGGCAATGCGCCAGATGGCCTTCGCGGCGGCCAGCGGCGGCGTCCATGGCCGTCGCCGAGGTGCCGCCGCCGGACGTGCGGCTGCCTGGTGGGTCGCGGCCTGTGCCACCGGACTGGGATTCGCGCCCGATCCGGACGAACTGGAGTTCCGGCTCGAGTCATTGCGCTGGTCGGTGATATCACGCCCTTCCGGCGCGGTGGCATGGCATTTGGGCCTGGCGTTGGAGGATCCGGACGCGGGATGGGTGGCCATCATCGATGCCTACGATCGCGTTCCCGACGACGACCACGACGAGATGACATGACCCTGCCTGAGATCACGCCTTCCGAAGTTGTTGCCCGCGGCGACGACGTGATGCTCCTCGATGTGCGCGAACCTCATGAGTTTGCTGCCGGTCACATCGATGGTGCAGTGTTGATTCCGCTCTCACAATTGGCGGCACGACAAGAAGAGCTCGCGACCGATCGCGACATCGTGTGCGTGTGCCGCAGCGGCAATCGCAGCGGGATGGTCACCGAAGCGCTGGCGCGTGCTGGCTACGACGTCCTCAATCTTGATGGCGGGATGCTGGCGTGGGCCGAAGCGCACCTGCCGTTCGTCGCCGACGATGGATCGCCCGGCCGAATCGCCTGACGAGCCATCGCCCGACTGAATCGCCTGACCAGCCATCGCTCGGCCGAATGGCCTGACCAGCCATCGTGTGACCCGAACCTCGCGCGAAACCTATGGGGGGTAGGGGTATCATGGCGCCATGGATGACCACCCACATGAGACCAACCGTACGAGCGCAGCGATGAGCCAACTGCAGGAAGCTGGCGCCACACCCGTCTCCGACGGGACGCGCGACGTTCGGCGGACGCTGGCGGTTGAGGGGATGACGTGCGCCGCATGCTCGAATCGGGTGCAACGATCGCTCACCAAGGTCGATGGCGTGAGCGACGCAATGGTGAACTTCGCGACACACCGTGCGGTGGTGACCTACGACCCTGACCGCGTCGGCCCGGAAGACCTCGAGGCCGCCGTTACCAAAGCCGGCTACACGGTGCCCGAGGTCCCTGACGACGATGCCGAGCACGAACGCCGGCGGGTGCGCCTGCGGCGTGACCTGACAATCGCCTCCGTGCTCACTGTTCCGCTGCTGGCAATCTCGATGATTCCGGCCCTGATGTTCGACGGCTGGCAGTGGTGGGCGATGGCGATGGCTGTGCCGGTCGTCGCCTACAGCGGTCGCGAGTTCCATCGCAACGCGTTCAGCAACCTGCGCCACGGGCAGGTGACGATGGACACGCTCGTGTCGCTGGGCACGCTTGCTGCCTTGACATGGTCGGTCGTTGCGCTGGTGTTCCTCGGCGCAGGCACCTTCCACGACGGGATGCGCTTGCGGGTCACCGGCCTGCCCGAGGTGTATTTCGAAACCGCTGCGGCGATCGTCACCGCGATCCTGCTCGGAAGAATGTTCGAGCACCGGGCTCGTGGTCGTTCGTCGCAGGCGATCCGGCGACTGCTCGAACTCGGTGCCAAGACCGCCACGCTCGAAGACGGCACGACGATCGCTGTTGATGAGCTGACCGTGGGAACCCGGTTCGTCGTGCGTCCCGGTGAACGGATCGCCACCGACGGCACGGTCGTTGGTGGCACATCGGCCGTCGACACCTCAATGATCACCGGCGAACCAGTGCCGGTCGATGTCGAGGTGGGCGACACCGTCGTTGGCGGCACCATCGTGGCCACGGGCCGGCTGGTCGTTGAGGCGACAGCGGTTGGGAGGGCGACGCTGTTGGCGCAGATCGTCGATCTGGTGGCCCAAGCGCAAGGTGGCAAAGCGCCGGTCGAAGCACTGGTCGATCGCGTCTCGGCAGTATTTGTCCCGATCGTGCTGGTCATCGCGACATCGACCTTGGCGTTCTGGATGCTGCAGGGCCTGAGCTTTTCCGACGCCATCACCCGGGCGGTGGCGGTCCTGGTCATCGCGTGCCCCTGTGCCCTGGGGCTTGCCACACCGACAGCGATCATGGTGGGGACCGGCCGTGGCGCGGCGCTGGGCATTTTGATCAAAGGCGCACGGGCGTTGGAGGCGACCCGATCGATCGACACCGTTGTCCTCGACAAGACCGGCACCGTCACCGAAGGCAAGATGCGGCTGGCCGATGTCACCGGTGTCGACGGAGACCCTGATCGCGAACTGTTGATCGCCGTCGCGGCGGTCGAGCACGCCTCTGAACATCCCATCGCGCGAGCTATCGCTGACGGGTTGTGTGAACGCCTTGGCATTCAGGTGGAAGACCTTCCTGAAGTCACCGACTTCGAGGCCCTGCCGGGCCGCGGCGTCAAAGGCATCGTCGCGGGTCAACACGTCGTCGTCGGGCGACCGTCGACGTTCTCCGACGAGCTGGCCGTTGATGTCGCCGATGACGATCAAGGCGATGGTCGATGGCTGGTCGACGACCGCTTGCACGCGGCGTTTGACGGCCATGTTGCTCGCGCGACAACCGCAGTGATGGCCGGCCGTGATGGCACGGTCGAAGCGGTGTTGGCAGTTGCCGACACGATCAAACCGTATGCGCAACAGGCTGTGGCGAGTCTGCACGCCCAAGGTCTGACGACCGTGCTGCTCACTGGCGACAACCGTGCGGTGGCCGAGGCCGTCGCCAACGAGCTCGGTATCGCGCAAGTCATTGCCGAGGTCCTGCCTGCTGACAAAGACCGGGTCATCCAGCGATTGCGCGATGAAGGTCGGCTGGTGGCGATGGTGGGCGACGGCATCAACGACGCACCGGCGCTGGCGCGCGCGGACCTTGGCATTGCGATGGGGACAGGGTCCGACATCGCCATCGAAGCCGGTGAGGTCACGCTGGTATCAGGCGACCTGCGGGCAGCAGCCGATGCTGTCGCACTCGCCCGAAGAACGTTGACGACCGTGCGCTCCAATCTGGTGTGGGCCTTCGGCTACAACACTGCAGCAATTCCCTTGGCAGCTGCGGGTTTGCTCAATCCGATTGTGGCCGCGTTCGCGATGGGGTTCTCGAGCGTGTTCGTGGTGACCAACTCGTTGCGGTTGCGTCACTTCCGCGGCCTGCGAGCGCAGCGTCCGACCCCCCGGCAGCGCGTCGAACGATGGGGTCTGCGGATCGCCTTCGCGGTACTCATTTCCCTGGTCGTTCTCACCGCCGTTGAGTTCCAGCGGAGCCTGCTGCCCGGAAGGATCATTGAGATCGTCGTCGCAGACGCCGACGTTCTTCCGGCTCAGATCCAGGTCGCAACCGGCGAAAAGATCACCTTGGCGTTCACCACCGACCGCGATGCTCGATTTGCCATCGTTGCCGCCGATGCGGTCGATGAGACGATGCCTCATGTGGGGCATGGGCCAGGCGACATCCCGGGTGCCGAACCCATGGCGGCAGGCCGCGACATCGCCACGTCGGTGCCGGCCGGCACTTCGGTACGGCTCACATGGACGCTGCCTGACGATCGTGCGTTGTTGGAGCAGCTTGTTGTGCACGAGGCCGTCAGCGGAGCAACGATTGAGTTTGTCGTGATACCCGACTCGGGCTGATCGTGCGGCTCACTTTGAACGTGCGGCTTGAGTCGCTTGTTGTGCTGCTACCGGAAGGCCAATCGCCGAGTGTGGGTGTGGGTGTGGGTGAGCGCTAGCCCGTAGTGTGGCGGTGATACCGCGACATCGGTGGAGCAAAAGGCGGCACCGGATTTCTGACGCAAGGACGCATGGTGACGGAACGTCTCGTAGTGGTGGGCGGCGATGCCGCCGGCATGAGCGCCGCTTCCCAAGCTCGGCGGCTCAAGGGCCACGACGAGCTTGAGATCATCGCCTTCGAACGAGGCTCGACGACGTCATACGCCGCGTGCGGCATTCCCTACTGGATCGGTGGACTGGTCGAGCAGCGTTCATCGCTGATCGCGCGGACTCCGGACGAGTTTCGCGATCGCCACGAGATCGATGCGCGCGTAGGCCACGAGGTCACCGCCATCGACCCCGACGCGGCGACGGTGACGGTGCGCGATCTCGACGCCGATCGCGAGTTCACCGAGTCGTACGACCACCTGCTCATCGCCACCGGCGCACAGCCATTGCGTCCACCTATCGATGGCATCGGCCTTGATGGCGTCTTCGGCGTCCAGACCTTGGACGATGGGCAGCGGATCATCGATGCGCTCGATGATCGCAAGCCCACCAAGGCAGTAGTCATCGGTGCTGGCTACATCGGCATCGAGATGGCCGAGGCGATGTGCCTGCGTGGCATGGAGGTCCATGTCGTCGATGCGCTCGATCAGCCCATGTCGACCCTCGACACCGAGCTCGGCGAACAGGTTGCCGACGCGATGCGTGAGATGGGAATGACGCTGCACCTGGGATCGCCGGTTGACAGCATCGAAGCCGCAGACGACGGCTGGGTGACGGCCGTCAACGCCGACGGCATGACGATCGACACCGACCTCGTCGTGCTGGGAATCGGGACGCGTCCATTCAGCGACTTGGCGCGCGATGCGGGTATTCCGATCGGTTCGAGCGGCGGCATTGTGGTCGACCGGCGGCAGCACACGTCAGTGGACGGCGTGTGGGCTGCTGGTGACTGCGCCGAGACGGTGCACAGGGTGTCGGGCGAACCGGTGTCGATCGCACTTGGCACGATTGCCAACAAGCAGGGCCGGATCGCTGGGATCAACCTGGCGGGCCGCTACGCCACCTTCCCTGGCGTCTTGGGGACTGCGGTCACCAAGGTCTGCGGCCTGGAGATGGCGCGCACCGGACTCGGTGAGCAGGCAGCCGCTGATGCCGGGTTCGTTGCCCAGTCGGCCACGATCACCTCCCGAACGCGGGCCGGCTACTACCCCGACGCCAAGCCGATCACGGTCAAAGTGGTCGCCGAGTGTGGCACCGGCCGGATGCTGGGCGCACAGATCGTGGGAGAGGAAGGCGCTGCCAAGCGCATCGACGTCTTCGCAACCGCGATCTGGAACAGTATGACCGCCGATGACCTCAGCCAGGCTGACCTGTCATACGCGCCACCGTTCTCCCCTGTGTGGGATCCTGTCCTGATCGCCGCTCGCCAGGCGGCCGCTGCGGTTGCCGATGCCTGCTGACGGCCGGCTGACACCGGGGCGTTCTCCCGCGTTGCCGTTGTGCAGGCCGCACAAGCCGAGGTCGCAGGTGCCGACGTCGCCAGCGTGCATAAGCAGGTCGGTAACGTGGCCGTTGTCACCTGGCTTCTACGGTCATCGAGTCCACCATGCCATTGGCCTTGCCCACGTTCACTGTCGCGGTCCTTGGACTTCTTGCCATCCTCGTCGCGCCGGTTTGGCGATGGAGCCGAGGATGGGGCTGGGCACCATTCGGGATGCTGGCGATGGGACTGGTGACGTTGATCGTGTTCTCGTTGACGGTCGCGCCCGAATAGTC
>JBBDSU010000011.1:0-4368 GCA_040904825.1 Nitriliruptoraceae bacterium | reverse complement strand
GCGGCAGCGTCAGCGCGAGGCGGCTTTGGCCTGGGCCTTCTTCTGCTGCTTGAACTCGCGCACCATCGCCAGCGACTCGGCATCGACGACGTCAGCGATCGACCGATGGCCGTCGTCGGCATAGTCACCGGCGGCCTCTTGCCACCCTTCGGGGTTGACGCCGCACTGCTTGCCGAGGAGCGCAATGAAGATGCGCGCCTTCTGGTCACCGAACCCGGGCAGCGACGTCATGCGGCGCTTGAGGTCGCGTCCATCGGCGGCCTGGATCCACACACGGGTGGCATCGCCGTCGTACTCCTCGACAATGTGGGCAGCCAGTGCTTGGACGCGCTTGGCCATCGAGCCCGGATAACGATGCAACGCGGGTTTCGTGCGGAAGATCGCCTCAAGTTCATCGAGATCCATGGCAGCGATGGTGGCCGGATCAAGATCACCTTCGATGCGCTCGGCAAGCCGATGAGGACCAACGAACGCCAGCTCCATGGCGATCTGCTGGTCGAGCAGCATGCCAACCAGCAGCGCGAACCCGTTGGTCGACAACAGCTGGTCGGCCTCGGTGTCGCCGGTCAAGGTCAGTGTCGTCACGTGATGCTCCTGCTCGATGTCGCCAGAGTGAGAGGATGCCACGAATCTGGGCTGATGCTGCACGTCAGTTGGACGCGGCCTGGGCGATCAGCTGTTCGACGAGGTGGCGAGCGACTGGAGCCGCAACTTGGCCGCCTGAACCACCCTCTTCGACGAGTATGGCGAACCCGAGCCCGTTGTAGGTCCCAACAAACCAGGCATGTTCGACCCCTCCGGGGCCTTGCGCAGTGCCGGTCTTGCCACCGATCTCAGTGCCATCCACACCAGCAGCGGTGCCGGTGCCGTCGGTGACCGCCAGGCGCATCATCTGGCGCAGTCCGTCGACCGACCGCGGGGTGAGCACCGTCGACATCGCCGGACGTCGGTTGGCGATCAGATACGGCTGATGCCAGGCGCCCACCTCTGTCGCCGCGGCGACAGAGGCCATGTGCACCACCGAAGCCTCGACACGAGCCTGCCCGAATGACGCGGCCCCGGCCTCTGCGGTATCTGCTGGCGTCGGGAACGAACCACCGAACGCCGACAGTCCGAGGTCAAGCTCGACACCGAACCCGAAACGACGGGCAGCATCCGTCAAGGCGGTGGTGCCAACTCCAGCGCCCAGCACCGCAAAGGTGGTGTTGCATGACGCGGCGAACGACTGTGCCAGGTCGATGCCATCGAGAGAAAAGCCCCCAGCGTTGCCGATCCTCAAACCACCGACGGACGCCTCACTGGGGCAGGCGACTGTGTCGGTGAGCCCATGGCCGGCCGCCAGCAACGCTTCAGCAGTGACGATCTTGAATGTCGATCCAGGCGGGTATCGGCCGTCGAAGGCACGGTGGTAACCACCCAGCGGGCGACTGGCGGCTCCGCGAATCGCTCCGTCGGAGGCGTCGATCACCACGATGGCGGCAGGCGAGGGGGCAGCGGAGATCGCGGTCTCGACGGCGGTCTGGATCTCAATGTCAAGCGTCGTGATCAGGGGCTCAGCTGGGTCGTCCTGAAGCGTGCTGATGATGTGGCGCAGCGGCCCGCCTTCAACTTCTCTCAGGCCGACACGGACGATCTCTGTTCCTTCGAGTTGCTCATCGAACTCACGCTCGAGCCCATACTGGGCGATGAGTATGCCGGGCTCGGCGGCGTCGCCGAGCTGGGTCAACTGTTCGGCGGTTGCCTCTGACACCACGCCGACGGTGTGCTGGGCGAACGACGGTCCGAAGACTGCTCGGTCTTCGAGCTGCCGCCGCAGTGCACCAGGCACCGGCCTGATCTGGTCCCACACCTCGTCCGCGCGCTGCAGACTGACGGTGGTCACCGGATAGAACCAGCCATCCACCAGGTTGCGGCGCCCGAGCTCACGTTCAGCGAGGCGGCCGGTGCCGGGCAAGGCCGACTCGAATGCGGCGATCAGTGCCTCGGGGTCGGTGACGGCCGACGGTTCGAACCCGAGGCTGACGGTCACCCCGTCGCCAGCGATCTGACGGCCGTCGTGGGCCAGGATCGGGGCACGCTCGACCTGTTCGGTCTCGAAGCCGAACTCCCAGGTGGGTCGCAATTCGGGGTGGATGGTCGCCAGGTTCCATGCGACCCCCCACTGGCCCCGTTCACGGACCAATCGCAGGTTCGTGGACCAGGTGATGGGATCGGTCAGGCCATCGACCTCGATGCGGACTTCGACCGGAAAGTCGCGGAGCCCATCGACGTCGCCGGTGGGGGCGCCCGTGTCCAGTTGCAGGCGGGTTGGCGCCAGACCGGTCATCATCTGTTCATGCCGGGCGGTGAAGTCGTCGGGCGCTGATCGGACCAGTTCAAGCATCTGGGCGTAATCGGCTGCTTCCCACGCTTCGAGGTAGGCGGCAGCCGCAGTCGCGGCGTGATCTTGCGGGACCGACGTGTCAGTCACCAGGGTGCGCACCCAGTTCAAGCCGGTGACCGCGGCGACAACGACGATCGCTACCCCCACGATGGCCGCAAAGATCTGGCCGTAGCGCACCTGGTGGCCTCCTCATCGTCATCGCCGCGCCCTCAAGGCCGAGGCGCGGCGATGACGAACCTACTGGGGCTTGTCTGGACGGTCAGCCGAGCCGTCGGAGGCATCCTCGTCGGATGGCGGAGGCGTGGTCAGGCCCGACTTGGTGTGAGGTGCCGGCGGCGGTGCGGCGCCCGTCGCCGTGTCCGGGACAGCTGCCGGGGTCGTGCTGCGAACGCGCCGGCGGTACCACCACCAGACGGCGGCCCCTGGCAGTGCGAGCAGGATCAACGCGATAGGCACGATGGTCAGCGCGAACCAGATGACGGCGTCGGCCAGGAAGGCCAGAGTGCGGACCGTGGCAGCCCAGGCCGAGACCAGCGTGTCCGACGGGCGCCATGTGACGTCGCCGGCGCTCGGCGGGCCAGCCGGCTGCTGGATCCGGACATGGATGGTCGCCATCGAGATTTGATCGTCGAGTGAGCGTTCGCGGGCTTCGAGGTGCTCGATCTCCCATCGAACCTCACGAATTCGCTCGAACACGACGACGAGTTCCTCAGCACCGCCACCGCCTCGCCGGACTTCAGCCAGCAGATCAAGGAGTTCAGCTTCGAAGGCGCGCAGATTCATCAGCCGCGCTTCGACGTCGGTGACTTCGGTGGTCACGTCGTATTCGTCGATCCGACTCAACGGGACCGAGGTTCCGATGGCTTCGAGTTCGGCCATGACTTCATCGAGGCGTTCAGATGGCACCCGGAGGGTGACGGTCCCGGTGACGGCGCCGTCCTCGCTGCGCCGCAGGTCGGTGGTCGCCGCATAGCCGCCCGCTTGGCGGGCAACGGCGAGCACGTCGTCCAGCGCGGCAGCCGTGTCGCGCGTCTCGAGCCAGATTTCGCCGGACCGGATGACACTGCGCCCGGTTGGGGCACCGCTGATCGGCGGGCCAGGTTCGGTCGGCATCCCGCGCTCTTCGGCAGCGGCAGGCGATTCAGCGACGTCGAATGCCTCCTGGGCCAGCCCGGGCTCGGCGTATTCGACCCACATGCCATCGGCTGATGTTTCACCACTATCACTACCTCCGCAGGCTGCTAGCAGCAGCGAAAGGGCCGCGACAGCGGCGATGACCACGAGCTGGATGCGGGACTTGCGACGTCGGACGGGCCTCCGCCGTTGAGTTGGCGCAATCGTGTCTGTCGGGGATTTCATCGCGATCTCCTGTCATCCACGTCACACTGTGTGACGAGGCCGCGCCGGTGCGGGCTTTGTCGCGTCGGTGGTGATCCGACTCATGGGTAGGACGTCACGCGATCGTGCATGGTTGCATCCAACACGACCTACCCTTGAGACCCCGCATCACCTTCCCGTTCGGCCTCTTCAAGTTTCGACCCGCCAACGATGCCGGGTCCGACCCAGGAACGATCAGCCTCATGGCCACCACCTCTCCTTCGACCGCGAGCAGCTCGCAGTCCGAGCTCAACACCTGGCTCGTCGAAGAGATGTATGAGCAGTACCTCGACGACCCTTCGGCGTTGTCGAAAGGCTGGCGTGACTTTTTCTCCGGCTACCGCCCTTCGGATGCCAGCGGGCGTCGCAAGGGTGGAGCCAAGCCCGCTGCCCGGCGCGCGGCAGCCACCACTGACGACGGACAAGAGCCGACGCGCCTGCGGGGAGTGGCCGCGCGGATCGTTGAGAACATGGAGACCTCGCTTGGGGTGCCGACGGCGACCTCGGTGCGCGATGTCCCAGCCAAGCTGCTCGAAGTCAACCGCCGCATCATCAACAACTACCTGCGGCGCACCCACGGCGGCAAGGTCTCGTTCACCCACCTGATC
>JBBDSU010000010.1:19243-57173 GCA_040904825.1 Nitriliruptoraceae bacterium | reverse complement strand
CCGAAGGCAGCGCCGTGAGCACGACCTACCTCGAACGGCGAACCTGCTGACCTGAGGAACGGAAATGTCGGTGGTGGAGCAAACTCTGCGGCGGCACTCATCAACCTTCTCCCATATCGACGTTCGTCTCGATAATAGACGTTCGACGTGGAAGCGGGGCGATGAAGACCCCCGATCAGGCCAGTAACGTTGGTGCCTCCTCGACATCGAGACGAACGTGACGATCAAGCACTTGACCATCCCTGACGCTGCGGAGCCCCAGGGGCCCTATTCGCAGGCTGTCGTCGCTGACGGCCCGCTGTTATTCGTTGCTGCCCAAGGACCATTCGGCGCAGACGGGACGGTGGTCGAGGGCGGTTTTGCGGCCCAAGCCCGCCAGACCTTCGACAACATCCGACGTATCTTGGAAGGCGCGGGCAGCGGTCTTGACCGAGTCGTTCGCGTCAGCGTGTACCTCGCCGACATGGCCAACGCCCCCGAAATGAATCGTCTCTACGAGGCGACCTTCCCCGCACCTCGCCCTGTCCGAACATTCCTGCCCATCGGATTTGCGCAGTTCGACATCGTCGTGGATGTCATCGCAACCGTCGACCCGACACCTTGATCCTGGCGTTTTCCTGACAGCCGCGAGCGACCTATCGACAGGGCCACACTTGCAACGGCAACAGGCACACGTGCGGGCGTCGAACATCGAGATTTTCTCGATGCCGCTACCAGCGGCCGTCGCAACGAACGCCAACACATAAGGATGCAGACGCGTGGCTCAACGCAACCCGTTCTTCGGCGGCCCTACCCCACCTCGCAAGTCGACGCGCTTCTCCGGCTGGCGAATCGTCGTGCTAGCGGCCGTTGCACTCGGCCTCACCGGTCCAGGCCAAACTCCCGGCATCAGCGTGTTCGTCGATCCGATGATGGCGGCACTCGACCTCACACGCTCCGAATTTGCGATCGCCTACCTGTTCGCCACCCTCAGCGGAGCAGTTGCACTGCCCTTCGTTGGCCGGCTCATCGACCTGCGCGGAACACGTTCGGCCATGCTGTTCGTCGTGATCGCGTTCGGATTCGTGGTCGCCGCGATGGCCGGTGTCACCGGCGCCGTCACACTGGTGATCGGATTCACTGGGATTCGCATGTTTGGCCAAGGAGCTTTGCAGCTCGTTGCATCGACGTCCGTCGCTTCCTGGTTCGACCGGCGGCGCGGCACCGCGGTCGGCGTGATGAATGCGGTTGGTTCTTCGGTCATGAGCCTTCTTCCCCTGCTGAGCTCATTCGCGATCCTGTGGGCCGGATGGCGCGGCGCCTGGCTCCTGCTTGCGGGGATGATCTGGCTGGTCCTGCTGCCGATCACCATGCGTGGGATAATCGACCGTCCCAGCGACGTCGGCCAGCAACCCGACGGCGATCCCGCTCCGACCGACGGTGATCCGGTCCGCATCCCTCAACGGAGCTTCACCCGACGCGAAGCTCTGCGAACCCCGATGTTCTGGGCGGTAGCAGGCGCGGTTGGTGCGACCGCCATGATCGGGACCGGGCTCAGCTTCCACCAGATCGATTTGCTCGGTGAGCAGGGTCTAACTCCTGTACAGGCTGCCGCCAACTTCTTGCCACAGACTTTGGCTGCTCTGATCGTCACGCTGCTGGTCGGACCACTGATCGATCGTGTTGCGCCGCGCTGGGTGCTTTCAGGCTCGATGGCAATGATCGCCACAGCAATGATTGCCGTCCCCTTCGTGACACCTGGATTGACTGCGGCGCTCTACGGCATGGCCATCGGGGCGGCAGGTTCATCGGCGCGGACGTTGGAAGCTGCAGTCTTCCCACGTTTGTTCGGCCTGGGCCACATCGGTGGCATCCGCGGTGTCGTGAGCGCCATCGGCGTTGCGTCGAGCGCCTTCGGGCCGCTGGCCTTGTCGCTGGGATACGACGCCACCAACAGCTACGTCCAGGTACTTCTCATCATGCTGGTCATTCCCGTAGTGGTCGCCATAGCTGGCCTGATTGCGCCCGATCCGCGCACTGCGAAGCCATCCAGCAACGAGTGAGCACACCGATACCTGACTCGACGGCCTGGCTCACCGGCCTGGCTCACATGGGGCGCCCACCCATTTCAGGACCATCCTGCAGATGTCTGTACTCATCCAGCCCACCAACTGGTTGACGCATCAACCTACATCCCGTACCGTTGTTGTCGCGTCAACATTCGCGCGTGGAGCGCCGCGACAAGGCCCTCCACAACCAACGTCATCAGGAGTTCCAGATGAGCACCCTTCAAAGCCTGCCTACCAGCCAGTTGACCGGCACCTACTCGATCGATCCGGCCCATTCTCATGTGGGATTCTCCGCTCGCCATGCCATGGTCACCCGCGTCCGCGGCAGTTTCACCGACGTCAGCGGCGCGATCCACGTTGATGGCGACAATCCCGCTGCGTCCAGCGTTGAGGTGACGATCGATGCTGCAAGTATTGACACTCGCAGCGATGACCGTGACGCCCACCTGCGCAGCGACGACTTCTTCGCCGTCGAGACCTACCCCACCATTGACTTCGCCTCGGCCTCGATCGAGCCAAGCGGCACTGACACCTACCTGGTCACCGGCGATCTGACGATCCGCGACACCTCGCGTCCGGTGAGCTTCGAACTCGCTTTTTCAGGTGCGGCCACCGACCCGTTCGGCAACGAGCGCATCGGTTTCGAAGGTTCGGTCGAAGTCAACCGTAAGGACTGGAACTTGACCTGGAATGCAGCGCTCGAGACGGGTGGAGTCTTGGTCAGCGAGAAGGTCACGCTCGAATTCGAGATCTCGGCCGTTCGTTCGCACTGAACCATCAGCCCTGCGACAAAGGCGACGTCACAGATTCACACGAACTTCAGGCGTCCTCATAACGGTCAGCTTCATCGAGCGCAGCCTGAATGCGTTCGATGAGCGTCCGCGCAGTGTGGCGATCGAGCTCGACAGCTACACGTGCTGCGGGACCGAGATCCTCGTTCACAAAGTCCAGGCTCAGCGCATGTTCCTCGTCAGCGTGAACTGGGTGGTCATAGCCGATGTAGGCCTGAGCAACGCGGAACCATCCCTGCGGGCCCTTGGCGCTGCCAGTCAGTTCGACCTTCTCGGCGATCATGGTGCACACGATTGTCTCCTCCATTCGGTTTGCAGCCGTATCCGCTCCACGATTCGGCAGCCGGCAAGCACGTGCATCAAGCGGTGGTGCGCTGCAAGAAATGCCACACTTTGGCCCATCCGTCGACGGCCGAGGCAGCGTGGTAGGCGGCCGGGCGATCGTCGTAGAAGAACCCGTGGCCTGCGCCGTCGTATCGGTGAAATTCGTAGGCCTTTCCGTGAGTCTTCAGCGCCTCTTCGAGCGCGTCGACGTGCTCAGGGCTTGGACTGGAATCTTCGTTGCCGAACAGGCCGAGGACCGGACAGCTCAGATCTGCCGTGTAATCGACAGGCGCGACAGGCTGCTTCTCGGTCACGTCGTCGGCATCCGTGACGATCCGACCTCCCCAACAATTGATGAGCCCATCGAAAGCATCAAGGCGGCATGCAGCCAGGTAGGCGTGACGGCCGCCAGAGCAGGTCCCGAACCCCGCCACTTTGCCGTTCGATTGCGGCAGTGCGCGTAGCAGGTCGACGCACCCTTGAGCGTCACCGACCACCTGGTCATCGGCCACGCCGCCTTCCGCGCGGACCTTGGCGGCGACATCATCGGGCTGACCGATCCCCTGGCGGTGGTAGAGGTCCGGACAGATGGCCAGATACCCCTCAGCTGCGAAACGGCGGGTTGTCTCCCGGTACCAGCGATCCCAGCCAGGAAGGTGGTGGAACACCAACACCGCCGGATATGGGCCCGGACCCAGTGGACGTGCCATATAGGCGTTGATGTGATCGCCTGCGTGGCCAACAATCACGGTCGTCTCGGCGATCATGCCTTCGTAGGCTCCGGTATCGATCATCAGGTCCTCCTCGGCTGCCGGGTGCGTCCACTCACAGGACTCCATCCTCCCCAATGTCCTACCAGAGTCAACCGGTCAGTGCCGCCCCTAGACTCGCCCTGTCGGCACCAGCCCGAAGGGATCTGTATGGAAACCCGTTCACTTGGCCCGCTCGAGGTCACACTCGTCGGGCTTGGCTGCAACAACTTTGGCCGGCGCGTCGACGCGCCAGGCACCAAGGCAGTCGTCGATGCCGCCATCGAGGTTGGCATCAACTTCTTCGATACCGCTGACGTCTACGGCGGCGGTGGGGTCTCAGAGGAATACCTCGGCACCGCACTCGGCTCTCGCCGGGATGACGTGCTGATTGCCACCAAGTTCGGCATGGAGATGCCTGACGGGCGCAAGGGCGCCCACCCCGACTACGTGCGCGAAGCGTGCGAAGCAAGCTTGCGGCGCTTGGGAACCGACCGGATCGACCTTTACCAACTCCATCGCCCCGACCCGGACGTTCCCTTTGCTGCAACGCTCGGTGCCCTCGATGAACTGGTCAAGGCTGGCAAGGTCCGTGCCATCGGCCACTCGAACATGTCTGCTGATGGTATTGCCGAAGCCGACTCGGTCGCGTCTGACAAGGGATTGACCCGCTTTGTGTCGGCACAGGAACACTGGAATGTTCTTGAGCGCGATGTCGAGGAAGAAGTGATCCCGGCCACAGCTGCGCACGGCCTGGGTGTGCTGCCATATTTTCCCTTGGCGTCAGGCTTGCTCACCGGCAAGTACAAGCCCGGTGCAGAGCCCGATCCGACCTGGCGATTGGGAGCGTTGCCACCTGATCAACAGGCGAAGAAGCTCAGTGACGACAAGGTTGCAGCAGCTGCACGCTTGGAGACGTTTGCTGCCGATCATGGCCACAGCCTGCTGGAGCTCGCCTTCAGTTGGCTGGCGAGTCAACCGGTCGTTTCATCGGTCATCGCTGGCGCGACGAAGCCAGAACAGGTCATTGCCAACGCAACAGCGGTCGCTTGGAACCTTGATGCTTCCGCACTCGCTCAGATCGACGCACTCACCGGCCGATGACCCAACCGTCTCTCGAAGAGATTCTCGCGACGGTCGAGGGTTGGGATCCGGAGGTCGTCGCCGTTGGCGTTCTGGCCAGCGACGACCTCCGGGCGACCCACGGCCCGGTGGATCAACGCTTGCCAGTGGCGTCGCTAACCAAACCAATCGCCGCGTGGGGCGTGTTGATCGCCTCGACTCAGGGACTGCTCCACCTCGACGAACCTGTCGTGGTCGAAGGCGCCCAGCGTGCCGATGCTGACGACCCAGAGATCACTGTCCGTCACCTGCTCGCCCATGCCAGCGGGCTGCCGATCGGAGCGGGCGGGCAGGTCGGCAAGGTCGGCTCCCGCCGGGTGTATTCCAACTGGGCCTACGAGGTCCTCGGCGATGTCATTGCCGACCGTGCTGGCGAGCCGTTCGCCAAATTCCTCGAACACGAGGTGTTCGAACCGCTGGCAATGGATGCCACCGATCTTGACGGTTCTCCCGCACGCGCGATCACCAGCACTGTGGCCGACATGCTCGCGTTCGCCGATGAGCTCCGCCGGCCTCGCCTAATCTCGCCTGACGTCCACGCCGAGGCAACAGCCGTTGCGTTCGAGGAACTCGAAGGGGTCCTGCCCGGGTTCGGCCGCCAACGGCCCAACCCGTGGGGACTGGGCGTAGAGATCCGCGGGACCAAGCATCCCCATTGGGCGGGACGCAACGTCGATCCTCGGGCGTTTGGCCATTTCGGACAGTCCGGCTCATTTATCATCGTCGATCCGACGCGCGACCTTGCCTGCGTGAGTCTTGCCAATCAGCCATTCGGCCGCTGGGCAGCACGCAGTTGGCCAGCGTTGATTGACGCGGTCGTCGACGCCATCGACGATGCCTGACCTACCGACGTGCCTGCAGCCACCTCGGGCAATTACCCGTGTTCGTTGCCACCTCAATCGCCGAGCCATTGCCTGATGTCGGGATGCCTGGCAAGTTCGGCAAGGGCTTTGCCGCGGTGGCTGATCGCATCTTTTTCGGCAGGAGCCAGTTCGCCGTTAGTCCTGCCGTCAACGGCCGCGTCGGCCACGAACAGTGGGTCGTAGCCGAAACCTTGGCTGCCCTTCGGTGTGCCGATCACACGACCTTCCATCGTGCCCCGTGCAAGCACCTGCTGCCCATCGGGCCAGGCAACCGCGACGGCGCAGACAAACCTGGCAGTGCGCTCGTCGTCACCGACGCCTTCCAGTGCCCTGAGCAGTTTGGCGTTGTTGGCTGCATCGTCGGAGGGTTCCCCCGCGTAGCGAGCTGACCTGACCCCTGGAGCGCCGCCGAGCGCGTCGACTTCGATGCCTGAATCGTCTGCGATCGAAACAAGGCCCGTCGCGTTCGCGCATGCCCGAGCCTTGATGAGTGCATTGGCCTCAAAAGTCTCGCCGTCTTCAACAGGCGCCTCGAGATCGAACTCGGTCATCGGAACTAATTCGACACGATCGAGGCCGTAAGCGCCCAGGATCGCCCGAATCTCGGCGGCCTTGTGCGGATTGCCGCTGGCCACCACGATGCGAACATCGTCAGCGTTCGGCAGGTCACCCTCGCTCATGGCCGTCCAGTCGTCGGTCGCGAGTTTTGCGCACTTTCGTCACGGCGCGTCAACGGCTTGTCGCTGCATCACGAACAGCCGCTCGCACCCGGCAACCGCCAGGTCAAGCAACTCATCGAGTCCTTGACGCCCGAAAGGCGCACCTTCGGCCGTTCCCTGGACTTCAACGAATCGACCGTCTGCTGTGACAACCACGTTCATGTCGACCTCGGCACGCACATCTTCCTCGTAGGGAAGGTCGAGGCACGCCACCCCGTCAACAATGCCCACCGACACGGCAGCGACCTGTCCCACAAGGGTTGTCTCGAGGCCAAGCGCCTTGAGGCCTCGCGCCAGAGCGACCCATCCGCCAGTGACGGCCGCAGTCCGGGTCCCTCCATCGGCTTCGATGACATCGCAGTCAACCGTCACCGTTCGATCGCCCAGCGCATCGAGGTCGACGACACTGCGCAACGACCGGCCGATCAGCCGCTCGATCTCCTTGGAACGTCCACCCGGCCCGCTGCGTTCACGCGCTGAACGGGTGTCGGTCGAGCCGGGCAGCATCGCGTACTCGCCGGTGACCCATCCTTTGTGATCTCTGAATCGCGGAGCGCCTTCTTCATTGGACGCAGCGCACAGCACGCGCGTGCCGCCGAAGGACACCATCGCGCTGCCGACGGGATGCCGCTGCGCATTGGGTTCGATCGACACATCTCGCAATTGGTCGAGCGATCGGCCATCTGCACGTTGCACGTCTACTCCTCAAGTGGATCGGTCTTGGCGCGTCTTCGGTCCTGACGCGGCCACAGTGGGCACAGGTGCGAACTCCGTCGGAAGGTGTCGCCACTCCGGGTGCCACGCCCCGCAGCCTACTAACGCGCTGGCAGAGTCCAGCGGTTCAGGTCTGCGGCAACGTCGATCGGTCCCTCAAAGGTGGCTTGCGCTTCACGCAAGCTCACCGACGTGTCAAGCCCACCACTGACATGGGTCAGCACCAGTCGATCGACCTGCGCACGAGTAGCGACTGAGCCCGCGTCGGCTGCCGTCAGGTGCACGCCGGCTGGATACGACGAAGCCAGCCCTTGCCACGTCGCTTCACACAACAGCACGTCAGCGTGCGAGGCGCATTCGATCAACCCGGGATGCTCGGCCGTGTCACCCGAATAGGCAATCGTCCGCCTGAGCGCGCTGAACCGGAATGAGATGGCCGGAACCGAATGCACTGCCGGGAAGATCTCGACGGCAATCTCCAGTCCGCCACCATCGACGGCCGGGACTGTCATCACGTCGCCGGCCGTCACAGCACGGACATCGAAGACTGCATCAAACTGCGCCACAGACGAATCCGACAGCATGCGGGCCACGGCACTTGGGACATCGGCAGGGGCATACAACGGCACCGGATCCCGCTGCAGGCGGGGATCCAGACGCAATGCATGAAACATGCCGATCAGATCCGCCCAGTGATCAGGGTGACGATGAGAGATGAACACCGCATCGAGTTCATCGAGTTGGACGAGGCGTTGCAGGTTCGATGTCGAGCCGTTGCCAGCGTCGACCAGAATGGAGACGGCCGAGGCGTCAGCCGGCGCATCGCCCCCATCGTCCGC
The DNA here is from genome assembly GCA_040904825.1 of Nitriliruptoraceae bacterium. Classification (GTDB taxonomy): domain Bacteria; phylum Actinomycetota; class Nitriliruptoria; order Nitriliruptorales; family Nitriliruptoraceae; genus JBBDSU01. Next base: position 49,004 of record JBBDSU010000010.1, on the reverse strand, counting down.
ATCGGCCTCGTTCCCTGATGCTGGCGATGGCGGAACGTGTGGTGGCTGATGGCGTGCAGCCTCCCGCCGGCCAGCGACCGAGACGAGATAACCCGAACAGGCTCGACCGGCGGATGGCCACGACCCTGACGTGCCCAACGCAACAAGCTCCAGCGCTCCGTCGACGGCATCCGGCGCATCCGGCGAATCCACGGCATCAGACAGATCTGCAGCGTCGCCGACACGGTTGTCTGCGGCGTTCACCGGCATGTCATGCCCACAGAGTCCCAGAGATCGACGTGGCTATCTCGCGCACATCACCGGGCGCATAGGCCCCGGTCGACAAGTACTTCCATCCCCCGTCGGGCGAGAGGGCGACCACATCCGATCCTTCGGGCAGGCGATCGCAGACGCGAGCGGCGACTGCCAGCGACGCGCCGGTCGACACGCCAGCGAAGATGCCCTCTTCGTCGGCGAGCCTGCGCGTCCATTCCAACGCATGGAGCGAATTGACCTTGATGCGCCCATCAAGCACATCGACGTCAAGCACTTCGGGGATGTAGCCCTCATCAAGATTGCGCAGGCCATAGACAAGATCGCCGTACTCAGGCTCAGCGGCGTAGATCCGGATCGACGCATCCCATGCTTTGAGGCGGCGGCCGACCCCCGTCAAGGTGCCGCCGGTGCCCAGTCCCGCCACAAAGGCAGTGATCTGGGGAAGATCAGCCAGGATCTCAGGCGCGGTCGTCTCAAAATGCGCCAATGCGTTGGCGGCGTTGCCGTACTGGAAGGGCATATAGACGCTGTCGTCGGCGGCCGCCATCTCTCGCGCCACCCGCACCGACCCGTTGGATCCCTCTGTCGCAGGCGAAAAGACAATGTCGGCCCCGAACATCGTCAACAACTGACGGCGCTCTTCAGAGGTGTTCTCCGGCATCACACACGTCAGCGGGTAACACTTGACGCGGCAGATCGCCGCCAGTGCGATCCCGGTGTTGCCCGACGTCGGTTCCAGAACGCGCTGGCCCGGACTCAACAGCCCGTAGGTTTCGGCCTGTTCAATCAGGTACTTGGCGACACGATCCTTGACCGACCCGGTCGGATTCGTGCCCTCAAGCTTGACATGTAGCCGATAGCCGGGAGGTGACAGCCGCGGCAAGCCCACCAGTGGGGTGTGCCCGACGGCCTGGGTGATGTCCGCGAACCTCATCAACACCTCGCTGGGCGACCCTGGGCCCGTGCCAGCGGGTTCGCCGGATCGGCATAGTGATGGTTACCACACAGCAGACGGTCAAGCGTGTGCGCTACCGCCAGCCACGGCTGGCATGATCGCGATCTCGTCGTCGCCCTCGACCTTGGTTTCAAGGCCGTCGAGATAACGAATGTCCTCATCGCGCACGTAGACATTCACATAGCCCCGCAAGGCCCCGTCGTCGAACAATTGCTCGTTCAGTTCTGGACGACCTTCAACGAGGCTCGTGAAGACCTCGCCGACTGACGATCCTTCGGCGCTGACAACCGCCTCACCGTCGGTGTACCGGCGAAGCACAGTCGGGATCCTGACTTGGGGCATGTGTTGATCACCTCGGCGTGGCACTTGTCAGGCGCGGTGCTGTACCACGCAACGGTGCCTTTTCGGAGCATCGACCCGTCATCGTATCGGCGTGGCCTTGGGTTCCTGTGGGGCATGCGCGTAACCGGCGCAACGGTGCTAGTGGCCGTGTGTCAGCCCACCACGCGCACATCGCGCTCGGCGACCTCACCGTCGACGATCGTGAACGCCCGGATCTGTGGACGGTCCCTGTCCTGCAACGTGACAATGAGATAGATCGCCTCGGGATATGCCGCCAGTCTGATGTCAGTTTCAGACGGGTAGGCCTTGGTGTGGGTGTGCGAGTGATACAGCGCGAGCTGCCAGCCTTCGTCTTCAATCTCACGCATCGCCAGATACTGCTGCCGCGGATCCATCGTGTAGTTGGTCATCGAACGTTCGGTGTTGTCGATCGGATAGTGCGCAGCCGACCCGTCGGGTCGGATAGCCAGCATTCCGCACACCTCGTAGGGAAAATCCGACCACGCACGCTCGATGAGGATGTCGAACGTTGCCTTGTCGATGGTGAAGGCCTCGCTCATGATCGTCTCCTGCGTGCGGGGCATCTGCAGACGGCGCATCGTACGGGCCAGCCGACAGCGTCGTCCTCACGCGGCGCACACCGCGCCGAGACGTACACCACACCAGTTCATCAGCCCATTCGTGCGTCCATGAGTGCGCTCATGCGCCCGGCGCATCAGTGCGCAACGACAGTCAGGCGTCCCGCCCCGCCGTCAACGACGTCGCCGATGACGGCTGCATCCATCCCTTGATCGCGCAGCGTCTCAACGGCGTCGGAGGCACGCTCGGCTGGCACCGCACCCATCAGGCCCCCAGAGGTTTGGGCATCGGCGAGAAGCACCAGTCCCGCGTCATCAACGCCTCGGACATCCAATGATCCAGTGACGTCAGCCAGATTTCGGCGCGTTCCACCTGGAATCTTGTCCTCGGCGATCAAGCGCATGACATCCGGCAGCATCGGGACTGTGGCGAGATCGATGCGTGCTGCAACGCCGCTGGCCAGCGCCAACGAGTGCAGGTGGCCCAACAGACCGAACCCGGTCACGTCCGTCATCGCAGTCACGCCGTGGCTGACCAGCACTTCTGCCGCAGCTCGGTTGCTCTGGCTCATCGAAGCCACCGCCGCCTTGTAGGCGACCGCCAGATCACCACCCGGGGCGACGGCCGCAGCATCGGCTGCCTTGACCGCCGTCGTGATGACCCCGGTACCGAGCGGCTTGGTGAGGATCAACCGGTTGCCTGGAAGGGCTCCGGCGTTGGTGACCATCTGTTCGATAGCCACCTCGCCGACGATGGCTTGGCCATACCACGGCTCGCTGCCATCGACGGTGTGGCCACCTCCGACAACCCAGCCATCGTCATCGGCAGCTGCCTGGCCAGCCGCAAGGACCTCGCTGAGCATGTCCAGCGGCAACAGTGAGCGTGGCCATGCAGCAATCGCCAGTGCAAACAGCGGGCGCGCACCCATCGCGTAGATGTCACTGACCGCATTGACCGCAGCGATCCTGCCCCATGTCGCCGGGTCATCAACGATCGGCGTGAACACGTCAACCGTTGCTACCAGGGCGCGACCATCTGGACGACGCCACACCAGGGCGTCGTCCCGCGTATCCCGGCCTACAACCAGATCAGGATGACGCTGAGGTTTCAAAGGGCGCAGGACCTGCGCCAGCTCACCAGCGCTGAGCTTGCATGCTCAGCCGGCACCGTGGCTGTAGGCCGTGAGCCTTCCGGTCGAAGGATCCATAGCCGTCAGCGTAGGGGCATCACCAGACGGCAGTCGCGTCGTCAGTCTTTGACCGGTCCTGGGAAAAAGGCATTAGTCCGACGCACGTACTCATCGAAGCCTTCCCGCTTCGATCCAGTCATCTGTTGATCGGTCAGCGCGACACCGGACACTTTGACGATCAGCACCGACATCAACAAGGATCCCGCGATGGCCCACCATCCCCCGGCAGCAACAGCGAACAGTCCGTACGCCCACCACACGGTGGCATCACCGAAATAGTTGGGATGGCGGGTATAGCGCCACAGGCCCTTGTTCATCACCTTGCCACGATTGGCAGGGTCCGCCAGAAAACGTGACAGCTGTGCATCTCCCAGCGCCTCGAACACAAATCCAACGAGCCACACTCCGATCGCAATCGCATCCCAGATCCCAAGTTGCCGCTGCGCACCGAGTGACGTTGCAGCCAGCAGAGGCAGTGCGATGACTGCGGCGAGCAACGCCTGTAGCCAGAAGACCGTCACCAGGCTGCGAAAAGGGAAGGTGCGTGGGCGGCGTTGCCGCATGGCCGCATAGCGCTTGTCCTCCCCGTGGCCCCAATTGCGCCATGAGATGAAGACCGACAGGCGCAGACCCCAGATCGCCGCCAGCGTGACCACCACGACCGTGCGCACGCCATCACCGTCACCGAGGTAGGCCCACACACCGGCGAGGACGACAAACCCAAGTCCCCACACGCGATCGACGAGACTCGCATCACGGCGTACGACACTTGCCAGCCAGGTCACCGTCATCGTGACAAGCCCGGCGCCAAGCCCGACCAACCAGATCTCCCACAGTTCCATCGCTTCAGATTCCTTCTCGCGGCAAGTGGCGTCGTGAACGGCGGCGCCAGCGCCCAAAGTAGGCTGCGACACGATCGTGTGACGGGAGTGTGTCGGTGGACATCGTGGCGACCACGGGCATCGGCCCACTGGTCGTCGTCGTCTTGGCGACCGTAACAGCGATGCTCGGCGCTATCGGCGGACTCGGTGGAGCCGTCCTCCTCGTCCCGGCGCTCGTGCTGCTCGGCTGGTCCCCAGTCGACGCCGCACCGCTGGGAATGGCCATGGTTGCTGCCGGCTCGTTCGCAGCGGTTCCCGCACAAGCACGCAGCCTCACCTCGAACTTGCGACTCGGCGTCGTCCTCGAAACCAGTGCAAGCATCGGTGCTGCAGCAGGAGCCGTCGCATCCGCTTTGCTCGCACCGCGTGTCCTGATGATGGTGCTGGGTGTCGCCTCAATTGTCGCCGCGCTTGCAGGGGGCACACGCACTGGCCAGCGCAACCTTCCCGTGGAAGGCGCCAACCTGGCCGCCTTGCGTGATCAGCCCGGCACGCTGGCCAGCGCCTATGTCGACCAGCGAGGCCGGGTCGTGCCGTATCAGGTCCGTCGTGTGCGCATTGGCATGGGACTGGGATGGCTTGCCGGTGCGATTGCGGGAATGACCGGCACATCCGGTGGCTATCTCAAGACCCCAATCATGAGCGAGGTCATGCATGTCCCCGTCAAGGTGGCGGCGGCAACCACCGTGTTCATGGCCGGCGTCACCGCGGCCGTCGGGCTGGCCGTCTACGCCGGGCAGGGACGAGTGACAGCGGCCATCGCGCCAGCGGTGCTAGGGGGCCTGATGGGTGGCCGCATCGGCGCGTGGCTGCAGCCTCATCTGCCCGCACCCATCGTCAGGCGTGCACTGAGCGTCGTCTTGATTGTCATTGGCATCATCGTCATGATCGAAGCATGAGCGCTGCCCCGCCGACCGTGGAGATTGGATGACGGCCAACCCCTTGGAACCTGGCGCGTCACCGAGCGAGCCATCACGCCGCCGGGTCAATGCAGCCGACATAGTGGCTGCAGCCATGGCCGTGGCGGTGATGCTGGTGTGGACCGACGTTGCCGATATGGCGGCCACCGTGCTCGTCGCCCTCACGGGTGCACTGATCATCTGGCCGGCGGGCTTCCTCGCCGTCCTCATCCGTCGGTGGGGAAGGCAGCACGACTGGCGCTATGTCGGCAGTGCCGTGGTCTTGCTCGTCGTTGCTGGCCTTTCGGCGTTCGGCGCCATCTACTTCGCGCAGTAGCCGCCGTCTGCCGCTTCTAGCACGACAGCGTCCCAGCGTCGCAGTCGCTCAGCGTCCAAGAGCCTCTGAGAGCGCAGCATGGATGTCGGTGTGGCTGAAGCTGAAGCCTGCGTCGCCCAGCACGCCGGGTACGACACGCTGGCTCGTTGTCGCCAGCGTGACACCCATCTGTCCGTAGAGGGCACGAATCGCCATCACCGGAATCGGCACCAGCGTGGGACGCCGCAGCACCTTGCCAAGTGCTCTGGTCAGCTCCCGATTGTCGATCTGTTGCGGAGCGACCAGATTGACCGGGCCTTCGAGTTCACGGTCAATGAGAAACCGCAACGCTGCAACCTGGTCGGCAAGAGAAATCCAGGGCACGAACTGGTGGCCAGATCCAACCCGCCCACCGACCCCGAGTCGGAACGGCAGTTCCACCTTGTCGATGAGTGCACCCTCACGAGCAATGACCACGCCGGTTCTGGGATGCACAACGCGAATACCTGCGTGCCGTGCGGGGCCGGCTGCCGACTCCCACGCGGCACACACCTGGGCGAGGAAATCGTCACCCGCGGGCGTGGACTCGTCGATGACCTCGGCACCGTGGTCGCCGTAGTAGCCCACGGCAGATCCCGACACCAGCACACCCGGTGGCTCATCGAGCTTGGCCAACGTCGTGGCGATCAAATTGGTGCCGTCGCGCCGAGATCGCATGATGCGATCCCGCGTCGCACGCGTCCAGCGGGCCGCACCGATGGGTTCACCCGCAAGATGGACCACAGCATCGAGACCTTCAAGGCGCGCTGCATCGATGGATCCGGCCTCCACATCCCAGCCGACATCCGACGCGGTCGTCGGCCGTCGAGTGATGCCCATCACCTCAGCGCCGTCGGCAGCAAGGTCTGCGGCCAAGGTCGCTCCGATGAGGCCGGTTGCTCCAGTGATGGCTATCCGCTTGCCAGGTGTGCGCTCGTTCATGCCGATCCTCCTGGGGGTGAAGCAAGCCGCTCAACCATCGCATCCGCGAGCAGATCGGCAGCTGCAGGCACAAGGTTCAAGAACAGATCGGGCTCCGTCGCTTCGAGCTCGATCAACTGCAGTTGTCCGGTCGCGTCTTCGACGAGGTCGACACGCGCGACCAGCAGCGGGTGGCCGGTCGCCTCAACAATCCACTCTGCCAGACGTGACGCCTCGTCAGCATCGTCCAACGGTTCGTAGACGCCCCCGTATTCGGACTGGACGCGGAAATCTCCGGCCGCTGCACGTTTCCTGACGACGTGGCTGACAATTCCGTCGATGACGACAACCGAGACTTCACCACGCGTCGCGATCGCAGGCAGGTACGGCTGGATCATGACGTCGTCAGTCACCAGCAGTTGATCGAGGTGGCGTTGCGCCATCGTCACATCGCCGCCACCCGCACGCAGCAAGCGGAGCGATCCCGATGCGACGGCCGGTTTGATGACAACCTCGCCCCACCCCCGAGTCGTCATCAATCGCCAGAGGTCGATGCGATCGCCTTGGGCTGTCCATGCCGTCGGGATGACGGGAGCACCCCGGTCTTCAAGTTCCAGCAGGTAGCTCTTGTGCGTGTTCCATCGCAACACTTCCGGGCGATTCCAAAGGTCGGTGATCTGCCCGACCTCATCGGCCCATGCAACGAACTCGTCACGGGCGTCGATGTAGTCCCAGACTGTCCGCACCACCGCCATGTCACAGGCATCCCAATCGACATCGGTAGCGCGCCACGACGGTGCAGCCACCGTCACGCCGCGATCGCGCAAGGCGGAGGCAAGCGGCGCATCGACACGAGCAACGTCGTCGAGCGCAATCCCCACCGGGGGCTCTTCGCAGGTCACCAGCGCGATCACTGCCACGATGCACCCTTCGTCACGACCGGTTGTCCGTGCATGGACCACTGCAACTGTCAACAGCGCGATGTGCGATCTAGCGCCTTGCTCGGCAAGAGCATCACACGGCACAGTGGCCGCACCGTACAGGTGCGCCAAGCACTAGCCTGCCTCACGCATGCCAGGTGGTGGCATTGGCCCGATCCGTGGACTCGCCGTGCACCCTGTCGAGATCACCCAGGTGGTCGTAGTGCTCGCTGCTGCGATCAGACTGGTGCTGCCTTGGCGTCACCACCCCGCTGCCATTGTGATAGCTGTGATCCTGCCGACTGGCCTTGCCGCCACGCAGATCGCGATGACGGGCTGGCGTTGGCAGATGGCGGTGTTGACAGCAGCATCGGTGCTGGTCGTGGGCGCCGCGCTCGCCGACATGCGCCGCAACGATGGGACCGGTCGTCTGTTGGGCCTGTCCGGCGGCTTGCTCGGGCTTGCTGGCATGTTTGCTGCATGGGCCCTGCCTGTCGCCGATCTTCCCGCCCCCACCGGAGGACATCCGGTGGGCATTTCGACGGCGTGGTTCGCCGACCCAGAGCGCGGCGAACAGTGGGGACCAGCCACCAACGGACCTCGCCGCGTCACCGCGCACGTGTGGTATCCAGCGGTTGACAGCCCGGCGCCACCCGCCGCATGGCTGGCCGACGACCAGTTGGCTGCCGCGATAGCCGAAAGTTTCGGCCTGCCCCGGGTGCTGTCATCTCATCTGGGCGACATCACAGGGCATGCGGTGCGCGACGCTCCGGTCGCTACCGATGGTGGCCCCTATCCCCTCTTGATCTTTTCGCATGGCTGGTCAGGTTTCAGTGCGTTGCACAGCAGCCATTTCGAGTCACTAGCCAGCCACGGATGGATCGTCGTCGCGCTCGACCACACCTACGCGTCACTCATCACGTTGCGTGCCGACGGCGAAGTAGCCCGGCTCGAACCGACCATCCTTCCCGACCCAGCTGAAATCCAGGCATACGCCGAAGCAGCACGCGGGCTCGTCGCAACGTTCGCTGCCGACATAGAGCTCGCCTTCGCCCAGTTTCCCGAGCAACTCGATCCAGATCTCGTTGCTGCGATCGACCCCTATCTCACGGCGATCGGCGGCCATTCCACAGGCGGCGGCGCGGCCATCCTGGCGTGCAGTCGCAATCGCTGGTGTGACGCCGTCGTCGGGTTTGACCCGTGGGTCGAGCCAGTCCCCGATGAGGTCATCGGGTCCGGACTCGCGGTCCCACTGCTGTCGATCCGCAGCGCCGAATGGGTTGCGCTTCCCAACGATCAGCGGCTACGGAGACTGCACGCGGGCTCGTCAGCGGTCGAAGGTCGCATCGCGATCGCCAACACAGTGCACCGTGACTTCACGATCGTCCCCCTGCTCAGCCCACTGATCAGATGGAACGGCAACTGGACTAGCACAGCTGACGCCCAGGACACGCTCAGCGTCGTCGACGAGTGGACACGCCAATTTCTCGACCGGCATGTCCGCGATCGTGGCGTTGACCCGCTACAGCGCCCTCCAGCTGACCCTCGCGTCACCGTGTCAGGCAACTGACCAGCGCGAGGCGCTGACTGTCTCAGGGCCCTGACGAAAGCCGGCGACTGGCACCAGCCAAGATCACTGGCCCGGCTCAGCCGCCGGACCAGTCGGTCCTCCGCCGGTCAGCCAGGAACGGGAAACGCTCACGCACCGAGGTCACCGTCGTCTGATCCACCGACGTCACGATCATCGCGGGCGACTCGCTGGCCGAGGCGATGACCTGACCGAGCGGATCGATGACCATGCTGCCGCCGGCGTAGTCGAGCCCTCCACCTTGTCCAACTCTGTTGACTCCCACGACCCACGCTTGATTCTCGATGGCACGTGCAACGAGCAAAGCCTTCCAATGTTCGCCACGGGGCCGCGGCCAGTTGGCGACGACGAGGTAGCCATCGACCTGCGGTGCGAGATCCCAGTACAGGTTGGCAAACCGCAGGTCGTAGCAAACCGTCATTGCCCAGTTCATCCCGTCGACCTCAGCGACGACGGGCTGGCTTCCGGCCGCGAATCGTTCGTGTTCTTTGGCATAGGTGAACGGATGGATCTTGTCGTAGCGGTATTCAACGCCTTGCGGTCCGACGATCAGCAAGCGATTGGTCGGCTGTTCATTAGCATCGTCACGCACAGCTGCCGACCCGACGAGACGAACGTCGTGGAGCCCAGCCTGGTCACGCATCCAGGTCACGATCTCGCCGTCTTCGGACTGAGCTGTTCGCTCCACTTGCATGGAAAACCCTGTTGCGAACATCTCGGTCAGCACGATGAGTTGCGCGCCAGCGCCAGCGGCTGCGGCGACATCAGTGGCGAGGGCTGCCAGTGTTGCGGCACTGTCTTCCCACACGATGTCGTGCTGGACGGCTGCGACGATGGTCATGTCATCCTCCCGCTGCTGGGCTGCGCATATCGCGACTTGGATTCCCAGACTTGCTCGACTCACGCATGGCCGTATCGAGCCTGAAGTCGCCGCACCCCTTCGGCGATCACGTCGTCGGGTTTGCAATACGCAAATCGCACGATCGACCGCATCGCGGCAGGCTCAGCGACGAATGCGGCGACTGGCACGGCCGCCACCCCGAGCAATTCTGGTGCCATGCGACAGAATTCGCTGGCGTCGTCGTGGCCCCAGGCGCGCAAGTCTGCGGTCAAGAAATAGGTGCCATCGGATGTGCTGACCGGCAGACCTGCTGACCTGAGTCCTTCAGCCAACAAGTCCCGCCGGCGAAGATGAATCTCGGCGACTGTGCCGACGTACGACGCCGACTCGTTGAGAGCGAAGGCAACCGCATGCTGCAAGGGCGTGCCGCCAGAGAACGACAGGAACTGTTTGGTCACCCGGATGGCGTTGGTTAACGGTGGCGGTGCGCATGCCCAGCCAATCTTCCACCCGGTACAAGAAAACGTCTTGCCAGCACCGGAAGCGGTCACGGTCCGTTCGCGCATCCCTTCGCGGGTCGCAAGCGGACGATGCACACGACCATAGGTCAGGTGCTCGTAGACCTCATCGGTGATGGCGATCAGGTCGTGCTGCACACACAGTCGCGCGATTGCATCCAGCGACTCATCGTCAAGCATCATCCCCGTGGGATTGTGAGGTTCGTTGAGCAGCAGCACTCGCGTGCGCGGTGTGATCGCAGCCTCCAGACGGTCGACGTCGAGCCGCCATCGCGGGTCATCGGACGTGAAATCCGGCGGATTGAGCGTCACCCGCTTTTGGATGCCTCCGGCGAATCCCACCAGAGCGGGATATGCGTCATAGGCCGGCTCGAACACGATCACCTCGTCGCCAACCTCGCAGAGCGCGAGCACGGCGGCCGCAATCGCCTCGGTAGCGCCAAAGGTGACCGTCACCTCGGTATCGGGGTCGTAATCGAGGTCGTAATAGCGCGATTGGTGGCCAGCGACAGCTTCGCGCAGCGCAGGAAGACCAGGGCCGGGCGCATACTGATGGTGTCCGGCATCCAGGGCAGCCTTGGCTGCAGCGACCACAGCCTCCGGTGGCGACTCGTCGGGGAAGCCCTGACCGAGATTGATGGCGTTGTGTTGAGCCGCTAATGCCGTCATCTCGGTGAAGATGCTGATCCCGAGGCCAGCCGTGCGCCGCGCGCCAACTTCCTTCATGACTTGGCCTGATCAAGGCCGGTAGGTGGATCGATGGACGGGTCCATGCGCGGGGGGTCAGCAGACTCGGCGAGCGTCTCGGACTCGGTGTCCGTAACGGGATGCAGATCAAGATCCGGCACCGCGGACAGTTGCTGCCGCGAGGCCGCATCGCGACTTGCGCTGGGTCGCCGGTGCCGATTGCCGTCTCCACCGGCGACCGGCTCAAGTGCCCTCAGGCCGTTCCACAAGAGGTTGACGACGTGCGCTGCTACTGCATCGCGTGGCATCGTGCGGTGGTCCAGCCACCATTCCCCGATCAGTGCCACGGCTCCAACAAGCATCAACGCGTACATGGGAGCGGTGTCCTCGTTGAAGCCACGGTCGGGGAACTCGTCGACCAGAAGCTCCTCCGCGCGACTGGCGACGTCGGCGATGACCGACGCGAACGATCCGCCGGTCATCCCGATCGGCGCATCCCGGACGAGGACGCGGAAGCCCTCTTCGTGCTCCTCGATATAGGAAAGAAAAGCGTCTGCGGCACCCTCAGCAATCAAACGAGGATGTCCCGCGTCGAACGCTCGCCGAATCGAGGCCGTCAGGTGTCGTACCTCACGGTCGACGACGACGGCATACAGACCCTCCTTGCCCCCGAAATGCTGATAGACCACCGGCTTGGACACTTCCGCCCGTTCCGCGATTTCCTCGATCGACGCAGCCGAGTATCCCTTCTCGGCGAATAGCGCACAGCCCACACCCACCAGTTGCTCGCGCCGCTGCTGCGCGGTCATCCTTATTCGCTTGGCTGCAACCACGTGCTTCCCCTCGGTCGGCGACGACACGGTCGTCGACAACAGGCTATTGCCGGTCAGCCGAAGGCGTGCCATCTCGTACATCTCGGTAAGGTCACCGCATTCCATGGTCAGGGGGATGCGTGACTGCCGATCAGCCGCCAATGTCGTCCGCCGAACGCGATGTCATCCGTGAAGCGCGCAACGTGCTGGCCACCGCACTGGATGCGATCGGGCCGGTCATCACCCCCCAGGCGGGACATGCGCAGATGACGGCCAAGAGTGACGGCACTCCGGTAACGACGGCGGACCTCTACGTCGACGAACAACTGCACGACCGGTTGACAGCGTCGTTCCCTGACCACGGGATCATCAGTGAGGAGCGCAGCACGGTGGTGCCCGACACCGAATGGACATGGATCATCGACCCGATCGATGGCACCTCGAATTTCACCAACGACCTGCCCTACTGGTGCCTGTCGATCGCGCTCGCGTTCCAAGGGGTCCCCGTGCTCGGCGTCATCGACGCCCCGGTAATCGGACGACGCTACGAAGCCATCACCGGCGAAGGCACCCTGCGCAACGGTCAGCCGGTCAACGTGCGTCAACCTATTGACTGGACCGACCCTACGCACCGGCACGTCCCGATCATGCTGACGATGGACACAGCCCGACATGCGCGTGCTGCAGGGGTGCGATGCAACGTCCGCAACATGGGATCGGCGGCGCTCGACATGGCCGTGGTGGCCGACGGCACAGCAATTGCATCGATCGAACAAGTCCCCCACATCTGGGACATTGCCGCTGGCCGGGTGATCGTGACACAGGCCGGCGGGGTCATGGTCCACCCGGGCTGCACCGATGTGTTCCCGCTGCATCCTGGGGACGACCATGTCGACGTCGCCACGGTGACCATTACCGCGCCAACGATCGCCATCGCCGAGAGCCTGGCTAACGCGCTGCTGCCAGCCGACCCTGACAATCCGGCCGCGCCCCAGACCTGATAACGGCAGGGGTGGTGACGGGCACAGGTGCCACACGACCTGGCAGCCACGACATCGCCGGCTGTTGGCGACGTCGGGCGGGAATCAGCGGGCGGCGTGGCTCCTGCCAACTGCCAGCGCGCTGCGGGCGGCCTGTCCGAGCAGGCGAGTGTCATTGTGCACCGCGATCATGTCGAAGCCTGCCGCCGTATAGGCCTCGAGTGACGACTCGTCAGGGGCGAAGATCCCCGCAATCTTTCCAGCGCGCCGGCATGCAGTCAGCACTTCGATCACCGCAGTCCGCAATCGGTCGTCGGACGATCGGGATGGTGCGATGCCCATGTCGACCGACAGATCGCTAGGACCAACGAACACTCCGTCGATGCCTTCGACCGCCAAGATCTCGTCAACGGCTGCCACGGCCTGGACCGATTCGACCATCGGCAGACACACAACGTCGGCGTTGACACGTTCGGCGGTGTAGTCGTCGCGTCCGAGCGATGCCCTCGCCGGCCCCCAACTGCGCGACCCCGCCGGCGCGTACCGGCAGGCCTTGGCCGCAGCTGCAGCCTGCGATGCAGCATCGACCATCGGGACGATGATGCCACTAGCGCCCGCGTCAAGCGCGCGCATGATTCCTGACGGTTCGTTCCACGGCACCCGCACGATCGTCGGCGTGCCGGTCGCATCGAGACCTTGCAGCATCGGCACCACCGCACCGTGCCCACCGACGCCATGCTGCAGGTCGATGCAACACCAATCGAAGCCAGCCGATCCCATGATCTCGGCGACGAAGCCATCGAGGATCGCACACCAGCCGCCAAAGGCAGTCGTGTCGCTCTCCAGTACAGAGCGCAATCGTGAAGGTGACGTATCGGGCATGATGTGAGCCTCTCGTTGATCTCGAACCGGCACATCGCGAGGATGAGGAATGGCATGGCACCGTTTGTCGGGCCACACGACGTGATCCGAGCATGGAAGCACCTCGTTGGCGCCCGCGCTGATCAGTCCAGTACATGATCGCCACCTCGCTGACCCAGCTCGTCAACCAAGGGTTCACCCACGAGGTGATCTTGAGTGACCTCGACGGTTGCCTGGTAGCAGGCGATGCCGTGCTGCCCGGGGCTCGCGAACTGGTCGATCGACATCCTGGTCGTGTGTGGATCGTGTCAAACAATTCTGAAGACACCGCGGTGTCGCTATCACAACGGCTCGCACGCCTAGGCCTGAAGATTGACGCCGATCAGGTGATCACTGCAGGTGAGACGATGGTGCGCAGCATCGCCAAGGAGCATCCGGGAGCACGGCTGGCCTGGTTCGGAACAAAACGGCTTGCCGAGCTCGCCCGGAGCCTGTCGCTGACGACCGATCGCGAAGATCCAGAGATCGCGGCCTTGACCCGCGATCCGGCCATGGATGGCCACGACCTGACCGAACTCATGCGCCTTGCCAGCAAAGGCGTTCCTGTGTGGGTTGCCAACCCCGACCCATCTCATCCCGCGGCTGACGGCACACCGGTGGCCGAAACCGGCGCATGGTGGGCAGCGGTGACCGCGGCTGTCCCGGTCACTGCCGCGCGAGTAGTGGGCAAGCCATCACCAGATCTGCTCCGCGTGGCACTCACCCGCGCCGGGGTTGAAGCGACCGACGCCATCATGATCGGCGATACGCCTGTCACCGACGGGGCTGCCGCCCGCGCAGCAGGCGTTACCTTCCGACTGGTTGAAAGGCTCCAGCTGTCATGACTTCACCTGCCCGCATCGCCGTCATCACCGACATCCACCACGGCCAGCACTTCGTGACCAAGCGCGGTGATCGCGCACTGGACCTCATGGCTGATTTCGGCACCTTCGTGCGAAAACAAGGTGTCGATCACGTCCTTGACCTCGGGGACCGCATCTCAGACGTCGACCACGACACCGACTTGCGGCTTGAGGCCGATGTCGCCGAGACCTTTGCTGCCATCGACACCCCGATCTCACATGTCTGCGGCAACCACGACGTCGCCCTGCTCACCATGGAGGAGAACGAACAGATTTTCGACCGGCCTATGGGGCATCGCACCGTCGACGTCGGTGGATGGCGCATCGTGGTGTGGGGGGCCGATGCCACCACCTTGCGCAGCCCGTCTTACACCGGCTTCGTCCTGCGCGAAGCCGATCTGATCTGGCTTGCGACCACCGTGCAGCAGGCTGACCGACCGCTGCTCGTGGTGACGCACATCCCGTTCTCGGGTGACACCCAGTTCGGCAACTACTACTTCGAGAACAACCCGACGTTGGCGACCTATCCGAACAATCACCGGATTCGCGCCGCGCTTGGCCTGGCACGTGTACCAGTCGTCGCATTGACGGGACATGTCCACCGCAACACGTTCTTCGCACTCGACGGCACTACTTATCTCACCCAGCAATCGTTGACTGAAAGCTTCACGACCCAGGGTGAGCCGGCCGCCGCGATGGGGATCATCGAACTCGGCGATGACGTCAATTGGCAGGTGTGGGGTCGTGACCCGATCCAGATGCGATTCACCCCGACGAGCCGACGGTGGACACCTCCGCTGCCCAGGTTCGATGACAGCCCGGAGCTCAAAGCCCGCCGTGACCGGAAAGCCGAAACCGACGTCTGATCTCACGGATTCTTCCGCCGCTCCCCGCCGCTCCCCGCCGCTCCCCGCCGCTCTGCGCTGCCCCACACAGTTCGCTGCCGTCGAGGGCTATGGCTAGGGTCGTAGGCATCGGATGGTGTCGGACTGCGCGAAGAGCGCAGCACACCTCCGATGCATGATGCCGCCGGACACGATCCTGTGACGATCCTGGCACATGCTTCCCATGTCCCCTCGTACGGAGAAGCGATTGAATTTACTGACTCGAACTGTCCGCATTACTGCACTTTCGCTCGTGCTCGCTTTGACGCTAGTCGCATGCGGGTCCGACGCTGACGGCGATCTCGCTGGCGCGACGATTTCCGTCGGGTCGAAGGACTTCACTGAGAACATTCTCCTCGGCAACATGCTCGTGATCGCCCTCGAAGAAGCCGGCGCTGACGTTGAGGACCGCACCAATCTAGGTGGCACGGTCGTCAACCGTGACGCACTGCTCGCGGGTGAGATCGACGTCTATGCCGAGTACAACGGCACTGGCTGGACCGTCCACCTAGGTCAAGAAGACCCATCCTTCGACCGCACCGAGCTCTACAACCTGGTAGCCAACCAGGACCTGGAAGACAACAGCATTCGCTGGGTCGGGCTCTCGCCGTTTAACAACACCTACGGATTTGCGTCGTCCCCTGCGGCAACAGCAGCCAACGATGGGCAGCCGTTCACGTTTGAGACGATGGCCGAGTATCTCCAACAGAACCCGGACGCAGTCGCCTGCATGGAGTCCGAGTTCCCCGACCGTCCTGATGGCCTGGTCCTGTGGGAGGAACACACCGGTTACCAGATGCCACAGTCGCAACAGGTCATTCTGGAAACTGGAGTCATCTACACCGAGACCGGCAATGACAACTGCGATTTCGGTGAAGTCTTCACGACCGATGGACGCATCGATGGACTCGGGCTGACGCTCGTGGACGACCCCGGTGTCATGATCATCTACAACGTGTCCTACACGTTCCGCGATGACACCCTCAGCGATGCAGACACCGAAGCCATCACAGAGATCGCCGAAGCGATTCTGCAAGACCTTGATAACGCGACGATGGTCCGGCTGAACTACGAAGTCGACATCAACGGTCGTGAGTACGCGGACGTTGCACGCGAATATCTCGAGTCAATCGGGCTCGCCTGAACGGTCTGATGACCACAGGAGATGAGTTGGGGGTGCACCGCGTGGTGTACCCCCAACTCATCCCCATCGATGGTGCTCATCAATGGGATAAGCGTCGTCGGGCGTTCGGATGTGTGACCGAGGCGTCGCCACCATACGGGCACGCCACACGCAGGGTGTCACGCTGTATCGTCACGCCGCATCGAGCGAACGGGGTTGTTCAAATACCTTTGGGACGCAAGAAGCGTTCCGCAACACTGCCGAGCCAGTCGACGCTCAGTGCGAGCAGCGCCGTCAGGATGCCACCGGTGAGCACCACGACGTTCTGAGACATCTGGATCCCCGTTCGGATCGCCACACCGAGCCCTCCGCCACCGATCAAAAATGCAAGTGTGGCCATGCCGACGTTGATCACCAGTGCCGTCCGAACGCCAGCCAGCATCACCGGGACAGCCAGCGGCAGCTCAATGCGCCTCAGGATTTCGCCACGGGTCATGCCCATGCCGAGCCCCGCCTCGATGATGTCCTCATCGACCTGCTGCAAACCGACCATGGTGTTCCTCAGCACTGGCAAGATCGCAAACAAGATGAGCGCGATCACCGTGATGACCAGTCCTGGCGCCAGCCAGGTTCCGATGGTGTTCTGCAGGATGTTGTCGCGCGATCGACCGAACACACGCCCAAGAACGGCCAGCGCAAGCACCAGAAGCCCGTACGCAGGAATGGCCTGCCCAGCGTTCGCAATGGTCAATGCAGGCCCTGCGAATCGTTTGCCGCTCGGTCGTGTCAGAGCGATCCCCAGCGGGATCGCGATGAGCAGCACCCCGACCGTCGACAGCGCCGTGATCGTGATCTGCTCACGGGTCTGTTGGAGCAAGTTCTCGGTGCGAAGGGCGCTCGCCGCCTGACCTGACAATTCCTGTGCGCCAAGCCAGGTCCAGAACGCGGCGAAGACGATGAGCAGCACGACTGGGGTAAGCACCAGTTGCAGGTCGTTGCGGATATGCCCGCCCAGTCGAGCCGACAGCGACTCGTCCGGTTGTTGTGCAAGTTCTGTTGGCGAGACCACGGGCGTGTTCATCGGGTCGCCTCGAGTTGCTCGTAGTGACGACGCGCGTCACTGCGCATACGACGGATTGCCTCGGTCAGCAACTCGATCTGTACGACCCCGCGATAGGTGCCATCGTGGTCGATCACGACCGCCTGCGCCGCCGAGGAGGTGATCATCGCTTCGAGAGCATCGTGCAATGTCGCGTTGGGTTCGACGACAGCTCGAACCTGAAGCCCAACCTGATCGAGTGGCTGTGACGAACCCGAGAGATGGTCGTCCTTGATCCAGCGCGCTGGACGATTCTGCGCATCCAAAGCGAGCAGCCAGTGAAAATCGCTGTCAGCCAGCAGTTGGCGCGCCTCACTCCGTGATGTCTCGAGCGTGACCGTGGGATAGTCCGGCACATCGAGCCCTTCAACCCGCTCGAAATGCAAGCCCTTCAACGTTGAGCCCGCCCCGATGAAGTCGTCGACGAACTCGTCAACCGGGTACGACAGGATGCGTGCCGGCGTATCAAGTTGCGCGACCACTGACCGCTCTCTGAGGATTGCGATGCGGTCGCCCATCTTGATGGCTTCATCGATGTCGTGTGTGACGAACACGATCGTCTTCTGCACCTCAGCCTGCAACCGGAGAAACTCGTTCTGCAAGCGATCCCGAGTGATCGGATCGACGGCGCCAAACGGCTCATCCATGAGCATGACCGGAGGATCTGCAGCCAGCGCTCGCGCCACTCCGACACGTTGCGCCTGACCACCTGAAAGCTCCTTGGGATAGCGGTCACGATAGATGGACGGTTCGAGACCGACCAGATCGAGCAGTTCGTCGGTCCGAGCCGTCGCGCGGTTCGCATCCCATCCGAGCAACCGAGGCACGGTGCCGATGTTCTCTGCGATCGTCTGGTGTGGGAACAGTCCGATGCGCTGGATCACATACCCGATGCGGCGGCGCAACTGGGTGGGGTCCATTTCGGTGACATCTTCACCATCAAAGATGATGCGGCCACCGGTTGGCTCGATCATCCGGTTGATCAGCCGCAACGTGGTCGACTTGCCACAGCCCGATGGTCCCACCAGTACCAGGATCTCTCCGGTATGCACGTCAAGGGTGAGCCGCTCAACCGCTGGTGGCTCACCGGGGGCATAGATCTTCTCGACTCCGTCGAGATGGATCATCACCGGCATGTCAGTTGGATCGCGGTCACCAACCGTTCCCGCGGGCCCTGATCCGATAGAAGTGTCTTGGCTCATGCCGTCCGGCTCCTGGTCGCTTTACATGCGAAATACGGTTGACGAATGGCGCTGCGGTCGGTCATCGCAACCCCGGCGAGGTAGTGCGCTTGCCAATGAATCCGAGCAGCAGGTCCAGCACGAGTGCGAGAAGAATGATGAACAACGTTCCGGTCCACACACGCTCAATCGAAAACGGATTGCCAAGGCTCGTCAGTCCTCGCTGGATATAGGACCCCAGCCCTCCTCCCCCTACGAGCACCGCGATCGCCGCAACACCGGTGATGAGCTGGGTGGACACGCGGATGCCGGCAATGATGACCGGCCACGCAAGCGGGATTCGCACCCTCAGCAACTGCTGCACTTGCCCCATGCCCATGCCCTTAGCGGACTCGACAATCGCGGGGTCAACGGCATCGAGTCCAGTCACGGTGTTGCGCAAGACAGGAAGGATCGCATAGAGGAAGAGTGCGATCTGTGCAGCTCGGTTTCCGATCCCGACAAGAGGAATGAAAATCGCAAACAACGCCAGCGAAGGGATCGTCAACAGCACACTGGCGGTGCCGAGCGCGAACTGTTTTGCGGTGTTGCGGTGTTGCACGGCAACACCGACAAAAACGGAGAAGACAGACGCGGCGAGGATCACGCCAAGCACCAGCCATGCGTGTTCGATGGTGCGGTCGAGAACTCCCGAGGT
Organism: Nitriliruptoraceae bacterium; assembly: GCA_040904825.1. Lineage (GTDB taxonomy): Bacteria > Actinomycetota > Nitriliruptoria > Nitriliruptorales > Nitriliruptoraceae > JBBDSU01. Next base: position 29,535 of record JBBDSU010000010.1, on the reverse strand, counting down.
GTTGTCGCTGACGAACCTGAACAAACTTACGACACCATCCATGCTGCCCGCCTCCTGCCCGCACCTTGCCGCTCGGGGTCACGTAAGTACCGGACATCAGGCGCGTCAAGCGCCGAGCATGAAGTTCGCCCTCAGGCCTGTCTCCAGGAAGATGCCTCAATCAGCTGCGATGTTGCAGCGACCGTCCAGCACGCACCGAGAGCCTATCGATCCGTTTCATCGATGCACAAGACAGCTCACGCCTGAGGTGCCTGTTCCCCGATCGGTCAGATGACCAGGCTTGCCCGACCGCGCAGATACAAACACAGGAAGCGGGATCCATGCGGATCTGCTTGGACACACGACGACCCCGCTCAACCAAGAGCGGGGTCGTGCCTGTCGGCGTCGTTGCTCCGAAATTTCGTGCGATGTCGCTAGACGTCATCGTCCCATGCCAACCCTTGATGGCGGCATGGACAGCGATCCGTCACTTCCCTTCAACCCTTCGTGGCTGTCAAGAAGCGCGATGCATCACACGGGCTTGAAAACTGGAGAGATTGTCACACGCGGGTCATTCGCAGATGATCATGCCTCGTCGGCGAACAGGTGCGTGGAGAAACAGGTGCGTGGAGCTGCCGGGAGTCGAACCCGGGTCCCGCGATCCCGCTGCTCGGGGCTCTACGTGCGTAGGTTCCGGATGATCTCGAACGCGGTGCTCCGGTACCAGACAGCTTCCGCGTTCATACCGTCAAAAGGTGTTCCCCCACGACCAACGGTCGAGTCGCAGGAGTGGAGCCTCGTGATGTCGATCTGGTCCCCTTACGAGGCGTCAGAGGCAGATCGTCGCGGGTGTTTAGGCCGCGAGAGCCAGGTCATTGTCCTTGGCAATTATGGTTTCCCGCGCATTTTGACGAGGTCACGCGAGCACCCTCGGCACGCTCCCTTGGCAACGGCTCGACCACGGTCGAAACCATGTCAGCCCCAAGTGGTGCAACGACGCTGTGCAGTTGTCAATCGATCGAAGACCGAGTGTACCGGCAAGGTGGCCTGTGCGACAGGGGCACCCCATCAAGCGCGCTCAGCGGCGCTGTTTGAGCGCTCGCTCCATTTCCCTGCGAGCATCGCGTTCCTTGGATGTTTGCCGCTTATCCGCAATGTTCTTTCCCTTGCCCACGGCAAACTCGAGCTTGGCTCTGCCATTGCGGAAGTAAAGGCGCGTCGGCACGAGGGTGACGCCCTTGGCGCCGACTTCGTGCGCGAGCTCGTCGATCTCACGGCGGCGAAGCAGCAGCTTGCGTGGCCGCACAGGATCGTGATTGTTGCGATTGCCGTACTCGTACTCAGGGATGTGAGCTTGCATCAACCACGCTTCCCCATCGCGGTCGACCTTCACCCAGGCTTCTGCCAGCGAGCCCTTGCCCCCTCGCAACGACTTGACCTCTGTGCCGACGAGTTCCAGTCCCGCCTCGTAGCGATCGTCGAGGTGATAGTCGAAACGCGCACGACGATTGCTGACGATCAGCTTGGTGCCGTCGCCAGTCTTGGAGTTCGCATGCTTGGTGGCCATCGACCGATCGTATCGGTCACCGATACCACGCCTGCGCGACGAGGTGTAGAAGAAGGGTCAGCAGGAGATGTAGTTGCAGGGGTTCCTGCGCACTCCGCCGTCGTAGAACTCGAAGTGAAGGTGGGGACCGTACGAGTTGCCGGAGTTGCCGACGGTACCGATGGTCTGACCAGCGCCGACCGACCCACCCGACTGCACACCAACATTGGCCAGGTGGGCATAGACGGTCGCGAAACCACCACCGTGATCAACGACGACGTAGTTGCCGAACCCACCACCGCACCCCCATGAGCTCGCGGCGTTACATCCGGTCACCGTCCACACCACCGTGCCGGACTGAGCTGCCCGGATGGCGGTACCCATCGAGTTGGCGAGGTCGACGCCATAGTGCATCCGTCCCCATCGAGGGCCAAAGGGCGACGACAGGCGCCCTGATACCGGCCTGACCCAACTGCCAGCGCTGATGCTGGACGGAGGCGGAGGTGACGACGGCGGTTGTTCGCCGCAGTCCTGAAGGTCCGGCTCGACGGCAGGATCAGCACCCGCTTCGTTAGCGGCGTCGGCATCTTCTTCCGCCTGAGCATTGGCGGCTTGGCAAGCTTCCCATTCCGCTACCGCCTCTTGCCAGGCTTCGTAGGCCTTGCGGTGGGCTTCTTCGGCTTGGCGCCGCGCGATCTCTGCCAGCTGTTCCTGGATACGTGCCGATTCCGCCTCGAGACCAGCGAGGTGCCCCTCGAGGGAAGCCCGGTCATCACGCAGCTCTTCCAACGCGCGGGCGCGTTCAGTTCGACGCATACGAATTGACTGCGCCATCTCTCGCTGGCCCGCGGTGGCCAGCTCGATCTGGCGCGTGATATCGGCGGCCTCAGCCTCTTCGCGTTCGGCGTCTGCCTTGAGCGAGGCGGCAACAGCCTGCTGCGCGGCGATCGCTTCAATCGACTCGGTCAACGACTCGACGAGATCACGGTCAGCGCCGAGCACGTGCGACACATAATGCGTCGTGTTGAGGAAATCGGTGATGTCCCTGACACCTGCGAATGCCTCCGTAAACGACACATGGCCGTACTTGAAAGCGGCGCGGATGCGCGTCTCTAGTCGCGCACGCTTGGCGGCGAACTCGCCTTCGACAATCTCCAGCGCCCGATGAACCTCTTCGAGCTGGCTGCGAGCTTGCGCTGCACGACGCTCGGCTTCGATCAGCGCTTCGCGCGCGGCCTCAAGATCCCGCTGCAGCGCAGCGAGCGCGGCTTCTTCGCGGGAGAGCTCGTTCTCGATGGCCGCCAACCGGGTCCTGGCATCGGTTTCTTGCTCGCGTGTCTCACGTAGATCCCGCTGGGCCCGTTCACGTTCTTCCTGAGCCTCTTGCAGGCGCCGTTCAAGGTCAGCGGCCGTCTCCGCGGACGCAGCGGCGGGAATCATCGCCAACAATGCTGCGATGATGACGATCCAGCGGAAACCGCGGAACAACCTCAATCCGACCCCTCATCGCGCGGATAGACCCGCGATCACGTGCGAGGTGGCACCGTCTGTCGCAACATCGATCACGACAGCACCCAATTGCACCACACGCCACAGTGTATGACAGGCACCTCTTAACAGGCCGATACTAACCACCTGCAACATGCGAAACAACGATGCGTGGTGCTTTGACCCTGTCCGAACGGCCGAGAGGGCCGTAGAAGGTGCGTCAGATCGCTTCGGCCGGAGGCGTCAGATCAGATGTCGAGGAAGCGTCGGAGCGCGACGATCGATGAGAACGCCGCGATGCCGACACCGGCGGCGATGAGCCACGGTCCGATGAGCAGCACTTCGGTCGCCCCGATGAAAGGCATCAGTTCGACTTCGCGGGCGAGGTTTCCAGCCACGCGAGGAACCGAGACGTACAGCAGTCCCCACGATGCCAGGGCCCCGAGCAGGCCGGCAAACACCCCTTCGAGCACAAAGGGCAGGCGGATGTACCAGTTGCCAGCACCAACGAGCTTCATGATCGAGGTCTGCTCGCGTCGTGCAAACGCTGCCAGACGGATCGTGTTGGCGATCAGCACCCCGGCTGCGACGAGCTGGATGATGGCCACAATCAGCGCCCCGTTGCGCACGACGTCGGTGAAGCTCAGGAACTGGTCGAGTACCTGGCGCTGGTCGACGATCTCCTCGACACCTGGGTAGGCGCTGAACTGCTCAGCGATCACCCCGAACAGCGCCGGGTCGTGCAGTCGCACCCGGAACGATGCTGGCAAGATGTCGGGGTCGACTGACTCGACAAGATTCGGCTGGTCTTTGAACAGTTCGGTGAACCGCTCGTAGGCATCTTCCTTCGATTCGTAGAACACCTCGGCGACGACCGGCTCGGCTTCGAGCTCCTCGCGGAGCTGTTCTTCCTGGTCAGCAGTGATGGCCGGACACGTCGAACCGTCGCACAAAAAGATCGAGACCTCGACTTTTCCGACCCAGTCGTCAGTTGCCAAGTCGACCTGGTCCGACAACAGGAGGCTCGCACCCAGCAACGTCAGCGAGACGGTCACCGAGAGCACGACGGCGACGGTCATCATCAGGTTGCGCCTCAGCCCATTGAAGGCCTCGGCGAGGATGTAGCGCCATCGCGCGGACATTCAGGCTCCTTGCAAGTGCCGGCGACATCGCGCTGACGCCGCCGGCTCACGGATGTTCGGATCAGCCGGCATAGCCGTAGACGCCGCGTGATTGGTCACGAACCACACGGCCATTTTCGAGTTCGATGACACGACGCCGCATCGAGTCGACGATGTGCTGGTCATGGGTAGCCATCACAACCGTCGCTCCAGTGCGATTGATCCGGTCGAGAAGTTTCATGATGCCAACGGACGTGGTCGGATCCAGGTTCCCGGTCGGCTCGTCGCAGAGCAGGATGCGTGGATTGTTGACGAATGCTCGTGCGATCGACACGCGCTGCTGCTGGCCACCCGACAGTTCGTGCGGATAGGCCTTTTCCTTGCCTTCAAGTCCTACGAGATCGAGTACCTCGGGAACCCGGCGGTCGATTTCGCGGCGGGGCTTGCCCAGCACCTCGGCAGCGAATGCGACGTTTTCGGTCACGGTCTTGTTGGGGAGAAGCTTGAAGTCCTGGAAGACGTAGCCGATATCCCGGCGCAGCGCCGGCACCTTCCACGACCGCAAAGATGCGAGGTTCTTGCCCGCAACCCAGATCTGGCCCTTATCAGGCAATTGCTCGCGGGTCAGCAATTTCATGAACGTCGATTTGCCTGAACCTGACGGCCCGACGACGAAGACGAACTCGCCTTTGCCCACCTCGATGGACACATCGGCGAGCGCAACGACCTCGTCGTGACGGCCCGTCTTGTAAGTCTTGGTGAGGTTCTGAAGCCTGATCACGAAGTCGCGCTCGCGGTCTCGGTCGGTACGTCGGGCATGCCGACCGGCGGGTCCGGTGCGGTGGTGCGACCGGACAGTCGCACGCACGATGGCCACCGGGAGGACGGTTTGGGAGCATACATCAGGGTGCTGGCCATCCCGTGGAGGCCCGACGTGGCCGTACGGCCGGGGCACCGAGTCGCATCAGGCTGCGCTGTCGGACTCACGGACGCGACGCCGCAGTTCGGCTTCCAGCAGGTCATCGAGATCCCCGTCGAGCACCTGCTGGACATTGCCGGTCTCATACTCCGAGCGGAGATCCTTGACCATCTGGTAGGGGTGGAGCACGTAGCTGCGGATCTGCGAGCCGAAGCCGACGTTTTGGACTCCACCTCGCAGCTCATCCAGCTCGACGGCCCGTTTCTGTCGCTCGAATTCGGCCAGTTTGGCCTTCAAGACTCGCAGCGCCACCGCCTTGTTCTGATGCTGCGACTTTTCGTTCTGGCAGCTGACGACGGTCCCGGTCGGCAGGTGGGTGATGCGCACTGCCGAGTCAGTCGTGTTGACACTTTGGCCTCCGGGACCCGACGACCGGTAAACATCGACACGGATGTCTTCATCTGGCACATCGATCTCGGCATCGAGCTCCGGCAGTACCGGCACAACGTCGACAAGCGCGAAGGATGTCTGGCGCCGCGCCTGCGAATCGAACGGGCTGATGCGCACAAGCCGGTGAACACCGTGCTCCGCCGACAGCCACCCGTAGGCGTCAGGGCCGCTGACTTCAAAGGTGGTGGACTTCAACCCTGCTTCTTCGCCATAGGACCGGTCGAAAACCTCCGCGCCATACCCCCGCCGTTCGGCCCAGCGCAGGTACATGCGTTGGAGCATGTGCGCCCAGTCCATCGCATCAACTCCGCCTTCGCCGGCGTGGATCGACACGATCGCGTTTGACCGATCATGCTCTCCTGACAGCAGCGTGACGACGTCGAGGCGGTCGAGTTCGGCCACGATCGCATCGATGCCGGCGATAACTTCAGCGGCCGACGCCGCGTCGTCTTCTTCGACGGCCAGTTCGTTGAGCACGTCGAGGTCATCCAGCCGCCCATTGAGGCGGTCGACCCGCTCTACTTCGGCTTCAACTTGCGACAGTTCGGTCGTCACCTGACGGGCCACATCCGGATCGTTCCACAGGTCCGGCTCCCCCGCCCGGTCACGGAGTTCGTCCAGACGGGTCCGCCGCGCCGCAAGGTCCAGGTCAGCCGACAACTGCGCCAATCGCTCCCGCAGCGCGGCGAGGCTGTCGGCATGACTCACTGGCATGGTGAAACTCCTCACGTCTATCAACCGAAGCGATGATCTGTGGCAAAGCCCGTCACCGTCAACGTTCCTGTGGCCGACTCGGCGGCACCGGCCCCAGCAGCCGTTGCCGGCTCAGTCGCGCATCGCCAGCTCGGCTAGACAGGCGACTCCGATCGGCGCAGGGTCCTGCGTCCTTGGTCAACGCCGTACTGCGTGGCCGGGGACGCTGGGACCATCTACAACGTGCCGTCGACATAGTCTGCTCAAGTCCATAGCAGCGTACCGATGCCACACCAGCGTCCGGGGGACGAACATGACAAGCCCACTGCCTCCAGACGACGCAACGGGCAGCCGATCGGCCAGAACATGGCTCGATGAGCTCCCCAAGGTTGAACTGCACGTCCATCTCGAAGGCAGTATCAGCGCCGACACAGCGACGCGACTCGCCATCGCCCACGATGAAGATCCAGCGTCAGCGCTCGGTCTCGAAGGTGGCGACTATCCCCGCCGGTACCGAGACTTCAACCACTTCGTGGACGTGTTTGTCGCCACGAGTCGCCAGGTGCGCAGCCGCGACGATCTGGCCATGGTCGCTCGGGAATTCGCCCTGAGCCAGGCTGCTCAATCCGTCAGATGGACCGAAGCGACGTTTACGGCCCACACGCTCGTCGAGCAGGGCCTGCAACCTGACCAGATGTGGGACGCCATCCGTGAAGGGTTCGACGCCGTTGATGGTGTCGCGATCGGCCTCATCATCGACACGGTGCGCGAACTCGGCCCTCCAGCCGCGCGCCGCACTCTTGAGCTGGTGGCTGACGCCAACGCGCCCATCGTCGCCCTGGGACTCACCGGCATTGAAGGAAGCGTCGCGGAACGTGAATTCGCACTGTTGCGGACTGGCGCCGATGACCTCGGCCTCGGCTTGGTCGTCCACGCCGGCGAGACCGGCACGGCCGACAACGTTAGGGCCGCGCTCGACGATCTCGGCGCCGACCGCATCGGACATGGAATCGCTGCTTCCCGCGACCCGCAGCTGATGGCCCGCCTCGCCGAGGAAGGCACCATCCTGGAGGTGTGCCCTTCATCCAATGTGACGCTGGGCCTCGTGCCGTCACTGGAAGATCATCCGTTGGCTCAACTCATCGACGCCGGTGTAGCGGTCACGATCAACAGCGATGACCCGCCGTTCTTTTCGACGACGCTGACCGGCGAGCTGGCTCACGCGATGCGTCTCGCCAACTTGACGCCGGCAGACATCATCGCACTCCAACGCCGGGCGATCACCGCGTCGTTCGCCCCGGACACCGTCAAGCAACAGGTTCTCGATGAACTCGGCTTCGCGGACCCAGCACCCGCAAGTGCCGGTCTACGCTGAACGCATGCGCTGCCGATGGCGCCCTGTCGATAGCGCCCACGGGAGCCATCGGCGCCATCGCAACCACCCAAGACTCAGGAGCCCGCATGGCCAAGCTGCCGGACAAGGCCGAGCACCAGCGTCAATTCGCGGCGCTGGACTTCGCGGCCCGCCGCGCAATCGTCAAGTCGGTCAATCGCGGGAAGCCCGTGGAGATTCGCAGGCACGCTCCCCTTGCCATCGGCGTTGCCATGCGCCAGATCCGCTTTTGGCGGTGGGCCTGGCTAGTCGGACCCGGTATCGGACTGGTGCAACTGATCTTTGCCCCACCTGAAGTCGCGCTGACCAACGCGGTGCTAGCTACCGCCATCCTGTTTGTGATGGCCTGGGTCTTGACACGACGTGCCCAACGATCGATCGCGTCGAACACCTCGATCATGGAGGGGCGCATCGGACCTCCTCCATCACGAGGGCGATCCGGGCCGGCTTCCCATAGCAAAAGTGGCGAGGACGATGCAGACGACGAGACAGCATCTGACGCCGAGGCGAACCGCCCTCGCCCTCCCGCACCTCGTGGCAAGAAGCGCCGCAAGCGTTGACGCCTGGCGGGCTGGCTGCGCGACAGCCTGGCGGTTCAGTCGGCGTTGGCGCGGCCAAGACTGCGGTAGGCAGCCTCAACGACATTGTCGACGTTGAATCCGAACCCTTCGAACAGTCGTTCAGCCGGAGCTGACGCGCCAAACCGATCGAGGCCAACGACCTCGCCGGCATCGCCAACCCACCGGCACCATCCAAACGATGCAGCGGCTTCGACAGCCACGCGAACGGTTGCCGCTAGCGGCAGGACCGAGGTTTGGTAGGCGGCGTCCTGGGCAGCGAACACTTCCCAGGACGGCATCGATACCACCCTGGTGGTCTGCCCTTCGCTCGCAAGCCGCTGAGCGGACTCCAGCGCCAGCGCAACTTCCGACCCCGTGGCGATCAACACGATCGTGGGATCTTGGCCAACCGCTGGCGCTGCAGCCTCTTCAGTCCCTGAATCCGAGGCGTTGGCAGCGATGTCAGCGACGATGTAGGCGCCTCGCTCAGGACCCCCAGCCGGCTTGTCCTCAAGCGCTGCCAGGCTCTGTCGAGTCAACACGATCACGCTCGGGCCATCATGCTGGATCGCCGTACGCCAGGCCGCGACAGTCTCGTCGCCATCTGCCGGACGCAGCACCGTCAACCCTGGAATCGCGCGCAGCGAAGCCAGGTGCTCGACAGGCTGGTGGGTCGGACCGTCTTCACCCAGTCCAATCGAGTCATGAGTCATGACATAGATGACCCGCTGGCGCATCAGGGCCGACAGGCGCAGCGCCGGGCGCAAATAGTCGGTGAACACCAGGAACGAGGCCACATAGGGAATGAACCCGCCGTGCAGGGCCATGCCGTTGGCGATGGACGCCATCGCATGTTCGCGCACACCAAACCGAAGGTTGCGGCCGAGCCGGTCGTCTGCTGAGAAGTCGCCTTCGCCTTCCACATCGGTGTTGTTGGAGCCAGCCAGGTCTGCCGACCCCCCCAACAATTCGGGCAGCACACTCGCCACAGCATTGATAACCGTCCCAGAATGCTTGCGGGTCGCATCAGCCGCATTGATCGACGGCAGCGCATCTGCCCAGTCATCCGGCAGTCGGCGCGACATCACCCGGCGTTCGAATTCGGCCGCCAGGTCCGGATGATCAGCGCGGTACGCCTCGAATCGCTGCCGCCACTCGCCATGCGCCAGCGCGCCATCAGCGCGACGATCCATGTGATCGACGACGTCATCGGGCACCTCGAACGGCGGGTGATCCCACTGCAACGCCCGCCGAGCCGCAGCAATCTCGTCATCGCCCAGCGGTGCTCCGTGGGCAGCCGATGAACCCGCTTTCGTCGGCGCACCGAACCCAATGACGGTCCGAACAGCGATCAATGAGGGGCGCTCGTCGGCATCGGCTGCTTTGATGGCCTCGCGCAAGGCGTCCACATCGTTGGCATCTGCCACCCGCTGTGTGTGCCACCCGTACGCATCGAAGCGAGCTACCACGTCTTCGGTGAATGCCAGGCCGGTGCCGCCGTCGATGGTGATGCGATTGTCGTCATACAGATACGTCAATCGGCCGAGCCGCAAGGTGCCTGCAAGGGAGGCGGCTTCAGAGGCCACCCCTTCCATCAAGTCACCGTCGGACACGATCGCGTAGATCCGATGGTCAACGATGTCGTGACCCGGACGATTGAACTCAGCAGCCAACCGCTCGGAAGCCAGTGCCATGCCCACACCGTTGGCGAAGCCTTGTCCGAGCGGACCAGTCGTCGTCTCGACTCCTGGCAGCTCATGGTGTTCCGGGTGTCCGGCGGTCACCGATCCCCACTGGCGGAACGCCTTGATGTCATCGATCGTGGGCCGTTCGTAGCCGGACAGATGCAGAGTCGCATACAGCAACATCGATCCATGACCGGCTGACAGCACGAAGCGGTCACGATCGACCCATCCTGGATCTGCCGGGTCGTGGCGCATGAAGTGCCGATACAGCAGGTATGCCAGTGGAGCGCACCCCATCGGCATGCCCGGATGGCCCGAATTGGCGCGTTGGACTGCATCCATCGCCAGCGCTCGAATCGCATTGATGGAACGGCCTTCGACCGTCGACGGGTCGACGCCTGCGGGTGAACCTGCCGGCATGAGATCTCCAACGAGTCAGTGAATGTGCTTCGGCGCGC
>JBBDSU010000010.1:10109-19143 GCA_040904825.1 Nitriliruptoraceae bacterium | reverse complement strand
GGTGAACCTGCCGGCATGAGATCTCCAACGAGTCAGTGAATGTGCTTCGGCGCGCGGACCCTTGGTTGACGGTGCGGGGCTGCCGCCAGCACCGTCACCGACGCCCGCGTCACACCTGTCGACAAGTCGCCGAAGCGTAGCCACAGCCGTATCACGGATCAGTCCAGCAGTGATCCTAATGGCGTCTACGCCAAACCTGCCGCGGCAAGGTCCGACAGCCACGCTGCCGCCATCGGCGCGAGCGACGCGACCACCTCGGACTCAGAGACCACGGCACCGGTGGAGCTGGCTGCACGTGGGATCCGGAGCGAATGGTCGCCGCCGTCCACAACGTGCAACGTTGCGGGACCAGCCATGTCAGGCAGGTGAGCTCGGAGCAGGTCAAGGTCACAGAAGGGATCACGGTCACCCTGGAGAAAAAGTCCCGGCACCGTGATCCGCGGCCAATGATCCACCCGCAATCGATCTGGCCGACCTGGAGGGTGCAGCGGGTAGCCGTAACACAGCAAACCCACGACGCGCGGCCCTGCGCTATCGAGCCCATCCGCCTCAAGCACAGCAGTGTGAAGCCCACCACCTTGGGGTCCAGCACCTTGGGGTCCAGCACCTTGGAGAGCCGCATCGCCCAACTCGTCGGCCACCGCCATTGAGGCAACTCGGCCGCCGTACGACTTTCCCCCAATGACCCATCGGCCTGCGCCTCCAACCGCTTCATCAGCAGAAGCCAGTATCTGAGTGAAGTGACTCACCGAGGCTTCAGCACGCGGTGGAGTTCTGCGGCCGGCCTCTCGATAGGGAAGGTTTGCCCGCACCACTGTCGCGCCCAATGCTGCGAGCATCTCTGCCAGTGCCACCAGACCAGGGGTGGCAAGCGTCCCGCCGGCGCCAGGCACCAACAGGACCGCAGGCGGGTCGTCAACGACCAATCCGTCGGCGGACGTGCCGCGAACAGGTTCGTGAATCGCGGCTGTCACTGAGGTGACCGCACCGGCCTCGACGGCCAGCCGTCGGATCGTGGGCATGTCGACGCTCCCATAGTGTCGGCAGCGAGGTCCGGCGACGGTCGCTGGCCACGCGGGCAGCCGCGGCGAAATTGAACGTAGCGACGAATGCCGTGTTCCTCGACCAGACCGCGAGGCGCCGGCAACGACCCAATGGATCAACCGTGCGCATCGCCGTCGTTGGCTCTGGCATCAGTGGTCTGGCGGCCGCGTGGCTGCTCTCACGGCGACATGACATCCAGGTCTTCGAGGGACAGCCGCGGATCGGGGGTCACACCGACACCCGCATGGTGCCGTCGCCCACCGGAACTCCCGTTCCGATCGACACAGGCTTCATCGTCTACAACGAGCACACCTATCCCCTGCTCGTGCAGCTGTTGGACGAACTCGACGTCGCGACCCAACCGTCGTCGATGTCGTGGTCACTGACGTGCGCGGCGTGCGACCTTGAATACGCGGGCAATGCCCGTGGCCTGTTTGCCCAGCCACGACGTCTGGCCGATCCGCGCCATCTGCGGATGGTGAGAGATTTGCTGGCGTTCAATCGTCTGGGTCGGCAACTACGCCACGACCCAGCCATCGCCAATCTGACGCTCGGTGAGTTCCTTTCCGACGAGCATGGGCGCTTTGGCCACCGATTTGGCAGGCCGTTCGCGCGCCACTACCTGCTGCCGATGACAGCGGCGATCTGGTCATCAGGCACCGCAACCGTGGGACAATTTCCTCTCAAAGGCCTGTTGGAGTTTCTCGACAACCATGGCCTGTTGGGTGTCCGAACTCACCATCCGTGGCGCACCGTGGTGGGTGGATCGGCCGCCTACCTGCGCCCGTTGACAGCACCTTTGGAAGGCCGTATCCACGTAGGCCGTGCCGTCGCCGGAATCCAGCGCCATGAGGCTGGCGCCACCCTGCGTTTTGACGACGAGCGACGGGTCAATTTTGACGCAGTGATTGTCGCCACGCACGCCGATCAAGCGCTGCACCTCCTCGATGACCCGTCACCCGATGAGAAGGAGCTGCTCGGAGCCTGGACGTATTCGCGCAATGATCGATGGCTGCATACCGATACTCGCCTCCTGCCTCGCCGTCGCGCCGCGTGGGCATCCTGGAACTATCGGATCGAAGACTGCGCCATCGATGATGCGCTGCCGACGCTCAGCTACCACGCGAATCGCCTGCAGAATCTCGACGAGTCGACCGACTACCTCGTCACGCTCAACCCATCGCGACCTCCCGACCAGGTCATCGCGCGCGACGACGTCACCCATCCCACCTACACGCTGGAGTCGATGGCGACCCACGATGACCTCGCCGAGCTCAACGGCGTCAACCACACGTGGTTCGCAGGCGCCTACCAGCGGTGGGGTTTCCACGAGGACGGATTGTGGTCAGCAGTCCGCGTTGCCGAAGACTTCGGTCTACGGTGGCCATCATGATCAGCGGGTGGCCATGATGTTCAATCGCCTAGGAGACGACGTCACGCCGGTCGGGGCCAGCGGAATCTACCGCGGCACGGTCCGCCACCGCCGCCGGCGCCCGAAGCCTCACGCGTTTTGGATGCGCACCTATCACGTCCTTGTCGACATCGACGACCTTCCGCGACTTGATCGCGACATCGTCGGTTTCGGCTACAACCGCCGAGCGTTCACCACCTTCTACGACCGCGACCATTTCGGGCCCACCGACCGTCCAGTCCGTGAGAAGATCACCGACTGGCTCGCCGCGCGGGATCTCACCCTGCCGCCGGGACGCCTGTCCGTGCTGACGAACCTTCGGGTCGCCGGGCATGTGTTCAACCCCGTGTCGTGGTGGTTCGCTTTCGACAGCGACGGTGACCTCGCGATGGTCCTTGCCGAGGTCAGCAACACCTTCGGAGACCACCACGTGTACGTCCTTGACAATCTCGCGCGCCAACCCGGCGATGTCGTGCTGCGAGCGGGTGCACCGAAGGTCTTCCACGTCTCGCCGTTCCTGCCCATTGAGGGTTTGAACTACCGATTCACGCTCCAACCGCCCGGCGAGACCGTGCTCGTTCACATGGACGTCGACGATCATTTGGGCAAAATCTTCGACGCAACCCAAACAGGCCGCCGGCATGCCTTGACATCAGGTGAACTCTGGCGGGCCATGCTGCGGCACCCGTTCACCCCATTGATGACGGTGCTCGCGATCCACGGGCACGCACTGCGGTTGCTCATCAAGCGCACCCCCTTCCATCGACGCCCCGAGCCGCCTGACGACGGGTTCGACCGCCCCACGACCGCGCCACCTGATACGCACCCAGCCAGCAATAACCGCAGGAGACCGGCCGCATGACCTCGTCGCCGACGCAACAACCACCGCAATCCACCCGGACGTCACCGGTACCCGCTGGCAGAGCACGTCCCGTTCGGCGAACAGCGGCACGCCACCGTCGAGCGCAACGCACCGTCGAACGCTGGCTGTCGAGCATCACCGTGGGACGCTTGGAGCTGACCGCGCCCAACGGCACGCGCACAACATTCGGCGATCGCGATGCACCCGCGACCTCGATCACCGTGCACAATCAGCGCTTCTTCTCGGACCTGTTGCACGGAGGGTCTGTCGGTGTCGGCGCGTCCTACATCAGAAGCGACTGGGATAGCGACAACCTGGTGACGTTGATCCAGACCGTGATCGCCAACCGCAGCGCAGTGCGCAACCTCACTCCCATGGCGATGCTGCGCATCCTGATCGATCTGGCGATCCACACTGCTCGGGGCAACCGGATCGCCCGCGCAAAGTCCAACATCGCAGCCCACTACGACCTGTCCAACGACCTGTATGCAACCTTCTTGGACGAGACGATGACCTATTCGTCGGCGTACTTCGATGATCCCGCGATGAGCCTCGCCGACGCCCAACAAGCCAAGTATCGGCGCCTAGCCGACAAGGCCCGCCTGGCACCGGGCCTCCATGTCCTGGAAATCGGGTGCGGATGGGGATCGTTCGCGATCACTGCAGCCCGCGACTACGGCTGTCGTGTGACCGGCATCACGTTGTCGGAGCAACAGGCGACGCTGGCACGCCAGCGAGTCGAGGACGCAGGCCTCAATGACCGCATCGACATCCAATTGGTCGACTACCGCAACGTCACTGGCACATTCGACCGGATCGTGTCCATTGAGATGCTTGAGGCTGTCGGCCACCGGTATCTCGGCACCTATTTCGACACGATCGACCGTCTGCTCACACCCGACGGGATCGCCGCGATTCAAGTCATCACTCTGCCGAGTCAGCGCGAAGGCCACTACAGGCGACGGCCTGACTTCATCCAGCGCTTCGTGTTCCCCGGCGGCCACCTGCCGTCAGTGATGTCGATGAGTCGTGCACTGGCCGCGACAAGCGACCTGTCGATCGTCGACGTCGAAGACCTGGCAATGCACTACGCCGAAACGCTGCGCCGCTGGCGCTCGACATTCGAGGAACATCTGGACGACGTCGCGGCACTTGGGTTCGACCGCGAGTTCCAGCGCCTGTGGGTGTTCTACCTCGCCTACTGCGAAGCGGCATTCTCCACCCGCTACATCCACGACCTCCAACTGGTCATCGCGCGCAGCTTGAACACCTCGCTCGGGCGCGGGCCGTATACGGAGCGACTCGTCCATGCTCGTGATGAACCCGCTGCGGCACCCAGCGATGCAACTGACTCCACGGTGAACCCATGACCGCACAACCCGGACTGCGCATCTCCCAACGCGCCGTGGATGCGGCCGTTGACTCCGGCGTCGTCGGCGATCGGCTGCTGCGCTGGGCAATTCGGCGTCTGCTCCGGCAGCGCGATGAAACGCTGGATTCCGCGATAGATGCTGAAACGTTCGTTGAACGCCTCAGCGATGCTCCCATCACCGTTGAGGTCGACGCGGCCAACTCACAGCACTACGAAGTTCCACCAGAATTCTTCGTCACCATGCTCGGACCAGCACTCAAGTACTCCTGCGCATGGTGGGAAGGTGTTGATGACCTGGCAGCAGCCGAGCGCGCCATGCTCGATCTGACGTGTGAACGGGCAGCGTTAGAAGATGGCCAGGACATCCTCGAACTCGGATGTGGCTGGGGGTCGCTAACGCTGCACATGGCAGCCCTGTACCCGAACGCACGCATCGTGGCGGTGTCGAATTCACATCAGCAACGCACGTTCATCTTGGCAAGCGCGGCCGAACGAGGCCTGACCAACGTGACGGTGCTCACGGCCGACGTCGCACAACTCGGCGTCGAGACTCACACCGAAGTAGTCGGCCCGTCGCAATTCGACCGGGTCGTGTCGGTCGAGATGTTCGAACATGTCCGCAACCATTGCGTACTCACCGATCGGATCGCGACCTGGCTGCGCAACGACGGACAACTGTTCGTCCACGTCTTCGTCCACCGCAGCCGTCCGTATCTGTTTGAAGTCGGATCGGCTGGCGACTGGATGGCCCGCCATTTCTTTACGGGCGGCATGATGCCTTCGGAGGATCTGCTCCCAATGGCTGTCGGCTCGCTGCGGCTCGATGAACACTGGCGCATCAACGGGACGCACTACGCCCGCACCCTGGCCGCATGGCTCGACCGCCTCGACGAGCACCGTGACATGATCATCTCCAGGTTCGCAGACGATCTGCCGCGACGGCGCGCCAAGGCACAGTGGCGACGGTGGCGGGTGTTCACGATCGCCTGCGAAGAGCTGTTCGCCGCCGACGCAGGCGACCGCTGGTTCGTCGCCCACTACCGCTTCGCCAAGTAACGGCGACGGCGCGGAGCAAGCCAGCGAGCGAACCATCCCACAGTGCTGAGGTCAGTCGTCCTTGGATGGCGGAACGATCACGACCGGGCACGGGCTGTGGGCAACGGATTGCTGGCTCACCGAGCCCAGCAAGAGGCCTCGGAAACCGCCGAGACCCCGCGCGCCAAGCACCAGCATGTCAGCGCCTTCAGCCACACTTGTCAGAACCCATGCCGCACCACCTGGCTCAGTTCGCAGCACCACCTCGACATCGCCAGGCCCGCCAACGTCATCGAGGACAGCCTGGAGGGTCTCGGCGCCGGCGGCACGCAGCTCTGCGTCCGACGGCAAGGTCACAATCGCCGGCATGGCGGTCACCTCAGGCGTCGGATACGCGTGCACCATCTCGAGGGTCGCGCCACGGATACGGGCCTCATCAAGCGCCCATTCAAGTGCGCGTCGTGCATGCGGTGATGAATCGATCCCTACGACGATTCTGCTCATCAGCGTTCCTCCCTTGTCAGCGGACTTACCCATTCACTGGACTAGCCCGGCTGTGACCTCGATCTGCGTCGCTCCTCCAAGCCAGGGTTCGACGACTTCGCCACCTTTGATGTGTCGGCGGGCGCGGACTGCGGACGTCTGTGCCGAGGTAACCATTCTCCCTGATCCCGACGCGTTGTGGGAACTACCCACCGGCCCTTGTTGACAGGTCCATCGACCTGAGGCCGCAGAGCCGTACGATCGTCACGTATCGCGAGTGTGCACCATGTCCTGCCAAGGAGCCGACTCACTGTGCGCGTGCCGTCTCGTTTGTTGCGCGACAGGGAAATGGTGCTGCTCCAGCAACGAGCTCATGGCCACCTCGTGGTCATCCCTGTGATCTGGGCAATGCTGGCCGCCGCAGCCGCAGGTGCTGCACTTGCCGCACTCGGCACGGAACGGCTCGGGTGGATCTTGGGAGCAGCCGGGCTTGGATGGTTCATTCTGGCAGGTCCCCGCTTGCTGCGCTGGTGGACCACCCGCTATGTCGTGACCACCGGTCGTCTCATCGTCCGGCGAGGATGGTTCGCAGGGATCGCCGCCGAGGTGGACTGGCTCGACGTCAGCGACGTGTGGATCGACCAGACCCTGTTGCAGCGATGGGGCGGCTGGGCAACCGTGCACGTCGATCTGTTTGATGGCCATGACGACGTAGACGGTGAGACCGTAGATCGCGACGTGCATCATGGGACGAAGCGCGGCAACGACACCTGGAGCGAGCGACGTGCTGGTCGATCGCGACCCGACAACATCGGAGACGGCGACGATGTCGACGAGGTACCAGACAGCGCTTTGGCCCTGACGGACGTCGGATCGCCTGAAGCCTTTCGCTCGCGGTGTGTCGTTGCCATGGAAGTGGCCGATGCGATCAGTGAGGGAGCTGACACCTCGGGCTGCTACGACATCCTCGACGACCTCGCGGACCGAGGTCACGTTGATAGTGCCGAGCTTGCCTGGCTCCGCCGCGTCGTCGCATCGTTGGCAGCGAACTAACGGAGCGCGTTAGTGGTCTGATCGCGCCAGGAGTCCACCCGTTTGGCGCACAAGGTCCCGTCGTCTCGGGCCGTCGTGCCCTGCCGCGGCGTCACGCGAGGCACAATGCTGTAACCGAACGCGCTGGCAGCCCGACAGATCCGACGTCGTGACGCCTGCGCGACCAACGACCGACCTGACCAACCGACCTGACCAGGAGAACGACTCATGGCTTCCATCCTCCCCACCGATCGTGTCGAGGCGCTCATCGGCAAGCCTGTGGCAACCATCGTGCCGAGCGCGACCCTGCGCGACGCGGTGGATGCGTTCGCCGCCGACAACGTCGGTCTGCTGGTCGTCGTCGATCCCACCGGCGTACAAGGTGTGCTGTCTGAACGCGACATTGTCAATGCCATTGCTGACGGCGTCGAACTTGAACTCGAGCGAGTGCGTGACGTCGCCACGCTCGACTTGCTGACCATCGACGAGCAATCGAGTGTCATCGAGGCAGCGCGTGCGATGGCCAAAGCCGAAATCCGGCACATCGCGGTCGCCCGCAAGGGTGTCGTCACTGGCATCCTGTCGATCCGTGACGTGCTCGCGGTCCTGCTTGAGGCGCACGACGCATAAGGCTCAGTTGTCGACGACCGACACTGTTACGCGCGCTGGCGACGAGCCCACAGCACGAGCATGCTCGGCAAGACCAGCACGGCTGCGACGAACGAGTACACGATCGCGTAGACGATGACGTAGCCGAGCTGCTCGAATGGCTTGAGCGTCGAGGTGACCAGCACGCCAAAGCCAATCGCGGTCGTCAAAGCCGATCCTGCCAGCGCACCCCCGGTGGCAGCCACCGTCCGACTCATGGCCGCCACCGGGTCGCCATCTCGCTGCCGTTCTTCCATGAATCGTGCGGTCACATGAATCGTGAAGGGGACGCCGATCCCGATCGACAGGGCGGCCAATGTCGCTGTCACGGCGTTGAGCGGGATTCCTGTCACGGCCATCGTTCCGAAGGTGGCAGCCAGCACAAGCACCACAGGGGCGACGGTGATGACACCTAGGACAGGCCGCCGTGCGGTGGCGCCATAGTGGACTGCCAATAGGGCCATGGCTGCGGCCAGGGCTATCAGCAGCGAGGCAATCTGCGAGTCTTCGATGTCCTCACCGATGCGCGCTTGGACGATCTGCTGCGAGGCGACGGTGACCTCGACACCAGCATCTGACAGCGGAGCCATCGCCCTGGTCAGGTCGGACTCGAGGCGGCTCGCGCCTCCTTGAGCGGCACTGGTCCTCACCTCGATCCGACCAATGCGCCCGTCTTCACTGATGGTCACGGTCGCGTCGGGACGCTGCCCGAGTTGCTCTACGTTGTCGACCCCGATCAATCGAGCTACCGCCGCGTCAAGCATCCCGTCTCCGCGCGCTGCGTCGACGTCGCCCACCAGCAAGATCTGGGTCGTCTCCTCGAATCCTCCCCCGAATACGTCGGTCAGCGTGGCAAACGTTTCGAGCAACGGCTCGTCCTGAGGCACGAAGTCCGTCAACTCGAATTCCGTATCAAGCTGGGTGAATCCGTAGCTGCCCAGCACCACCACGAGCCCAGCAGCGATGAGTGTCGGCACAGGTGCGCGCTGGGCAAGCCATGCAGTGCGTCCGATCAGTTGAGGCAGCGACCGCGATGTCGACGAATCGAGTGCGGCGACCGGCAGCCGGTCGCGATCTGCTGCGCGACGGTCTAATGCGATCCGCGCCGCCGGAAGCAGCGTCATCGTCAGCACGAACGCTGCAGCGA
>JBBDSU010000010.1:3378-10009 GCA_040904825.1 Nitriliruptoraceae bacterium | reverse complement strand
AATGCGATCCGCGCCGCCGGAAGCAGCGTCATCGTCAGCACGAACGCTGCAGCGATACCCACCGCTGCGAGGACCCCAAGCGTGGCCAGGAAGTCGACAGGGCTAGCCAGATTGGTCAGAAATCCGATAGCGGTCGCTGCGGTGCATAGCAGCAACGTCGGGCCGGTCGTGCGCGCTGCGATCGCAAATCCGCGGACGGGATCCGCCGACGACGCGGTTTCCGTGCGGTATCGGGCAAGCAGATGAATAGCGAAGTCGACACCAAGCCCGACAATGAGGATCGGCACGATTTGTGTCTGCGGCGAGAACGCACCAATGACACCGAGGTAACCGGGCCCCAACAGCACTCCGGCGCCTTGCATCCAGACCACTGCCAGGATGATGACCGCCAAGGTCAGCCCCACGTCAGCGGCTGTGCGCCGGACCACACGACCACGCGGATCAATGCCGGGCCGCAGCCAGTAGACCAAGGCCAGCACCACGAGAATAATCAGCAGCGCCGTACCGAACAGCCGGCCGATTTCCGGACCGATGTCGGTGCCGGTGAGCAGCAGTCCGAAGCTGAACGCCTCGGCGACAAGCCCTTCCGGCAGCTCCACGGCAGCGACGACATCAGCAAGCGCCCGCTGTTGGCCGACGATCTGGGCCTCATCGAGACCCACGGTGTCCTGGAACACCAGGATTAGGCCGCGCGTGGGTGTCGTGTCATCTTCGACCAAAGCTTCGAACAGTCCGGCGACATCGTCCGGCAGTTGCGCCGATGCCTGTCGGTACAGCGCGACGACCTCGTCGTCGGCCAGCGACGACGCCTCAAGGCCGCTCATGGCCGCAGCCACTTCGACCCCTCCGAGGAAGCTGGCGATCGCAGGTTGCTGCTGGTCGGGGCCAGCGTCGTTTCCCGCGTCAGGTTGCAACGACATCGCTGGCCCGTCGGTCGCGGCCGACTGGCCTTGCCCCGCATGGTCCGAACGACTGCCGATAAGTGTCGCGGCAACCTCAGAGTCCCGGATCGCCTGGGTGATGCGCATGCTTGCCAGCAGGCCATCCCGACCGATGATCGATTCGCCGTCGGTCTGCACCACGATCTGCACCACTGACTGGCGGTCTCCAAATTGCTCGTCGAGGGTTTCCAGTGCGCGTGCGGGCTCGTTGTCGACCGCGATGGCGTCGTCGGTGATCGCTTGTGACGACAGCCATCCGAACATGATGCTGATGACCAGCACCGCGGCGATCACCATCCCCGGACGGCGAGTTGCCGCTCGATGCAGGCCATCAAACACTCTCAGCACGTAAGTCACCTCATGTCAGCGCTTTTCGCTACGGCGTTCGGATCGAGGATCGCTGCGGATTGGACGTGAGGTGAGTTCGTGGCGCGTTGGCTCGCCGTCCCAGGGTTACCGTTTCATCGCAGCGGATCGAAGGCCTCGAGGTCGGCGTCAACGGTGCCTTCGACCAGCATGTTGGCCACCAGTTGCCCGGTCAGCGGCCCAAGGACGACGCCCCACATTCCGTGCCCACCTGCGGCGATCACCCTTGGCGACGACGTCGGGCCGATCAGCGGACGCCCGTCGGTGGTCACCGGGCGCGAACCCACCCATTCGTCCTGCCGATCGTCGAGGTCCAGCGCGGGCAAGACAACACGCGCGGCATCGGTGATCGCCTCGATCCGTCGCGGATCAAGTGGCGAGCCGTGGCGACGAAACTCCATCATGCCAGCAATACGGGTACGGCCTTCGCCCAGTGGCGTCGCAACGATCTTGTGGGACGGGAACCACGTCGGGATCTGGGGCGCACCGGCCGCCTTGACGCTGAACGAATATCCACGCCCGGCCTGGACGATCCGGCGCACCCCGAAGGTACGTACCAGCCGACCCAGCTCCGCGCCGGTGGCAACGACAACTCGATCGGCACGTACCTCTTCGCCGTCTTCGAGTCCGATCGTCACCATCTCACGATCGTCTCGGATCACCTCCACACCGAACCCGGTTCGGACCTCGACCCCAGCCGCACTGACGGCCTTGTCCAGTTGCGCCATGAAATGAGGAGGGTTGATGGACCGTTGGCCGTGGACCGCTACTCCGGAAGAGATCGCCGCACCGACCTCAGGTGCGATGCGGTCGATCGCTGCTCGATCCAGCACCTCAAAGTCGACGTCGATGCCGGCGCGACGGACGGTGTCGAGTTCATCAACGACATGGTCGCGAGCTGCGACGTCGCCGCATGCTGCAAGGATGACGTCGTCGTGACGGATGGCGGAAGCCACATCCTCATCGCCGAGGGCATCGAACGCGGCCAGACTGCGTTGGGCCAACGGGGCGTAGGCCTGCATTGAGGCGTCCCATCGCGCAGCAGTGCAGTTGCGAGCAAAGCTCAGCAAGAAGCGCCACAGCGTCACATCGAAACGCAAAGGGACATACAACGGCGAGCGGGGGCTGACCAGTGCTCGCACGCCTGTCCGAAGGATCGACGGCTGTGGCAGTGGAGTGGTCAATGCCGGGGTCAGGAATCCGGCGTTACCCCACGATGCTCCTGCGGCCACACTGGTGCGCTCGATGACGGTGACACCTACGCCAGCTCGAGCCAGGAACAACGCGGTAGACATCCCGACGACACCTGCACCAACGACTACGACATGACCGGGACGCGGTAATGCCGCAATGTGGCGGGACTGTCGTGTCACGTCGGATGTCATCCCAGTGTCGCCACACGCATCGGCACCGTGGTCAACATGGTGGTGATCGCCTCTTGGGCAATCCCGGCGTCAATCATCCGCGGGACGATGTGGTCGAGCACGTGGTCGTAGCCTTGGCCTCCGTAGGTCCGCAGTTCGTGCCGTATACACACGTCTTGCGCCAATCCGATGCGGTCAGCCCATCCCTTGTCGACCAGCGAACGAATGCGCTCGATGCGGGCGTCATCGCTGGGATGCTGACGACCGCGGCTGGCGTAGTACAGCTCTCGTCCGAACGTATCGAAGCCGAAGATCACCCCTGTGGCAGCGAGACGGTCAAACGGCTCACCGTCGAGCATGAACCGCTCATCAAGATGGCTGATGACGACCTTGTCCATGAGCGCCCCAGCGGCAGTGAGCACCTCGGTGATCTCGAACACCGAGTCGACGCCTGGAGCAGGGTGGACAATCATCCCGGCGCCAACCTGCGCCTGAGCGGCGGCCGCCGCCTGCAGCATCTTGCGTTCACCATCCGTCATCGGACAGCTGCCAACCCCTATTTCGCCGATCACCCCGGCACAGATACCCGTGCCATCCACCCCTTCAGTCAGATCAGTGACCATTTCGTCAGTCAATGACTCGATGGTGCGTTCTTCGAACCCTCGAGGATGCGACAAGCCGATGTAGTAACCGGTGCTGGCCACGACGTGGACTCCTGTGGCTTCCGAGATCAGCCGCAGTGCGACCACATCGCGTCCAACGTTGGTGGAGGTGACTTCAAGCAATGCGCCGCCGCCGGCGACTCGGAATCGAGATACTTCGTCGATGGCCACATCGATCTCGTCAATGACGAGGTTCCTGCGGACCGCAAACGGGTTGCGTCGGACCGTGGCGAGGTTGTCTTGGTCGAGGCGAGCGGAGGCGACCGCCACGTCGTCGCCTGGTGTCCAATAGCACAGCAGTGACAGGATCAGGTGCTCGTGGATGAGGGTTTGTCCAAGCGCTGTCGGTTCGACATCCCCCAACACCGTGCGCACCACTCCGTTTGTCATCGTTGCTCCGATCGGTTCAACGTCGTCGTCTCTTCTAGCTCGCCATCTTCACGTCCGAACATTCCGCTGCGGCACCGCAGCGTGGTCGTTGGCGTGTGGCCGTTGACGTGTGGCCGCAAGCGCAAGGTCATGCTGACGATGATGGACCTGCAACATCGAGCGCGGCGTGAGCGGCAGCCAACCGGGCAACTTTGATGCGCGACGCCGAGCATGACACGTGCGTCATCCCCCAGCGGTGCGCAAGCGCGATCGACGCGGGATCACCGCCGTGTTCGCCGCAGATGCCGGTGACGAGATCGGGCTTGGCATCCCGGCCTTCGTTCACCGCAATCTCGACCAGACGACCGACCCCATCCGGATCCAGACTCCGGAACGGCTCGACTGGCAACAATCCCAATTCCAGCGCACGCGGGATGTAGGTCGCTTCGACGTCGTCGCGTGACAGGCCGAACGTCAACTGCGTCAGATCATTTGTGCCGAAAGAGAACGCGTCGACGTGAGGCGCGAGCTGTCCAGCGCGCAGCGCCGCACTCGGTGTCTCAATCATGGTGGCAACGGTGTAGGCAACCTGGCTCCCGCTGTCGGCCACCAGCGCCTCAGCGGTGTCATGGATGAGCGCCACACCCCAGGCGAGCTCCTCGGCGGTGGCGACAAGCGGCAGCATGATCTCAGGTCGCGGGTCACCGCCGGCAGCGATCCGCGCAGCAGACGCTGTCAAGATGGCTCGAACCTGACTGCGGTAGAGCTCTGGCCGCAGCACACCCAGTCTGATACCTCGGGTGCCGAGCATCGGGTCGTGCTCACGCAGATCTTTGGCCGCCGCCAGCAGCGCGGCGTCACTCTCTGAAAGCGGCGAGGTCGCTTCGGCCACCAGCAACGCTTCGACATCCGGCAGGAACTCGTGCAACGGCGGATCGAGCAATCGAATCACCGTCGTCTTGCCATCCATCACGGCCAACAACGCCTCAAAGTCGGCTGTCTGCTGGCGCTCAAGGACAACCAGCGCTTCGGCTTCCTGCTCGTCAGTGCCAGCCAAGATGACTCGCTGGATCAGCGGCAGGCGGTCGCCGAGGAACTGATGCTCGGTCCGGCACAGTCCGATGCCTTGCGCGCCCGCATCAAGGGCGCGCTGGGCGTCGGCAGCGGTATCGGCGTTGGCGTAGATGGACAGTGTGCGCCGACTGTCGGCCCACTCCAGCAGGCGCTCAAGGCGCGGGTCATCGTCGGGAGCTTCGAGGTCAACTTCGCCCACGACGACCATCCCGCTGGAACCATCGATCGAGATGACATCACCATCCCGCAGCACCGTGTCGCCAATGGTGACCGTCTGTGCGGCAACATCGATCTTGAGCGCAGATGCGCCACACACCGCCGGCTTGCCGAACCCACGGGCGACCACAGCAGCATGACTGACCAGGCCACCTCGCGCGGTCAACAGACCCTCTGCGGCCATCATGCCTTCAAGGTCTTCTGGTGAGGTCTCATTACGCACCAGGATGACCTTCTCGCCGGCGTCGGCACGCAGTTTGGCATCCTTGGACGTGAGGCAGATCGCACCGACCGCGGCGCCAGGTGAGGCAGCAAGCCCCGTTGTCAGGGCTTGGCCGACGTCGGTCGCGAAGCGCGGATGGAGCAACTGTTCAAGCTGGGTGGGGCTCACGCGTCGCAACGCTTCGTCGATTTCGATCAGGCCTTCGTCGACCATGTCGACCGCCATGCGCACCGCAGCTGCAGCCGAACGTTTTCCCACGCGCGTCTGCAACATCCACAGCGTGCCGTCCTCAATGGTGAACTCGACGTCGCACAGATCACGGTAGTGATGCTCAAGGGTTCCGAGGTGCTCCAGCAACAGACTGTGTGGCGCGAAAAACGCCTCCGCCAACTCAGCCAGTGGCTGCACGGTTCGCGTGCCCGCGACGACGTCTTCCCCTTGAGCGCCGACGAGGAAATCTCCGTAGGCGACCGGCTCGCCAGTTGCGGGGTTGCGCGTGAATGCCACGCCGGTCGCCGAGGAATCACCGAGATTTCCAAACACCATCGCCTGGATGCTGACCGCCGTGCCGAGGTCATCGGCAATGCCTTCTACCCGGCGATAGGCGCGTGCTCGGTCACCGTTCCAGGAGCGGAACACCGCCTCGACAGCCAACTGAAGCTGCTGTGCCGGGTCGTCGGGAAGATCGTGGCCGGCATCGATGATGGAGGCGCGATGCGCAGCAGCGACCGCAGCAACCTGATCGGCGCTGAGTCCGCGCTCGTCGGTTACACCAGCATCGGCAATCATCGCATCGAGATCGGTTGCAAAGGCGTGTTCGTCAACGCCCAGCACAACCCGTCCGAACATCTCAAGGAAGCGGCGCACTGCGTCCCAGGCGAAACGTTCCCCACCGAATTTGGCGAGGCCCGGCACGGTTGCTGGCGTCGCCCCCAGGTTCAACACGGTGTCCATCATCCCTGGCATGGAAAACGCCGCCCCGGAACGCACCGACAGCAACAGCGGGTGATCCGGATCACCAAGCCGGCGACCGAGCCGCGCTTCGAGGTCCGTCAAATGTGCCTGCACCTGGGCAAACAAGTCACCGGGGACCGCGCCATGCTCCAGATAGTGGCGGCAGGCATCGGTCGTGACAACAAAACCGGGTGGAACGGGCAAGCCGATGCGGGTCATTTCGGCGAGATTTGCGCCTTTACCCCCCAGCAGCCAGCGATCCTCCGCCGTGCCATCTTCGAATGGCACAACCCACCGGGTGGACGACGAATTCACCATCGATGACTCCTGGTAGGCGCACGAGCGCGATCGAACGAGCGGTTAGCTCAAGACGCAAGGTGGCCCGTCGCAATCCAACGAGCAATCCAAAGGCGACCGGCCAAAACCTACGCTACTCGCGGTCACCCTCGTAGGGCATATCGG
>JBBDSU010000010.1:1354-3278 GCA_040904825.1 Nitriliruptoraceae bacterium | reverse complement strand
TCGGTCTGGCTTGTCGGCACAGGTTCTCAACGCGCCTCATCGACCGGCTTGCGCATTGGCGGTGGTCACCACATCTCACCAGGGCGTGTCGACATCATCGAGCGGCCACAGTGGTCGATCGACGTGCTCGTACGGCAAACGCTCAAGGGTGCATGCCGCGGGTCCAACAACGTCGAGGTCGATGCACTTTCCATACTTGGAGAAGAACCCGCGATAGGCGCCCGCAGATTTCGACTGCACGATCCGGAAGTCAGCCGGATCCAAGCCGACGCTCAAGTAGGGCGTCGGGTCCATCCCACGTGCTCTGACCGTGGTGATCACAAGGGTCACCCCACCTCGTACGACGACGGCCGTTGGGCCCATCTGGCGTCGTTGCCGACCTCCGGACTCGGAGATGTATTCACCTTCCGACACCGTGAGCACCGTGCCATCGAATCGCACTGGCGAGAAGAACCGCGGGGTTAGTGCGCCTCCCACCTCGACCTCGACCGTGGCTCCGACGCCAGCATCGATCGCTGTGGCAGCCGCGTCAGGATCCGTGATGATCATCAACGCTGGCACGTCGATATCCCGACGCAACAGGGCGGCCAGGAGCAGATTGCCGTCCCCTGCACCGCCCGCAGTCGTGGAGTCCGCGCCATCACCGAAGACGTAGGTGCCTTCTCCATTGACGGCCAGGTCAATGGCGTCATCGACGTCCATCGCCTCGACTCGGAAGGCTTCACGCAAGTCCCACGCAGCACGTCCGATGTCGTCAGCAAGAGCCTGTCCGACGTCAGGTGCCGCGTCGGTGACGATGACGGCCGTCCACCCATGGTCGGGCACGTCGAGCCACGGTTGTGAACAAAACAAGTTCGCCGATAAGACCTCATCACGCGCTTCGGCCTCGTCAACCATGTCCGCCAAGATCTTGTGTGGCGGCTGATCGGTCACCTGCGTTTGCGCTGAAGTGATCATGCGGATCTTGCGCATCGAGATCGTCGGTCGGCTCCGCCCTTCCATGGCTTCAACCAGCAGCTCTGTCGCACGGCGGCCAGTCCGCACCTGGTCGATATGCGGGTGCGTGTGGTAGCCGACGACGATGTCAGCATTGTCCGTCGTCGCCGAGGTCACATGCGCATGGAGGTCGCTTGCCACCGCGATCGGCATGTCGGGGCCGACAATCGCGCGGACGCGCCGGAGCAATTCACCTTCGGCATCGCCGTGAGTCGGCGTCGACATCGCTCCATGAAGACCCAGGAGGATCCCATCGAGTTCTGGCGTGGCCGCCACTGCATCGCAGATCACCGTCGCATAGCGATCAAACGACGCGTCGGTGACCGGCGGACTCGCCCCACCTTTGGCCTCGACAACCGGAATCAGCTCAAGGTCAGCCTCTTCGGCGACATCCAACATGCCGTCAATCGTCCGGTCCGATCCGCGGGCGCGATCAAGGATGGCATCACCGAAGGTGATCTCGGCAAGTGCCGGATCATCGAAGTCGGTGTCGCCGGGCGCGAACGCGTTGGATTCTTGCCACAAGTACGCGATGAGGACTCGCTTGCGTCGCTCAGCAGACATGCTTCTCCCTTGTTGTACAGGTGTTGGGCAATGCGAACGGCACGATCGACGGCACCCTAGCGCCGCCAGACGCCACGGTTTCCAACACGCTGGCAGAACGCGCTAGCGGAGCACGCTGCGTGATCGCTGCCACCACAGCCTCGACGGGATGGACGCGGCCGCGGACTGCTGGACAAATGCTGCCCAATCGGCAAGGATGCCCGGCTGGCACACGCCCATGGCAGACGACACCACTCAATGGCCGCTGCCCACCGCTGCAATATTCGCCAAATCGCTCAGTCGCTGCGTGCGGTGTTCCGCTGACCGCCACAACATTGGCCGTGCGACCATCGGCGTCCCCGGGTGACGCGACAGGCCGTGACGG
>JBBDSU010000010.1:0-1254 GCA_040904825.1 Nitriliruptoraceae bacterium | reverse complement strand
CCGTGCTGAGCCTGCTGGGACCCAATGGCGCCGGCAAGACCACCGCGGTCCGGATCCTGACCACGCTGCTTCACCCTGACCAGGGCCAGGTCGAGGTTGCAGGGGTTGATGTGCTCGCCGATCCCCAGGCAGCACGCAAGGTCATTGGATTGTCCGGCCAGTATGCCGCCGTCGACGAACACCTCACCGGCTACGAAAACCTTGAGATGATCGGTCGCCTGTACCGGCTGGGACTCAAGCCGTCCCGGGCGCGAGCCCATGAGCTGCTCGAACAGTTTGACCTGACTGAGGCCGCCAACCGGCCCGTCAAGACGTATTCGGGCGGCATGCGGCGACGGTTGGATTTGGCAGGTGCGCTCGTCGCAGAGCCGCCGGTGCTGTTCCTCGACGAGCCCACCACCGGACTCGACCCGCGGTCACGCACCAACATGTGGAGTGTCATCCGCGACCTCGTCCGTGGTGGCACCACCTTGCTGCTGACAACGCAGTACCTCGAGGAAGCTGACCAGTTGGCGGACGACATCATCGTGATCGACCACGGTCGCGCAATCGCGCACGGCACCTCTCACGAGCTGAAGTCGCAGGTCGGCGGTGAGCGCATCGAACTTGTCGTCGCTAGCTCAGACGACTTGGAGCCTGCACGCGCCATCGTCGCCGAAGTCGCGATCGGTGAGGTGCGCGTCAATGATCACACCCGCGCACTCGCAGCGCCAGTCGCCGGAGGCCCTGATGATCTGATGGCCACCTTGCGACGACTCGACGCCGCCAACATCACACTGCTCGATGTCGGGCTGCGTCGCCCGACACTCGACGATGTCTTCCTGTCGCTGACGGGGCATGTCGCTGAGCAAGGCGATGACGCTGCCGAGAGCCCCGACCCTGCCGCGCGGACTGCCGCAACCGCCCACGAGACTTCGGAGGTTGCACGATGAATCAGCTTGTTGCGGCAATCATTGACGGTCACGTCATCGCCAAACGCAACGTGATCAAGATCAAGCGTGTCCCAGAAGTGCTGATCTGGGTCCTGATGTCGCCGATCATGTTCGTGCTGCTGTTCGCGTACGTGTTCGGCGGAGCCATCACCCCGCCAGACGGCGTCAACTATCGCGAGTTCCTGATCGGTGGGATCTTTGCTCAGACGGTGGTGTTCGGCGCGACATTCACCGGCGCGGGTATTGCCGAAGACATGAGCAAAGGCATTATCGACAGGTTCCGTTCGCTGCCGATGTCTCGTTCAGCGATGCTGGTCGGACG
>JBBDSU010000009.1:0-59002 GCA_040904825.1 Nitriliruptoraceae bacterium | reverse complement strand
ACCCCGATAATGTACATTATGTAAACTAACACTGGGGCGAGGGAGAAGGGGCGCATGAAGGCTCAGCTTGTTGCCCCTACCCCGAGCGAAGGCAGGTGGCATTCCGCGACTGCGAGTATCTCGACGTGTCGGCTGGCGCTTGGTTCACGGTCGCTGAAGATCCTTTTGCGGAACTGTCACCAAGGTTGTTCAACGGGATTTGTCGAATACAGGACGTTGCCGTCTGTGTCACGCAATTGCACATCATCGCACCGCACAAACACATCGAGTGCCTGATCGTCTTGCGTCACACTGAAAGTCGCTGTGGTCGCTCGTCCGTCGGGAGCGTTTGAACGGCCCTCGAGGCTCCATGTTGGAGCCCACGCTCCAAGCTGCGGTTCGAGCCTGCCGAAGATAGGCGACGTGAGACGCGCACCGCCGAATGCACTCGCGACATCGACGAGTTGTTCCTGGGCGAAGGTGAGAACGGTGTCACCCTCACGCAAGGACGCGAGGATCGTCGATACGGGATACAGCAAGACTTGTATCCGGTCATCGTCAGATTGAGGCGGCGCAGGCAATGCTGCGGCGAAGTCGGCGCTGACCACGAGGGTTGCTGCGAATACTCGGTAGCGAGTATCAATTTCCAAGCCCCACACCGCCGCGGTATCGAACGCGCGTTCGAGTTGTGATAGATCCCTCACGGTCTTGCGATCCTCATTGTTGGCCCACTCGGCACTGACGCAGTGGAATGAGCAGCAATGTCCCTGATCCGTCCAAGGGAAGGTGACCTGGAGGCCACCGTATCGCGCCAGCACTACCCTGCCGCGATGACCTATTTGATTGCGTCGGAGTTGATGTCATCGCCGCACTTGACGAAATGATCCGGCTTGAGCATGTGACCAAGCGTTATGAAGGTGGTCAGGCTCCTGCAGTTGAAGATCTGTCCATGGTCATCCCGCGCGGCGAGCTGGTAGTGCTCGTCGGCCCATCCGGTTGCGGCAAGACGACAATACTGAAGATGATCAACCGCGTGATCGAGCCGTCGTCAGGCACGATCTATCTCGACGGTGCAGAGACCTCCACGTTTGCCCCCCACGTGCTTCGGCGCTCCATCGGTTATGTGATTCAGCGTGTTGGCCTGTTTCCTCATCGCACTATCGCCGACAACATCGGCACGGTGCCGACCTTGCTGGGATGGGATGATGATCGCATCCGTCGCCGCGTGGAAGAGTTGGTCGCGCTCATGGGCCTCGACAGTGAACTACTCGACCGTTATCCGCAGGCGTTATCCGGTGGTCAGCAACAACGTGCCGGTGTAGCAAGGGCGCTGGCTGCAGACCCCCCGGTGCTGTTGATGGACGAACCGTTCGGGGCAGTCGATCCTGTTGTGCGGACACGCTTGCAAGGCGAATTGCTTGACCTTCAGCAACGGCTGCACAAGACGATCGTGTTGGTCACCCATGACATCGACGAGGCGCTCCGGCTCGGTGACCGGATCGCAGTATTCAGTGAGGTCGGCCGGATCGAACAGTTCGCATCACCAGAAGAACTCCTCGCACGCCCTGCCAGTCCCTACGTCGATGAGTTCCTCGGTGCACACCGAACGCTCAGACGAGCTGGATTGCTGCGACTGGATGCCATCCTCTGTCGCAAGGCGATGCCGGCAGACGCCGTCCAGCCCTACCAAGATGACGCAGGCCTCCCCCGCCTCGCCTCGTCGGCAACGGTCAGGGACGCTCTCGACGTATTGCTCGCGGGCAAGCACCAGGCGGTCATCGTCACCTCCGGAGACGTGACGGTGCACGTTGCGTTCGACGACCTTCGTGCGGCGTTGGAATGATGGCGGCTTCGACGCGTCCGCTCTTCGAGTGGAGTTGGCTTGTTTCCAACCTCGATCGGGTTGGGGCTGCGGTAGTGCAGCACCTGGTCCTGACCGTCACCGCCGTGATCATCGGCTTGTGCCTGTCGTCCGCCCTGGCTGCATGGTGCTTGCGCCATCCGTCGCGTTATCGCCGTGTCATAGAAGCCAGCAGTCTGCTCTATACGGTGCCGTCGTTGGCTCTTTTTGCGTTGCTGGCTCCCATCGTGGGATTGGGCTACATCAACGCGACGATCGCGCTTGTCAGCTACACCGTGTTGATCCTGGTCCGCAACATCGTGACCGGAATTTTGCAGGTGCCGGGCGACGTCGTTGAGGCAGCGATCGGCATGGGAATGACCCGCCGACGCATCCTGTGGACGGTTGAAGTACCGCTGGCACTGCCGGTGATCGTCGCTGGCGTCAGGATCGCAACGGTAACCGTCATTGGGCTTGTCACGGTCACCGCACTGCTTGGCCTCGGTGGTCTCGGTCAGTTGATCCTGTCTGGATTCCGGGTGCTTCCCCCATTCCCCACGCTGATCGTCGTCGGCACCGGACTGTCGGTCGTCCTCGCCATCGCTTTTGATCTGGTCCTGCTCGGGGTGCAACGGCTGGCAACTCCGTGGCAGCAGGCCTGACATGGAGCTCCTGGTCGACACGTGGCAGTGGCTGGCAGAACCGGCGAGATGGCAGCCGACTGTCCGCAATGGCATCCCGTACCGCATCGGCGAACACCTATGGGTGTCGACGGTCGCGATGTTGATCGCCGCAATGGCAAGTATTCCTGCAGCGGTCATGCTGGCGCATTACCGGCGCGCCGAAGCATGGTCATCGAGTGTGGTCAACCTGGGACGTGCCATCCCATCGTTTGGGTTGATCGTCATGTTTTGGTTGCTTGCCTCAAGATCAGAGATCAGCACGCAGTTCTGGCCGCTGGTTGCCGCACTCATTGCCCTGGCCATGCCGCCGATGTTCACCAATAGCTATACAGCTATTCGATCCGTGGATCCTGAAGTGCTTGATGCTGCCCGTGGCATGGGCATGACGGATGCAGGCATCGTCCGACACATCGAACTTCCGTTGGCCGCACCCATCATCGCTGTGGGTATCCGGTTGGCGTACGTCCAAGTCATCGCCACGACTGCGATCGGTGCCATCGTCACTGACGGGGGCGGCCTTGGCAGATTCATCGTTGGAGGCTTTGCTCAAGGTCGAGGCGGATGGCCAATGGTGGTGGCAGGCGCCATCTTGTTGGCACTCGTCACCTTGCTCGTCGATCGCACGCTGCACTTCCTGGAAGGCCGATTGGTTTCTGCAGCCGGTGTCGGGAATACGCTGGCAGCCACCGAGGTTGCTACCGGTGCAGCGGGATGAACGATCCTTCCCAGTGGCCATAAGCCGCACTACTACCTATCGTGACTGCCTGAGCGCGAGACCCAACCGGATCATCGTGCGCAACGAACTAGTCGTCGAAGTATGTTCGCAGACCACCAATGAGGGCGCGTTCGTCGCGCTGTCGTCGTCGCCGCATAGATGCCGGCACCACCACAGGAGCACCGATGTCACGCCGAGTAGGACCACAAAGGCTCATCCGTAGATCCGCAATGGCTGTCGCAGGTGCCATGCTCCTGGCGGCCTGTTCCTCCGATGTCGTCGTCACCTCGTACAACTTCCCCGAATCGGAGATTCTCGGTGAGATCTATGCGCAGGCGCTCGAGGATGCGGGCATTTCAGTGGACCGGTCATTGAACCTTGGCACCCGTGAATTGCTCTACCCAGAACTGCGAGCAGGACGTGTCGATGTCGTGGCGGAGTACGTCGGATCGGGTCTCCTCGGAGCCTTTGATGTTGAAGCGCCGACAGGGGTCGATGACGCCGTTGCGTTGTTGAGATCCCTGCTGGCCGAGGACGGACTGGCGGTCCTCGACGCTGCACCTGGCGAAAACAATCAAGCTTTTGTGGTCGCAACTTCGGTTGCTGACCAGCAAGGCTGGAGCAGTCTCTCCGACCTTGCAGTAGCAGGGCCCATCGTCTTTGCAGGCCCACCCGAGTGTGAAGAGCGCCTAGCTTGTTTCAGGGGACTTGTCGAGATCTACGGATTGGACAACGTGACGTTCACCTCAATACAGGAGCCCGCTCCCCGCCTCGCGGCCCTCGACGCCGGCGACGTGGACATGATTCTGTTGTTCTCGACTGACGCGCCGTTGGCTCAAGGTGGCTACAGGATCCTCGCCGATGATGCGGGGATGTTGCCGCCAGAAAATCTTGTGCCGATTGTGAGTCAATCTGCACTGGATGATCATCCCGAGATGGCTGATGTGATCGCGCGCATCACTGCGCAGTTCACGACCGAGGCGCTACAGCAGATGAATGTTGCAGTTGCTGAAGGCAGGTCAGCAGCGCAGATCGCGCGGGACTTCCTCGCCGCCAACTGATCAGCATCAACGGGTGACGATGGCGACCGCCTGTGGGTGCCCGTCGATAAACGGCACGCGTGCAGCCTCAGGTGAGGAGGCTCACGTGCCGTTGCTCATCGCCGTGAGAGAGCCCGAGGAACGTGTTTGCCTATTGGGCGAAGCGGGCAAATTCCGTGTCGACAGGCATTGCTGAAGGTCGGTCGGCAATGCGCTCAGCAGGGAATGCGCTGACTTCTCCCCGCAACTCGTCGATGACCGGTTCCAGCGACAAGGCAAACACTCCCTGGCCCCTGCGCAGCAGGTCAAGAACCTGCTGGTCGCTGTCGACGGTGTACACGCTGGTCCCATCGGAAATCAGCGTCGCCTCAACCACCGACTTGCCGCGCGCACGCAACTCTTCGATGGCCATGCGCACCTTCTGCAGTGACACGCCAGTGTCAAGGAGGCGCTTGACGATCTTGATCTGCAGCACATCCTCAAATGCATACAGGCGCTGCGAACCGGAACCTTCTGCGCGTCTGACGGTGGGTTCGACCAAGCCTGTCCGAGCCCAGTAGTCCAACTGGCGGTATGTGATGCCGACGATCTTGCACACCGTCGGACCTCTGTAACCCTCGCTGACCGTCGCTGCATCCCCGACGTCGAAGGCCAACTGGCCCGGGTTGGGTCGAGCCGTCGCAGCCGTTGCATCCATCGTCGTCCGCTCCTTGAGCCCTTGGTGCATCAGATCGCGGTCTCGGTGGGGGGAATCGTGCTCCACCGCTCCCCCTGGGTTGGCAACCGCAAAGTGGAGGGATCGGGCTTAGCGCCCTCCACAGTGCTCGCGCCTCTGCCAAGATACACGCGTGAAACTTCGCCCGTGACGATAGGTCGCTGGAGCGTCTTCGTCAATGCACTGCGCGAACGATCACGGTAGGCATCGCAAGATTATGCAGCAACTGCAATGGGCCTGCAATTCGATGCAGTCAATGCAGGTACGGCCGATGTAGGCGATTGATAGCGGTGGCGATGTGACGACACAAGGCGTCTGAACAGGTCTGCTCATCGCGCTGGAGATATGTACACGCTGCTGGGCAGCGGCAGGAAAGGGCTTCTTGCCGTCGAAGGTGCTAGCCCTGGAAGTCCTCGGGAGTTATGTCATCGAGGAACTCGCGAAATTGACGGACTTCCTCTTCTGGGTCGACGCTGGAGAGCTCGTCGTCGCTGTCAGTTTCATCGAGCTCGATGCCGGCGGTCTCAAGAACGTCGGGCGTTGCAAACAGTGGTGTGTCCGGATTGCGGCTCGCGATGGCAATCGCGTCCGATGGTCGCGACGAGACGGTCAACGAACGACCGTCAATCGATAGATGAATCTGCGCATAGAAGGTGCCTTCCCGCAGATCTGTCACGGTCACTCGTTCGATGCGGGCTCCGACTGACTCGAGCAAGTCAATGATCAAGTCGTGAGTCAGCGGGCGTGGCGGTTCGACTCCCTGCATCGCAAACGCGATGGCTGTTGCTTCGACCGCGCCGATCCAGATGGGCAGAAAGCGAGTGCCCTCACGTTCCTTGAGGAGCACAATCGGCTGGTTGGCGGGCAGCTCAACCCGCACGCCGACCAACTCCATCTCAATCACGGCGTCGCTCCTGTCGCAATCTCCGAGGCTATCGGAGCTCATCGTGGACGGCCGCTGATCGAAGGGCTGCGTAGACTCCGTCAGCGAGAGCACTTCCCAAACCTGCAGCTTGCTCGTTGCCGTTGCCCCCAACGAGATGCCGTTCAGCTTCAAGAATTTCCACCACCATCCCGTCGACGAGTACTTGGACGAGCAGGGGGCCTTCTGGTGTATAGGCCGGCCATGGCCAGGTCAGATCAAGTACGGATCCCCGTGGCACCGTGACATACACAGGACCAGTCGACCACCTGACCGACCCCGATCCCCCGCGCGTCTCCAACGTCGGCGAGCGCTGCGCGAGCTGTGTTGTGGCAAACGTGTGGTCGAGCAACCGTGCTGCATCATCGAAACGAGCCGGGTCGTGGTGTGCGTCCATAACGACGACAACGAGTTCCCGCTTTGCGCGCCGTGCGCTCCCAACCAGTACGTTCCCAGCTTGTTGGGTGTATCCGGTCTTGATCCCGGTTGCGCCTGGATAGGACTCAAGTAGCAGGTTGCGTGATGGTTGATGTGCACTCGTGGGCAGATCAACGTGAGTGCGTCCCAGCAGGGGGCCAAGTTCAGGATCAGTGAGTGCAGTAGCGCCAAGGATTGCCAACTGCTGCGCCGTAAAACGATTGGCGTCGTCAAGACCGCTGGGGTCGCTCACCACGGCACTGCCAAGCCCCAACGCTGCCAGATCATGCCGCATCATTTCGACGAACGATTCGCGATCACCTGCTACGTGCCACGCCACGACTTCTGCGGCGTCGTTGCCGCTGCGGGCAATCAGTGCCTCCAGTAGATCTTCGATGGTCCAGGTCTGGCCAGCGCTAATCCCAGCGCTCGCTCCAAGCGGCAGCGGAAATTCGTCTGGTATCACCAGCGTGTCATCGATAGCGCTGCGTCGGACTGTGGTCAACGCGGTGGCGATCTTCACAGCTGAGGCGACAGGACGAGGGATATCCCACTGATGGCCGAAGATGCCTTTGCCGGTAGCAACCTCGAGCACGAACCAGTGAGGTGCCGACACTGCAGCCTGAAGATCTTCTGGGGTCGAGAACTGGACGTCGGTCGGCTGGTCGTCCCATGCCTGTGCAGGCTGCTGCTCGGATGACGCTGCCAGGGCCCCAGCAACCGCACTGTTCAACACGACCATCGCGACCAGGGTCACGGTCAGCCAGCGTGCGTGGTGCGTCGTGGCTTGAGTGGGCTGCTGACGCCGGAATATGCGCCGCGTCGATGGCGTTCCGGCGTCGGTTGTCAACAGGGATGCAGGCACCATGGCCGGTTACCTCTATGTGACTGACGGATGCGGCTTAGCGCCAGGACCGCAATGTCGATTGGATCTCTTCGTCCAGCAATCGACGTTGCAACTCTGCTCCGAGTTCTGCCAGCCGCTGACCGGTCACGAGCGCACGTTGGCGGCTCTCAGGGTTTCGCTGCCGCAGCAGAGGTGACATCAGCTGTTCCAGGAGGCCCGCTTCGCGCTGCGCAAATTGCCGATACATGCGGAGGTGGCGAGGTTCCAGTCCCGCAGCCAGCAGTTCGGCGGCGATCGTGGCAAGTTCAACGTCTGACGCGTCGGAGAGAGCCTCGGGCCCCAAGATGCCGTGCTCTCGCAATCCCTTGACGTCTTCAAGCGTCAAACCAGTGGCGTCCGCAAGTTCGCTATCGGTCAATCGAAGGTCCCCGATTTCGTCGACAAATGGGCCAAGGTCGCTGGCCGGTGCCGAAGCGGGCTGAGGTGGCGCAGTCGTGTTCTGTGCCCGTGTTGCTTGACGTCCCCCTGGCGGATCATCCAGGCGGGAATGATCGGGGCTGCCTGCGTCCGGCTCAGGTGGAGGAGAAAGTGGACTGTCATCGCCGTCCAGAGGCAGTTGCAGTGCTCCGTTTGGCGTCTGTGTGCGCCCAGATGCGTGCCTCGAGGTCTTTGCGGACTTCCTAGGTTGGCGAGGCTGATGATTGGCATGGGTAGTCGACTCACCCGGGACCGTGGCCGCATCGTCGCTTTGCGGCGGCAGCCCGGCATCCATGCGATCAAGTTCGCGCCGGATCACCTCAAGATCGACCTGACGGTCGCGATGGGCCGTCAACACATAACGGATGCGATCGATGTCGTGTTCCGAGAACTTTCGGTAGCCAGAATCTGTGCGGTCTGGGCTGATCAGACCCTGCGACTCCAACGACCGAATGCGGGAAATGGTGACATCATCGAATTCTTCCCGAAGTTGGTTGAGGACCTCGCCAATGGTGTGAACAGCCACGATCAACTCGCCCCCGGTCCCGAAGGTGAACCGACGAACAAGAGCTTGAATCTGCCGATCTGTACCTCGTCACCCGTGGCCAGGCTTCGCTGTTCCACGCGTTCGCCGTTGACGTAAGAACCGTTGAGGCTGCCAAGATCTCGCAGAGCGATGCGGCCGCCCTCCTCGTGGGCAAACTCGGCGTGATGGCGCGAGACGGTCACATCATCGAGGAAGATCTCGGCATCGGGGTGACGTCCCACGACGGTTGAGTCGCGATCAAGGAGATACCGCGAGCCGGCGTTGGGTCCCCTGACGACGACAAGCATGCCCGTGCCTGGAGCAACGGCCGGCATCGCAGGAACTTCATGTACAGGATCAAGTTCAGCGGCATCGATGGAGGCAGTGGTGTCGTCTCGCGACGGTGCTGCCGTGCCAACTGGGGTACCGCACTTGGGGCAGAAATTGACGTCGTCGACCAGTGGGGCGCCACAGGCTTCACATGTCATCGCCCACCTCCCGCATCATCGGTCGCGCTTTGGTCGCACACCGCGAACTGTCCGATTCGATCTGAACGCCGGGGCATCTGACCCTAAGGCCCCGGACTGGATCGAATTCACGTGGAGCGCCGGTGTCATGTTACGAGAGTAGAGGGCGACCGATGATGCGGAAACAGGACCGCCTACGGTCGTCCCCGTTCGTCGCCATGGGCGAAACCAGTCAGCGGTGCTAGCTGAAGCACTGCCCGTTGTCTAACTGTCATGACTCCAACAACGTCTTGTACTGATCAGCGGACAACAGGTCATCGAACTGCCCGGGGTCAGATGCTTCGATGGCCACCAGCCAACCGTCGCCGAACGGCTCGGTGTTGACCAGGTCAGGCTGGCTGTCCAGTTGTTCATTGCGTTCAGCAATCACACCGCTAACGGGGGCATACAAGTCTGAGACCGACTTGGTTGACTCAATCTCGCCAAACGACTGCCCCCTTTCAACTTGAGTACCCGGTTCCGGCAGATCGACAAACACCACATCCCCCAACTGGTCTTGGGCGTATGAGGTAATACCGACGCGCAGCGTGCCGTTCTCGAGGCGCACCCATTCATGCTCCTCGGTATAGCGCAGCTCCTGGCTGCCTTCATCGTCCATGCGTAGCGACCTCCACCATCCGAGACGTGCACCCTACCGGGCTGACCGCGACCGCAGTGTGCTGAAGAGAGTCCGTCCATACGACAGGGCTGTGACCCAGTACAGCATGAGACTGACACTCAAGACAATCCAAGTCGCAGCATGAAGCGTGGGTTGAGGCGCGGAGACGCCGTCACCGAGGATCGCCGCTCCCAACAGCAGCGGAAACGAGACCATCAGGCCGAACGTTGCGGCTTTACCGGATCGAGTGACCGCCGGTGGTGGTATAGACGCCGCCAGCACGAGACCGGCCACGGCCACGACCAGCACATCGCGGCCAACCACAGCGACCACGACCC
This sequence comes from Nitriliruptoraceae bacterium, assembly GCA_040904825.1. Taxonomy (GTDB): domain Bacteria; phylum Actinomycetota; class Nitriliruptoria; order Nitriliruptorales; family Nitriliruptoraceae; genus JBBDSU01. The sequence goes on along the minus strand of JBBDSU010000009.1, from coordinate 49,378 downwards.
ACCAGGGGAGCAATCCGCCGACTGCGGACCCGATCGCGACGACCGCGAAGAGCGCTCGATCGGCCAGAGGATCCAACAGTTGACCCAGTTGCGTGACTTGGTCGAGACGCCTTGCCAGATATCCGTCGACCCAATCTGTTGCACTGAAGATGCCCACCAAAACAAGTGCACGCAAGTGACGGCCTGCAACGAGGTCAGCCCAGATGAAGGGCAAGGCGAGGATGCGAGCGAGACTGATTGCGTTGGGGACGGTGGCGATCCGTGACGATGCCTGCCTGGGACCATCGGCAGGCTCGCCAAAGTCGAAGATCCGCATGCGCGTCCTCAACGGTCTTTGGTCGGGCTGGCCGGACTTGAACCGGCGACCCCTCGTCCCCCAGACGAGTGCGCTACCTGACTGCGCCACAGCCCGTACACCGCACGGGTGCGCGGCCCTGTGACGCTACCAGCCTCGGTGAGACCGAAGGGACGGGGCCTTGCCTTATCCATGTCAACGCGTCAACGTCGGCGTGGCGCCGGTGGACGATCGTGGAGGTGTAAGGGCACACCGGTGAAGTCGTAGCGTTCACGAATGATGCGTTCGAGATAGCGGCGGTAGCCACCAGGAAGCTCACCATTGGTGAACATGATGAATTGAGGGGGACGCACCTCGGCCTGCGTCGAGTATCGGATCCGCAGTTGCCGATTTCCCTGACGCGGAGGTGCGTGTGCATGCACGGCTTCCTCAACCAGGCGATTCAACTCTCGGGTCGGAATGCGTCGCCCGTAGTTCTCCCAGACACGTGTCAGTTGGGTAGAAAGGCGACGCACTCCCCTGCCGCTGGCGGCAGACACACGGACACGTGGCGCCCATGCAGCAAAGGACAACAGGCGGTCGAGTTCCTTGTCGAGGTCTTCACGACGTTCTTCATCGACAAGATCCCACTTGTTGCACACCAGCACGACACCGCAACCGGCGTCGCGCAACAGCGCAGCCAGGCGCTGGTCCTGTTCGCCAAGCGGTTCAGATGCATCGACCACAAACAGGACGACGTCGGCGCCAGCAATTGCGTCACGGGTCCTATCGACCGAATACAGCTCGGTGTCCTCGCCTCGGCGGTAGTGACGACGCATGCCAGCTGTGTCAACGAGTACCCAGGGCCTGCCTCCAAGCTCTATCAATGTGTTGACGGCGTCACGCGTGGTGTGGGGAACGGCATCGACGAGTGACCGTTCTTCTCCAAGGAGTCGGTTGAACAGCGAGGACTTGCCGACATTCGGTCGACCGACGATGGCAACGTGTGGGACCAGCGGTACGTCGCCGCTGCGGCCTTGCTGTGCGGGGAGTCGTGTGACGACAGCATCCAGCAGGTCACCCATGCCACGTCCGTCACGGGCCCCGACTCCTATTGGTTCGCCCAGGCCCAACGTGTGGAAATCGTGCACGAGTGGTTCGCTTCGGGACCCATCGACCTTGTTGACGACCAACAGCACAGGAATGTCGGACCGACGCAATTGACGTGCATACCGTTCGTCGTCTTCCTGAGGACCGACCTGCGCGTCGACGATGAAGACCACCAGGTCTGCGGTCGCAATCGCCCTATCAGCCTGTTCGACGATGCGCCCGGCCATACCTGTCGCCCCGTGTTCCCATCCCCCAGTGTCAACAATGATGAACTGGCGTCCGGCCCAGTCTGCTTCGTACTCGACGCGATCGCGTGTCACGCCCGGCTTCTCTTCGACGATGGCCGCACGGCGTCCGATCACTCGGTTGACAAAGGTGGACTTGCCGACGTTTGGGCGACCTACGACGGCTACCACCGGCAATGCATCGCGTCGAGCAAACGGATCGATGTCACCAGCATCGTCGCCAGTGTCAGACCTCAACGCACGAGTGGTTTTGTCGACGATCGAGGCGACGACGTCGTCGATATCCATGCCCGTGGTGTCGAGCTCCCAGGCGTCGTTGGCTTTGAGCAGTGGTGACGCCGCCCGAGAACCGTCGGCTTCATCTCGTTCACGGAGTGTCGCGACCAGGGGCTCCCAATCGTCACGTCCGAGCTGTGCGGCCCGACGGCGTGCGCGTTCTTCCACGCTGGCTGTCAAAAAGACCTTGAGGTCGGCGTCAGGCAGCACGACCGTGCCGATGTCGCGTCCTTCGACGACGCCGCCAGCTTCTGCGACCGCGCGTCGTTGAGCGGGCAACAGGCCATCGCGGACACCTGGGTGGGCAGACACGCGTGACACTGCAGCGGTGACGACGTCGCCACGGATCTCGTCCTCGACGTCGTCCCCATCAAGCAAGGTACGACCGTCCTGCCGGTCGATGAGTGCTGCGGCCACTACAGAGGAGCAACGGTCAGCATCGTCGAGGTCAACGCCGGCCCGCACACAGGCCAAGGCGGCCGCGCGGTACAGCGCGCCGGTGTCAATATGAGGGACACCCAGGGCATCAGCCACACGGCCAGCAACCGTCGACTTTCCTGATCCTGCGGGGCCGTCGATGGCTACCACGGGGCCGCCGTGCGTCGCCGGGGTCATGGGCCACTCCTCAAGATCTCAAGTCGGGTGTCTGTGGGATTGTCGAGGCGTGGCTCGCGTCAGGATCACAAGGAGTCAGCGCGCTCGATCTGGTGCGAGCCTGGTCGGGCTCAGGCGATGACCTCGTAGCGGCCGCCGAGCGCCCGCAGATCCCGCAGGAATCCCGGGTAGGACGAAGCGACCGTTGAGAATCCCATAATGTCGACGGGGCCGTCAGCAATGGTCGCGGCGATCGCGGCCGTCATCGCAATGCGATGATCGCCGTTGGCATCCACAACTCCAGAGCGCGGTCGCTGGCCACCTGGCACACGGTATCCGTCAGGACGCTCTTCAGCCGTCACTCCGAGGGCTCCTAGTGCATCGACGGTTGCCCGGATCCGGTCAGATTCTTTCACTCGCATCTCTTGGGCATCGGTGACGTCAAGGCCCTCGCGGCTGACCATGCCGGCCAGAGCCAGGATCGGAAGCTCGTCGATCGCATCGACGACAGCTGGACCGCTGACAGATGCGCCGGTCAATGATGATGGGCGTGCTGTGATGTCGGCGACAGGTTCCCCGCCAACGTCACGGGCTTCGGCCTGCTCCACGGAGGCGTTCATCGATCTGAGGACAGCGAGAAAACCGGTGCGTGTCGTGTTAACGAGGACGGCGGGGACGGTGATCGCGACCGAAGTTGCTGCAATCACGGCTGCAACGATCCAGAACGAAGCAGTCGAAGGATCACCTGGCACATCGATGGGCGCGGCCCGAAGTTCGCAAGGGGTGATCTCTACACGTTCGGCCCCATCTTCCATGATCGTCCGGACAACCCTGCCACCCAGATGGCGCAGCATTCTTTCGGTGTGGTCGCGACTCGGCGCGGGCGAGATCACTGTCGTGGTGCCATCGGCGCGAAGCCCGGCAAGGACCACGCACGACTTGACCTGGGCACTGGCGACAGGACTTAGATACTCGACCGCCCGAGGTTGACCTCCGACGATGGCGAGCGGCGGCAGTGCGCCGTCGTTTCGCGCCCAGGTTGTAATGCCCATCTCGGAGAGCGGCGCACGGACGCGGTCAACCGGTCGGCGGCGCAGCGAGGCGTCGCCGGTGAGCACGGTCAATCCTGCGATGCCAGCAGCGACCCCCGCGAGCAACCGCAGCGACGTGCCGGAATTGCCACAATCGACGACATCCGCAGGTTCTCGCACTGGTCCGAGGACGGTGCCACTGAGGGATCCGTCCGATGGTCGTTCGAGGTCAACCTTGACTCCCATCGACCGTAATGCCCGCGCCGTGGCCGCTACATCACCGCTGTTGGCGACGCCGGATACTGGGACTTCGGTGCCAACCATGGCGCCGAGCATCAGCGCGCGGTGGCTCAAGGATTTGTCCCCGGGGACGCGAATCGTGCCCGACAGCGTCGATGGCCAGATGCGGACGTGATGCACCTTGTCCACCGTGTCGTCTGCCTCGATGGGTTGACCGGACGGGATGCTGCTCATTCCGGCAGGTCCGTGCGCAATTGACTGGCGCCGTGGAGGTAGACGTGGCGCAGTTCGTCGAGGTTACGTTGCGTGTAGGTGTGTACCAGCAGGCGAATACATCGCGGGGTGCCCCCGTCGATGTTCAGTTCTCGCGCGCACAGCAGGGGGACTTGCGTGATCCCTGCTTCGCGTGCCGCTTCGGCGGGGTACGCGCTGTGCACGTCGTCGGTAGCCGTGAACACGATGGAGATGAGATCGTCTGGAACGATGTCGTTGCGTGCGAACATCGCCGATATCAGCTCTTGTGTGCGCTCGATGAGGTGATCCCGTTCATCGCGCTCCAGGGTGGTTGCACCACGCAAGGCCCGTACTCGTGCCGATCCGCTCATCATCATCCTCTGTCACCCACGGTCGCACTTGCGTGCAGCCGGCCTATTTCCTGCTGGGTCAGGAAGCGCCACTTACCCTGGCGCAAATCGCCAAGCTCAACCTCGCCATATGCGACGCGGGCGAGTCGTTCAACGGTCAGGCCGAGCGCGCCGAGCATGCGGCGAACTTCGCGCTTGCGTCCTTCGGTCATGACAAGCTCGACGAGCGCTTTGCCTCGTTCTGCTTCGAGTACTCGCACTCGTTTTGCCCGCGCGATGCCGTCGTCGAGCTCAACACCTTCGCGCATTTGTGCGAGTGCTCGCTTGCGGACCGGCCCGGGCACAAGCGCGACGTAGACACGCTCGACTTCGAACGACGGGTGCATCAGGCTGTGAGCCAGGTCACCGTCATTGGTCAACAGCAGCAACCCTTCGGTGTCTTGATCCAGGCGCCCGACGGAAAACAATCGCATCGGCAAATTGATCAGGTCCATCACGGTTGGGCGGCCTTGAGGATCATCGGCTGTGGTGATGACACCGCGCGGCTTGTTGAGCATGACATACACACGCTCGGGATCAACGTTGATGCGTTCGCCGTCAAGCTCAACTACATCCCGGTCGACGTCGGCTTTGTCGCCTAGCTGAGCCACGGTGCCGTTGACACTGACCCGGCCCTGCGCAATCAATTCTTCACTCGCGCGACGCGATGCGATGCCGGCCGCAGCCATCACCTTCTGCAGGCGTTGCTCAGGCATCGTCGTCTCCTTCGACGTCGTAAGGACCGTCGGGCTCAGTCGTTACGCCACGCACACGCGGGTGGCCGGTGGGTTCATCACGGTCAGTGTCGTCAGGATCCAGCGCCGACGTGGCGTGGTCGTCCAACTGCACATCATTGTCGTCGTCACCATCGGGATCCATGGCGCGCCGGAGCCGACTCATTGCGCTGCGGGCGGCGACTTCCAATCGATCGGTGAGGACGTCCATATCTCCGATCGAACGAGGAGTGCGGATCTGTGGTGCCGGCATCGCGTCGAGGTCGCCGCCAGGATCGGGCTGATCTTCTCTGCCTCCGGCTGCCGCCAAGCGCTTCCGAATCTCTTTCAGTGCGCCCAGTTCAGGCTCGTCTGGAGCTGGCGCATCAGGAAGGTAATCGGTCAAAGGCGGCAACTCATCGAGACTGTCGAGACCCAGGCGTTCAAGCAACGCGGCAGTGGTTCCGTACAGCACCGCTTGGCCCGGGCCTTCGTCTCGGCCCACTTCCATCACCAGCCCGCGCGCCACCAAGCTGCGGACTGCGCCATCGGCTGAGACGCCGCGGATCTCTCCGATGTCCTGCCGGCTGATGGGTTGCTTGTAGGCAATCACCGCCAGGGTTTCTAACGCCGCTTGGGTCAAACGTCCGGTGCGGCCGGTCAAGGCCCATCGTTCCAGCGCTGGTCGAGCTGCCGGAGCCGAGTACATCCGCCACCCACCTGCGGCATGGCGAATCTCCATGCCACGTCGCTCCTCTTCGTAACGGGCCTGCAACGCTGTTAACGCACCTGCAACGACGTGAGGATCAGCCTCGATGGCGTCAGCAATGGTGTCAACAGCGACGGGTTCGTCGGCCAGGAACAGCAACGCTTCGATCGCTTGCCGTCCATCGTTGCCGAGGTGTGCGAGAGCCTCGGCAGGCGGCAGCGATCCGACCGTAGGCAGTGCAGCGCCGGTGGTCGCCGCCTCGTCCAGGGACGCCATGGTCGAATCAGCCGACTCGCGTTTCGACTTCGTCATGCCAACCTCATCTGCCGGGCCGTTGCGTCCACAGGCTCTGCTCGGGATTCGCCACCCGCGCTTGTTTCGCCGACGTCGTCGTGCCGACGATCTTGCTCCACGTCGGGAGTTGTCACCTCGCCGCTCTCGGGCGAGGTGACAACGAGTTCTTCGTCAGCATCTATCAGGGCATCCAGGTCCTGGCCACCCTCAAGCCGACCGACCAACAGCGCCCGCCTATGGTGTGGTTGTTCGAGGCCGACGTGGCCGAGCTTGAACAGTTCAAGCAACGCCAGGAACATCACCACCCGATCGGACCGGTCGCGTGCTCTTGCGATATCAGCGAACGATGTTTGCTCGCCTGGGGCAGGCAATGCATCAAGGACTTGCCGTGCTGCGTCCCTGATGGTCAGGTATGTCCGCCTGATGTGGCCCAGGTCAACAGACGGATCGGCTCGGGGAGCAGTCGCGGCGGCCGCCAGGGCGGCCAGGCCGGTGGCATCAACTGGCAGCGGCGTATCCGGCACGAGGCGGACGATCCATGATTCGGGGGCCACGTCGCGACCGCGGCTCGCTGCGAAGCGGTCGAGGCGGTTCTCAACGAGTCGCGCCACGTCGCGAAAGGCGCGGTACTCAAGCAGGCGCGCGTACAACAGGTCACGCGCATCGGCCAGGAGATCCTCGACCTCGTCGCGCTCCTCGGAAGGCAGCAATCGAGCTGCCTTGAGTTCAACGAGGGTGGCAGCGATGACCAGAAAGCGGGTAGCGGTCTCAAGATCGAATGTTTCTAGCTGCCCTCCGAGGTGACCAAGGAAGTCTGCGGTGATATCGGCAAGATCGATCTCAGTGATGTCGAGGCGTCGCCGAGCGATCAGCTGCAACAACAGGTCGAACGGACCTTCAAAGACCTCAAGCTTGACCTGGTAGGTCACCTGGCGCCATCCATCCTCGTGTCTGGCCTCGCGGTGAGTCGACTCCCGGAGGTGCCTGAGAGCCTATTGCGCCTGTGGCCAGGCGCGTCCACCTTCTCGGTTCTTGGCGTCGACCCATACGACGTACCCGGCCAATGCGGTCACCGGAGATGACACCAATGTCATGATCATCATGAACGATGTTTCGATGACCACACCAAGCGCCGGCGCAATCAACAACATCACGCCAACAGCGATTGAGCCCAGCATTGCGACGATGACGAGCCCTGCTGCGACAAGCCCCATAATGCCAGCGAGGCGCCCTTTCCTTTGCCAGGCGATTGTCACTGCTCGTTTGAGGCTGGCCACAGGGCCCCGGGCTTCCAAGACAGCTACAGGCACGACGAGGTACGACACAGCCATCCCTACGAAGATGAAAGCAATGACGGTCATTGTGACCGCGATGATGCCCAGAGCCGGTACGAGCATGACCACCGGCGAAAGGAGCACCGTGATTGCGACGAAGCCAGCGATCAAGATGACGAACAGCATGACCTGCGCGCCCAGTGTGGCACCTGATCGGTCGAATCCGATACGCACGGCGGTGCCGACGGACAGTCGCATGTCTCCCGCGTGGGCAGCGGCGACGATGGCGCCTGCGACGACCACGGTCAGAAACATCCCCAAGATCGCGACCGAGCCAACGGCGGTGAGAACACCCGCTAACGACCCAGGTTGGGCGTCCCCTGCGACCACGGCAGTGACAACATCGGGATCGAGCGTATTGTTGAGATAGATGCCGGCAACGATCTGGTAAGGAACGAGCAGGACGAAGACGGACAGCAGCATGGTGCGCCGACCGATCGACAACAGCCGCGCCATCAATGCGATCGAGTCATTCAACGTCAATGCGCCACCAGCGATGGAGTCGTGCCGTCCTTGGTGCCGACCATCGTCACCAGATCCGTCAAACGGTGGCCACGAGGGAAATTCAGAGGGAGGTTCGTTGTTCACGTCAATGCCTCGAATCCAATTTCCGCTGCGATGAGATCTGGTGGCGTGACATCGGCTTGCGCCACCGTGACAATCTCCGTCAACGTCTGGGCGGCGAGGTCAGCGTCGGCATCAGTCCGCGCATGAATCCGTACGGCTGGCATCGATCCGTCGACAGCGTCGCCCACGCGGACCATGACTTCAAATCCAACCGCCGGATCGATGATGTCGTCCTGGCGACGTCGCCCGGCACCAAGTTCCCCTGCCAACTCCCCCAAGCGCTTGCAGGCAAACGCGGCGATCACACCTGCGGGCGGCACCCAATCGACTACGACCGGTGCGCGAGGAAGCACTGACCACGGATCGTCGACGACCCGAGAATCTCCACCTTGCGCTGCAACGAGCGCACCGAACTTTTCAAGCGCTGCGCCCGAGTCCAGAAGGGCTGCAACGTCCGTCTCGGCGCTGCCTCGCGTTGATCCAGTCAGCTCGAGCGTCCGGGCCGCCAAATGCAGGCACAGCTGTCGAAACCGACCGCCACGCTCTCCCCGCAACGTTTCTACAGCGACCGCGACTTCCAATGCATTGCCCACCCCATCGCCCAGGGGTTGGGACATGTCGGAGACGACTGCGCCAGTCCGACGATTATTGGCTTGGCCTATATCGACGCAAAGTCGCGCGAGAGCGATGGCGTCGTCAACCTCGGCCATGAACGCGCCGTCGCCAGTCTTGACGTCGAGCAGAACGTGTGCGGCGCCTCCGGCGATCTTTTTGCTCATGACGCTCGAGGCAATCAAGGCTTGACTCGGCACCGTGGCGGTTACATCACGAAGCGCATAAAGGCGCTTATCGGCTGGAACGAGGTCGCCAGTGGCCGATACCACCGCAAGGCCGATGCGGTCGACCTGTTCCCGCATGGCAGCCGCGTCGAGGTCAACCGACATGCCGGGAATGGATGCGAGCTTGTCGAGCGTGCCACCGGTATGTCCCAAACCACGGCCCGACAACTTTGCGACCTGGCATCCTGCTGCCGCCAGAAGCGGGGCAACGACCAGGGTGGTGGTATCGCCCACTCCCCCGGTCGAATGCTTGTCAACCGTTGGACCTCGCATGCCGTTGAGGTCGACAACGTCCCCCGATTCGACGAGGACTTCGGTCAACGCGACAGCCTCATCGGTCGTAAATCCGTTGATGACTCCTGCCATCAGGAACGCGGCGACCTGCGCATCGTCAACATCACCTGCCAGGTAGGCCCCGATGAACTGGCGCAATTCTTTCGCCGACAGCGATCCGCCGTCACGCTTGCGGGCGATGAGCGTCGCCGGTTGCCACGTCATCTTCGTTCCTTAGAGGTAGTGGCGGGCATCATGCCATGTTCGCGATGCGAAGCACCCTATTGAGGCCAGACACGACGGCGATGCGACGTGCCCGCAGTCGACACATCTCGCCTTGAGTCGGTACACCAATCATCACGTCGCCCGCTGTCGAGACGTCATTCGCGGCGCGCCCGTGGGTGTGCTCGGTCATAGACGTCACTGAGCATCCGTCGACTGACCAGGGTGTATATCTGCGTTGTTGTCACGCTTGCGTGCCCCAACAGCTCCTGCACAGCGCGAACATCGGCGCCGCCATCGAGGAGATGCGTCGCGAAACAGTGGCGCAACGTGTGGGGCGAGACACGTCCTGCCAGACCGACCTTCTCCGCATGCTTGCGGACGATTTTCCAGGCACCTTGCCTCGTCAGACGGCCGCCTCGAGTGTTGATGAACAGTGCCGGACCACGAGGAGGACCCAGGACCGCCCTGACCTGAAGCCATCGAGTCAGCGCGCGATCAGCAAATTCGCCGTATGGCGCAATTCTGGGGCGATCACCTTTTCCAACAACACGGATGAGTCGCTCAGCCGTATCAATGTCGTCGACATCGGCGTCCACCACCTCCGAGATCCGAAGTCCCGCTGAGTACAACAACTCAAGGAGGGCCCTGTCGCGATGCCCGGTGGGACGATCGTCGGTTGGTGCGTTGAGGAGGCGCTCGACATCATCGACCGACAGCGCCTTCGGCAATGGGCGGCCGACTGCCGGAACCTCCAGGCTTGCGGTCACGTCGCTGTCGATCATCTCTTCTACCGCGAGGAAGCGATGCAACCCACGCACCGCAACGAGCATGCGTGCGACGCTTGACGGGGCAAACGGTCTGCCTCGTGAGGATTGGCACTGCCGCAGCCAGGCGGCAAATTCAGCAACGTCGCTGGTCCTCACATCGCCCATGTCGTCAATGCCACGCTCATCAAGAAACGTCGACCACTGACCCAGGTCACGTTCGTAAGCGCTGACGGTGTTGTGCGCTAAACCCCGTTCAACGCGCAGGTGATGCAGCCAGCGATGCTGCGCTTCTACAGGTCGAATGGTGCCTGCCGAGGGTGCGCCTTGACGCGATGCTTCGGCTTGCGTTGCAACCGACGAAGCGGAAGAAGGCGATGCCACCGACTGCCTCCCTTTCTATGGCTCCAGCCTACTGACCGCAGTGGCCGTCACACCGTTGGCGGCCCGCCGGTCTGCCGTTGCCGTTATGGCCTTAGGTAGGGCATGCTGCGACTCCCAAGGAGAAGGTGTGAAGTGGTCGCAGGTCTGGTTCGAGAATGGGTCAGCATTGACGATCCGGCCAACGCGTATCGGCGCTACACCTTCGACGTGTCCTTCTTGTTGTCCGGATATGACTGCTTCTATGGCAACGGGTGCCGAGGAGTTCATCCTGGCGACCAAGATCCTGCGATTGGCTGTTGCGTTCACGGGGCCTATCTCAACGACGACGATGATCAGGCATCGATAGAAGCCTTGATGTCGTCGGGACTCGATCCGTCGACCATGCAGTTTCATGAGCTCGGTATGGATCAAGGTGTGTTCTTGACCGACGAAGAAGGTGAGGTGCACACCCGTGTTGTCGAAAATGGCTGCATCTTTGCAAATCGTTCAGGATTTCCCGGCGGAGAAGGTTGCGCGTTGCACCACTTGGCGCTGCAGCGCGACAAACACCTCATGACCTACAAGCCGACCGTCTGCTGGCAGGTACCCCTGCACCGCACCATTGACGAACAGGTCGCCAACGACGGCTCGACGCTGGAGATTCACACCATCGCTGCCTTCGAACGAGGTCACTGGGGAACAGGCGGGTCAGATTTCGGATGGTGGTGTCTCGACGACGACGTCGCCTTTACTTCGCCCAATCCACTCTACGTCACCATGGAAACTGAACTGAGAACAATGGTCGGTGACGAGGTCTACGGCATCCTTGCGCGCCATCTTGACGCCCGCCGGACCGAGTCAAGTATCGTCAGCTTCCTTCCGATGATCTGACCTCTGCTTGTTCGCCGACGCCATCGACCGTGATGGTTGTGAACAAGTGCTGTGCGGGCATCTGCGTGCCGGGATGCGCAATGACGGTCAGGCTGCGGGTCGCTCTGGTCGTTGCGATGTACAAGTTTCGCCAGCCCGCATCTGATTCGGCCACGATGCCATCCGGATGGACGACGATGACGTCGTCGAACTCCAGCCCTTTGCTCGTGCGGACATCCATGACTCGCACACGTGCCCAGGTATTGTCGACGCGTGCTCGACGTTCCACCTCGGCGGCAATAGCCGCGTTGTGCGACGTGGCTGTCAGCACGGCAACGCTGCCGTCATGGTCGAGCAGTAGACGCTCAACGAACGGTGAGACTGCCTGCTCGGGATAGTCACAGGTTGCCAACACTGGCCGACGGCCCGTATCACGGATGGCACGAGCGCTCGTGTCTCCTCCGGCACGCTGCAGGACGTGTTGTGCAACGTGGGCGATTTCAGCAGGTGTGCGGTAGTTGACGTTGAGGGTGTGTGTGGCCACCTGTCGGCGCCCTATGAGCCCGGTGATCTCGTCCCACGTGCCCGGAGCGCTGGTGCTGCTCCGTTGCGCGAGATCTCCGACCACGGTCCACGAGGCATATTCGCCGCGACGTGCCAGCGACCGCCACTGCATCGCAGTGAGATCCTGGGCTTCGTCGACGACCACATGGGCAAAGTCGCGATAGTCGCGGCGATGAAGGTCAGGGAGTTCGACCTGGACCGTCTTGGTCGCAGATGTTGAAGGCAGCCCGTCGTCGTCGATCCTTCGGTCGGCTTCGCGAGGCGATGGCGTTCCAACCAGTGCACCCAATTCATCGAGGATGGCGATATCACCGACTGACCAGTCCTCGTGAGCTGCCCAGTCGTCTGCCAGGCGCTGGGCGTCTTCCACTCCTATGAGGTCCCCCAGGAGCCCAACGACTTCGATGGTGCCGGCCGCACACTGGCGAAGAAGGTCATGAGGATCAATATCGGGCCACAGGCTTCGCCGCAGCATGGTCACCGAGGCTGATGCGTCGAGTGAGGCGCCAAAATCGACGTCGTCCGGGTGGTCTGGGATGGACGAATGCATTGCCCTGCGAGCGGTGAGCCAGGCTTTCCACATGGCGTCATCGAACGCCGAGTGCGCGCTGGTCGCCATCGCCGAATAGGTACCGCGAGGACGACGTGGATTGAGACGCTGTAGAAATCGCCATCGCAGCTTCTCCATGGCTCTGCCATCAAGCTGTGCCGACACGCCGTCGACACTGAAGCGCGTCATCAGTGTCAAGGATGGCATTGCTGCGAGCAACAGCCGGCGACAGAACTCCGCCATCGACTGGTGGCCTTTTATCGCTGCTATGTCGTCGTCATCCCATCGGTCCGAGCGAACGTCAATCGAACACAGAGATCCCAGAGGTCGCTGGACAACACGATTCTCACCAAGTGCCGGCAGCACGCGCGCCGTGTAGTCCGTGAAGGCTTGCGACGGGCCTACGACCAAAACGCCCCGGCTTGCGAACCGTTCTCTGTCTCTGTAGAGCAGATGAGCCACCCTGTGCAGCGCTACGACGGTCTTGCCGGTCCCCGGCCCGCCGGTGACCACCAGGGTTCCCACGGCTGGTGCGCGAATGATGTCGTCCTGATCCGCCTGGATGGTCGCGACAATTTCGTGCATCGACGTATCGCGCCGCCGTTCCAGGGCTGCGAGGAGGGCCCCCTGCCCCGTCACCGACGTGAGCCCCAACTCGTCGGCTGCATGCGCATCGAGGATCTCATCGTCAAGATCGATGACTTTACGTCCTCGGGTTGTCAGGGTTCTACGTCGGGCGACGTTCTGCGGATTGGCGGCTGTCGCCTGATAGAAGGCCGCCGCAGCTGGCGCACGCCAGTCAACAAGCAGTACATCTCCATCTTCGCCGATGACTGACACCTTGCCGACATGGAGCACGTCTCCACGGGTGGTGTCCAGCCGGCCAAACGCAAGTGACTCAATGTCACCGAACGTGAAGCGCGAAGCACGAGCAGCGTGGTGATGGGCGACAACATCCCGTTCGAACTGAGCCTGGAATGTTGACCCAAGCCGTTGCGCCGCTGTTGCGGTCATGTGACGCTCAGCACGTGAGCGCAATTCATCGACACGGTCATGAACCGCATCAATGTGGCGTTGCTCAGCGGCAAGGGCGTCGGACTTTGCGCCCGGAGCGGGGTCGTTGGCAGCCGGCTTGTTCACAGTTCGCGTAGTACCAGCGCGGTTTCCAGTGCTGCCAATGCGGCATCTTCACCCTTGTTGCCGTGGATGCCGCCTGCTCGCGCTTCAGCCTGCTGCCAGTCATCAGTCGTCAACACGCCCAATCCAACGGGGACTCCGTGGCGTCGTGCTACTGCTTCACAACCTGCGGCGCATGCTTGCGCGACGATGTCGAAATGGGGAGTCTCTCCCCGCACGATGCACGCAATAGCGACGAGCCCATCGACGCGGCCGGATCGTGCCAACCGTTCGAGGACCACGGGGACCTCAAATGCTCCTGGCACCCACAATTGCGTGACATCGCTGTTGGCAACGCCGTGGATCTCAAGCGCGCGTCGTGCGCCGTCAACAAGGCGTTCTGTCACTGATGCGTTGAACCGGGCTGCCACGAGACCAAAACGCAGACCGGCACCGTCGAGGTCCGGAGGAACAGCCGCAGATTGCTTCATTTGCTGTCCGTTCCGGTTGGCCGAGGCTGACCAACCCGATCGTCGGCATCTTCCGGCGGCGGCGCCATGGCCAGGCCCCGGTCTGCTCGCACGACTCGTTGGGGTGCGTCGGCGCGTTGCTGGGCAATATCACCGACCCCCGACGACACCGCGACCGCACCGCCGGCAAGTTCGTGTCCCATCCGTGCGACTTTGGTCGCCAGGTATCCAGCATTGTCTTTGGTCGGGACGACTTCGATGGGAACACGCTCGACCACCGAAAGGCCGAACCCCGCCAACGCTGCACGTTTGGCCGGATTGTTCGTCAATAGCTTCAACGTCGACAGTCCAAGATCGGCCAGAATGGAGGCACCGATGCCATAGTCGCGCGCATCGGCAGGAAGCCCCAAAGCGAGGTTGGCGTCGACGGTGTCCTGCCCATCATCCTGCAGTTCGTAGGCGCGCAACTTGTGGAGCAAACCGATGCCGCGTCCCTCGTGGCCGCGCAGATAGACGATGACTCCACGACCTTCGTCAGCGATGCGCGCCATGGCCAGATCGAGTTGCGGACCACAGTCGCATCGCAACGATCGAAACACGTCGCCGGTCAAGCACTCCGAATGCATGCGCACTAGGACGTCGCTGTGATCTTCAGGATCTCCGTGGAGCAGCGCAACTGACTCCGTGCCGTCGACCGAGTTGCGGTAGCCAACAACGGTGAACAGGCCGTACGGAGTGGGCAGTTTGGCTCGGCCAACTCGTTCGATGATGGCTTCATGATGTCGTCGATAGGCGATCAGGTCGGCGATCGTGATGATGAGGAGATCATGTTTCGCGGCGAATACCTGCAGGTCAGGCAGTCGTGCCATCGAGCCGTCGTCGTTGACAATCTCACAGATGAGCCCTGCTGGACGTCGTTCTGCGAGACGTGCCAAATCGACGGCCGCTTCGGTGTGGCCAGGTCGGCGCAGCACGCCTCCCGGCGCGTAGCGAAGCGGGAACACGTGGCCAGGGCGGGTCAGGTCATCGGGCTGCGATGCAGCGTCTGCCAGTACGCGACAGCTTCTCGCTCGATCCGCAGCGGAGATGCCTGTCGAAGTCCCTTGTGTCGCATCCACGCTGACGGTGAATGCGGTCCCGGTTGGATCCTGATTGCGCGCCACCATGGGTGGGATCTGCAACCGATCCAGGTCCTCGCCAAGCATGGGAACGCACAGCAGGCCGCGTGCCGAGTTGATCACGAATGACACAGTCTCGGCGGTCGCCGCATCGGCTGCCATGACCAGGTCACCTTCGTTCTCGCGGTCCTCATCATCGACCACAACAACCATGCCGCCGGCGGCAATGACGGCGACGGCCTCCTCGATCGTGGCGAATTTGCTCACTGCCTGTCCTCTGCTGAGGAATATGGCGATGGTGCGCCAACTGTCAACAGGTGTGCCACATGCTTGGCGATCATGTCAGCCTCAAGGTTCACCGTCTGACCAACCGCAGCAGAACCCAGCGTCGTGGTCGCGAGGGTGTGCGGAATGAGACTGACGGTGAAGGCTTCTTCACCGACTGCGACGACCGTCAGACTCACGCCGTTGACGGTCACGGAACCCTTTGGGGCCACGTAGGGACGGAGTTGCTCGGGCACAGCAATGGTGATGACCGTCGCGCCGGGCAACACTTCAAGGTTCGTCACCGAGCCGGTCGCATCGACATGACCTTGAACGAGGTGGCCCCCAAGTCTTCCACCGACGACCATGGCCCTTTCGAGGTTGACTGCGTTGCCGACGTCAAGATTGTTCAGGTTCGTCACGCTCAGCGTTTCGCTCATCACGTCCACCGAGAATTCGTCGTCATCGATGTCGGTGACGGTGAGGCAGCAGCCGTCGACGCTGATCGAATCCCCCACTTGCGTACCTTCGAGCACCACGCGGGCAGCGAACCTGATCGTTGCCCGATCATCGTTTCCCGCGATAGCCAGCACGCAGCCTTGTTCCTCGACGATTCCGGTGAACATCAGCGCGTCTCCGCAAAGCGTGAGCCTCCCAGGATACGGACCCGCAGCCACTGCTGGATCACGTCCAAACCAGCTCCACCTGAGCGTTCAAGGATCCATTTTGCACCGCCGGGCGCTTGGAGGCAGTTGGTCGGTGGGCCGTCATCGTCATGGACTGCCGTGTGGACCACCAGTCGGTCCACGAGATCTTGGGAACGCAACGCGCCACCAAGCATGGGTCCAGGTTCAGCGAACACATTGAGCATGCCTCGTTGCGCCAGGGCCTTCATTGCCTCGCTGAGGTCCACCCGCTGTCGGTCGGCAGCGACGGCAACGACCTCCACCCCTTTGCTTACCAACTGGCTGCGCCGGGCTTGATCGTGGTTATCAGTCGTGATGATGATGGTTCCGGGCCGGACAATCTGGGCATCGATGGGAGTGCGCAGACGGCTGTCGATCACCACAGATGGTGGCGAAGGGCATGTCCTGCCAACCAATCGCACCGTGAGCATGGGATCGTCGGCGATGACAGTTGCAACGCCCACGAGCACTCCGTCGACGACACTCCTCCATCGGTGGACGGATCGCCGTGCGTCTACGCCGGTGATCCACTTCTTGTCAGCGAGCCGCATGCGCCCATCAGTGCTCTGCGCCACCTTGAGCGTGATGAACGGTCGCTGCGTCGCAACAACCGTGAGGAAGCCTTCGAGTTGGCATGCCACCGTTCGAGCAACGATGTGGCTTGGGTTGAGTACAACAACGTCCAGGTGTGCGTCTCGGAGACGACGAAGGCCGCCGTCAGCCGCGGGATTCGGATCATCGAGTGCGACTACGACTCGTTGGATACCGGCGTCGATCAACGCGTCAGCGCATGGCGGAGTCCTGCCCTGATGGGCACAGGGCGCCAGGGTCACATACGCAGTTGCACCAGCGACTGATGACGCCCCGGCATCAGCCAGGGCAGCAATCTCAGCATGCCATCCTCCCACTGTCTCAGTCGCGCCAACGCCAATGATCGTCTCGCCGTGGGCAATCACACAGCCGACAGCAGGATTGGGACTGGTGCGGTGGCGAGCCGCCTCAGCATGCGCAACGGCGCCGACGAGGTGCCGGCGATCGATGTCTGACAACGAGGAAGGCATGTGCTTGCGCACCTGTGGCGTTAAGGCGCGCATGGTGCGGCCCGGCAGCTGTTCACTGTAGTGAGATCTGCTTCGGTGTCGAGATGGCAACCACGGCGCAAGAGGAATGACTGCTGCGCTGCGGGCCAAGCGCATGCCCGGCCCGCAGCGCACCTTGATGTTCAGTCGATGGCAGCCAGCGCCTGTTCAAGATCGGCGAGAATGTCATCGATGTGCTCGATGCCCACACACAGTCGAATCGCATCGGGTGCGACGCCTGCGGTGGCCTGTTCGTCTTCGCTCAGCTGGCGATGCGTTGTTGATGCCGGATGAGCGGCCAGCGACCGTGTGTCACCAATGTTGACGAGCCTGGTGAAGAGCTCCAAGGCGTCATAGAACTTGACGCCAGATTCGAATCCGCCCTTCACGCCAAAGGACAACAGGCCCGATGGTCGTCCACCTGTGTACTTGTTGGCCAGTTCGTGGTACGGCGACGACGCGAGCCCGGCATATTCGACCCACGCGACCTTGGGGTGATCTTCGAGGTAGCGGGCTACCGCAAGGGCGTTGTCGACGTGCCGTTCCATTCTCAAGCTCAGCGTTTGAAGTCCCTGCAGGATCTGCCAAGCGTTGAAGGGACTGATCGCCGATCCGGTATTGCGCAAGGGAACGGTGCGAGCCCGACCGATGTAGGCGGCTGGCCCAAGCGCTTCGGTGTAGACCAGACCGTGGTAGGCCGGCTCGGGTTCGTTGAGCATCGGGAACCTGTCGGCGTGCTCCGCCCACGGGAACGTGCCAGCGTCCACGATGATGCCGCCCAGGGAATTGCCGTGGCCTCCGATGTACTTCGTCATTGAGTGGACGACAATGTCAGCGCCCCACTCGATCGGCCGCATCAACGCGGGTGTTGGCACCGTTGAGTCGACGATCACCGGTACCCCGTGGTCGTGTGCGACCTTGGTGATGGCTTCCAGATCAGGAATGTTGCCGGCCGGGTTGCCGATCGACTCGATGAACACCGCCGCTGTCTTGTTATCGATGTGGCGGGCGATCGCTTCCGGTGAATCGTCGTCAGCGAATCGAACGTCGATGCCTTGGGCGGGCAGCATGTGAGCGAACAGCGTGTAAGTCCCGCCATACAACTGAGGAACGGTGACGATGTTGCTGCCGACCTTGGCGATGGTCAGAACCGCATAGTTGATCGCGGCGCTTCCGGCACTCACGGCGAGCGCGGCAATCCCACCTTCGAGTGCCGCGATGCGCTGTTCCAGCACGTCCTGTGTCGGGTTCATGATGCGGGTGTAGATGTTGCCTTCCACCGCCAGATTGAACAGGTCAGCGCCGTGTTGCGCGTCGTCGAAGGCGTACGCGACTGTTTGATAGATCGGAACGGCGACCGCTTTCGTCGTTGGATCGTGGCTATAGCCCGCATGGACTGCCATGGTTTCACGCTTCATCAGATTGTTCCTTTCATTCGGCGGTGATCGTGCCTTGTTGGCACGATGCGACGGTCACACTGGCACTGCGTGCCATCACGCCGTCTTTTGGGTCATCAGTCGCTGCGCCGATCGTGATCACAGCAATCCAAGCGGATTCGCCGGATCCACGCCGGGCATGAACGGCACGCCCCGCTCAATGTCGGTCAGCCGATAGATCTGGCCCAGCCAGTTGTTGAAGATGGCCTTACCCGTATCGGTCCACGTGTTGTCGAGGGTGGCAGCTAACACTTCCTCGGGAAACGCCGGGATTGGCTCGCCGTGCTCTCGGGCTGCGATTGCCGCGTCAAGGTATTCGCGAGCGACGCGAGCACTTTCGGCGGACAAGTAGTTGGCCGGCTGAGGAGGAATATCCGACAACTCGCCATCGAGGAATCTGCCCACTTCGCGCTTGTATTCCTTGAGCAGACTGGTGGCGTCATATTCCGGATGGCCCTGCAGGTACACCAACCGAATGCCGTCAGCGCTGGTTCCCATGTGAAAATCACCTTCGTGGGACTCGATCAGGACGCGAAGCCCTGCGGATGCCACCTGGGCGGAGGTGATCTCGTTCCACCGCGAATGAGGGACGTCGAAACGAGTATTCGTGCCATGCAGGAGTGGATGACTCGGATCGACCACACGGTGTTCGTAGACCCCCCACCGTTTGGAAGCGAGCTTTCTGCGACGAATGCCATGGAGCTGCGCTACGAGGGCGTGAGTCGCCAAACACGAGCACAAGACTGACGTGACGTGTTCGCTGGCCCACTCGACGATGTCAGCGAGAGGTTGCCAGAAAGGCTCCAGCTCAAGTTCTGGCCGGTTGACGTTTGCGCCTGAGATGATGAGCCCGTCGAGTCCGTCGATCTTGAGCTGATCAAGATCGGTGTAATAGCGATCGACGTAGTCCTGTGTCGCCCGGCCGCGCTCAAGGCCAGGAACCGTGAACGGGTACAGATAGATCTGGACAATCTGGTTCGCGCTGCCGAGCAGCCGCAGGTACTGCTGCTCGGTGACCCGCAGGGCCGCATCCGGCATCATATTGAGCAACCCGATATGCAGTTCGCGAATGTCCTGTCGTAGCGCTTCGTCCAGCGACACGACCTGCTCGCCGCGGGCAGCCAATTCCGCGAACGACGGCAGCGCCGAGTGAGCTACGAGCGGCATCAGCCAGCCTGGTGCGCGGCTGAGTGCGGCCGCTGTTGATCGCGGCGGCGCCGGTCGCGGGCGTGCCGCGATCCTGGTGAGCTGTCGATCTTCGCCACGTGTTTCATCTCGGTTGCAACGGTGACAAACTCGCCTGGATGAGCAAACTCACCGTGGGCATTGACAGCAATCCCGATCGACAGAGCCATGAAGCCGAAACGTTGTGGGACGCCACGACGATCGGTGATCACGATGCCTCCCTGCTCCTGGTCAGCGTCGTCGTACAGGCTCGGGGCCAACGCGTCGAACCGTGTGCATACTGTCGCGGCGATGCTTTCGGCACGTTTCGGAGGACCGATGAGTACGAAATCATCACCGCCGACATGTCCGACGAACACCTCATCTTCACTCTCGGCGCGAATATCCAGCAACAGCCGCGCAACCGCCTTGAGGACCTCGTCGCCGCGCAGGAAGCCGTAGTGATCGTTGTACGCCTTGAAATTGTCGAGATCGACATACAACAGCGCGGTGGGGCGCGACAGGGCGAGTCCGCGCTGCAGCTCTTCGAGAATGCCTTCGTTTCCCGGCAGGCCGGTCAGAGGATTGCGCGACCGTTGTTGATCGGCTCTGCGAAGTGCGCTCTGCACACGCGCCACAAGTTCGCTTGGGACAAACGGTTTGCGAATGTAATCGTCCGCACCGGCCCCAAGCCCTGTCACGAGGTCACCAGTGCCCGTGAGCGCGGTCAATATCAGCACTGGAAGGTGTTCGGTCTGACCGTCAGCGCGAAGCCGTTCGAGTACCTCCAGACCCGACAACCCAGGCATCAGGATGTCGAGAACGAGCACATCGGTATCACCTCGACGTGCATATTCGATCACTTCGTCACCATCGGAGGCCTGGATGACCTCAAATCCTTCAAGCTCAAGGCATGTCGTCAACAACAGGCGAATGTCGGCATCATCGTCAGCGACCAGGATCCGTCCAGACATCACGAAGCACCGCCTGCCGATGCCGCACCGGGGCGACCACGACGGCTCGCGGCGCCAACGGCGTCACGCAACGCTGCGACCGCCGCTGGCCGATCAGGACGCGCAAACACCGAGGAGCCGGCAACAAACGTGTCAGCGCCGGCTGCTACCGCTGACCCGATGGTGAGTGGATCGATCCCTCCGTCGACCTGCAGTCTGAACTTCCATCCATGGTCGCGACGCAGCTGATCTGCTTCGGCCACCTTGGTCACACAACTATCCATGAAGGCCTGACCACCGAACCCCGGCTCCACGGTCATCACCAGAAGGAGGTCAACCAACGGCAGCAATTCGAGGACATCGTGCACGGGATGCGCCGGTTTGATGGCGACACCAACAAGCCCTCCACGTTCGTGCAATTCTTCGATCAGCGAAGCTGGGTCGTCGTCGACTTCTGGATGGAAGGTGACCGACTCTGCCCCGAGCTCAATGAACTGGGGCGCATATGTGCGTGGATCCGTGATCATCAGGTGGCAGTCAAGAGGTTGCGTTGTGGCAGCTCGTAACGAGCGCACCACAGGCGGGCCAATCGTGATGTTGGGCACATAGTGACCGTCCATGACATCAACGTGGAGCATGTCTACATGGCCGTCCACGGTTGCCACTTCGTCGGCCAGTCGGGAGAAGTCGGCAGACAATATCGACGGTGCAATCACCGACTCATACACGACTCAACTCCTATAGCGGCGTCGAACGGCCGTGAACGACCGTGCCTGGCGGGCGGGTTCCATGCAGCGTATTCGCTTCGTACGACCTCGCCCTCGTGACATTCTCTCATTGGTCCTCAAGGAAACCGAACCGGTCACCGACAAGTCCTCCCATGCCGTTGGCGACATCTCGCGCCGTCATCCGTTTCCGCCCCGCGACCTGAAGGGTTCCGACCGCGATCGTTCCCTGGCCGGTGGCAACCAGGGCATCGTCGCCTTCGATGGCAAGCACTTGGCCCGGCAGACTGTCTTCACCTGGTGCGATTGGATGAGATCGCGCGTCGAACACCTTGACGCGCTGGTTTTGCAGCAGCGTGTGCGCACCAGGTCGTGGACTGGCACTGCGCACGAGGCCAACAACTTGATCCGCAGACCAACTCCATCGAATTTGGAGATCTTCGTCGTTGATCTTGGGGGCGTACGTTGCACCTTCGGCAGGTTGTGGCACCGGCACCAAACCGCTGGCCAACTCTTGCAGCGATGTGACGAGCACCGGCGCCCCTGATGCCGCCAGTCGATCCAGCAGCATCCCGGCATCTTCCAAGGGCTCAATCGATGTTGATGACGTCGCGATAATGGGTCCGGTGTCCATGCCCTCGTCAAGGAGGAACGTTGTCACTCCGGTGCGCTCATCCCCTGCTCTCAAGGCGTGTTGCACGGGTGCTGCGCCGCGCCAGCGGGGCAAGAGCGAGAAATGAAGATTGACGAACCCAAGCGACGTGGTGGCCAGCGTTGATGGCCGCAGGATCTTGCCGTAGGCGACTACTGCGGCAACGTCTAAGGATAATTCGTGGAGGTGTGCATCAATCTGGACAGGCTCGGTTGGCTGCCAGACATCGATGCCGAGTTTGAGCGCGGCACGTTTGACAGGCGGAGCAATCGGGGTTCCGTGGCGGCCACGCGGCCGATCAGGATTCGTAACCACCACTACCACGTCGATATCGGTCGCAGCATGCAAGGCAAGCAGCGACGGCACGGCAACGTCGGGTGTACCGAAAAACGCAACCCGCAGTGTCATCGGTCGACGCGCCCCATCAACAACGAACCGGCAGCCGACGGCCGGTGGAGACCTTCTTCCATCCTCAATGCACGCATCGCCTCAGTTGCCGCCCGGCGGTCATGAAGAGCGAGGTGATCGATGAACAGGATTCCATCGAGATGGTCCATTTCGTGGAGCCAGATCCGTGCGTGGTAACCCTCAAGTTGCACGACGTGGCGTTCGCCGTCCAGATCCTGATGTGCCACCTCAACCCTCAGTGGCCGTTCCAGCGGATACGCGAGCCCCGGAAACGACAGGCAACCCTCCTCGCCACCCTGAAGTTCTTCTGACGCTTCAAGCAAGTCGGGGTTGACAACCGCTCCGCCAACCACTGACTCCTCGTGGGCAGCTTCCCATGTGAACAGGCGCTTGAGGACACCAACTTGGTTGGCAGCAAGGCCGACGCCTTCAGCAGCCCGCATTGTCTCGAGCATGTCGTCGGCAAGGCGTTGCAAAGTTCCGTCGAAATCTTCGACAATCCGGGCCTGCTGGCGCAGGACCGGATCGCCGAAGATCCTGATGTCAAGTCGGGACATGATCAAACCGTTCGACAGCGTGTTGATCCCTGGAGGGTACGTCGCACTAGACGTTGATTGGATCGACGTCGACCCTCACGTCGACACCCGCCTGGCTCCACTCGCACCGCAGATCCTGCAGTGCACGAAGCGTCGCATGCCGATCATCACAGGCGAGAAGGTATGCCTCGCCGCCGTCGATGGGCATCGGCCCCATCAACAGATCCCCTTGCACGACTGCGGCTTCAAGCGAAGACTGCACGGAATTGGGCGCATCGCGGAACTCGATCCGAATCGCTTGGGCAGTTGGGGGCAGTCTTAAGGGTTGCCGCAAGGACACCTCTTGGCGCCAGAAGGCACCTGCCTCCCATCGCTGGAGTGCGTCAATCACGTGATGGTCGGGATCAACGGTTTGAACAACCACGCGTTCGTGCGATCGGCTCGATGTGCGGCCAGTGCTGGATACAGCCTCGGTGGACCCAATTGCCGATACGTCAGTGGCATCAATCCACTGTGCGACCGTCATCGCCAGCCGGAGGGTGTCTTCGGCGGCATCAAGAGTTGGCCTGCGCAACATCGCGTCCAGATCCGCCAGCACAACCGCGCCGACCTGTCCTGGCGCATGATCCATGACCGAACCGCGGGTCATCACCAGGACTGCTGGCGGAGGATCCACCGGCGCGTCGTAGCCTTCCATCACCGTCACAGTGGCTCTCACGGACTTGGCAATCTCTCGCGCCAATTGGCGCACACCTGCGGCTAATGGCACGAGGCGCTCACGACCGCACGCGCGGCACGCCGCCCGGCGCTCTGTTGTGCCGCAGCGATCACAGCGTGCACCGCCGCCTTCGGTCGGTGACGTCATCGAACCGCATGTCCGGCACGACGTACGTTCGCCACACGCCCCGCAGACCAACAAGCGTCCATCACCACTCCGTGCGGCGAGCACGACGGCGTATGTGCCGGAGCCGACCGCTTGCCGCATCGCACTGATGGCCTGCCGTGACAGCCGGCCCCGATGCTGATCGTGGAAGTCAACAATCGACATGGCCGGACGGCGTGCCCGCTCTGTGTTGCGAGGGGCCACCACCGGCGTGAGTCTCTTGGCCTGCAGGAGGCTCCAGGTGACCGCTGACGGCACGCAGCCTGTCAAGAGCCCCACTCCCCCTGTTCGACGTGCGCGTTCGAGGGCGACTTCTCGCGCATTGTGGCGGGGACTGCGAAGTTCCTTGTGTGCCGGGTTCGCCTCGTCGATGACCACCGCAAGCCCAAGGTTGTGCACCGGCGTAAACACCGCGCCGCGCTCACCAACTACCACGTTGACCACGCCGCATCGTGCCCGCAGCCAACGTTGATATCGCATTCTGGGACTCAATCCCCCGCGCAGGTCAGTCGCCCCGTCGCCGAAGGCATCGACGATCATGTCGGCAACGATCGACGAGGGGTCCGGCACAACCACCAGCACGCCTCGTCCTGCGGCGGTTGCGATACGAGCCAACTCAACGATCCTGCTGCCCAAGGTCTCGCCCGCCAACGGCCTCCACATGAACGACGCTCGCCTGGATCCGACGGCATCGATGAGGTCCTGCCCCGCTTGGCCGTAGTCCGCCCAGCCTTCGGTAGCTTCATGGCGCGCATGGAGCACGATGTCGTGAGTGTTGTCCGGCGAGTTCAGCGTGGATTTGGCGCCGGGAGGGAACCAACCTGAGGTCAAAGCCCTGCGCTCGACGTCAACTGTCCGTCCCGGCAACGCATGACGAACGACATCGGCGCGAGGAGCGCCAAATCGCCGGGCGGCCCATTCGATGACCTTGAGGTCCTCGCTCGTCGCCCATGCGAAATCACCAAGCACACGGTTGACGGGCTTGAGACGCGATGCCGGTACGTCAGTCGAGTTTCCGACAGCGACCACAAGTCCGCGCACCCTGCGGCCACTGAACGCCACTTGCACGCGATATCCGACACCGACGTGCATCCCAGCAGGGATGGTGTAGTCAAACGGCCGGTCGAGGTGGAACGGTGCTACTTCGACGATGACACGCGCGATGTTGAGATGTCGAGGCTCGGCGTCAGCGCTCGCGGACGTCACGTCGCCCTTCACGCCTCCTCCCGTCCACGAGGGGACCCGTCAGGCGCCGACCGCATCGCGCAATGCGTCAGCCCTGTCGGTGCGTTCCCAGGTGAAACGGTCACCTTCGCGGCCAAAATGTCCGTACGCGGCCGTCTGCCGGTAGCCAGGACGGCGCAGGTCGAGTGCTTCAACAATTGCTGCGGGGCGAAGGTCGAACACTTCGCGGATAGCCGCCAGGATCCGTTCTGGATCAGCTTCCTCGGTGCAGAAGGTCTCAAGCGACATTGACACCGGCCGGGCAACACCGATCGCGTAGGCAAGTTGAATCTCGGCACGTCGCGCGAGACCAGCAGCGACAATATTCTTGGCAACCCAGCGGGCGGCATACGCGGCTGACCGGTCCACCTTTGAGGGATCCTTGCCGGAGAATGCCCCGCCACCGTGACGTGCCATGCCACCGTAGGTGTCCACGATGATCTTTCGTCCGGTCAAGCCGGCGTCGGCTACTGGGCCACCCAACTCGAACCGACCGGTTGGATTTATGAAGATCTCGACATCGTCGTGGTCGATCGTTCCTTCCAGTTGTGGCCTGATGACGTGTTCTTCGATGTCAGGCCGCAACAAGGTGTCCAGATCGATTTCCGCGCGATGCTGGGTCGACAACACCACCGCTGTCACCGCCTTGGGCACGTCGCCTTCGTATGCCACGGTGATTTGGGTCTTTCCATCGGGGCGTAGGTAGGCAATTTCGCCCGAGCGACGGACTGCTGCAAGTCGTTCTGCCATGCGGTGCGCCAGGTGAATGGGCATTGGCATCAACGACGGTGTTTCATTGCTGGCGTAGCCGAACATCATGCCTTGGTCGCCGGCTCCTTGGAGCGCATGAGGATCGTCATCATGACCTGACCGCGATTCATATGCCGTGTCCACACCCATGGCGATATCTGGTGACTGCTCATCAATGGCGACCGAGACGCCGCAGGTGTTGCCGTCAAATCCGATGTCGTGCGAGTCGTACCCAATCGACAGGACCGTATCCCGAACCACCCTTGGAATATCCACATACGTCGTTGTCGAGATCTCGCCGGCGACAATGACCTGACCCGTGGTGACCAGTGTCTCGCAAGCCACCCGCCCTTGAGGATCATCAGCGAGAATTGCATCGAGAATCGCATCCGAGATTTGGTCAGCCATCTTGTCGGGATGGCCTTCGGTCACTGATTCTGATGTAAACAACTTGCGGCTCATTGTTGCTCCTGGCTCGGTCGAGCCGGAGCCTAGCCGTCATCCTTCGTCTGACAGGTCCAGAAGGTGAACAACCTCGTCAAGTATCCGGTCGGCGATCTCGCGTTTGGATGCACTGGGAAGATCACGCCACGTGCCATCACGCCACAACAACGAGACTTCGTTCGTATCGACTTCAAAGCCTGTGGTATCACGGCTGACATCGTTGACCACCAACAAGTCGGCACCTTTGCGTGCGATCTTGTCGCGAGCGTTGCGTTCCACGTTGTCGGTTTCCGCAGCGAATCCAATCAGAACGGGACGAGTCGCTGTGGCGCGCTGTGTGCCGAGATCGGCAAGAATGTCGGGGTTCGGGGCCAACGTCAGCGTTGGCGGCCCTTCGTCTTTCTTCATTTTGGTGGCGGCCATATCGGCGGGGCGGTAATCAGCGACTGCTGCAGCTTTGATAATGACGTCGACTTCGGTGGATCGTGACATCACGGCATCATGCATTTCGAGTGCAGTCGTGACGTCGATGCGGTCGACGCCTGCTGGCGTTGTGAGTGTGGACGGAGCCGCAATCAACGTCACGGTCGCGCCTCGCTGCGCGGCGGCCTCAGCAAGGGCGAAGCCCATCTTTCCTGACGAACGATTGCCGATGAACCGCACGGGATCGATGGGTTCTCGGGTCCCACCGGCTGTCACGATCAGCTGACGTCCAGCGAAGTCTGCGGCGGGTTCGGCGACGACCTCGGCGGCAGAAGGCCGCCCGTGCGCCGGGCCGCCCTCTGCGCGCGGTGCACCGAAGTGGTCAGGGTGGTCCAGTGCTGACGTCACAGCAACCAGTGCAACCGCGGGCTCAACGACACGACCAGGTCCTTGGTCGCCACCCATCAATGGCCCCACGTCTGGACCCAGGACGTTGACCTGACGAGATGTGAGGAGCGCGGCATTGGCACGTGTCGCCGGATGGGTCCACATTTCGGTATGCATCGCCGGAGCAACAATGACAGGACATCGGGCAACCAACACGCTCGTCGTCAACAGGTCGTCGGCCAGACCCG
Source organism: Nitriliruptoraceae bacterium (assembly GCA_040904825.1). GTDB lineage: Bacteria > Actinomycetota > Nitriliruptoria > Nitriliruptorales > Nitriliruptoraceae > JBBDSU01. The sequence continues at coordinate 21,954 of JBBDSU010000009.1, read as the reverse complement.
CTGCCATCTTGGCCATCACGTGGGCTGTCGCCGGATAGATGACGACGACATCGGCTGTCTGACCCAGTGCGACGTGGGTGTCGTCGGAGATGCTCTCCCACACTTCACTGCGGACGGGTCGACCTGTGATGCCTTCGAACGTAGGGGCACCAATGAATTGGGCACCGCCACGGGTGAGCACCACGTCAACCTGGGCTCCAGCACCGACCAGCAGGCGTGCAAGGGCAGCGGCTTTATAAGCGGCGATACCGCCCGTCACCCCCAGGACTATGCGTGCACCGTTCAACCTCGTCACGGTCCTGCTCCCTGGTCAACGGGGCGTGCGCACGCACATTACGCAAACATCGATGTCAGGCCCTGATGTCGCCCATCATTCAACGATGGCATCGCCACCATCGGTCTCATCGTCGCCTTCGATAAACCCGAGTGGATCTTCGGTTGCAACGGCGACGGCCTGCGCACCTATGATTTTCCCGGTAGCGATCTCTTCGAGTGCGATCGACAGCGGCTTATTCGAACTGGCGGAAATCAGCGGTGGGACGTACTGGCCGAGGCCTTCGCCCAGATGTGCGAAATAGCCGTTGATCTCACGAGCCCGCTTCGCGGCAAGGTGAACAAGGTGGAACTTGGAGTCGACCTTGTTCATGAGGTCGTCAATATGAGCGATGATCGAGCCTTTCAGAAGCCCTACGAGACATCAACATCAGCGGACAACGCGCGTTCATTGTCGACGCTTTGCCTGGCTGGTCATGGTACCCGGCTTGTCAGCGCCTGCTGCGAGCACCGTCGATTGCCGCGATCACCTCATCGACACAGCGATCCACGTCGTCATTGACGATCGTGACGTCGAATGCGTCGCGCATCGACAGTTCTTCGGCAGCGCGACGCAGCCGTCGGGCGACGGCGTCATCGTCTTCGGTCCCCCGATGCCGCAGCCTGCGTTCAAGTTCCGCCAGCGACGGAGGAGCCAGGAAGATCAACAGTGCAGCAGGGTCGGCAGCTCGCACCTGTTGTGCGCCTTGCACATCGATGTCGAGAATCACGGTCACATCGCGTGCCAGCGAAGCTTCGATCGAATCGAGAGGCGTTCCGTAGCGGTGGCCTGCGTAGATCGCATGTTCCAGAAACCGGCCCTCCGACACCATGCCTTCGAAAGCCTCTTCCGTCATGAAGTGGTAGTCGATGCCGTCTTGTTCGCCTTTGCGCGGTGTTCGTGTCGTCGCCGACACCGACAAGGTCATGTCAGGTCGGCGAGCGCGCACCCGTTCATGAATGGTGCCCTTTCCAACGCCCGACGGACCTGACAACACCACCAATTGTCCCGGTCGTTGCTTCATGAGCGGCTCGCCAGGTACTCAATGAGGAACTGCCGCTGGCGATGACCCAAGCCACCAAGCCGACGATTCGGAGCGATCGCAGCTTGTCGCATCAAGTCCGCCGCTTTGACCCGACCATGGGCGGGAAGTGCGGCAAGCACATCAACCACGGGCATGCGTGCCACAACAGGGTCGACCTCGCCTTGATCGAGGAGCGTGCCCAATGTGATCGATCCATCTTTGAGGCCACGCTTGAGCGCAGCTCGTTTCGCGCGAGCCTGGCCAGCGGACTCTGTTGCACGGCGGCGATCCGAATCATTCAATGAGGGTGGCGGCATGGACTTTCCCGGTCGTCAGGCCGGAAACCTATAGGGTCGAGCCGGCTGACTGGCATCCCACCAGCAGGCCTGCACATCTGCTCACCATTTCACAGGAGCTGTCGAGACGTGTCAGAAACTGCACCGTTGGTGATTGGCGTCGACCTCGATGGCGTCTGCGCAGATTACGAGGGAGCTCTGCGGGCATCGATCGCTCGCCACAGTGGACGTGAGCTTTCCGACATACCCGCCCAAACGGTCATGGACGCCTACAGCGAATGGGGCCTGACATTCGCCGAGTTTGAAGAGGCGCATCGTCGTGCCGTCGTTGAAGATCGCATGTTTCGCACCGTGAGCCCGACGCCCAATGTCTCTGAAGTTTTGTGGGAGTTGTCCGATGCCGGGATGTGGATCCGGATCATCACCCACAGGCTGCTGTTCAACGGGATTCACGAAGTCAGTGCCGCAGACACGGCATGGTGGTTGGACCATCATCACATCCCTTACCGCGACTTGTGCTTCATCGGTGACAAACCCGGCGTCGGCGCCGATCTGTATATCGACGACAGCCCGCGGGTGATCACTGCGTTACGGACAGCCGGACGCTCCGTCATCATTTTCGATCAACCCTACAACCGCCATCTGGACGCACCTCGTGTGACCGAATGGCGGCACGTTCCCGCCGCGATTCAACGCGAGGTGCCATCGTGATTCGACAAGTCCGCAATCCCGACTACATCGATTTCCTGTGGCAATCGGGAGTGATCACCTTCGGAGACTTTGTCGCGAAGTCGGGCAGGCCAACGCCGTACTTCGTCGATGCCGGCAAGTTCACGCGGGCTTCACAGCTTGCTCGGCTCGGTGAGTTCTACGCCAAGGCTGTCGTAGAGACCTTCGGTTCGGATGTAGATGTGATCTTTGGCCCGGCGTACAAGGGCATCAGCCTTGCCGTCACCACAGGCATCGCATTGACCCGTCATCATGGCCTCGATGTCGGTGTGACCTTCGATCGCAAAGAAGCCAAGGACCATGGCGAAGGAGGATGGCTGATCGGTCATCGCCCCGACAAAGGCGATCGCGTCGTCATCGTGGAGGATGTCACAACGGCAGGCACATCGATCCATGCAACGGTGCCGCGCCTTGAACAGATCGATGGGGTCGAGGTCGTAGGGCTCGTTGTCGGCGTTGATCGTCAGGAACGTGGAAACGGCACTGACGCGGCTCTGACAGAGCTTTCGCGCACCTACGGATTGGTCACCTACGCCTTGGCGACCTTCGAGGAGATCGTCAGCTCTCTGGGCCACGTCATCTCCGACGCCGACCGCAGTCGGCTCGAGACCTACCGTGACGCCTACGGAGTGTGAGGACGCCGCCCGCGTCTGCTTCAGGGACCGCCACTTTCTAGCCCCCGATTGAGGACACGATTGCTGTTGCGGCGGCGATGGGATCAGCACTACGCGTCACAGGCCTCCCGATAACGAGCAGATTCGATCCAGCATCGATCGCGGCCTGAGGAGTCCACACTCCGGCATGATCGTCGTCAGCGTGGTCAGCGGGACGAATTCCAGGTGTCACGATCATGGGACGCTGACCCACTGCCTCGCGAACTCTCCAGGACTGTCCAGCAGAGCACACCACGCCGCCAGCACCGGCTCCTGTGGCCATTTTTGCCAGCAGAGGCACCCGGTCTGCATTCGTATCAAGACCGACAGCATCCAAGGCGGCAGCATCCATCGATGTCAGGAGCGTCACTGCGAGCACTTTGCGGGCATCACTTAGTCCAGAGATTGCCGCGCGAATCATGTCGGGCCCGCCCAAGGCGTGGATGGTGACCAAATCGATATCCAGATCCGCAAGGCGCGCGGCAGCCCGTTCAACCGTTGTCGGGATGTCATGCAGCTTCACATCGAGAAAGACACGGCCATGCGGACGGATCCGAGCAACGGCTTCGGGTCCGTGCGCTGCAAACAACTCAAGTCCGATCTTGAACCAACCGACAACCCCTTCTAGATCTGCTGCGAGTCGGGCTGCTTCATCCAGCGTCGGCACGTCAAGCGCAACAGCAATCTGATCGTGTGGCGCGTTCGTGGCGGGCATGCTCAGCCTCCGTGGCCAAAAGGTGTGACGCGGCCAATCAGGTCGGTAAGCCGCCGGTGTCCGTAGCGCGCCATCCATCTCCTCAGATCGTCGACCAGGCGCTGGCCGACAAATGGGTCGGCGAACGTTGCAGTTCCCACCGACACAGCTGACGCACCGGCCCTCAAGAACTGGACAATGTCCTCAACGGTTGCGACACCTCCGCAGCCAAGGATTGGCACGTTGGGTAGCGCTTGGTGAACCTGGTGGACGTTGCGCACCGCCACCGGCCGGATGGCAGGTCCCGACAAACCCCCATACTGGTTGAATAGTTCAGGCTGGCCTGAGACGGGGTCGATAGCCATGCCCAGCAACGTATTGATCAGCGTCAATCCGTCCGCTCCGGCGTCGACGACTGATCGAGCGATGGACACGATCTCGGTCACGTCAGACGTCAGCTTTGCCAGTAGTGGAAGTGTCGTCTCGCGACGGACGGCAGCGATGACCCTTGCCGATTCGTCGGTTGAGCAGGCAAAAACCAGACCGCGATGTTCGACATTCGGACACGACAGGTTGACTTCCAAGGCGTGAATGCCGTCGTGGGGTTTCAGCCGGCGAGCGACTTCACGAAATTCTTCGACGCTGGAGCCTGCGATCGATGCAACGACGGTGGCCCCATGGCGACGCAGCCACTGCAGGTCGTGTTCTATCCACTCATCGACTCCAGGGTTCTGCAATCCGATCGCATTGAGCATTCCCGATGGCGTCTCCGCCATGCGTGGTGTCGGAAGGCCTTGGCGTGGCGCCAGCGTCATGGACTTGACAACGATGGCACCGAGTTCGCCAACGTCGTAGAAACGGTTGATTTCTGCGCCGGATGCGAAACATCCTGAAGCCGACAAGACTGGGTTGCTCAATTGCAACGATGCCAGCGACGTGGCCAATGACACCTCGGAAGGCTGCAGCGTTGCCGTGTCGGCCACTGGGTCATCGATCACGACGAGGGTCTCCTGCGTCGGGATGATCTCGCCGATCGCTATCGAGTGTGCTGTCAGGCTTGGGTGTGGCCGAAGGACCGAACTTTCCAAGTACACCTCGGCGAGTCGCTCGCGGACTCTCAGGGATCATCGGTGGCAACGCTGCCGGGCCGTCAACTGCCGCGGAGTTATCAGTAGCGTCTTGGCCTGCGTCGAGTTCAGCCTCATCAGCATCCAGGAAATCGTCTTGCGGGTCGGCAGGATGTCCGCCGTGTGATTCGTCCGCTACTGCCACTGTGCCGGATGGAACCCCAAAACGCGTGCGCTCCCACGCCACGTGTGCCCCGTTGACGACGGGTCCATCGATGCAGCTTCGGCGATGAACAACCTCACCGTCACGTCCACGCATCGGCACAACACAGGTAAAGCACACCCCGGTTCCACACGCCATTCGCTCTTCAAGCGAAATTTGCACCGGTATGCCTCGTTGCGCGCATCGTTCGGATACCGCCCGCAACATGGCATTGGGGCCGCAGGCGTAGACCACGCCTGCGCCTGCTCGTTCGATGGCCTCATCAAGGACATCGGTCACGCGACCTTGATGGCCGTAGGAACCGTCTTCGGTGGTAAACGTTGCGCTGACTGACAGGCTCTTGGTCTCGATGGCATCATGGATGCGATCGGCTGTCGCGGCCCCGACCAGCATGTCGACGCGTAGGCCGCTGTCAGACAATGCTCGTGCCAGAAAGAACAATGGTGCGACGCCATAGCCGCCACCGACGAGCAGGCATGCCACTTTTCGCTGCGGCAAGGGAAAACCACGGCCGAGAGGTCCGATGACATCAAGGGTGTCGTGCAGCTGCACGCGGGTCAGCCAGTTCGTTCCTGGCCCATGGTCGTCGAAGATCACGTCAATTGTGCCGGCCACGGCTCCCCGTCGGGTCACCTTGGCAATAGAGAATGGACGGCGCAAGAGCGCGCCGCGTGATTCAACGGCGATACTGACGAATTGGCCGGGTTGGGCACGGCGCGCGATCTCGGGTGCGGCCATTGTGAGCAGCCAGTAGGCACCCTCGCGCCTCCGGACCACTACCTCGCAAGACGCGCCGACCGGTGTCGTTGCATCGTCAAGGCGACCTCTGACTTGGCCGATCGGGAAACGTGCCATTACGCCGAGCCCGCCGACAACTGTTCCTGGTGCCAAGCGTTGACCGTCGCACGATGCGCCGCTTGATATTCCTGAATCGACGTCACTGTCAAGGGGGCGTGGCGAATGGCTTCGATGCCTTGCACTGCGGCCAGAATGCCCGCCAGCGTGGTGATGTAGGGAACCCCGTTGGAGACGGCGACTTGGCGGATCGCATAACCATCGCCACGTGTTCGTGACCCGAACGGGGTGTTCAAGATCAAGCCAAGTTCTCCGTCATCGATGAGCGCCATAATCTCTTCGGATCCCTCGGACACCTTGCCGACAACCTTGACGTGGACTCTTGCTCTAGAGAGCACCTCGGCGGTTCCTTCCGTCGCGACAATGGTGAAGCCAAGATCCACCAGCCGCTTGACAGGGAAAACGATCGCGCGTTTGTCGCGGTCGGCCACCGACACAAACACGGTGCTCTTCGACGGCAGCACCATGGCTCCAGTCGCAGCTTGCGACTTGGCGAAAGCGGCCCCGAAATCTGCATCGATGCCCATGACCTCGCCCGTTGAACGCATCTCGGGGCCGAGCAAAGCATCGAACCCTGGGAATCGGTCGAATGGCAGGACAGCTTCCTTGACGGCAACGTGCGCTGTGCGCGGCCCTTCGACGGCGTCGGCGATCGGCACCATGCCTTCGTCGCGCAGTTCAGCCAAGGTGGATCCGGCCATCACCCTGGCTGCGACTTTCGCCAGTGGAACACCGGTTGCCTTCGACACGAACGGCACGGTGCGAGACGCCCGCGGATTGGCCTCAATGCACCACAGGATCTCGTCCTTGATCGCGAATTGAACGTTGATCAATCCGCGTACACCAAGCCCTCTGGCAATGCCTCGCGTCACTTCGCGGATGTGGGCTTCCAAACCACGGCCAAGGGTGATCGGAGGCAGCGTGCAGGCTGAGTCACCTGAGTGCACGCCAGCCTCTTCAATGTGTTCGAGGACGCCACCGACAAACAGCTCCTGGCCATCCCAGACCGCGTCAACGTCGATCTCAATCGCACCTTCGAGGAACCGGTCAACCAGGATCGGTTGGGCTGCTGAGGCGAGCGCGGCTTGTTGGAGATAGCTGCGAAGGCCAGCGTCGTCGTAGACGATCTGCATCGCCCGCCCGCCAAGCACATAGGACGGACGCACCAGGACGGGATAGCCGATCCTCGTGGCGATATCGCGCGCCTCTTCGTAGGAAGTTGCAATGCCTCCAGGCGGCATCGCAACGCCGAGTTCATCCATCAGCCGTCCGAACCGGCCTCGATCCTCTGCGGCATCGATGGCATCAGGCGACGTTCCCCAGATAGGGACCCCTGCCTCTTCGAGGTCTCGGGCTAGCTTCAGCGGTGTCTGTCCGCCGAGTTGCACCAGCACGCCGTCGGGACGCTCGCGATGACAGACTTCGAGCACGTCCTCGAGTGTCAGGGGTTCAAAGTAGAGACGGTCAGCGGTGTCGTAGTCGGTCGAAACGGTCTCCGGGTTGCAGTTGACCATGATCGTTTCGTACCCGGCGTCACGCAACGCCTGCACGGCGTGAACGCAGCAATAGTCGAACTCGACGCCTTGCCCGATCCGGTTAGGACCCGATCCAAGCACCAGGACCTTCCTTCGGTCCGAGTCGCGCACCTCATCTTCAAAGTCATAGGTCGAATAGTGGTACGGCGTATAGGCCTCAAATTCTCCGGCGCACGTATCGACGGTCTTGAACACGGGCCGTATTCCCTCTGCGTAGCGATGGCTGCGCACGGCTCGTTCGGTTGTATTGAGCACTCTGGCGATGAGTTGATCTGACAAGCCGTCGGACTTCGCGGCACGCAGCAACGCCTCGGGCAGCGCCTTGAGGTGTTCGTAACCTCTCACTTGGCGCCGCCGCTCGACCAACTGCAGCATCTGGTCGGTGAACCATGGATCGAACCCGGTCAATTCGCTGACACGCTCGACGCTCCATCCCCGCATCAGAGCTTCGTCGACTGCTTGGAGGCGTGCTGCGGTCGGGCGGACGAGCAATTCGGTCAGTTCATCGTCGTTGATGTCGAGTGGTGGCGCGCCACCGAATCCATCACGTCCGTCCTCCATCGAACGCAGCGCCTTGTTGAAGGCTTCTTTGAACGTTCGGCCCATCGCCATGACTTCGCCGACCGACTTCATGCGCGTGGTCAGCGTGTCATCGGCACCAGGAAACTTTTCAAAGTCGAAGCGCGGAATCTTGACGACGACGTAGTCAATGCTGGGTTCGAAGGCCGCCTGTGTTTCCCGGGTGATGTCATTTGCTATCTCGTCGAGTGTGTAGCCGATTGCCAGTCGCGCTGCGATCTTGGCAATTGGAAACCCGGTGGCCTTCGAGGCAAGCGCTGACGACCGGGATACGCGTGGATTCATCTCAATGATGATCTGGCGTCCGGTCGCCGGATCCACCGCGAACTGCACATTGGACCCGCCCGTTTCAACACCGATACGTCGTATCACCGCAAAGGCGGCATCCCTCATCTTCTGATACTCGGGGTCAGAGAGCGTCATCACTGGCGCGACCGTGATCGAATCGCCGGTGTGCACCCCCATCGCGTCAAGGTTCTCGATCGAACAGATCACCACGGCGTTATCGTTGCGGTCGCGCATGACTTCGAGTTCGAACTCTTTCCACCCAATCAGCGACTCTTCGATCAACACTTGGTGGACAGGGGAATCTGCCAGTCCCTGACGGATCATGGCTTTGAGTTCAGGGGCGTTGTAGGCGATGCCGCCGCCCTTGCCACCCAGCGTGAACGACGGCCGCAGGACCACCGGGAACCCGTACTCAAGCGCTGCCTGCTGTGCTTCGCTTTCGCTACGGACGTAGGTCGATCGAGCAGATTCCAAACCGATCTCGGTCATCGCTTCACGGAAAAGCTCCCGATCTTCGGCCGTGCGGATGGCTTCGAGGTTGGCCCCCAGGATCTCCATGCCGTGGGCTTCAAGAACCCCGGCCTCATCAAGCTCAATCGCCAGGTTCAGCGCGGTTTGTCCTCCCAACGTCGCCAGCAGCGCATCGGGTCGCTCCTTCTCGATCACGGCAGTGACCGCTGCCAACGTCAAGGGCTCGATGTAGGTGGCGTCAGCCATCGACGGGTCGGTCATGATCGTCGCCGGGTTTGAATTCACCAGGACAACCCGCAGGCCTTCTTCGCGAAGAACCTTGCATGCTTGGGTTCCGGAATAGTCGAACTCGCAGGCCTGACCAATCTGGATCGGACCTGATCCGAGCACCAGGATCGACTTCACATCTTCGCGGCGCGGCATCAGCGACCTCCTTCATCGAGCGACTCGCCGTTCATGACCGCCGCGAACCGGTCAAACAGGTATCTGGCGTCGTGGGGGCCAGGTGCCGCTTCGGGGTGGTACTGGACGCTAAAGGCCCTCACTTCGGGGGCTTCGAGTCCTTCGCAGACATCGTCGTTGAGATTGATGTGCGATACCTCAACAATCCCATGGTCGGATGTTTGGTAGCGAGACTCGTCGACCTGTTCGCCCAGACTCGCCGCGTCGAGAGCGAATCCGTGGTTGTGCGATGTGATCTCTACTACGCCGTCGCGACGTCGGAGAACCGGTTGGTTGATGCCTCTGTGACCGAATCGCAACTTGTAGGTCGATCCCCCCAGGGCACGGCCGAGCAGCTGCGAACCAAGGCAGATGCCGAAGACAGGAACGTTGCCCAGCAGATTGCGGACCGTCACAGTTCCTTGCTCGATGGCTGCGGGGTCGCCAGGACCGTTGGACAGCATGACGCCATCCGGCTTCAGCGCCAGCACCTCCTCAGCAGTTGCGCTGGCAGGCAGGACGTGGACGCGCGCTCCGACCGCGTTGAGACGCCGGGTGATGGACCGCTTGAGGCCGAAGTCCAACAGGGCCACGTCAAAGCGAACATCGCCAGCGGGTTCGACCACGTACGGCTGTTCGGTGGTCACTTCACTGGCGAGTTCAGCGCCTTCCATGCCGGGACTGTCTTGCACTCGTCCGACGAGCTCGTCGACATCGAGCACTTCGGTCGACACAGCTGAACGCATCGCGCCTCGTTCACGAAGGTGACGCGTGATCCAGCGCGTATCGACACCCGCAATGCCGACTACCCCGGCATCAGCAAGTGCTGTCGCCAGATCCTGTTGGCTGCGCCAGGATGATGGCCGTCGTGCCACTTCGCGAACGATGAACCCTGCAACCTGGATGCGGTCGGATTCTTGATCTGCGTCATTGAGCCCGTAGTTGCCGATGTGCGGTGAAGTCATCGCGACCACCTGGCGGCGATACGACGGGTCGGTAAGGACCTCCTGATAACCAGTCATTCCGGTATTGAAGACGGCTTCGCCCAGTGCGGTCCCCTGTGCCCCGAATCCGTGGCCGCGAAGATGAGTCCCGTCTTCGAGCACGAACAGTGCCGGTGCAGCGGTGGTCAAGCCAATTCCTTCCTCGTCTGCTGATACTCGGTCGTTGGTCAGTTCTTGATGATCGGCTCTTAACTCGTCATCGGTCGACTGATAGTGCGGTGACAGGCTTCATGATGGCGAGGTTGCCGACGACTCCACGATGCCGCCTCTGAGTGTGAACGTTCCGCGCAACATCGTGTGGATGGTCTTGCCGGTCAGTTCCATGCCGTCGAAGGGACTGTTGGACGCCTTCGACTGCAATTGTGATGCGGACACCTTCCAGACCAACTCAGGATCATGGACGGCTAGGTTCGCCGGGGATCCTGCCACGATGGCGCCACCGTGTCCGCCTACATCACGCACCGACGCCGGTCCAGTCGTCAGCCGTGCGATCGCCGTCAAGGGATCGATCAATCCGGGCTTGACCATCTGGGTATTGACGACGCCGAACGCCGACTCCAATCCGAGCATGCCGCACGGTGCGTGTTCCCATTCTTGGTCTTTGGTTTCCGGTGAGTGGGGCGCGTGGTCGGTCGCCACTGCGTCGATCGTGCCGTCACTCAAACCTTCTTGGAGTGCGTCGATGTCGCGCTGCGTTCGAATCGGAGGGTTGACTTTCAGCACCGGGTCAAACGATCGCACCAGGTCGTCAGTGAGCATCAGATGATGCGGTGTCACTTCTGCTGTGACTCGCACACCGCGTTGCTTGGCGATCCGGATCAATTCCACCGCACCGTAGGTAGTGACGTGTGGGACGTGGAGTCTCGCTCCGGCGCCGTCGGCGAGAATCAGGTCGCGGGCGATTATGACTTCTTCGGCTTCGTGCGGCCAGCCTGGCAAGCCAAGCAGTGACGACATGGCGCCTTCATTCATCTGAGCACCATCGGTGAGTGCAGGATCTTCAGAGTGGTTGCAGATGACGACGTCAAAGGCTGTTGCGTACTGCAGAGCCCGGCGCATCAGCAGACTGTCGGCGACGGGATGACCGTCGTCGGAAAAGAAGTCGACGCGTGCGGCGCAGTCGCGAAGCTCTCCGAACTCAACGAGTTGCTTTCCAGCCATGCCGTGGCTGATCGATCCCACCGGGAAGACATCAACCAGGCCGACCTGGCGACCCCGGCGATAGACCTGCTCTGCAACCGCAGCAGAATCGCATACCGGGTTGGTGTTGGCCATCGCACACAAGGCGGTGTAGCCGCCGGCAGCCCCGGCTGCCGAGCCAGAGGCAATGTCCTCGGCGTCTTCAAAGCCGGGCTCTCGTAGATGCGTGTGAAGATCAACGAATCCCGGCGTGATCCACTGTCCACTGCAGTCAATCGTTGTCGTGTGGTCTGGAGGCTCGATACCTGCACCCACCTCGACGATCTTGCCGTCAGCGACCAGCACGTCGACGATTTCGTCGCGGGACGTCGCAGGGTCGAGCAGGCGGCCTGAGGCGAACAGCACGGTGTTGCTGGATTCGTTCACGCCAACCTCTCAGTGGTCGTCTCCGGGGACTTCTCGGAGGTCATCGATCCAGCAGTGACCTCCGATGGAGTTGCTTGCCGGCCTGACAGCAGCAGATACAGGCAGGCCATGCGTATGGCGATGCCGTTGGTGACCTGTTCGGTGATGACCGATTGCTGACTATCAGCGACCGAGCCAGTGATCTCCACACCGCGATTCATCGGCCCAGGGTGCATCACCAATGCGTCACGTGAGAGCCTGGCAAGACGCCGATCGTCCATTCCCCACCATCGCGCGTATTCACGCACCGAAGGGAAGAACGCACCACGCATGCGTTCACGCTGGACCCGCAGCAGATAGACAACGTCTGCGCCGTCCAATGCGTCGTCAAGGACGTCGACAACCTCCACACCCCAGTCGCTGATTGCCGGGGGCAACAACGTCGGTGGTGCGACGACCGTGACCTGCGCATCAACCAGGCGCAGCGCTTGGATTTCGCTGCGAGCAACCCGCGAATGGAGGACATCGCCGGCGATGACCACTCGCCGGCCCGACAGGTCTCCCAGGTGTTGACGCATGGTGAACACGTCCAGCAGTGCTTGGGTGGGGTGCTGATGCCAGCCGTCACCGGCATTGAGGATCGGCACGTCAAGCCAGCCCGCCAGCTGGAGCGGTGCGCCTGCCGAATGGGACCGGACGACCACACAGTCCACACCCATCGCGTTGAGTGTCAAAGCGGTGTCTTTGAACGATTCGCCCTTCGAAACAGACGAACCCTTCCCCGTGAAGTTCATCACTTCCGCCGATAGCCGTTTGGCTGCCAGTTCGAAGCTCAGACGGGTCCTCGTTGAGTCTTCCAGAAACATGTTGCACACCACACGACCGCGCAATGTCGGCACGCTGAGCCGCTCGCGGCGCGCTATCGGCAGCAGCTCCTGGGCGGTATCCAGAATTGTCTCAAGCTGATCCCGCGTGATATCGGCGATCGAGATCAAGTGGCGAAGGTCGCTCATGTTGCCGCCTCGATCGACACTTCATCGTGACCGTCAACCTCAACCAGGTGCACCTGAACGCGATCGTCATACCCAGTGGGAATGTTCTTGCCGACATGATCGGCACGGATGGGCAGTTCGCGGTGGCCACGGTCAACCAGGACAGCCAGCCGAATCTTGTCCGGACGTCCGAGTTCGGAAACGGCGTCCAACGCTGCACGGATGGTCCGCCCTGTAAACAGGACGTCGTCAACCAGAATCACGGTACGACCATCGACATCCACGGGCACATCGGTTGTCGCCAGCGGCAACGGGCCCCGCCGATGAAGGTCATCGCGGTACAGCGTCACGTCCAACGCGCCATGAGGGACGCTAGCGCCTTCGATCTCGTCGATGGTCGCCGCGAGCCGCCGAGCCAGGGGCACCCCACGCGTCTGAATGCCGAGTATCACGAGATCTTCAGCGCCGTGGTGGGCCTCGACGATTTCATGGGCGAGTCGCGTGATCATGCGAGCGATGTCATCGCCAGACAGCAGAGTGTGAGCAGCATCCGTCACGATATGCCCTGCGATGGAAAGCAGACATGACGAGGCAGCAAACTTGAAGGCTGAGAGAATTGGCTCGGGATTGCGAGAGCCTGCCGCAGTCGAATGGATGCTGGCCCACCATCCCGGTGGTAGATCCGCGCAGGCATGACAGTACAAGTCATCGGTGCCCCTTCCCGGCCTCTCAGGACCGGTCGTTAAAGGAGTGTGACGCTAGGAGCGACCATATCACGTCTCGACATCACATGATCGCTGGCATCAGCAAAGGACCGATGGTCACTGAGACTCAGTGGCCTTGGGCGCGTCGTGCGCAGATTCGTCCTCGTGGTGGAGGGGTGTATCGGCCGGGTGGTCAAGCGCTGCCGTGGAAGCGGCGTCGGCGGACGGACCCTCGGGCTCGACGGCTAGGATCCCCCCGTCAGCGACGGACTTGCGGACGCTTTCAAGCACACCGTTGACATAACGGCCTGAATCTGCCGTCGACCAATGCTTGGCGAATTCGATGGCTTCGTTGATGACGACCGCAGGGCTCGTCGAACCGTCGATCAATTCAAACGTGGCCAGGCGCAACACAGTCCGGTCGACAGCTGGCATCCGATGAATCTGCCAGCCACGCGCGTGGTAGGCGATCTGAGCGTCGATTGCCGACAGATTCTCAACGACCCCGACAACGAGTTCTCGGGTCAGGATGCCGATGGTGGCGCCGTCTATTGGCGGGGCCTCAGCATCGGGATCATCAAGGATGTCGCTGCGATCCTGATCGTTGAGTGCCTCAGCGAGCACGTCTCGTGCATCCACGCCACGCATGTCTGCTTGGAACAGGATCTTGAGTGCCTGCTCGCGCGACCTGTGAGGATCGCGGGCGGCACGCTTGGGTGTCTGTTGCCCAGCGAAGCCGTCCACGATCAACCCCGCGAAATGTAATCGCCGCTGCGCGTGTCGACCTTGACTTTCTCCCCGGGCTCGATGAACAGCGGAACCTGGATCTCCCGGCCAGTTTCAAGCACCGCAGGCTTGGTAGCCGACGTTGCCGTGTTCCCCGCAAAGCCAGGATCGGTCTCTGCAACAACAAGCACCGTGGAGGCTGGCAGCTCCAAGCCCACGATCCGACCGTCATAGACCTGGATCTGGATCTCGTCGCCTTCAGTCATGAAGTCTGACGCATCACCGATCACAGCAGCAGGCGCTTCGGTCTGGTCGAAGGACGCAGTGTCCATCAAGACGAAGTTGTCGCCATCTCGGTACAGGTACTGCACGGTTGAGCGCTCAACGATTGCCTGCTCAACCTCTTCACCCGCCCTGAACGTCTTTTCAACCACCTTGCCGGTTTCGACTTCCTTGAGCTTCGTTCGCACCACTGCCCCGCCCTTGCCCGGCTTGTGATGATTCCACTCGACAATCTGCTGCAGCTTTCCATCGACGAGTAGCGTCATGCCGTTCTTCAAGTTGTTGGTCGAAACCATGCCAGCTCCGTTGCGTCAATCTCGTCGTCGATCGCCAGCAACTACCTGCCAGGACCGTGGTGGAGAAGATCAACTGCAGGCGGCCAGCCCGTGTCAGACCACCACGAGTTGTCGTTCAAGATCGGTCAGCGTTTGCGGACCTTGATCGGTGACGACCAGCGTGTCTTCGATGCGGACCCCGCCGACGTCTGCGAGATAGATCCCCGGCTCGACAGTGATGACCGTGCCGACCTCAAGCGTAGCAGTCGACCCTCTGGTCACTGAGGGCGCCTCATGGATCTCTAAGCCGACGCCATGACCGGTGCCGTGGACAAATGCCGACGAATAGCCCGCATCATCAATGATCGAGCGAGCGGCCGCATCAACGTCCCCTGTCACCAGGCCTGCAACCGTGGCATCGACGCCGGCTTGTTGTGCTTCGACGACCAGAGCATGCATTTCAGACATGCGGCTGCTGGGATTGCCCACCGCCACCGTCCGCGTGCAGTCGGCGTGGTACCCGTCGACAATGGCGCCACAGTCCACGGTGACCAACTCGCCTTGCTCAACCTGGCGGTGAGTTGGCCGATGGTGGGGCACCGCGCCGTTGATGCCGCACGCGACGATGGACGGAAACGCGATGCCATCCGCACCCAGGTCGATGAATCGACGCTCCAACGCCACGCAGATCTCATGCTCTGTCTGGCCGGACCTCAGGTGGTCGAACGCCCACTTCATTGCTTCGGTTGTCATCGCGCACGCAGCCGCAATAGCTGCGATCTCAGTCGCATCCTTGATGGTCCGCGCGGCTTCGACGATCCCGGAGGTGGCGAGGCTGGCGACCTTGGCATCGGAAAGTCGCTCCTGCCATCGCCGTGCGTCAGCCCACGTGAGGTGTTCAGATTCCAGGCCGACGTTGGCTGAGGCAGTGGCCTCGACGGTTTCGACTGCCACGCCTGCGACATCGGTGGAGATCACCACCGCTAGATCACTTGTCTCGCGCTGCGCGCGAAGCTCGTAGCGCCCGTCGGTGACCAAGCGATCACGCGATGGATCATCGCCAATGATGACGGTGCCCTGTGAGCCGCTGAAACCGGTCAGATAGCGGATATTTGCAGGCGACGTGACAACCAGCGCGTTGAGCCCATCGGCAGCGAGCCTGGCCCGCACACGATCACGCCGCCCGATGGCACCTGCTGACCGTGTCACGCTCCTCGGGCCGCCATGCGAACGACCGCGCGCACTGCCAGCGGGTAGCCATCGGCGCCAAGTCCGACAATCGATCCTGAGCACACCGCGGCGAGCACTGACGTGTGACGAAACGATTCGCGCGCATGCACGTTCGACAAGTGAACTTCGACGACCGGCACGGTGATCATCTCCAAGGCATCGCGCAGTGCGTAGCTGTAGTGAGCCCACGCGCCAGGATTAATGATGATGGCGTCAGTGCCGTCAGTCCGAGCCTCATGGATCCGTGCGATCATCTCACCCTCGACTTCCGTCTGCAGGTGTGAGACGGTCGCGTCAAAGTGTGATGCTTCCGACCGGGCAGCGACAACAATGTCGTCCAGCGTCGCCGTCCCGTAGATCGTGGGGTCGCGCGTTCCGAGCTGAGAGAGGTTGGGACCGTGCAACAGCAGGATCTTCATCGGCGTCCCTTCAGATGTCATGGCCAACCGTAGCGCTCTGTGCTTGCGATCATCCACGACGACATGCGAACATCTAGGCAGATTCGGTGACGCCGATCGACTTCAGCAATGTGGTTGAACTCGTCATCGGTCAAGATGGGTTGTTTACTGCACGTCGTTGTCGACGTCTCACATGTGGCAAGGAGCCGTACTTATGCACAACGCTCGCCCTCTCATCTTGGTTGCCGGCATGCAGTACGAGCTCAACAGCTTCGCGGCAGGCACTGGCGACTTGGCACGGTTCCGCCAGTTCCGACTGGCTGAGGGCGACGCCATGTGGGATATTGCGGGCGATGATGAGCTAGAAGGTGCGCTCGACGTCGCCGGACGCCGAGGATTGGATCTACTGCCCATCGTCCTGGGATTTGGTGGTGCTGGCCCCGTGCTCACTGACGCCACCTATGACTGGTTCAAGACACGCATCTTGGCCGGTGTCGAACAGCACCTGTCCAGCATTGACGCCATCTATCTCCCACTGCACGGCGCAATGGCCACGACATCGATCGATGACACCGAAGGCGACCTGATCACCGCCATCCGTGACATCACAGGTCATGACCTGCCCATCGCGGCAACGTTCGATCTGCACGGCAATTTCACCGACGCCATGGCTCGGGGCCTCGATATTGCTGTGGGCTTCAAGACGTGCCCCCATGTCGACTATGTCGACACTGCCCGAGCGGCCGTCGAGATCCTGGCCGACACGCTGGAAGGCACGGTCCAGCCTCGACTGGTGCATCGCAAGATCAGAATGATGACGTCCGCGGAAGGCCATGACACCACCACCGGGCCGATGCGGCCCCTCATCGCCGCCGTCAAGGACGTTGAAGGCGTTGCTGGTGTGCTCAGCGCCACGGTTCAGGCTCCGCAACCATGGATGGACATCCCCGAGACCGGTTGGTCAATCATCGTCATTGCTGACGGCGACGAACTTGTCGATCGTGCTGCCGC
Source organism: Nitriliruptoraceae bacterium (assembly GCA_040904825.1). GTDB lineage: Bacteria > Actinomycetota > Nitriliruptoria > Nitriliruptorales > Nitriliruptoraceae > JBBDSU01. The sequence goes on along the minus strand of JBBDSU010000009.1, from coordinate 4,619 downwards.
AGCCGCAGATGAGCTTGCGATGCAGTGCTGGCAAGCGCGAAATGCCTTCTTAGTATCGCGCACTCCCGTGGAGGAAGCACTTGATCGTGCCAGCCTGAACGTTGCAGGCAAGGGTCCGGTCGTCATGACCGACGGTTCCGATGCACCCTCTGCAGGCAGTTACGGCGATTCGGCCGTTGTCCTGGCGGCACTGTTGAACCGCTCCCCCATGACCGGTCCGTTCCTGATGACATTGACCGATCCGGCAGCGACCAGTCACTGTGTCAGCGCCGGTGTTGGATCGACCGTCAGCCTCCAGGTCGGTGGCGCGTTCCAACCGAACTTCTACCGGCCTGTCAGCATCGAAGCGACCGTGCTCCGGCTCTACGACGAGCCGTATCGATCCACCTTGCCTCCGGGCATGCTTGATCCCGGACGCCGGGCGGTGGTCCAGGTCGATGGATGGCTCACCATCGTGCTGGCTGAGCGACAAATGTCGACTCTCGACACCAAGGGATACGAAGCATCTGGTCTCGATCCGACCCAGGCGCAGGCAGTCCTCGTGAAATCAGCTGGGCAATTTCGAGGCTTCTATACCGACATGGCCAGCGACATCATCGAGCTTGACACTCCCGGACCGGTGAATGCGGTGCTAACCGATCTGCCGTTTGTCCGCATCACACGACCTCTGTGGCCCTTCGATGACGACTTGGCCGACCCTTGGTAGACAGCGACGCGTGGTTGCCAGTCGCGTGATTGCTTGGCGGTGAGTCGTGATCGGGATTTGGCGTAACAGAACAATTGCCGGCACTCGACAGGTCTCACGAGCTTGGTAGGACGCTGGCCGCCGGTCCACGATCAGTAGGCTCCAACAGAGCACACCACGAGTAGGTGGAGACTGTTGGCGCACCATGAGAGCGATCGAGATACATCGTTTGCGGCTGTCCCGGGTGCGTCAGTTGGCATCATCGGTGGCGGCCAACTGGCCCGCATGACCCATCGCGCAGCCATCGACCTCGGCATCACGGTGCACGTGCTGTGCCCCGATGAGCATGAACCGGCTCCTGCAGCCGGGGCCAGGTGGCATCAGGGAACAGCAGACGATCAGCAGGCCTTCCGCACCTTGGCCGCTGCCGTCGATGCCATCACGCTCGACCATGAACTCGTCAGTCGCGACGGGCTCGAACGGCTCGTCAACGACGGCTACACAGTCCGACCTTCGCCAACTGCGCTTGCCTTTGCTCAAGACAAGTTGTTCGCACGTTCGGCGCTTGGTGACATGGGGTTTCCGGTTCCATCGTTTACTGAGGTCACTGAAGCCGCGCAGGTCGGGGCTTTTGCCGCGGTCCACGGTTGGCCAGTGGTTTTGAAAGCTCGCAGTGGCGGCTATGACGGGCGCGGAGTTGAGCTCGTCAGCAGCGTCGGTGATGCTCGGACAGTCCTCAGCCGCGGTGGAAATTGGCTCGCAGAGACATTCGTCCCTATCGCTACCGAAGTCGCTGTCGTGATTGCCAGGCGTCCGGGCGGACAGACCGTGACGTATCCGGTCGTTGAGACCGTGCAAGTCGACGGCATTTGTGTCGAGTTGGTGATGCCTGCCCGGATTGATGATGCCGTTGCGGCTTCAGCCATCGAGCTTGGCACATCGATCGCTCATGCCATTGAGGTCACTGGCATCTTGGCTGTCGAGATGTTCATCACCCCGGACGGTGAACTCGTCATCAACGAAGTCGCCACACGGCCACACAATTCTGGACACGCCACCATCGAAGGATCGGTGACATCACAGTTCTCAAATCATCTGCGGGCTGTGCTCGACTGGCCGCTGGGCTCCACGGCCATGATCAGCTCGGTGGCCGTGACAGTCAACCTGCTGGGTGGCGATCAGCATGTAGAACCCACCGAGCGTCTAGACGAAGCGCTAGAGGACCCCGATGTCCACGTCCACTTGTATGGCAAGGGATGGCGTCCAGGACGCAAGCTTGGCCATGTGACCGTTACCGGCGACGACGCTGACACGGTGCTGGCCGCCGCACGACGTGCCGCGGCGGTGCTCATCCAACCTTGAGCATGTGTCGGGCACGTTGAGGAGCGAGCAGCACACATCCCCACCTACGCTACGGGTCGACATCACGCACACAGGAGTCGCTCATGGCCGACGACAGCCCGCCGCAGATGGCCAAGGTTGGAGTAGTGATGGGGTCGGACTCTGACCTCACCACGATGCAACCGGCGATTGAGATCTTGGATCATTTCGATATCGCACGTGAAGTCCATGTTGTTTCGGCGCATCGAGACGCACCGCGCATGCTCGAGTATGGACGTACGGCGCGTGAGCGAGGGCTTGAGGTCATCATCGCCGGTGCTGGCGGCGCGGCTCACCTTCCCGGCATGCTCGCATCGGTCACGTCGCTGCCAGTCATCGGGGTACCGGTTGCCTTGCAGCACCTCGAAGGCATGGACTCGTTGTTGTCCATCGTGCAGATGCCCGCAGGAATTCCTGTCGCCACCGTCGCTATTGGTGGAGCCCACAACGCGGGTTTGCTCGCCGTCCGCATGCTGTCGATTAACGATTCGTCGCTGACCGCCGCCCTCGACGAACATCGCGACGAGTTGGCTGCCGCATCCAAAGACAAAGATGCCACGGTTCAAGCCAAGACCAAGGCAGCGCGATCAGGGTTCGGTTTCCGGCCGTGATGAACTACTCCTCTGCAGGCTGCCACTTCGACACTCAAGGCCACCGGGCATGACTAATAAGTCGGGGACATTCGCTGACCGTGACCGGCCATCTCATCTGGTTGAAGACCACGAAACATTCGTCACGCACCTCGAATGTGGACTGACCGGCGAACAGTTGCCTGCGGACACGATTCATGGCCTGTCAGCCGCGGGCCGGCCATTGCTGGTGCGCTATGACCTTGACGCCATCCAGCGCACGGTTGACCGCGACGAGATGGCAGCCAGACATGATGACTGGTGGAAATATCGCGAACTTCTCCCGGTCCGCCACAGCAGCCACATCGTGTCGCTGGGCGAGACCTTCTCGCCGTTGGTGTCGACTCCGCGCACGGCGGAGCGCATCGGTGTCCGCAATGTGCTCGTCAAGGACGAAGGTCGACTGCCCACGGGATCGTTCAAGGCTCGCGGGCTTGGCATGGCCGTCTCTATGGCTAAAGAACTCGGGCTTCAACGCCTTGCCATGCCAACCAACGGCAACGCAGGTGCAGCTCTGGCTGCCTACGCAAGCCGCGCTGGCATGGAGTCGTTCGTGTTCTGTCCGGCGGATACACCGGAAGTCAACGTCCGCGAGATCGCTCGCCAAGGAGCGCACGTGTGGCGCGTCGACGGGCTGATTGACGATTGCGGCAGAATCGTCGCGAGCGGTGTCGATCGATTCGGCTGGTTTGATGTCTCCACGCTCAAGGAGCCCTATCGCATTGAGGGCAAGAAGACCATGGGGATCGAACTGGCTGAGCAGCTCGGCTGGGAGCTGCCCGACGTCATCATCTATCCGACGGGCGGTGGCACAGGGCTGATCGGCATGTGGAAAGCCTTTGACGAGCTTGAGCAGATCGGCTGGATGGGTTCCCACCGGCCTCGCATGGTCGCTGTCCAGTCGACTGGATGTGCACCGATTGTTCGCGCGTTCGATGCTGGCGAGCGTCACGCGACCCGATGGGAAGGCGCGCACACCATTGCGAGCGGGATCAGAGTGCCGGCGGCTGTCGGGGATTTTCTGATCCTTGATGCCATCCGCGCATCTCACGGCACGGCGATCGCCGTCGACGACGATGCCATCGAACACTGGGGTGCCAATGTCGCTGCCACCGACGGGCTGTTGCTCTGCCCTGAAGGTGCTGCGACCGTCGCTGGGCTCGACGCACTCATGGCCGGGGGTCTCATCGAACCAGACGAGCGAGTGGTGCTGTTCAACTGTGGATCAGGCCTCAAGTACCCCATGCCACCGTCTGACCAAGCAATTTCATCGCCCGTCGATATAGACGATCTTGCCGAACAGTTGGGCATTGCACAATTGGACCACTGAGGAGTAATCCGCACCAGCGACGTCAGCGATGCTGGCAAGGTTCCATCGTGGGCTATCACGAGCACAAGGCGCGCACTGGCCAATCCATCTGCAACCACCTGACAGGCCGAGGCGTCTCAACGAATGCAGCACCCACTCGACCAACTTGCACCTGGAAGGAATCAACCCCATGCGACGCCTCCGCTCTGCCGCCGCCCTTGCGGCGTGCGCAATGCTTTTTGGGGCCTGCGCCCCAGCTGAAGCCATCGACCTTCCTGCAGATCAGCCCGTTGCCGGCGCGCCGGATGACGGCAACGCAGGTGATCCCGCGCCTGCTATCGAATACGCCGTCGACCTAGAACGTGAACAAGCCCGTGGTCTGCTCGGAATGCACGAAGAGGACCTCCCTGATGGTGTGCGCATCAGCCGTCGCGGGGATGATGATTTCGCCCTCACCGAGGACTACGTCATCGGCCGCCGCACCGTTCAACTGGATGATGACGGCAGCGGCTTTCGCGTCATGTCGGTCACCATCGAACTACCTGACGGCCCCGAAACTTTCGAGCTCCAAGGGGGCTGAAGGCTCTAGTCAGACGCCACCCAAGGGGCGGGCCCT
>JBBDSU010000008.1:6412-12187 GCA_040904825.1 Nitriliruptoraceae bacterium | reverse complement strand
TCCGCGGATCGCCCACCTGTGCATGCTCGGTCTTGTTGCGATGGTGGTCGTCACGTCGTTTCGTGCCGTGGGAACACTGCTTGTCGTCGCCTTTCTCATTGCACCTGCCGCCACAGCCGTCCTGCTCGTCCGAAGGACCCCGATCATCATGCTCACCGCGATCGGATTCGGATCAATTGCGGTCCTCATCGGCCTCCTGGTGAGCTTCCTGTTCGTCACTGCGACCTCCGCCACGATCGCCGGTTTGAGCGTCCTCGGATTTTTCCTCGTTCTTGGCGCCACCTCACTGGTGGACTTCCTGATTCGGCTGCACCACTCGGCGGTCCCTACCTCCGATGTCGGTTTTTGGCGACAGCCGCGACTGCCTGCACCGTCGCACCCGACAACATCTCTGCCGATCGGCATCCCCGAGGGCATCGGCAAGGACCGATGAGCGCGACGCAGGCTTCCCAGCGGAATCCAACGATTGCTCGGACCTTGTTGGATGCACAGATCAGGGTGACCGACCAGCGTGTGGCGATTCTCGAGACGCTGGGGCGTCGGTTGATGGCGATGACTGCGGCAGAGATCTACACGCGACTGCGCCGCTCAGGGTCCTCCGTGAGCCTGGCGACCATCTATCGGAACCTTCGCATCCTGGAGGAATCCGGTCTCGTTCACACCATGACAATCGCGGGCGAGCAGGCCTTCAGCCGCTGTCCCGGCGAACACGAACACGTTCGTTGCCACGCCTGCGGACGCGTGGTGCAGCTCACGGGACTCGCGCTCGTCGAGCGGATTGGCACCCTTCTGGAGCGCGAGGACATGGAACTCGTTGAACTCCATCTCGACGTTGTCGGGGTGTGTGTCAGGTGCCGCATCGGCTGACCGACGACCAGGTCGTGCCCATCGCGGGCGCTGCTCAGGCGGGCCTGAAGATCGCCGTCACCACCATGTCGCTCTCCATGACCAACTCAACCTGTGCGTCCGCGACGCTGGCTGCGAGCGACGCATCAAGTCCATCCCAACGAACGAATTGAGCACCTTCGACCGGCTGCGCAGTCAGCCGAATCGGAACCCCAGCGAAGTAGGTGCCCTGCCAGACGCTGGTGGCTGCAACTCCAGGTGTCGAACCATCAAGACGGACCGAATTGACCGTCACCGTGCCGTGGACAGCATCTGTCTCAACGCGCAGGACATGCTTCCCCTCCAAGGCGAAGAGGCGCGCCAGATGCGCGCGCTGGGCGTCAGGCCTGTCACGCAGAAAATCCTCGAGTCGCGCGACGTACCCCGTCCACCGCTCAAAGGATGATGGCGCGCCCCAACGGTCGATGTGCGCGGGCATCTCCGATTCAACCTGAGCGGCCATTGTGCGAAGCTGAGGGATGGTGCGGTCAGGATGCAACGCGGTATTGAGCACGTCGGCGAACCGCACGACAAACCGTTCACGCAGCGTCGGATTTTCCATCAACCGGTGGAAGAGCATGGGATAGCCGCGCTGACTCGTCGTGCTGTCATTGGGGGCGAAACGGCCCCTGAATACATCGATGTCGGCATTGAGCGGTCGGACAGAAGTGCCGCGGGTGGTTCGCCGCCCACCCGTCTGGTCGAGATCCAAGACCACCCATCGCCAGCGTCCGTCAAGCACGCCGTCGCCGGGAAGGTCTGCAGCGCCCGGCTGACGCCACAGGCGCATGTTGTTACCCGGCCAGTCCTCGTTGCCGACAAACACGTGCACGATGACCGCGTCGAAGAAGCTGTCGATATCGACCTGGCTTTCGATGTGCGCGACCACTTCGGGCCGGCCCATGTCAGCTGAGGCGACGAACTCGAGGAGGTCCCGATACGGCTGGTCGGCCCCGTCAGCGCCGGCTTCCACCTCCAAGCCGGTGCCCAGCTGCACCACCGTGCCAGGATCAGCTCCGTGGGTGGCAGCCAGATAGTGCCGGTCGTAGCGCTCGCGCAGGTTGTGACGCCCCCAATACTCGCCGTTGATGAAGACCGCGACCGGCTGACTCGCCTGCGTGTCGACATTGAGGTGGTCAACCAGCGACTGCAGGTACGCATCAAGGAACGTCAGCTCACCATGGTCTTGGCCTGAGGTACGCAACAGCAATCGGCGATGCGGGCCGTGCGGCGGTTCATAGAAGCCGAAACCTTCGAAATGGTCGGGTTCGCCGTATTCGCTGCGCGCATACAGGCGCAGCGATTTGATCGCGTATGCCCGCGACCGGTTGCCATGGATGCGCAGGCCCGCATGGAAGGCTTCACCGCAGGCGCCAGTGGGGTCGCAATAGTGCGATCGCCGCAGAGGCAATCGGTCGATCGCGCTCCGGACATTCCCAATCACGGCCACGCTGCAGGTAGTTGGCCGGAGTCTGCCAACGGCGCGACGGCTCGACCGCGCCCTCATGGCTGGACTGAAATTCGCGAAAGACCCTGCCTGGCACGTAGATGCCGTCATCGACATCGAACAGGCACCCGGGATCTATCGCCACCGAGACAACCGGTAGCGACTGCTCATCACGATCCAGGCCCACAAAATAGACCGCTGAGGTCGTAGCACTGTGCAGGCTGCGTGCCCGCACCGTGGTGATCTTGGGAACCGGCCCGGTAACTCGAGGTGAGGTGGCCACCTGCCACGGCAGCGAACCGGGAAGGATGGTCGTCGTCACGCCGCTCAGCACGTTTGGCTGATCACTGCGGTCAGTGATCGTGATGGGGCCGTCGTAGCGCAGCGTTGCTGTGGGGTTGCCTTCGAGATCCGGGTAGGAACCATCCAGCGTGTAGATGATCGTCGCATCGCGTAGCAGGCTTTCGATGCTCAACACGAAGGCATCCGCATAGTGGCCACTTGCTACTGAGAAGTCCGGCGCGCCGAGCCTGGCGTCATCGAAGCACTCCGGGGGGTTGGGTTGCCCGGGCGAGGTGAACGCAAACAAGCACGTCCGAGACAATCGTTGAGGATCGCGGACGTAGGAGGCGTTGCGCGGCAGCGCCGGCACCTCAAGGGTGTCGACTTGCGAGCGCCCGTCGGCCGATACCAAGCCGATGGTGACGCCGTCACGCGAGAGCCGGAAGTCGGTGTGCCACTCCCCCTGTGGCGGAACGCGATCCTTGCCGGAAGCGAATACGAGCAGGAAGCCGCCTGGCTCGACGACTCGGGAAGGCAACCTCCAGGATTCCCCTGCGGACGTCACCAGGCGGTAACCACCAACATCGATCGGTTGGTCGTGTGGATTGTGCAGCTCGATCCAGTCGGAGTGATCGCCGTCCTGATCGCTCACCGTCGACGCATTCGAGGTGACAACCTCGGTGATAAGCATGTCTGACGGTGTCATTCGAAAACTGGCGAGCACCACCATAACGGCCAAGCCGATGACCGCAACACTCGCCACGGCCAGAACTCGCGCTACAGAGGGGGCCGAGCTGTCCCTGACGCTCACGTGATATCCAACTGGAACTCATCGGTCGAACAGCATCCTATAGGAATGGTTCTCGGAACTCGTCACGATACGTGGTGCGCGGCGGCGTTTGTCCCTGTCGTTGAGGACCTCCTGCCCTTCTGCGGAGCACTCGATCACTGCATCATTGAGGTAACGCTCTGTAATCGGCCGATTCATTGGCCGATTACATGATCCCGCCCCACGGGACCTGGCACGTGAAAAGAGCGTCGCTGGCTTCCACCGAAAGGACCGTTCATGTCGTCCCCACGCCAACGCTTGTCATCGCTGCGTCGCGCCGTAGCAATGTTCGGTGTTGTCGCCTTGGTTGCCGTTGCCTGTGGCGGCGGTGAAGGCGCCGAAGAACCGGCCGCGACACCTCCCCCAACAGAAGCACCCCCGGCACCCGCCCCTGAACCGGCCCCCGAGCCAGACCCCGAACCCGAGCCGGTCGTCGACGGCGACGCGGAGCTGGTCTGGGCCATCGATTTTGAGGACAAGGTCAATGCCCTCGCGGTGCACCCCGACGGACAGCGCCTGCTGGCCGGCACCGACGCGACCTACATCATCCACCTTGCTGACGGATACGTCGCCGACGCAATCGTCTACTGGTACCCCAACGTGGCTGACCTGGACATCACCAACGATGGATCGCTCGTCGGCGCTGGCGTCAACCTCGGTGGCGTGCTGTTGACCACGATGGACGGCGACACCCCTGACGAGCTGGCAAACCTCGAAGGTCACGCCGACTTTGCTGGCGCCCGTTTCCACGGCGGCTACGACAACCGCTTGGCGTTCTCTCCTGATGGGTCGCAGTTGGCGACGGGCAATCGTGCAGGTGAAGTCTGGCTGTGGGACTTGAGTACCGCAACCCAGATCACGACACTGAGCGTGGACGACCCTGACTATCTCACGAACCTGGCATTCCACCCGTCAGGTGACCTGCTCGCCGCGACAGATTTCACTTGCCGTGTCGACCTGTGGGATCTCACCACCGGGCAGGTTGCGCACTCCCTCGAGCTCAACCACTCAAGTTGCTACACCGAGCACCTTGTCGAGTTCTCTCCTGACGGCACCATGCTGGCCGCTGCAGTGACCGAGGACTGGCAGCAGTTTCTCAGGATCTGGGACGTCGAGGGCTTCACCCAACGTCTCGACTTCGACATGGATGTACGCAACTTCGGCGACTTGTCGTTCTCCCCTGATAGCACGATGCTGGCCACAGCCTCCTGGCGACTGCCCCCGACCGTGTGGGACGTCGCCACTGGCGCAGTGCTGTACTCCCTCGACTCGGGGATCGATCCCGACGTCGGCGTCGACGGAGAAGGCTGGTATCACCCGACAGCCATCAGTTTCACCCCTGACGGCGGACACGTCGCCGTTGGTTATTACGACGGCACCCTCGAGTTGTGGCGGCTGCCAGGCTCCGAGCCGCTAACCGCACCAGAACGTGAAGTGTGCGAGCCGCTGCCGCTGCCTGGTGACGTTCTGTTCGACACCGGAAGCTCGGTGTTGCGCAGTCAAGCCGACGAAGCGTTGACGACGCTGGCCGAACAGTTGCGCGATGGCTTCCCCGTGGCGACCTTGACGTTCGTCGGGCACACCGACAGCCGAGGCGACGCCGCATCCAACCTGCAGCTGTCGATCGACCGGGCTCAGTCGGTGCGTGACTGGATCGAGCAATGGGCCAGTGACAACGGCGTCGACGGATGGGAACTGCAAGTTGCCGGTCGCGGCGACACGGAACTGAAGGTTCCCGATGTCGGAGCAACAGGCGCCTTCATGCCTGAAGCAGGGGCGATTAACCGTCGAGTGGAGATTGAAATCGACGCGGAAGGATGCTTGCCCTGACCGCGAGCGCTTTCCTACGGCTGCTGGCGCGCGAGTACTACGCGCCAGCAGCCGCGGCGTCACACAAAAGCTCGCAATGCCGCAGTGACACCGACTGCTGTCAGCAACACCACGAGCACACCTTGTCGCAATCGAACTGCAGCCGCGCCGGCTGCGACTCCTACCAGCACACGCCAATCCCAGCCGTAGCGCCCACCATCGTCGAATAGCTCGACGGTGACCAATGCAGCCAGCATCCCGACAGGTAGCAGGCTCGCCACCTTTTGGACACGAGGGTGCTCAAGGACGAACGTTGGGAGTGACATCCCAGCGAGCTTGAGCGTGTACGCCCCGAGCGAGGCGATCGCCAAGGCAATCCACAGCGACGTCATCATGGTGAGCCCTGCCCTGCGGCGTCATCGCCCCCAGCGTCATCGCCCCCAGCATGATCGTGTCCACCGTCTGTGACACCAATCTCGGCAGGCTGCACCGGGACAGGCTTCGCAACCAGGCCGAAGATGAT
>JBBDSU010000008.1:0-6312 GCA_040904825.1 Nitriliruptoraceae bacterium | reverse complement strand
CACCAATCTCGGCAGGCTGCACCGGGACAGGCTTCGCAACCAGGCCGAAGATGATCGCCACCACACCGGCTGAGATGACAGGCACTCCCGCCGGGACCAGCGGGATCAATGCCGCTGCTGTGAAGGCTGCTGCGACAGCAAGCGCCGGAGCGCCACCGAGCTTGAACTGGGGCCACAGCAACGCGATGAACACCGCTGGTGCAGCCGCGTCCAATCCCAGCACGTGAGGATCGACTGCCGCGCCGAGCAACGCTCCGGCCAAAGAACCCGCGACCCACAACACAAACAGCGACACCCCGGTCAGCCAAAAGGCATAGCGACGAGATGCCTGATCCGGCTGAGCAACCGCCATCGCCGTTGTCTCATCGATCACGAAATGAGCCGTCAGCCATCGACGCCACCCTTTCGGCTTCACGATCGCTGTGACAGGCACGCCGTAGAACGCGTTGCGCACACCCAGCAGCATCGCCGGGAGGATCGCAGCGAACGGCGATCCACCTGCACCCACGACACCGACGAATGCGAACTGTGATGCGCCAGTGAACATCACGACGCTGAGCACCATCGTCTGCAACACCGTCAGTCCCAAGGCTGATGCCACCGCGCCAAAGGTCATACCGAACGCGCCCGCGTAGAGGGCGAACCCGAGTGCACTCCTGCGGATCGCGGCGACCTCTGCAACAGGTTCGCGCTGCGCTAGCGACGGCATCTCACCCCTCCCCCGCCAAGATGGCAGCTTCAGCCCAACGTTAGTGGCCAACAGCTGGCAACCATTCTGCCGAGGGTGACGTCTGTCCCCTCAAGTCGGGTCCTCTGCCCCTCGTGACTGGCAACCCGACGAAGCATGCTGTGCGTGACCAGCCCGACCAGCCGTGACCAATCCGATCTGCCCAGAGGATCCCCGTGTGACAGCGAATCCGACCATCGCAGCGCACCTCACCGACGACATGATTCACGATGACGAAATTGACGGATATCCGCGTTCTGTGGCCTCGGTGGCTCTAGCCTGTACCCGGGAGAGAGTCCTCGTGTCGGCGAGTTTCACCCAGAGCCGACAAGTGACGAACGCGCCCGACGACAACTGGCCGTGCACACCCCACGCATGGCGACCATGAAGGGAACACCATATGAGTGACATGAACAACCAACCGCCCCCGAGCAACAATCCACCGCCACCTCAACCGGGTGGAGGATCAGGAGGCATCGAAGGGCTGGACCCGAAGGTCGCCGGACTGTTGGCGTACCTGCTGTTCGGTTGGATCGGTGGACTGATCATGTATCTGACACAGAAGCACCCGATCGTGCGCTTCCACGGCGCTCAGTCGGTACTGCTGTCAATCGTCGTCTTCGTCTTCTACATTGTCCTGGGCCTGCTGACCGGACTCCTAGGCGGAACGCTGGGCATGTTGGCGATCATCGGCCTGATCAACCTGGTCTTCGGACTCGCAATACTCGCGCTGTGGGTCTTCCTGTGCATCAAGGGCTACAACCTCGAGAAGTTCAAGCTGCCTGTCATCGGCGACATTGCCGAGACGTGGGCGGCGAAGTAACCCATCAGGTGAAGGAGACCCAGCAGGCAATGAGCGGTTGTCCGATGGTGACATCGAGGTAGCCGCCTCAAGAACTCGGCGGCGGTCCGTAGACACCGAACATCGGTTGTCAGCGGACCGCCGCTGTGCTGTGAACCGCTTTGCTGTGAACAGGACTACCCAACGCGCTCCAAGGTGGCACGCAGTTCTTCTGCCACTACCTGGGCGAGGTCGGCAAGTTCAGGTGCTGATGCCAGTCCAAGCATCACGTTCGGGTCGATGGCGATGACCTCCGAACCTCCATCAGGATGAGCTCGCACGACGACGTTGCACGGCAGCAGCGCTCCCAGTTCGGGCTCGAGTTCAAGCGCACGGTGGGCATAGGTCGGCTTGCACGCCCCGAGAATCACATACGACGGAGTGTCGACCCCCAACTTGCTCCGCAAGGTTGCTGCCACGTCAATCTCGGTCAGTACACCAAACCCTTCCTCACCCAAGGCGGCCCTGACACGCTCTTCGACAACCTTCGGTTCAGCGTCTACACGACGCCGCATTACGTAGCGGCCGTTGTCTATATCGGTGCCTGGCATATCGAGCTCCTGTCTGGTCGCTGGCGGCCGCCACCATCGGTGCTGCTCACTCGCTCGCGCGGATGTGCTCGTAACGGCCGTGTCGGAGGTGATCCACCGCCCACAAGAACACCAGTGTGCCGTCTGGTCCATGCAGGCTTTGTCGCCGGACCACGTCGATACGCCACCCGGCACGTTTGGCGATCGGGCGCGCAACCCGCATCAAGGGACGCGCGAGTCGGAAACCGACGTCGACACCTTTGTGACGCACGCGGGTGCGCCAGGTATGTCCGCGACGATGCGCATAGTCCGCAATCGCAGCACAGACCGCCGTGTCATCGAATATTCGCCGATTCGCGATCGTTGTTGTCGCCTTCTTCTCGCGACCAAACGATGCACGAGCGATGCCGTGCTGTTCAACGATGCGGCGCGGAATTGGGCGGTCATAGGGCACGTTCAGGCGCCATGAGGCTATCTCGTCGGCCGTCGAGATGGCCTTGATCGATGGATGCTCCATCGCGCCGAAGAAGGGCAGCGGCACATGCACGAACCCGAGGCGCAAACGAAACTCTCCCATCGACGCGCCGGCCACGTCAACTCGCCGCAGGGTCGTGCTCACCGGCCCTGTCGGTGACCACAACGTGTCGCCGTAGAAGCCAGTCACAAGCAGGGAGCCTGGCAGGACATCGTCGAACACGCGCATGACGATGTCTTCTCCCGACATTCCGGTAGCCCAGAATTCATCCGCGACGACCTCTCCATCGACACTGAGATCGACGACCCGCGGACGCTCTATGACTTCCATGTCCAACGGCTCGGCCAGGTCGGCGCCAGAATCGTCAACCACCGAGCGGTCAGCACGATCACGTCCGCGGCTGATAGTCACGGCTCGACGGCAACCTGCTTCACCGGCGATGACCGCACAGGCAGGCGAGTCGTAGCCGGACGACAACGTGGCCAGAGGTTCGAACGTGCGACGGCGCGATCCAGCGGCGGCGTTAGCGGTCAACTGCTGCATCGCGTGAACCAGTGACGCCCTGTAGTGACTGAAGTCACGGAAGGGTCCGGGTGTCCATGGCGGCTCGAACGTCCAAGCCAGATCACTGTGGATCCGCAACGCCCGCAAGACCATCAGATGAATGTCGACGCCCGAGGTTGTCGGCACTCGAATGTCGTGCCGGGGCAGACCGTAGATCACGTCGAGGAAGCGTCGGAGGTAGTGGGGATAGGCATCGTCGAGTTGCAGGTTGGTTGCAGCCAGGAGCAACGGCAGCGAGTTCGCCACCGTCACGTCATCGGATGTGCGCGCGACCCACAGCCCTTCGAGCGTGTGCCCCGGCGGGACCACGACAAGGTCCTCGCCATCGACCAACCCGGCCGATCCCGCCAGCCATGAGCTAGCCAACCCCCACTCGTCGAAAGGTGCCGTCCAAGCGCCTTCAACCCACCTTCGGTCGCCCACTTCCACACCGCCACCGCAGCGGAGTTGAACTGTGCTGTCGCCACGCTGGCGATATGCCACCCAAGCCATCAACGGCAGGGCTGCATCACGCTCGACGGCAAGGCGCGTGGTCACGCAGAGGCGCCAGTGCTTGAAATCGGACGACCGTCGACGCGGCCAAGGGGATGCTCAAGGTCGTCCGGTCCGTCACGGCAACCTTCGTCGTCCGGCAGTACGACGACCACACGGCACCCGCCATTCGGTGCATCTGCGATGAACGCACTACCTCCATGCAGCTGTGCGAACCGCTTCACCAGAGCCAGGCCGATGCCGGTACCCGGAGACGGGTGAGTCCCGTCGAGCCGGCGGAACACGTCGAAGACCGCCTCGCGCTGATCGAGCGGAACACCAGGTCCCTCATCATCGACAGTAATCGTGACACCGTGGCCGTCACGCCGGACCTGCACGTCGATAGGCGTTCCGGCTGGGGTGTACTTGACCGCGTTGGCCACCAGATTCTCGACGATGCGCTCGACCATCATCCGGTCGACCCACCCTGTCACTGAATCGGCCGGCTTGGTCACCGGACGTGCGTCGACGACGGTCGCGTCGACGGCGGCCACTACCACAGAGGTGACATCCACTTGGGTCCGTGAAATCATCAGCCGACCCTGAAGCAGGCGGTCGACATCAAGCAATTCCTCGAGCAACTTCCACAGCCTCTGCGTGTTGGCATTGAGTCGATCAAGCAGTTGCCGTCGCTGATCGGGTCCGACATCGTCCCAGCGGTTCGCCAAAACATCGGCGATGCCATGGATCACGCTGACCGGGGTGCGCAACTCGTGTGACGTGGCCGTCAAGAAGGTGTTCTTCATCTCTTCGACTTCCCGCATTGCGGCCAACGTCGCCTCAACCGAACGTGCGTTGGCTTCGTGGTCACTCAGTGTGCGGAACAAGTGGAAGGTCAATTGGGAGACCGCGACGAAAGCAAGAAGGTGGACTATCAAGTACGCGATGAGGGACGGGCGATCCAGATTCATGGCATAGGCAGACGACCATGCGAATGACGCGAAATACACCATCGATCGCGTCAAGATTCCGCCAACCGTGCCGGCCATCGATCGGCACAACAACAGGGCGTAGTAGGGGGCCCAGCCGATCTCGATCATGCCGGTCAACGGCATGTAGGCCGCAAGGACGAGCGCTTCAACAACCACAATCCACGGAGTTGCCCGCGCACGCATCATGTCGGCAATCAGCAGCGCCGACAGAACGACCGCGCCGGCGACAACCGACGACGTCGCCATTCGGTCGATCGGCACAATCAGCGCGCCCAGCGCACCGCCGAGCAGGTTGACGACGCCCAGCGTGCACAGCGCCAACCGGGTGCGGGCTACCAATCCCGCACCCGCTCGACGCCAAGCGTCAATGACCCGCTCGAAGAGCACCGCAAGCCCCTCCCACGTCGTGGCCGAGCCGTGCTTGGCGATCACAGATTGCGACCGATGTCGACCCTCGTGGGGTGCCATCCCTCCGACCCCAACGCCACAGTAACCGCCGGTCCGTACGGCGGCCGAGATCGATCTGTCACCAAACTGGCGGCACCGACTCGTCAGCCGGCAGGCTTGTTGTGGTTTCTGCGCATGGCTTCGAGCGACGCTAGGCGCTCGTCGAGAGCGCGCCGCGTGCCAGATTCGCTATGCGGCGGCAAGTCGTCGCGATAGCGCCTCAATGTGGCGATCTGCCGATCCAGATCACCGACCGTCGGCGAGTGTGCCGTTGTGATCTCGTCTGGACTGGCCGGGGTCTTGGGATCCGCCGCCCCATTGTCGCCAGGCGCGTTCAGTTTGGGTCATTTCCGGGTGCCCATTTGATGGAGCATCCCATCGGCGGGAACTGTTCGGCTGCAACAGGCCGTCCAGCAAGCACATCGTCAAGCGCAGCCATCAACTCCGCTCCGGTCGGCTCGCCAAGATCTGGCCACCTCGTGTCCACCCACTGCAGAACCGACGTCGGATCTGACGGTGCGGCGTTGTTCGACATCTGAAGTCTCCTGACGGTCCAACACGGATCATGGCAACCCGTTCGGACCACGACGGTGGGGTTGCTCAAACCGGCCCATGTCGAGCGTGCAGACCTTCCATGCCATCCCATCGTGACGTGGCTGGCACCAATCCTCAAGTCCGCAGCACCGCCTCGGCCCGATCCGCTCGGTGTCGTCCACAGACGAGAAAGGGCCGGAGCTGGAGCCACACTCCCGGTGGGCTTAGCGTCTACGACTCCACGACAGGTCACGGGGTTCGCATGGTGAGCGAATGGCATCCCGAACGAGCGCAGGAGGCGTACGACCACCTGGCATCGACGCGTCGCCAACTGCGCGAGATCCCCATGATGACTTCCCGGCTGCGTGCAACGCCACTGGGTATCGGCCTCATCGACCGCCCACTGACTGAGTTGGCTGGCTGCATGGACCGGTTCGCCGAGCGGCTCGACCTCAGGCTCGCGCTGGTCGCCACGACCCTGCGGCAGGTCCACGCGGCAGTGACTGACGCTGACCGGTGGGTGAACGGGGCCTTCGGCCCTCAGGATTGGTAGCCACCGCGCGGCATCTGTCGGTGGCGGCGGCGCAACTGCGGCGGATGGCAGATGCCGCCACCGATGCAGCAGCACACTGGTCGACCGCGACCCACCACCTCGACACGCTGAGCACACAGATTCCACTGGCATGGGCCTCGCCAGACGGCCGACGCGTCGGATCCCACGTCGCGGCAAC
>JBBDSU010000007.1:11361-12481 GCA_040904825.1 Nitriliruptoraceae bacterium | reverse complement strand
GCGCCGACCCGTGAAGGTCTTCATGCTGGCCTGGCGCGGCGGCGACGAGCACCAACGGCGCGTCGATCGGACCATCGCCGACGCTTGGATGAGCCCGGTTCGCATGAAGACCACAGGCGCGACAATTCCTCACCGAATCTTCGAAGATTTTCAGGCGCTCGTCGGCGGCTGGCCCTGAACTCGCCTTCGTTGCGGCGCGCCGTCGAGATGGCCCAGCCGTCGCAGTGGTGCGGGAACTCCTCGTCCCGCCAGACGACGTCCGGCGTGTAGCGCCAACAGAAGACTGACGGGCACGCAACGATCCCTCCGATGCAGAGGCAGCGGCCTTGGTGGAGGCCGTGCTCGACCCGGTGGTAGCAGCACGTGGCATGCGATGCGCTCCCTGGGTGCGGAGTCTTCGAAGATGATCGCCGGATGTCTGCGCGTCGATGTGCGGTCAACTTGTGCCGGCGTCAACGCTTCGACGTCGGCGACTGGCGACCCCGTCAGGCTACCGCCGCCTGGCTAGACCGTGTCACCGGCGACCAGCACGGCGGACGCCACGATCATGATCGCAATCGGTCATGGCTCCACCATCGCCTGACGTTTCCGCGCGGGCAGAGCATGGTCAGTGCTGTTGTGCGAGTCCGGGAAGTCCGTGCAACGTCGTGGCAACCCGCGGTCCTTGACGAGTCGCGTCAGCAACAGCATCTGCCGCGAGTGTGGCGACCAGATCAACGATCGCATCGTGATCGCCGACTTCCGCGGTGCCCGTCGCGAGACAGAACAGGGCATCTCCGTCCAAGCTTGTGTGGGCTGGCTCGACCGCACGCGCGATCCCCGAATGTGCCAAATCAGCGACTCGTGCCGCCGAAGGCTTGTCCAGGCTCGCATCGGTCATGATGCAACCAATCACGGTGTTGCCTGCATCGATGTCGCCCGTATCCGCATGCTGGCCTGCACCCGAACCTGGCCCTGCACTGCCACGTTCACCCGCACCCGCAGTATCCGAGGAGGCAGCCGGTCCGGCTTCTGTGGTTGCGCCTTGATCGATACGACTCGCTGATCGCATCGCGCGACGATCGATCATCGGATAGCGGCCGGTGTCCGCAGGAGCGCGGCTGGCTGCCACAGGCTGCCC
>JBBDSU010000007.1:8202-11261 GCA_040904825.1 Nitriliruptoraceae bacterium | reverse complement strand
AGTCAACGCGCCGCACGGCGGTCCCGATCCCACCTCGCCACGCGTAGTCAAGCCCACCGACCTTGGCAACGGTGCAACCCGTGCCCACCCCGATGCTTCCAATCGCGGGGTCATCGTCGCTGGCAGCCTCGCAAGCTTGACGTCCAGCCTGAGCATCAGGCCGCTCGGCTGGTTGAAACACCGAGGCATCGAGCACAATGGCTGCTCCAACGATGGGCACGATGCCTGCGTCGCCGACGCGGTAGCCGACACCGCGCTCCTCCAGCCATCCCATCACTCCATCGGCGGTTGCAAGGCCGTACGCCGAACCTCCCGACAGCACCACGGCATGGCATTCGGTGATCTTGCCTTGTGCGCTCAGTGCTGCTGCCTCGCGAGTCCCAGGTGCTCCGCCGCGCACCGCGAGCGCGCCCAGCGTGCCTGCCGGCGGCAAAATCACCGTGCATCCTGAAACCTGGCCCGGGCTTGTCCAGTGGCCGATGCGCAGGCCGTCGATGCCCAGCGCCATCAGCTCTCCCCTCCCGTGTCCGACTGGGCCAGGTCAACCAAAAGATGACGCCCGAGAATCTCGTTGAGCACGTCGGGCGCTTCGACGGGCAGGAAATGTCCGACGTCGGCAAGTTCAACGAGTTCAGCGCCGGTCAACTGCGCCATGCGGCGTGACCATCGTGGCGGGGTGATCCGGTCGTGCGACCCGACAACGACGGTGATCGGGACCTGCGCTCGACGCAGCACGTCAAGGCCTGCATCTTCATCCAAAGTGGCGATCGCGGCGATCAGGCGTACCAGCACCTGCGGATCAGCGTCGAGCAGGAGGTGCTCGGTGAAGGCGACGACTTCGTCGGAGACGTGCGGACCCAGACCCATGGAACGGATCAGCAATCGGTACAGATCAGTCGGCGAACGCGTGACCAGCTCGACAGCACGCTCGGCTAGCCCATCACGCATGACCGGTTCGAGGCGGTTGACCAGCCGGTCGAGTCGACTCAGTGTGCCGATCCCCCACCACCGCTCGAACGATCGCTGCCGCGAGCCGATGGGATCGTCAACCAGCCGACCAATGTCGGCACGCGAAGTCGTCGAGACCAGCACGACACCCGCCACTCTGGCGGTTAACTGCGGATACCTCGACACAGCATTGAGGATCGACATCCCGCCCAGTGAATGACCGACGAGCACGATGCGAGCGTCGTCGTCAACCGCGTCATCGACGACTGCGGCGACCGCGTCACCTAGAAGATCGATCCTGTAGCGACCCGAAGCAGGGACGCTGGAATGCCCGTGACCCGGCAGGTCAAGGGCGACAACCCGCCGATAGGGCGCCAAGGCTGTGACTTGATTGTGCCAGGTGCGCACATCGCACCGCCATCCGTGCACGGCAAGAAGGGTCGGAGCGCCAGTCCGCATCGAGGGATCACCCTCGGTGGCATCACCGTGGACGGTTACCGCCAGTTGGGTGCCATCAGGGCCATTGACGACCACTTCGCGGCCTTCAACGCCTTCACGTAGTTCTCCCGGTGGCCCGCCCGCTTGCTCGCCTGATTGCTCACTCGACGGGCCGGGTGCCATCACCCTGTCAGGCATGACGTAGCCAGTAACGCGCGGCGTCAACCGGGGACGCAGCCACCTGCGCTCAGCGGCTATGCCCAGGCCAACACCGAGCAGGAATCCTGCGACAGCTTTCATGATCGATCCACCAACGACATCGCGATCCACGGCATCATCGTGCAACGCTGCCAGCGACCACGCGTGGGACCCTAGAGGTGATCCCTGTCGCGATCTCGTAGGTGATGCTGCCAGCCATCTGGGCCCAGTCTTCGGCGCGTGGACCCTGTGCGCCGCCGAACAACACGACCTCGTCGCCGACCTGCGGGACGTGGTCCCCACACCAGATCATCAATTGGTCCATGCACACCGTGCCAGCAATCGGCCGCGCGGATCCGTTCAGCCACACGGTCGCCTGGCCGCTGATCGCCCGCGGCACCCCATCGGCGTATCCGATCGGCACAGTGGCCAGCCAGCCGTCGGACGGAGCCTGCCACCGGTGCCCATAGGACACGGCGGTCCCGACGGGGATGCGCTTGGCGTAGGCCACCTGCGAGACCAGGCGCATGACCGGTTCCATGCCATGATCGCGAGCATCCACGTCGCTCGATGGCGACAGGCCGTAGATCCCGATGCCAGCACGCACCATCGTGTAGCGCGCCTCTGGGCGGGTCAGTGCCGCCGCGGTATTGGCAGCGTGGACGATCGGCGGATCGATCCCATGACCAGATGCCAAGGCACGGAAACGTTCGAAGGCGGCTAGCTGGCTGCGGGTCGGCTCGTCGGTTGGCTCGTCTGCGCACGCCAGGTGGGTCTGCACGCCGGTGATGTCGAGGCTCTGTTGTGCGGCGAGGTCAGCCAGTCTGTTGTCCCACTGGTCCTCTGGAATCCCGACACGGGTCATGCCGGTATCGGCCTTGACGTGCACGGCAATCCGCTGGTGGCGTTCAGCCCCGATCCGATCCAGTGCCCCGATGAACGGCTCGGAATAGACGGTGGCGGTCAGGTTCAGGTCGACGACGGCCTGCACGGCGGCAACCGGCGGCTCTGATAGCAGCAAGATCGGAGCGTCGATGCCTGCTCGCCGCAGTACGGCGGCTTCTTCAACGAGCGCCACCGCGAGCCACGTCGCCCCAGCATCAAGCGCTTGGCGTGCCACGGCGACCGCACCATGCCCGTAACCGTCGGCCTTGACGACAGCACACACATCAACACCCGTGGCCGCCGCGATGCGCTTAACGTTGCGTCCCAAGGCATCGAGATCGATCTGGGCGTGGGTCGGCCGCCACTGTTCAACGTGCAACCCGTAAGCGCCGGCGGTGCCTGACGCACCTTGCAAGCCTTTGGCTACTCGAGTGCTGGGCGTATCTGGCGCATCCGGCGTAACGCCTGACGCAGTCATGACGCTCCTCCCTGCCCAACCTGAGGCGCAGTCTCGGCGTGGCCAACCTGGCCAATATGGCCAACCTGGCCGCCCCGGATTCCCTGGTCGTGCTGTTCATGCCATGCCTGGC
>JBBDSU010000007.1:0-8102 GCA_040904825.1 Nitriliruptoraceae bacterium | reverse complement strand
TGGCCAACCTGGCCGCCCCGGATTCCCTGGTCGTGCTGTTCATGCCATGCCTGGCCAGGATCGGCGATAGCCGTTGGCAGTGCGGCCAGTACATCGGTCGCGGTCGCGCGCCGATCGAGGCGACCGGCGATCATTCCGGCGGCTGCATGCCACCAGACGGCACGCGCGGCAGCCAGGCCCGGCTCGCCTCGACAAGCCAGTGATGCACCGATCACACCTGCCAGCACGTCACCCGTTCCGCCCGAACCGAGCGCGGCAGTCGCCCAAGGACAGATCCAGACACGTCCGTCTGGTGCGGCAACCATGGTGGCGGGACCCTTTGCCACGACAATCGCATCGAGGTCGGCAGCCAGCGACGGCACCCGCTTAGCCCGGTGACGCCACGCATCGGCACCGTCGGATCCGCCGCCGATGCGTGCCAGCTCGCGACGGTGGGGCGTGAGGACCAATGGTCCATCGTGGTCGGCAAGCTTCGACGGATCGTCCTTGAAAACGTTGAGCGCATCCGCGTCCAAGACTGTCGCCGGAGGCCGCAACAGCAATTCTGCCACGAGCTCCGCCACCCCAGCGTCACGGCCCAAGCCTGGACCTGCGACGACCACCTCGATGTCATCGAGCTGCAATTCGTCGACGAGCTGTCGCGCTGGCGTCGTCGGGTCGAAGCCGCGCACCATCACACCAGGGTCCGATCGCGAGGCGACGGTTGCCTCAATCGCCGCCGGCACGGCAAGCGTCACCAGACCCGCACCTGAGCGCAGGGCGGCGCCGCCAGCCAAGACCGCTGCCCCCGCCGTTCCCGGTGCACCGGCGACCACCAGCACCCGTCCACGAGTCCATTTGTCTGCCCAGTCATCCAGAGGCTCAAGGCGCGCACCTTCGGCGGTCAACGCACGCCATGAGGTGTCGCCAGTCACCCAGTGCGTGCCGAGGCCGCCGACCAGCACCTGCCCCGCATGTCGGCGGCCAGGATCGAGCATCAGCCCCCGCTTGGGTGCACCAAACGTGACTGTCGCATCGGCGACAACGGCCAGGCCCGCAACGGCACCGTCGTCGGCATCGACTCCTGACGGCAGGTCACAAGCCACCACCAGCGTGCCGTCGGCATGTGCTGTCACGATTTCTTCGACGGCGACGGCAGTAGCGTTCCGCGGCGCTCCCTTGGCGCCGGTGCCGAGCAGCGCGTCGATGGCAACTTCCGCCCATCGCAGTGTCGCTGACAGGCCGTCGAGTCCACCGCTCGCGCGGCCACCAGCGGCCAGCCACTGGGCACGGCAGGCAGCAGCCTCCTCGGTGGTAGTCGCGTCGATGCCGTCGACAGCGACGACCCGCACGGCCGCTCCCATGTCGACAAGCCGTGATGCGGCAGCCCACCCATCACCGCCGTTGTTGCCACGGCCAACCACGACCGCAACCTTGAGTCCATAGGCGCGGCCAGCTACGTCAATCACTCCGCGCGCTAGGTGGCCAGCGGCGGTTGCCATCAAGCCGGCCCAGGTGGCACCTCGGTCCACCGCCGCCTCGTCGCCTTGGCGCGCGCCAGTGGCGTCGAGCAGTGGCACCCACAGACCCCCGCCAAGCCGCCGATCCAATCGACTCGGCCCGCCCCATCGGCCATCCCCGCCGGACCGATCGGCACCGAACGATGGACGAATCGCAGCGCCGGTGGCAGGGCGCGTGCGCCATGCTTCATCGAGCGGCCAGAACGCAGCCGTGGTCCGCCATTCCTGCTGATCGGCGGCGTCTACCTGCGGCGGCATCACTCGACCGTGACGGTCTTGGCCAGGTTGCGTGGCTGGTCGACGTCTTCACCCCGGAGCGTCGCCACGTGATAGGCAAACAGTTGGAGCGGCACCACTGACAACACTGGTCCGGCAAGCTCGTGAGGAGGTTCCGGGAGCGTCAGCACATGGTCGGCATGCGCTTCGAGCTCAGCCGTTGAACCCTCAGTGCCGATGGCCAGCACCGACGCACCGCGAGCCTTGACCTCTTGAATGTTGGACACCATCTTGGGGAAGACGTGACCGGCCGGGGCCAGCGCAATCACCAGCGATCCCGGTTCGATCAGCGCGATCGGGCCGTGCTTCATCTCACCGGCCGGGAACGCTTCGGCGTGGAGATAGCTGATCTCCTTGAGTTTCAGCGCACCTTCGTAAGCGATCGGCAAACCAGCATGGCGGCCGATGAACATCGTGTAGTCGACATCGACATACCGCTTCGCAAGGGCAGCGATCTCGTCGTCAAGTTGGAGGATGTGCTCGATCGCTGCGGGGATATCGCGCAGGCTGGCCACGACCTCTTCGCATTCGGAGGCATACATGCGTCCGCGCAGTTGCGCGAGGTACAAGCCCAGCAGCAGGCATCCAACGATCTGGGTCGTGAACGCCTTGGTGGAGGCGACCGCTACCTCGGGGCCAGCATGGGTGTAGAGCACCGCATCGGCTTCGCGCGCCAAGGTCGAACCCACCACGTTGCACAGCGCAACAACCGGGGCGCGCTGATCGCGAGCGTGATTGGCCGCCGCGATGGTGTCAATCGTCTCCCCCGACTGGCTGATGGCGATCACCAGTGTGCGATCGTCAACAATCGGATCGCGGTAACGGAACTCGCTGGCGACCTCAACGTCGACCGGGATGCCCGCCCAATGCTCAATGGCGAGCTTGCCCACCATCCCGGCATGCAACGAGGTACCGCAGGCGAGAATGAACACCTTGTCGACCCGGGCAAACTCTGACTCGTTGACGCGGAGTTCATCGAGCTGCAGCCGGGCCGCTTCAGTCGCCTGGCCGGCCGGAGCACTCGCCGCCTTACCCGCAACGTGACTGGCTGGTCGATCAGCTGAACCGCCGGCTGCACTGGTCGATGCGCCGGTAGCCGACTCGCCAATCCGATCACCGTCAGATGTCACGCCCGATCCCCCGCTTGCGACGTTGTCGGCGACACCGGGCGTCGACCAACGACCAAGGAGCGTGTCGGCAACCGCCTGAGGTTGCTCGTGGATCTCTTTGAGCATGAAATGGGGAAAGCCCTGCTTCTCTGCAGCCGCCAGATCCCAGTCGATCGTGTAGTGGTGCGGCTCGACCGCGTTCCCGTCGACATCGACAACCTCAACTCCGGCCGGGGTGATCCGGGCGAGCTGGCCGTCGAGCAATGCGGCGACGTCACGGGTGTGCTCGATCAGCGCGGCAACGTCTGAAGCGCAGTAGCCGACCCCGTCGGCGTGGGCGACGATCAACGGGGCCTGCCGCTTGGCAACCACGATCGTGCCCGGCTCATCGACTGCGACGACACACAAAGCGAAGGCGCCTTCGAGGCGCGCTACGACCGCCCGCACAGCGGCCAACAGGTCCCCGTCAGCAGCCGCATCAAGTTCGGCCGCCACCAGGTGGGCGACAACTTCGGTATCGGTCTCTGAGGCGAACTCAGCATCACCCAAGCCGGCCTTGAGCACCTCGTAGTTCTCAATGATCCCGTTGTGCACGACCGCAACCCGTCCGGTCGGGTCCTGGTGCGGATGAGCGTTGCGGTCGTTGGGGGCACCGTGGGTCGCCCAACGGGTGTGGCCAATACCTGTCGGTGTCGCGATGGCGCCACCGTCGAGGGCTTCGACCAGATTCGTCAGTTTCCCCGCGCGCTTGACGATGTCGAGGGTGACGCCGCCGGTGCCGTTCGCCGACTGAGCCACGACACCTGCGGAGTCATAGCCGCGATATTCCAAGCGGCGCAGCCCTGCGACGATTTCATCGACAGCGTCGTCACGCCCGGTGATACCGATGATCCCGCACACACGTACTCCAAAGTGGCCGGTTGGGACCGACGTTGCACGTCCGCCCGATTGGAAGATGATCGTAACGGCCTACCCGCTCGACTGACCGCCTGCCTCAGGCCGCACGACTGGCTTCATGCGTCAGGTCCGGCATGAGTGCAGGCCCATCTGCGCTTGAGGCCTGAACCGAGACCGACTCGCCATCCCACGTCCATCACGTCCCACGGTGTCAAGGGCCCTCGGGAGTCGCGACCGATCCGAAGGTTGTCATGATCGCCCACAAATTCTCGGCCATCCGTTGCATCGGGACGCGGTACCAGGCGCCACCCAGGATGACATGGTCGACATGTCGAGCGATCGCCTCAAGCCGGTCGGCGACTTCATCAGGGGTCCCTGCCACGGCGTAGCGGTCAAGGACGTCATCGGAGATCTCAGCAGCAAGCGCATCAGGATCGCCCGACGTGCGACGCCACACCCGCCGCAGAGTGAGGTTCAACTCGTCATCACCGTGAGCTGCGAACACTGCCCGATAGTTGGGTGTCGTGCCGTAGAAGCCAACCTGCTGCTTGGCCTCCTGACGGGCGGTCACGCCATCGTCTGAGATCGCCACGATCACACCTTGGCACACCTTGAAATCGTCACGGCTGCGGGATGCATCAGCCAGTGCCTGGTCGATGCGCGGCAGCACTGACGTGGTGAGATAGCGCTCGGACGTAAACGGGTGACCCAGCAGCCCATCGGCGTAGGTCGCCGCGGCGCGAGTCATCAACGGGCCAACCGCCGCGACGAGCACCGGTGGTGGCTGACGCTCATGACTGCGTCCCAGACCGGTCAAGCCCGGTCGCAGCACTCGGTAGATCTCGCCCTCGAAGCGCACATCTTCGCCACGCTCCATCGCCCAGGCAGCATGCATTGCCTGGACGTATTCAGCCATCCGCAGTGCGGGACGATCGAAGTCGGCGGAGAAGCGCTCCTCGATGATGCGCTTGACCTGGGAGCCGAGACCGACCACAAACCGCGAACCGCTGATCTCATCAAGGTCCCACGCCTGCATGGCCGTCACGGTCGGTGACCGCGGGAATGCGAGCGCGATGTTGGTCCCGACGGTCACGGTCGATGTCGCCTGAATCGCGACCGCCGCCTGGATCATGGCATCGTGGGATGTTTCGGCGACCCATGCCGTGTCAAAACCGTGCCGCTCGACTTCGGCTGCCAGGGCACCCAAGGTCGCGTACGGGCCTCCGATTGCCACACCCAGTGTCGCCATCACAACCACCACCCTTGCCGCCCATGCCGAGTCGGGCACGACTCGACGGTTGTGCTACAACGAACCACCACCGGCATGCCGCGCAAGTGCATCACACAGCCAGTCCCTGCGGCAGCCTCCAACCTCACCCACGGTGATGCTGCATCCATGGCGTCCAATCCACCCCCAGACGACCGAGCCGACCCTAGCCGGGATACCTCCGACAGGGACAGGGGCTCTGCCGACGCATCGGCGTCGAATGCACCCGAATCGGCGCCCATCACTGACGGCGAGCATCCGGTCTCGGCGGATCGCCCGGCGCAACCGCAGGAATCAAGTCTGTCAGACAATCGGCCGAAGAACCAGACGGACGAGCAGACGGACAAAAAGCCGGACAGCGGGTCGAATCGAGGATCATTCCGGCTCCTTGCCGACCCCTCGTTCGGTCCGTACTTCTTCGGCAAGCTGGTGTCGATGGCGGGTATCTGGATCTACAACATCGCGGCGGCCATCGTGGTCTACGAGATGACTCAATCGACGGTGCTGGTCGGCGCGGTGAGCGTGCTGCAGTTCCTTCCCCAGATCATCATCGGCCCCCTCAGTGGCGCACGCGCTGACCGGACAGCCAACCGGCGCCGCCAGATCCTCGTTGGCCGCGCGATCGTCGCGTTGGGCTCGGGTGGCGTGGCCGCCATCTTGTGGCTGACCGGCCTCGATGGCTATGAAGGGGCAATCCTGATCGTGTTGAGCGCCGGCGTGGTCGGGACCGGATTTGCAGTCGGCGGCCCGGCGATGCAATCAATCCTGCCTGCCCTGGTTCAACCGCGTGAACTTCCCACCGCCATCGCGCTTGACACTTTTCCGATCACCATCGCCCGCACGGCCGGACCTGCGCTTGGCGCCCTGATCGTCGTCAACCTCGGCGGCAACTGGGCATTCGCCCTCGGCGCGCTCACCAGTTTGCTGTACCTCGTCGTTGTCCAGCTGATCCGGATCCGGCCGGTTCCGCGCAAACAGCCTCAAGACGGATCGGTTCGGGGCGCTGTGCGCTACCTCAAAGTCGATCGCGGGCTGCCGTTGCTGCTGTTCGGCGTGGCGGCCGTTGGTGTCGCCGCTGACCCGGTCATCACGCTGACACCAGCGATCGCCGACGACCTCGGTGGCGACGCTGTGCTGGTGGGCTCGCTTGCTTCGGCGTTCGGTGCCGGTTCAGCCGCGATGTTCATCGTCCTCGGCCAGGTCCGGCGACGGCTGGGGATCAAGAACGTGGCGACCATCGGCCTGAGCCTGATCGCGCTGGGGACTGCCGGGCTCATCTGGCGTTCTTCGCCGGCAACCGCGATGGCCGCATTGGCCGTGACTGGCGCTGGCACCATGGCTGCCATCACCACGCTGAGCACCCAGATCCAGCAGCGTGTCCCCGAAGAATTGCGCGGCCGAGTGATGGCATTGTGGGCAGTCGCATTCCTGGGCGTGCGTCCGTTCGCCGCCGGCATCAACAGCGTGCTGGCAGATTTCGTCACCATCGATGCGGCCCTCGCGCTGGTGACGGTCGTGGTCGCCGCCGCCACCTTCATGACTCGTTCCAGCAGGATTCCCGGTCCCCCGACAAGCCTCCCGGCGACGGGCACGGCGTGACCTATATCGAGGGTTGGTTCGTCCGCACACTGCTGACCACTCTGGCGCAGGGCACAGCGCTGTTTGCACTCAAGCCTCTGGTTGCCTACCGCGCGCTTGAACTAGGGGCCAGCCCCGCGCAAGTTGGCCTTGTCGCCGGGGCGTACGCAGCGCTGTCGCTGATGTTCGCCATGCCGGCCGGACGCCTTGTCGACCGTTTCGGCGAGTACCCGATGATGCTCGCCGGTACGGCGCTGGTCACCACTGCCTCGATCAGCCTGCTGTGGGTCGACAACCTCGTCACCCTCGCCTTCGCGCAATCGCTGCTCGGTCTCGGGTCGTTGAACCTGGTGATCGGTGTCCAAACCCTGTTGGGAAGCGCCGGCAAGAAAGGTGGCCGCGATGCCCGTTACGGGGGTCTGGCCATCACCAGCTCGTTCGGGCAGATCATGGGACCATTGGTGATCGCCGTGTTCGCCGACACGTCAAACGGCATTTCGCCAAGGGTCTACTTCGCGATCATCGCTTTGGCGGCAACCGCCTTCACCATGGCGTTGAGCGTCGCAATCCGCCCTCCAACCCAGCATGAACGCCATGGAGCGGGCGCAGAGGAGGAGGCCGACGATGGTTCGTCGGCTGACAATACGCGCTCAGCTGCTGAAGAAGGGACGAGTTCGCCGCGCGAGGCATCTTCCAAGCGTCGCGCTCCCGACGGCGGCAGGATGCTCGCGTTCCGAGCTGTGCTCGGGATCAAGAGCATCCCCCAGGCGATGTTTGTCAGTCTTGCCGTACTGACCAGCGTCGACGTCATCACCACCTACCTTCCGGTCTACGGTGAATCGCGCGGCATTCCGGTGACCGTGATCACCACACTGCTGGCGGTGAGCGCTGCGGCAGCTCTGATGTCCCGCGTGCTCATGCTGCCGATGATCCGGATACTGGGACGGCAGCGTCTGCTGGCTCTTTCAGTGGTGTTGCCAGCCGTTGCCCTCGTGGGCCTGCCTCTCACCATCAACCCGATCGTGCTCGGTGTCATCCTGGCGGCAGCGGGCTTCGGGCTCGGGCTTGGCCAACCGATGACGATCAGCTGGGTTGCCAGCCAGGTACCGGTCGGCATCCGTGGCACCGCGCTGGGACTCCGACTGCAGGGCAACACGTTTGCTCAGGCGACGATGCCGGCGGTCATCGGCTTGCTCGCAACGGCGATCGGCATCGGTGCTGCGTTTGTGTTTGCAAGCATGCTGCTCGCCACGGGTGGCACGCTGCTGCGTGGTGTCGACCTCGACCGGCAGTCCTCGTGAGGAGCCGCCGATGAAGCGCGTCGAGGGCTGGGTTGTCCGCACGATGCTGGTCGTGCTTGCCAACATCACCGCCCTGTTCGCGATACGCCCGATGGTGTCCTACCGCGCGCTGGAGCTCGGTGCGACTCCCACCCACATCGGTCTGATCACCGGGGGTTACGCGGTCCTTGCGGTC
>JBBDSU010000006.1:0-12636 GCA_040904825.1 Nitriliruptoraceae bacterium | reverse complement strand
ACGATTTCGTACAGGTCGATGCCCGGTGTCAGTTTCCCTAGAAACGCGATGAACGCCGGCAGTCCGTGCGGATACAGGCCATCGACGAAGATCTGGTTGGCAGCAAACGCCTTAGCCCAGTTGAGAAACACGTAGGCCTCAGGCGGACTGAGGGTTTCGAACCTGAACGCGAGGTCGACGCGCAACCCGAGCGATACCGCAAGAATGCCGAGTACCGGCAACATCAACAGCATGACCTTGAACGCGTTGCGAGAGAACAGACGGCCGAGCATGCCCCGTGCACGACGCCCAAGGCCTGCGATCCAGTTGGAAAACGCTCGCAACCCTGACCGTTCGAAGATGTGCATGACGTCGGTGAACATCAACCACAAGCGCTGGACCGGCGAGGCGATGCGCTGCATCGTCGGATCCCAGTCGTCGTCATATGAAGACGCCGTGTAGCCGCTACCTCCAGGCGGCGGAACCGCGCCCGGAGGGGGAGGAATCCCATCGGGCGCGTCAGGCACATCGGGGGCATCCGGTACCGCGGCCAAGCGAGCACGCCGACGTCGGCTCGCTTTGCTCCGGAACTGAACTCGGCCTTGCCGATACAGGACTCCCCAGGCGCACAGAAGCAAGATCGGCAGCACGTGAAACAGGCGGACCAGCACCAGCAGGTGTGATCCGACGAGCGCGATGCCAACCCACCGGACACTTCGACTGACAGCCGCATCCAGCGAGGTCAGCGCGCCTTTGGGCCGGGCGAGGACGATCGCGGGCAGGACGCCGAAGGCCAGCACCATGCCGAACAGGACACGGACCAGCGTGACAACCGGGAGCTGGAGAAACGCCTGAATCACGGCGTTAGAACGCTGAGTAGTAGTAGTAGTCGAGGTTGGCGAGGACCCTCAGACACAACACGGTCGAGATGAATGCGAACACGATCCCGCCTGCCGCGAGTCCAAACACAGCAAGATGATACGAGAACATGCGGCTCAGCAGATAACCCACGACAACGTTCACGCCCATGGCGGGCATCAAGGAGATCATCGCCAATTTCGGCCGCGAAAGGTAGAAGAACACCGACAGGTTCAGCAGTGAAAAGCCGATGGCGACATACCCGATCACCCCGACGAAATAGGTGAAGCGTGGCACTTCGGTCGCCATGATCGCCAACTCGGGAATACGCGGGATCAGCGCCTGCATCCCGTAGTAGGCCCCAACGATCCCGATCACGCTGACAATGCTGTAGTACAAGATCTGACGCACGTAGAACCGCAGGAACGAGACGGTAAACGAACCTCGATCGTTCAAGGCGTGCTTGAGCTGCATCGGTTTCATGCGGCTCCCAAACCGCTGCAAGATCAACTCAAGAATGGTGAACGCAGGCAACATGCCGATCAGCGCCCAGTTCAGGCCTGCTTCGTAATCGGCGCGGAACCAGATGAACGTCTGGCGGAAATCCATGCGCCCAGTCCAGGCCAGCAGTCGGTCTGCGAAAAGCAACGTGAAGTACATCGATCCGTACAGGACGTAGGTTCGCACGCTGGACAACAATATGACCGACCGAGGCAGCTTGCCGGAGGTGACGATGTTCGGGTCGCGGCTGCGCCAATGGCGCCGCAGCAGATACTGGGCCGACATCAACATCGAGTAAAGCGATGCGGTGATCAGACCGAGCTGGTGGGCAAGGACAATCGACGTACCCCCGAATTCGCGGACCAGATAGACCACAAAGATGCCCAGTGCCACTGCGACGGTGAACTGGACTTCCTGGTTCAGCATGTACAGCATCGCCAGGCACAGCCACAACACCGACAGGCTGACGAAGTACAGCACCGCTAGGTTGGCTTCGTAGGTCGAAATAATCGCGAACACGTTGAAAACAAAGATCAGGATGACCGCGATGCCTGCGGTGACGATCAGACCCGATATGACGAAAAACCACGACACTTTCAGCGTCATCAGATACATGCCCTGACGCAGATACATCAATCCGCGCCGACCGATGGCCTGCGTGAAGCCACCGGCGACGAAGTAGCTCAATGCAGTACCCAGACCGATGGCTGTCGCCTGCGCGGGTGTGAAGAAGTAGAACGACCACAGGCTGTACAGCAGGATCAATGAGGCGAAGACACTCAAGCCCATCGGCATGCCGTAGGCGGCACCGCGGATGATGGTGCGGATGACCCCCATCGTGTCCGGCTTGTAGCGGTGCACCTCTTCGGCGATGCGACGATCTTCTTCGGCAGCTGCTCGTTGCCGAAGATCTTCCCTCTCTCGTTGCCGGGCAAGGACCACCTCGGCCAGTGCGAAGACGTCAACCATGCCGTAGTGGTCTTTGACATCCTGGTCGCTGAAGCCTTGCGACTCGAGCATGGCCGCAGTTTCAAGCGAGCCTTGAATCCAGCCCACCGCATCGGTCAATCGCTCGGCCAGCTCGTCCACGGTCGGCATGTGGGTCGTGCCAAGCATCGTGGTCATCAGCCGACCTCCTGATCGCCACCGAACAGCTCGCCGAGGGCAGTCGCAGCTGCCGACCTGACGAGATGATCAGGGTCAGATCGCAAGACCTTGGAGAGGCGATCGATGGCTTCGACGACATCGAACAAGTCCGGCACGGCCTCAACGGCGCTGCGTCGCGCCAACGCGCTCGGTGAGCGCAGCATCCGGCGGGCAGTTTCGATGTCGGTGGGTGCGTCTGGGACGGCTTGTTCGTCGAATGCTGTCGTCGACACGCCGCCGTCATCGTCGCGGTACTCAATGGGCGGAGGCAGATAGGTGACACGGTCATCGGGCGCTGGCGGCTCAGGCAACGACGAGGCAGCTGCCGGTACGGGCAAGTCCCAAGGCACAACTGGTTCGAAGGCTGCAGGTGCGTCGGGAATCGCGCTGGGAGCAGGTGCCGGGACCGGTGGCGCGGCAGGGACAGTCGGCGGAAGCAGCAGCGCGCCTGCGGCCGGTGTTGCCGCGCGGGCAGCAGGCCGGTGCACAACGCTGCGGCGCTCGCCGGTTGCCAACAGCTGGTAAGACGTGCGGTACTCGTCAATCGATTGGTCGATCGTGAACAACTCGAGGGTGCGTTCGCGGCAATCTTGAGCAAGTTGTGCCCGCTCGGCAACAGGTTGCTGCAACAGCCGGATGACGCCTTCGGCCAGACCGTCGACATCACGGATTCGAGCCGTGTAGCCAAGGTCGGCGACCGCTTCGGGGACCCCGCCGACGTTGGTCGATACCACGGGCTTGCCACACATCATTGCTTCAATCACGGTGTACGGAAACGCTTCCGAGATCGACGTCAGCAGGACGACATCGCCCTGGTTGTAGGCCGCAGGAGCATCTTTGGTCGACCCCATCCATTCGAAGTTGGCACCGAGATCGAGTTCGTTCCATAGTTTCTTGCACATCTGGTCGTATTCACGATCCGGAGCCGGTCCAAAGTGCCGGAACCGCACGTCAGGAATGTCCTGCCGCACCCGATCTGCGACGCGCAACGCAGTTTCAAGGTCCTTCAAAGGGTCGACACGCGAAATCATGACGACGGTTGGCTCGCTGGGTCGACGGACCTCGCGCGGCCGGAAACGATCCGTGTCGACTCCGTTGTAGATGACCCGCAACTGCTTCTCGGTGACCCCGTTGCGCCGTTCCCACCGAGCGTTGTATTCACACACTGGACTGACTTGGTCGGCGTAGCGGTACACGCTGCGCGAGATTGCCGACACGAACTGGATGAAGAATCGTCGCAGGTGGTACGGGAATCCGACACGACCGAGGAACAGCGCCTGCTCACGCATGTAGACACCGTGTTCTGTCACCAGGAACGGCGTGCCTGATTCGATCTTGCGGATGATGCCCGGCAGCCCGCAGAAGGCTGCTGCTGTCGCATGGACCACGTCGGTCTCAGGGATCTCGTAATTGAGCGGCGTCAGCAAGCGATAGATGATCCGCATCGCCTCGGTGGCTTCGAAAAGTCGCGGCACGCGGTGGCTGTGGGTCGCCTTCCCGTCGTTCTTGCGTTTGGACCCTTTGCGCAATTGGGTGAGGCGCTGGACGATCTCCTGCGGCGTTGGTTCGGTCTCGGGCTCGACGTCTTCCCACGACTCGTCACGAGGGTCGATTCCCTGAGCGACGAGCACCACTTCGCGGAATGTCTCCCACACTGCGCGGGTTCGAAAAGTGCCTCGATAGTCGTGGTGGCGGAAATAGCGGTGCATCTCATACATGATCTCACCGAACCTGACCGCGTCGAAGCGGTGAGGTTCAACGATCATCTCAAGCATCTCTTGCAACAGCGGGCAGAACAACTGCTTGGCGGTGGCTTCATTCATCAGGGCCGACAGCACCAACACTCGCCGCGGAGACATCTTCGGATTGAATTCTGCCGGTTCCTCAACACCCCAGATTGGTACCTGGACCAGATCGGCATTGCCGGGACGGTCGTAGGCCTCGGCAACGAACGGGTTCATCATGTGCGCAAAGACCGTGAAATCGATCTCCGGCATTTCTTCGATGAGGGTCTGGCACCACGTCGACACACCCCCAACGGTGTGGGGGTAGGTGCCTTCGGTGGTGAGCAGTACCGAACGGCGTCGGGAGATGTCGCGGATCTCAGTCATCTTCAGCAAGCCGGCGGTAGGCCCGTTCAATCGCGGCGACAACATCCATATCCGGATCGGATCCGAAGGCCATGCGCAGCGGTTCGATCGCGGAACGATCACCGAGTTCACCGAGCAAGTCGGCAGCGGCAGCACGCAACGACGGATCCGGATCACTCAGGCGCTGCGCTACGGCGTCGACGACCGATGCGTCGCGGACAATCGTCAGCAGTCGCATCGCAACGGCCCGGCGTTCAGGGCGGGCAGCCGACAGATCCGACAGCAACCGCTCCACAACCCCTGCGGCGCGCAGCGAACCAACAAGGACCTCACGCTCGGCGTCGTCTGCCGCCTCAATACGCTGCACGACTATGTCAAGGGCTGCGCCTCCGCGCCGAGCCAGCAATTCGGCCGCGGCCGATCGACGGGCAGAGTGATCGAGTTCTCTGGCGAGCAACTCCACCAACTTCGGCGAGGGGTGGCTGCGCAAGGATTGGCGCCCGGCGCGACGAACGTCCGACGACGGATCGTCGAGACTCGCCACCAGGTGAGGCAACAGTTGATCGTCCTCGATTGCAGCAGCAACGCGCACGGCGACGCAACGTACTGCGGCATCTGGATCGCGAAGGGCCCCGACAACAGGGTCGACTGGGAATGCGCGGTTCTGGTGACCAAGCGTCTCCAGAGCCTGAATTCTCACAGCAGGCGCCGGATCCCCTAGCGCCTCGATCACCTGAGCAAGCCCGCCCCCATCCTGCAGACCGGCCAGCGCGATAAGGCCTGTGACCCGTTCAGTCTCGTCGGCGCTCGTGACCGCTTGACTGGCGACACGACGCAACGCTTCTGGCGCCAGATCGGACAGGATGTCCACCGCAAGCGCGCGGACATGCCCGTCAGCGTGGCGCAACTGGCCCCACAGGACGGCGAGACCATCAGATGAGCGTCGCGCCTTGCACACTTCTGCCGCCCGCTCGGCAATAGGCTTTTCGGCATCGCGCAAAGCGCCAGCCAACAGCGCGAACTGCGCGTCATCGTTCGGATCAAGAAGTTCCAGGGCGGCCATGCGCAGGTCACTGTCGCCTTCATGCAGGGCGTGGCGCGCTGCAGCAACACGCCCGTGGCTGGAGAGTTCGCGCAGCGCCGTGAGCGCCGCCACCCTCACTCTGGACGAACCATCGTGCTCAACAAGCTGGCCGAGACGATCTGCGAGCCGGTCGACGACGCCGACGACAGTCGCAACATCAACCGCGGCGAGCCGGACGTCGGCGTGGGAATCGTCGAGCGCATGGTCAATCGGGTCAATCTCCGGCGCAGCGAGCAGCCCGGCTAGCCGCACGTGGGCAATCCGATCAGAAGGATCGCTGGACTCACGGAGCCCTTGCAGCAGGTCTTGGAGCGCCGCATACTTACCCGCAGCGGCCACCAGCCCGCCCGGCAAGTGCGGCGTCGCCACTCTCAGGATCGCATCGGCGATGGGTTGCGCGATGCTGGCCAGGTCGAGTTCTGCCGCGACCGTGACGAGGCGGGCCAGCAGGTCAGCATCAGCTGATCGGGAACGTGTCCAGATCCAGTTGGTGACGTCCTCACGCGGCAGGCGTGCGAGCGCCGAGGCTGCCTGGGCTCGGATCTCCTTCTGAGGGTCAGCCAGCGCGTCGATGAGGCCGGGCAGCAATGCCGACTCAACCGACTCGCTCGTCGAACGCTGTTGTGACCGCACTGCGGCTGGCTCGCCGGTGGCTTCCCAGTCGCTATCGGCTCGACTGCGAGTGATCGCCTCACTCGCCAACTGCCGAACCAAACTCTCCTCGTCATCGACGAGCCGTGCCAGCGCAGCCAGCGCATCGGGGATGTCGCTGCTTGACGCGAGAACAGCCGCGCCCACGCGGACCCTTGCATCGTCCCGATCCAACCGGGCGATGATGTCGCCGGTCCTCAGCGCCAGCGCCAGCACGCGGAGGTCGCTTTCAAGCGCCTGAATCTGCCGCGTCGTCAAGCCCCCGACAATGCAACACACGTCATCGACATCGTCGCCAGTCAGGTTGCCGGTGCGAGCTAGCGACGCCATTGCCTCGATGCCGGTAGCAAAGACTGCCCGGTCGATCTCGTCGGCGAGGCGTGCTGCGATCGTCGCCAAGAGCTTCGGGTCACCGGTGCGGCCCGCCAAGGCCATGGCACGCGATCGAACGGACGGATCGGAGTCGTAGACGACGCCTTGAAGGGCTGTGACCGGGATCAATTCAGGTGCCCGCTCCAGGACCTGCAACGCCAGGTGACGCACATCGACGTCAGGGTCAGCCAGCGAACGTGCGACCAGCATGGCCGTATCGCGAGCCAGCGAGTGACCGAGAAGCCCTCGAAGTGCCTCCCTGCGGCGTGCCGTCTCGAACGATGCCAGTTCGTCGGCTAGTTGCGCCGTCTGCCGAGCGCCGACGGACCGCGCGGATGGCGAGTCAATCGGAGGTGGCGGAACTTCGACAGTCGCAGCGCGGACAGGGGGCGGCGGCACGTCGGTGACGCGTCCAGGGGCTGTGGCGACCTCGCCACCAACCGGCATCGGCGGGTCGGGCACCATCGGAGCAGGGGGCACGAGCGCAACCGGAGATGCAGGTGCCTGCGCGGGCGGACGAGTCGCAGTCGAACCCGCACTCGGTGGTGGAGCGATCGCACCGGGCGGTGGCAGGGGTTGTGTCGATCCTGGCGGAGGAAGTTCAGGTTCGGTCTCACCGGCTGGCGCAACCTGGGAGGGTGGCGGCAGCAACTCATCGGATCCCGACGACAACGATGTCTCAAAGACGAACGACGGGCCGAGGTCGACATCATCGTCCAAGGAACTGCGCAGCAACTGCCCATCCGGCCCCGGTGATGCGAACGACTCGCTAGCCGCATCATCGCCTTCGTCATCTTTCTTGCGCCGAATTGGGGTGACCTGCTGCTCTTGCTCTTCTTCCAGCAGCCCAAGGAGTCCACCCAACAGACCCACGTTCGACATGGGAATGCTGGTACCCCGAGCACTCTTGGTGGCTCGCGGCTGCTCTTCGAGCCGCGCAGCACGGTCGCCTTCCGGCGTGTCTTCGTAGGCCACACCCAGCAACGCGTCGAGCAACCCTCGTTGATTGCTCACGATGACACCGTCGCTGCGCTGGGAACGTCAGCTGGATCAGGCGACAGTTCGGCAGCTTCCATCCAGCGACGACGCAGGTGGCCCATGATCAAGCTCTGCAAGGCTTCAGACGGAACGCTCTTGAGTGCCGACGGACCCTGCTGGCCAGCATGCTGCTCGGGGCGCTCAAGGAGTGCCACAACCAACGTCGAGGTGTCTGCGAGCGTGCGCCGGATATCGCTCACCCCAATCCCGCCGATCGCCGCATCGACGAGCAGGACATCGGGACGTTCGGTTCGGGCCGCTCGTACTGCGTCGAAGCCATCCGACGCTTCGGCCACCACCGTCCACCCCCAGGTGGCTTCGACCAGACGCCGCAAAGCAGCCCGCGCGACCCCCACAGGGTCGGCGAGCACCACGGTCACGCCACGGGTCTCGGCCATGAGCACCACGGTATTGCCGGACGTGGCGCAACCATCAGGCACAGGTCGCAAACCTGGCCGACCGAGGTCGTAGCCCAAACGGGCTACGACGAGGGCGTTGCGTCGTCGTCAGCCTTAGTCGTCGACGAGCCCTTCACGCAGGGCCTTAGCCACAGCCTGAGTGCGGTTGGCGACACCGAGCTTCCTGAAGATGGAGGTCAGGTGCGCTTTGACGGTCTTGGGCGCCATATACAACTGCGCCGCCATCTCATCGGTGCCTGCCCCCGCCACGAGCGCATCAAGGACAGCCCGCTCGCGTTCCGACAAGTCAGCAGATCCACCCACTCGAGACTGGCGACCAACAAGTCGCCGGGCCACCTGCGGATGCAGGTACAGCCCCCGTCGGGAGATGGCAGTGGCGATCGCTTCGCTCAGTTGCTGACTGCTCGCATCCTTGAGCAGGTAGCCGTCTGCACCATGCTCCAGTGCCCCGTCGACGTAGTCACTCGAATCGTAGGTCGACAGCATGATGACCGGCAGTTCACCATGCCGTTGACGGATCTGTTGGAGAGCCCAGATGCCGTCGTGCTCGGGCATGCGTGCGTCGAGCAGGACCACATCGGGCAACTGGGCATCGATCGCGGCCAGCGCCGGAACCGCGCCGGACGCTTCAGACACCTGATAGCCGAGTGTTGTTTCCAGCAGCAGGCGAAGTCCCTTGCGCACGACCTCGTGGTCGTCGACGAGCAACACGCGGATCGTTGCCCCCTCGGCGCCGGAACCACCGACGGAACCAGCCGTGTCCACCGGTTGATCAACCATCTCGTCGCCCATCCCGGAACCCGTGCCGCACAGCGGTCACGCCGGCACCTCCAACCGCACGCTGGTGCCTTCGCCGGGTTCCGACGAGATCACGAACTTGCCGTCAAGCAGTCGCACTCTGGATTCAACGATCTTCAAGCCTTGATGGAGCCGCAACTCGTCATCCGCAGGCTCCTGGATACCGCGACCGTCGTCCCGCACTTCGAGGTGAAGTCGCTGAGGGGTGAACGTCAACGACACCTCAGCATGGTCGGTGTCGGCATGACGTCGAACGTTGGTCAGCGCTTCTTGGACGAACGCGAACGCCATCGAGACCACCTCGATGTCAAGATCTCGAGGTTCGCCGCTGATAGCCAGACCGACGTCGATACCCCACTGGGCCCCGAAATCAACCACGAACCCTGACAGTCCGGTGACCAGATCTGTCCACTCTTCATCTGGCGGCGTCAAATCGAAAATCACCGTACGCAGGGACTCCAACGCCTGCAGCACGGCTTGACGGCTCGACCCGACCATGTCACGGATCGTCTCGGGTTCTTCGGCGACGTGCTTGAGCACCTCAAGTTGGATCGACACGTTGGTCAACTCCTGGGTGATGCCCTCATGAATGACCGAAGCAATCCTGGCACGTTCTCGAAGGAGTGCGGTCCGGCGTGATTCCACCACACTTCCGGCCACCGAATCTGCTGCTGCCGCGATCCTGCCCGCAAGCAACGTGCCTTCCATCGTCAACGTCGCAGGCGGCCCATCGCCGCCTTCAGGCCACCAGTTCGACAGCGCCACAAGATCAGCAGCCAGCCGTTCAGCCTGCAGGGCCTCCGACAGGTCGAAACTTGTCCCGAGACCCGTGCGGGCAGCGACGAACTTCTGGGCAGCGTTGATATCGGGGGCATCGAGGACAATCCGTGCGTCAGGCCCACCCGGTACGACCAACAGGCGCTCCACTCCGGCCGCGCGCAACCGCTCACCAACATCTCCGAGGTCTCCCATCTCAAATAAGGCCGCGTAACCAGTCGAACCGCCGCCGTATTCAGACAACAACTGCGAAATCAACGCGTCATAAAGCGTCGGTTCAGTCGACAGCACGTTCCAGACGGACCCTTCTCGCAATCCGACTGCCCACCTGCCAGCACCAAGCTCTTCGCGCAACGCATCGAGCCAGCCATGAATCGCGGCAGGCGGACGCTGCGGTGGCGCCGCACTACTCGCCTGCAGATCGTCGGACTCGGACACCACGACTGATCCTCAACGGCAACTCGGGACGGTGGCGACGGTAGCCGCTCACGGCCGCCAGCCCCTGCCACTACGGACGCGAGCGACGTACGTCCCACTACGGTGGCCGGTGACGTTGCGATCAAGCCCCCAAAAGGCATCACTGTGGATGAGTGCCGGGTCGTCATTGCGGACGCGGACACGCTGTTCCGCCACGGGCTTCGTGCCGTCCTCGAGGCTGACGGCATCGACGTCGTTGCTGACGTCGACACAGGATCGGCTGCACTGGCAGCGATCGCTGCGACCCACCCTGACGTTGTGCTCGTCGATACGTCACTACCGGACATTTCCGGTCTTGAGATCGTCGATCAACTCGCGAAGCTCGGCCAGTGCCGCGTCGCCTTGCTGACTGCGAACCGTCGAGATTCCGACCTCATCGCAGCAGCCCGCCATCAAGTCGACGGCTATGTCCTCAAGTCTTCACCCGCGGCGACCCTGACGGTTGCCGTCCACCGGATTGCAGGCGGCGTCCGCTATGCCGATCCGGCACTGTCATCCGTGCTTTTCAGCACGCTCATTGACCTGATGGCTGCGGGAACAGACGCCAGCACCATCGACGAGTCGGCCTACAGCGACGATAATCGGCGCCCGGGTGTCGACCGTCGTAGAGCGGCCAGTCTGACGGTCCGCGAACTGACGATTCTGAAGCATGTCGCGCGTGGCGAGACAAACGGGCAGATCGCTGTTGCCTTGGGCATCACCACCGACACGGTCAAGAACCATCTCGCCAACGTGCGCAAGAAGTTGGACGTCACCTCCCGGACCCATGCCGTGGTTGAAGCCGTCCGTGCCGGAGTGCTTGATCTCGACTGAACGACAAAGCATCGCGCGTTCGCCCTCTACCCTGACAATATCGACAGCTTGAGCGATCTCGTCATTTTCTTCTTGCAAGGAGTTGGTACGTGGACTGTGCACAGCAGGCCCAGTTGCGCCGCACGTTCGCAATCATCTCCCACCCAGATGCTGGGAAGACAACGTTGACGGAGAAGTTCCTGCTGTCCAGCGGCGCGATTCAGCAAGCTGGTGCAGTCCAGAGCCGCAAGGCCGAGCGGGCCACGGCGTCGGACTGGCTTGAACTGGAACAGAAGCGGGGAATCTCCGTCAGCTCTGCTGTCATGCGCTTCGAGCATGGCGGGCACGTGCTCAATCTTCTTGACACTCCCGGTCACCACGACTTCTCCGAGGACACCTATCGGGTCCTGTCCGGTGTTGATGCTGCGGTAATGGTCATCGACGCTGCCCGAGGCGTGGAGCCACAGACTGAGAAGCTCTTTGCCGTGTGCCAGCGGCGCGGAACGCCGGTCATCACTTTCGTCAACAAGATGGACCGACCCGTGCCGGAGACGCTCGCAATCCTTGATGACCTCGAGCGCGCCCTCGGTATCGATGCCCACCCGGTGACGTGGCCCGTGATGGACAATGGAAAGCTCGTCGGCGTCGTGGACCGGCGGGCATCGGTGCTCCACCGTTATCGGCCAGGTGCGGGCGCCATTGGCGACGACGACACTGTGCCGTGGAACGCTGGCACCGCAAAGGGCGCCGACGAAGCGGCCGCCGAAGAGCTCGATCTTCTGACCGCGCTCAGCAAGGACCTGGACGCCGGTCGGTTTCTCGACGGCAGTGCGACCCCGGTGTTCTTCGGCTCGGCATTGGGGAGTTTCGGCGTCCGGCTGCTGCTCGATGCCGTTGTTGAATTGGCGCCGCCACCGTCAGCCCGGCTTGACGTTGATGGCAATCCCCGAGCAGTGGACGCCGACTTCTCCGGCTTCGTGTTCAAGGTGCAGGCGAACCTGGACCCTCGGCATCGCGATCGCCTCGCGTTCGTGCGCGTGTGTTCGGGTCGCTTTGAGCGCGGTACCACGCTCACCTGTGCCCGCACCGGCAGGAAGGTGACGGCCAAATACGCCCACCAAGTCTTCGGCCGCGACCGCCAAACAGTCGACGAAGCGTTTCCCGGCGACATTGTCGGCCTCGTCAACGCGACCGACCTGCGCATCGGCGACACCCTCTACGACGGAGCATTCGTCGAGTTTCCACCGGCACCGACCTTCACCCCGGAGCGCTTCACCATCGCCAGCCCCGTCGACCGCTCGAAGGTCAAGCAGTTCCGGCGCGGACTGGAGCAACTCGATCAAGAGGGCGTGATTCAGGTACTGCGGCACCCCGACTTCGGCGACCAGGAACCTCTGCTGGCAGCGGTCGGGCAATTGCAGTTCGACGTCGCCGGATGGCGAATGGAGCACGAGTTCGGCGCACCGATGCGGACCAGATCAGCGCCATTCGCCGACGCCCGCGGTACCGATGAAGCCTCAGCAGACAAGCTCGCGACCCTGCGCGACGTCAGCGTCTACCGCCGGGCAGACGGTTCACCTCTAGCACTGTTCCGTACCGCCTGGGTCGCCGAGCGCATCGCAGCCGACCATCCCGACCTGACCCTGGAACAGAT
>JBBDSU010000005.1:56675-62355 GCA_040904825.1 Nitriliruptoraceae bacterium | reverse complement strand
ACGCCAGCCCGTGCCCGACGCCAGCCCGTGCCCGACGCCAGCCCGTGCCCGACGCCAGCCCGCCGCATCGACCCACGTCCCATCTCAAGTGGCCAGGAGGTTCAGTCCGCGTGAATGTGCCTGACGACCGTGAAACCATCGTGACCATGGACGATGTCGGAGTGACGATGTCAGGCGTGCGCGCGCTTGACGGGGTGTCGCTGAAGATTCGGGATCGCGAGCACCTCGCATTGCTCGGTCCCAACGGCGCGGGCAAGACGACGCTGTTGCGCGTCATCTCGACATTTCGTTATCCGACTCGTGGGCACGTCGAGGTTCTCGGCACCGTGTTCGGGAGAGGCGATTTGCGCCGGTTGCGGTCTCAGGTCGGATTCGTGTCGGTGTCGCTCGATCCGCTGTTGCACGAACGAGCGCACGCACTGCCGCTGGTCGCCGCCGCCAAGACCGGGGCGACGTGGCCTCCGCCAGATGTCCTTGACGATGCCGAGGTGAGAAACGCTGCCCAGCAGGCGCTCGCTCGTGTCGGCGCCTCGAGGTTGTCGTTCCGGCGCGTCGATACGTTGTCCCAGGGAGAGCGCCAGCGAGTGAGAATCGCGCGTGCATTGGTCGGGCAACCTCGCATTCTGCTGCTCGATGAACCGTTCGCGGGCCTCGATCTCGGAGGGCGAGAGGCACTGATTGCCGACTTGGATCGTCTGCTCGCGGAAGCAGGTGGACCGACGGTTGTGATGGTGACACACCATGTCGAGGAGTTGCCGACAGGCATCCAGGCGGCGGCGTTGCTGCGACGCGGCAAGGTTGTTGAAGCTGGACCGGTCGGTGATGTGCTGACCGACGAAAAGGTCTCTGCGACGTTTGGTGTCCCGGTTGCAGTGCGAGCCAGCAACGGTCGATGGCGCGCGACCGTCGTCGACGATGCTGCAGCACGTACAGGCTGACGTCGCCAAGCACCTGCAAGTTCACGTAGAGAAGCAATGTCGGCGCGCTTGGCTGGGTGTTTCGCTGCGGATGTGGCTGATTTCGGCATGCCTCCGGCCTGATGGGTGTGCCTGGTCGGAGGGGTGTGCCCGGTCGGAGGGGTGTGCCCGGTCGGAGGCGTGTGGCGCGCGAGTTCGCGTGAGGAGTTCGGCCGGCCGTTCGGGTGACCGGTTCAGGCGGCCTCTTTGTCCGGTCAGTTCAGAAGTGCCGCGTGAGCAAGCTCGCCACCAGCAACATTCAACGAACCTGTCAGGCGCGGATGCTCGGCGATCTCGGTTGGAGTGGCGTTACTCGCGACCTGTTCGGCAAGCACTGCCGCTCGTGGGGCGACTGCGGCAGACAGCGCCGCTGATGCGGTACGCGGGAACTGGCCAGGCACGTTGGTCACGCAGTAGTGGATGACGTCGTGGGAGAGATAGGTGGGATCAGACAGCGAGGTCGGGCGCGCAGTCTCAATGCAGCCACCTTGGTCGATCGCGAGATCGACGATGACAGATCCTGGCCGCATGGCAGCTACCTGATCCTCAGAGACCACCTGCGGTGCGCGTGCTCCCGGAACCAATGCAGCACCGATCACCAGGTCCGCTTTGGCAACGTGGTCGCCAACCAGATCGGGCTCGGATATCAACGAGGCATCGATCGTGCCGTCGCGGCGATGTTCGTACAGCCGGTCAAGGTTGATATCGATCCCGGTGACATGTGCGTCAAGGCCTCGCGCGCCGCGGGCTGCCATCGTCCCGGCCACCCCGAGGCCGATCACCACGACCTTGGCCGGAGGAACACCCGCGGCCCCGCCCATGAGCGTCCCTGATCCACCAGTCGCACTTGACAGGTTGGAGGCGCCGACAATGGCAGCCGCGCGCCCGGCGACCTCCGACATCGGAGCAAGCAGCGGAAGGGCGTCATCGTCAGCCAACGTCTCGAAGGCCCAGGCCGCTACTCCCGAGCCGACCAGCGCGTCGGTCAGTTCCGGCTCGGCCGCCAGGTGCAGGTAGGCGAACAGATTGAGGTCTTCGCGAAACCACTGGTACTCGTCGTGCTGAGGTTCCTTGACCTTGACGACAAGGTCGGCGGCCCACACTTCCTCGGCGTCGGACACAAGGGCTGCGCCCGCGCGGTCGTAGGCCTCGTCGCTGAATCCCGCACCGATGCCAGCGCCCTGTTGAACGAGTACGCGGTTACCGCGGCCGACAAGCATGGCCACCGCTGAAGGAGTCAGTGCGACACGGCGTTCCCCGTCCTTGGTCTCACGTGGCAGACCGACGTTGATCACTGATGGGCTCCTCGGGGCGATGATGAGACATCTTCGCGCATCACTGCCCAGTGGCGCAATGCCACCGCTGGGACGAATGCGGGAAACTCAGCCGGGCAACGCTGCCGGGCAACGCTGTCGGGCAACGCTGTCGGGCAACGCTGTCGGGCAACTCAGTCGGGCAACTCAGTCGGGCAACGCTGTCGACGTCATGCGACTGCCGTGATGATTGCGGGAAACTCGGCTGGGCAACGCTGTCGACGTTACGCCACGGCTGTGACGATTGTGGGAAATCCCGGCAGGGCAACCCAACCGGTGCAACGCCAGTGGCGCGTTACCGGCGCAGGACTTGACCTGGCCGGGCGCCGGTGTGCTGGTGGTCGTCAACGACGAGGACACCATTGACGGCCACGTGGCTGATGCCTTGAGGTGTCTGGGCGGGTTCCTCGAAGGTGGCGCGGTCGATGACTTCATCAGCGTCGAATACGACGAGGTCGGCGACCAGTCCTTCTCGGACCAGACCGCGATCACTGATCTGCAGCCGCTCGGCGACCTGCGACGTCATCTTCTGTACCGCCTGCGGCAGAGTGAGGAGGCCCTGGTCCCGG
The DNA here is from genome assembly GCA_040904825.1 of Nitriliruptoraceae bacterium. Lineage (GTDB taxonomy): Bacteria > Actinomycetota > Nitriliruptoria > Nitriliruptorales > Nitriliruptoraceae > JBBDSU01. Next base: position 59,517 of record JBBDSU010000005.1, on the reverse strand, counting down.
ACGTAGGAGCCAAGGATTCGCGGGTAGGTGCCGAAATTGCGGGGATGGGGCTTGCTGTCGCCCTGGTCCATGCTGATCGCTGAGCCGTCCGAGCCGATCGTTGCGAGGTCATGGGCGAGGAATGCCTGGACGTCTTCTTCGAGACGGTAGAACAGGACGACCTTGATGGCATTGCCGTGTGCTAGCGACACCTCCAGGGTGAAGGTCTCGGGCGGCACACCTTGCCGCTCGGCTGCTTCTTCGATGGTCAGGCCGACGATCCACTCGTAGCCGGGAGCACCGGTGACGAAGACGAACCGGTCCCAGTACCAGGGAATCCCGCCGAACCATCCTTTGAGGGTGTCGGCCTCGGCGCGACGGCGAGCGGCGGGGTCTGCCAGGCGGTCTCGCATCGCCTGGGTTCCTCCGTCCTGCACCCATTCGGGCAGGTATTGCAGGATGCCTGACGACGAAGCGATGTAGGGGTAGACGTCGAAGGCGGCATCCACGCCACGTTCACGTGCCTGGACGAACAGGTCGATCATGTCGTCGGCGCGGCCCCACTTGTCAGGTTCGTTGATGGCTGCATGGGAATATTGCAACCGAGCACCCGACGCCTCGCACACACGAATGGCCTCTTCGACCGACGCGAAACCCTCTGCGACCCACATGCGCGCGTGCGTGGCATACATCGCATCCCGATCGGCGACCACAGCGACCAGTGCTGCGACTTCCTCTTCGGATCCGTACATGCCAGGTGCGATGGTCAGGCCGGTCGACAAGCCAAAGGCGCCCTGGTCAAGGCTTTCTGCGACCAGGCGTTGCATGTGGGCCAGCTCGTCAGGCGTCGCATCCCGGTTGTCGAGACCGAGTGCTGCGATCCGAATGGCGTGATGTCCGACCAGGGGTGCGATGTTGATGGACGGTGCTGCCGCATTGACAAGATCGGCGTAGCCGTTGAAATCGGTCCAGTCGAGCTGCAGTCGTTCATCGACCGAGCCGGCCAGATAGTCGGCGAGTTGCTCACGGCGTGATGGTTCGATCGGGAACACCGAACGGCCACAGTTGCCCGGGACTTCGGTGGTGACCCCCTGGAACGCTTTACTCTCGCCAGCGGGGTCGAAGACCATGCTGACATCCGAATGCGTGTGGATGTCGATGAATCCGGGGGCGAGCACTTTGCCTGCCACATCGATGATCGTGGCTGCGCTGACGTCGCCAAGATCGCCAATTGCGGCGATTCGCCCGTCTTGGACGGCGACATCGGCGGGGCGAGGTTCGGCGCCGCTGCCGTCGACAAGGGTCGTGTTCCGGAACAGAATGTCGGCGTCCATGGTTTCCTCTTCGTGGTGGCCGTGCCATCATCATCGCATCTACGGATAGCACAGTCGTCGACCCGCTGTCGATGCATAAAGGGGACATCATGCCAGAGGCTGTCATCGTCGCAGCTGCCCGGACACCGATCGGTCGTGCTTTCAAGGGGTCACTGGTCGATGTCAGGCCGGATGACTTGGCTGCCACGATCATTGGTGCGGCCATGGGCCAGGTCCCGCAACTCGATCCGAGCGAGGTTGAGGATGTCCACCTTGGCTGTGGGCTGCCCGGCGGCGAACAGGGCTTCAACATGGCTCGGGTGGTCACCACGCTGTTGGGCTGGACAACGCCTGGTGTGACCGTCACCCGTTACTGCTCGTCGAGCTTGCAGACCACTCGAATGGCCCTTCATGCGATTCGCGCAGGCGAAGGGGACGTGTTCATCTCTGCCGGTGTCGAGATGATCTCCCGCTATGTCAAGGGCAACTCTGACTCGCTCGATGACACCCGTAATCCTCGCTTTGCTGACGCCGAAGCACGCACTCAGCGTCGCTCGGGGGAAGGTGCCGAGCCCTGGGTTCCGCTCGATGAGCTGCCCAGCGGTCTGGCGGACAAGCTGTCGGGCGAGGTGTCCCACGGTGTGCCTCAAGGTCTGCCCCGAGGTTTGCCCGCAGAGCGGCCCAAAGGTTTGCCCGGCGGCCTGACGGAGAGCTTGCCCGACATCTACATTCCGATGGGCCAGACGGCAGAAAACCTCGCCCAGCTCAAGGGCGTGTCGCGCGAAGCGATGGACGACTTCGCATTCAGGTCGCAGCAGCGCTACGCGGAGGCGACCGCGCAAGGATTCTGGGCACGCGAGATCACCCCGATCACTCTTCCCGATGGGTCCGTCCTGGATGCGGATGAATCACCACGGGCAGCTGACCGTGCCGCGATGGCAGACTTGGCGCCGGTGTTCCGTCCGGATGGTCTCGTCACAGCAGGCAACGCCTGTCCACTCAACGACGGCGCGGCGGCGCTGGTAGTGATGAGCGACCAGAAGGCTCGCCAGTTGGGTATCACGCCGATGGCCAGGATCGTGGCCACGTCGGTCTCAGCTCTCGACCCCGAGATCATGGGATACGGCCCCGTCGAGGCGACGCGCAGGGTGCTCGATCGGGCCGGAATGTCGATCGGCGACATGGATATCGTCGAGATCAACGAGGCGTTTGCGGCGCAAGTCCTGCCGTGTGCTGACGACCTTGGCATCGACCACGATCGTCTGAACCCTCACGGTGGCGCCATCGCGGTCGGTCACCCCTTCGGCATGACCGGCGCCCGCATCACTACGACTTTGATCAACGGGCTCCGGCACACCGACGGCACCTTCGGGCTCGAGACCATGTGTGTCGGCGGAGGGCAAGGCATGGCCATGATCATCGAGCGGCTGAGCTGACCTAGCACGTGAGCAGAGGTGATCGGGTTGGCTTCAGGTGCTGACCACGCAGCGGCTCGATCCGCGCGACGCGTGTGAGAGCGATTTGAGACCAGCGTGATTTGAGACCAGCGT
>JBBDSU010000005.1:50808-56575 GCA_040904825.1 Nitriliruptoraceae bacterium | reverse complement strand
ATCCGCGCGACGCGTGTGAGAGCGATTTGAGACCAGCGTGATTTGAGACCAGCGTGATCCGAGTCAGAGCGACTCGAGACCTGAGCGACGCTCGACCTAAACGGCTCGAGACCAGCGTGGCTCGAGCAGCGTGGCTCGGGATCAGAGCGACTCGATCGACGTGACCTTGAGCGACACTTTCGTGCCCGTCGGCGTCTCGAATGAGGCCGTCTCGCCGGCTTTCAGGCCCATGATGGCTTGGCCCATGGGGGATTCGGTCGACAAGATCTCAAGCTCGTCGTGATGGTCTTCACGCGAACCAATGAGATAGGTCTCTTCGTCGCCATCGAAATCGAGCACGACTTTGAGGCCGGGGCCCACTTTCTCGGTGCCGGAGGGGGTGCCGATCTTGGCATCACGGAGCAGCTCTTCGATCTGGCGGATCCGCGCCTCCATCTTGCCCTGCTCATCCTTGGCGGCGTGATACTCGGCGTTCTCGCGAAGGTCACCATGGGCGCGCGCGGTTTCGATCTCCGCAGAAATCTCTTCGCGCCCCTCGGTCTTGAGAGACTCGAGTTCGGCGCGCAAGCGGTCATAGGCCTCTTGGCTCAGCCATGTCTCGGCCATAACAGCAACTCCTCAGTAGATCGTGACGAGATCGTCGTGCGCAGATGCGCAGAAGTGTCGCAGGTGATGGTTGAGAGCCCCACGACAGGCGCCCGGGACGTCTGCGATCCCGGGCGCGCGTTGGCCATAAGGGTACCAGCAGGGTCGACGTCTGCACGAGGCGTGCCACTAGCATCTGTTGCATGCGTCTGACCGATCTCGCCTATCGCCTCTACGAGCGCCGCCTTGTCGGCGACCTTGATGGGGGTCCTATGCCTCAGCATGTCGGTGTGATCATCGACGGCAATCGGCGATACGCGGCCGAGCGGGGTCTTGGCGACGCTGCCGATGGACATGTTGCGGGGGCTCGCCGTATCGATCCGTTCCTTGACTGGTGTCTTGAACTCAACATTCCTTATGTCACGCTGTGGCTGCTGTCGACCGAGAACCTTGACCGTGACGACGTTGAGATAGAGCGCCTGCTTGCGATCATCGAGCAGACCGTCGAACGAATTGCTGCACGCGGATCGGACCTGAAGGTCACGGCCGTCGGGGCGCTGGACCTGCTGCCGGACTCGACGCGTCGATGCTTGAAGCTCGCCGAGGAAGCCACCGCCGACAACACGCGCATGCAGGTGCAAGTTGCGGTCGGCTACGGAGGTCGACAGGAAATCACCGACGCGCTGCGAAGCCTGTTGGTGGAAAAAGCCGGGCAAGGTGCGTCACTTGAAGACGTCGCCGCGACCCTGCGCCCCGAGGATATTGGTGCGCACCTATATACGACCGGCCTGCCGGATCCTGACCTGATCATCAGGACGTCCGGAGAGGTGCGGCTTTCAGGGTTCATGCTGTGGCAGTCGGCGCATAGCGAGTACTACTTCTGTGACCCATACTGGCCGGAGTTCCGCCGGGTCGACTTCCTGCGCGCGCTTCGTGACTATCAACGTCGGACTCGTCGCTACGGGCGTTGAGGTCACGTGACGGAGCGGCGCGGTGGGTGCGTCGGTCCGCGGTCGGTCCGCGGTCGGTCCGCGGTGGGGCCGTTGGTCGGTCCGTCGGTCGGCGGCTCCAGTCCCGTGTCCAGCTGACAGGACCGGGTGTGTCGGCCAGACCTGGCCGCTTCGTCGCCCTATGCGCTCACAGAGCGCGGGCTGCAATCTCAGCGATGTTGAGGTTCCTCGGATCAGGCTGCACCGCGATGTAGCGTCCATCGCGGTCGCACGAGAGGAACGCGGATCGCAACCTCGACGACGTTTGTCCTGGACACCTGCGTGCTGCTTGCCGATCCGGCAGCGCTTCACCGTTTCGACGAGCATGATGTCGTCGTCCCGCTGGTGGTCATAGAAGAGCTCGATCGCAAGAAGACCGCGCTCGACGAGATCGGACGCAACGCTCGCCTTGCGCTGAGATCTATCGAGGAGTTCAGAGTCGCCTCCGGCGGAGGCTTAAGAGATCGCCATCCGCTGCCTTCTGGTGGATCGGTGCGCATCGAGTCGAACCACCTCGACGTTGTCTTGCCGCCCTATCTCGACGCGGCCAAGCCCGATCACCGCATCCTGGCGGTGGCGATGGGGCTGGGCGCGACACTGGTCACCAAGGACGCCTCGCTGCGCATCAAGGGCAGTCAGCTGGGCGTGGTCGTCGAGGACTATCTCGCTGATACAGCTCGGGTCGATGAGCACACCACCGGCGTGGTCGAACTTGATGTAGAGCCGGCGCTCGTTGAAGAGTTGCATCGTGATGGCAAGGTCGTGCTCGAGGCGGGACGGTTCGAATCTGAGGCGGTCGAAGGACCGCTGTGGCACAACGCCTGCCTGGTCATGCGAGCCGGACCATCATCATCGGCACTGGGCCGAGTGATCGATCTCGCCGACGATGGCACGCCGACTGTGCATCGCGTAGCGAGCCGGTCGGTGATGGGGATGAGTCCGCGTGATGTGCGCCAGACGTTCGCCCTCGATCTGTTGCTCGATCCGGATGTGCCATGTGTGTCGCTGATGGGCATGGCTGGGACCGGCAAGACCTTCCTGGCACTGGCGGCTGGGCTGGCGCAGGTGACCGAGTCCCACGCCTACCGGCGACTGTCGGTCTATCGGCCGCTGGTTGCCGTCGGGCGGCAGGAACTTGGCTATCTGCCGGGTGACCTCGACGAGAAGCTGGCGCCTTGGATGGCGGCAGTCCACGACAACTTGTATGCGTTGTTGCGAGGTGACACGCCTGGCGCACGAAGCGCCAACCGCGACCATCGCCAGATCTCCACCATCGTCGAGTCGCTGGTCGACCGCGGCCAGCTCGAACTGGCGGCGATCACCTACCTACGAGGGCGTTCCATCACCGATGAGTTCGTCGTCATCGATGAGGCTCAGAACATCGAATTGTCGGCCCTGAAGGTAGTGCTCACCCGCATGGCCAGCGGATCGAAGATCGTGTTCTGTGGCGATCTTGGACAGGTGGACAATCCCTACATCTCTCCGTACGGCGGCATGGCAGCGCTCATTGAACGGATGAAGGGCACGCCACTGTTTGGGCATGTCACGCTGACTCGCGGCGTGCGCAGTCCACTGGCAGAACATGCAGCCCTGTTGTTCTGACCACATGCAGCGCTGTGGTTCTGACGCGCGTAGTCGCAAGGCATGCACCTGCCGTTGAGGCACGACTTTCGACTACGATTCTCGGCATCGTGCGGTTGACACCCGACACACGGTGCATGACACCTACGATGGGTCCCGGCAGGCGTACCTGATCGTCGTGCCCGGCTGGTTCGACCCTAAGGCGCGGTGGGCGACGTGGTGCCTCGAGGACTGCTTGATCCAACCATGCTGGCGTTCGTCGTGGCGCCAGTAGGCCTCATCGTGACCATCGGATGGGGCCGTGCTTGGCGGCAACGGGCGGTGGAACTCTCGGATGTCGGCCCGGCTGCGCGACCTCGTCGGTGGGCGAGCATCGGACTCCTCGTCGGGTTGATCGCCGTCGGTTTCCTCGTCTGGCGTGTCGGGCCTGATGCCCTCGTGGGCGTGCTCGGCCGTTATCGGCTGCCACTGTTGGCGCTTGCCGTGGCGCTACAGGCTGCAGCGCTGATCGGGTATTCACGGGTCTATCGCGCGGTTTTTGCGCTGACTGGTGGGCACCTTGGTCGTCGTGAGGCGTTGCAGATTTCGCTGGGCGCCTACGCATGCATGCAGATGCTGCCTGCCGGAGGTGTGGTTGGCGGGGTCTTCGCCGCTCGGCAACTGACCCGGCATGGCGGCGATCGGATTGCCGCCGCAACCACTGTGGTCTTGTTTGGTCTCGTTTCGATGGGGACTCTGGCGTCAATGCTGAGCATCGCAACGATCATTAGCGCCTTGATCACTGGGTCTGGCGGCATCTATGCCGTTGTCAGTGTGGTGTTGGCCACCATCTTCATCGGAGGAATCCTGCTGGTGCGCACGATGCTGTCGCGGGAAACGTGGCGCAGGTGGCTTGGTGCGCAGGTCAACCGACTGCGATGGAAGGGACGGGCGCCGTTTGCTGGCGTGCTTGAAGATCTCGAACGTCACCGCAACGTGTTGCATCGTCCTCGGGTGATGATCGATCCGGTCCTGTGGTCAGTGGCGGCATGGACCGCAGGTATTGCCATGTTTGCGGTACTCGTGCAGGCGGCCGGAGGAGCATCTTTCACCGCCATACTTGTCAGTTTTGCGGTTGCTCATCTGCTCAACGGCGTCCCCTTCACGCCGGGAGGGATCGGACTCGTAGAACTGGGCATGGCGGGCACGCTGATCGCGTTCGGTACGGATCCCGCGGTCGCTTCGGTGGCAGTCCTGTCGTATCGACTCGTTGCATCGTGGCTCCCGATTGCTGTTGCGCTGCCGGTTGTTGGATCACGTCTGCGAACCGTCGTCAGTGGCCCGCAGAGTCCGCGCGAAGCTGCGGTAGAAGGCTGACCCAGGCGAGTTCGTGGGGCCGAGTGCGTGCTGACGGCGCGTTCACGCATAAGATCCCGCTTGCACCGGTGACTCGGTCGCTGCAACGGGCGAGCGTGCGCAATGTGGGAGCAGGCCGCCGGGCACAAGCGGGACACGTGCAGACCGAATCGCCACCCACAACGCCGGCTGCAGCGGGCTGAAGTTTCAGCCCAGCCCGAAAGCGACGGGCGAGTGGGCGTAGTCATCTAGGCGCAGGCGTTGTGTGCAGGTCGCCTGCGGGCGGGCACGGTGATGGCTAGGGCGTGGGCGAGCCGGGTGCAAGCATCTGTGGATTGCGAGGTGGCTGTGGCGGAGGTGAGCGTCCCTTCACGAGAGCTAGCTGGCCGTGGGTCGTTTGCCCCGGGACCGATTGCGCTGATCGGGGGCTGTGAACATCTGCCGGGTTGCGAGGCGATCGACAGGTGGCTGCTGGCTGCGACGGGCGCCCAGCGTCCAGTGGTCACCGTCGTGCCGTTGGCTTCGAGCATCCGGACTCATGGCCGTGCTGTCGAGCGGGCTCGTCGGTGGTGGCGAGAGCTCGGCGTAGAAGCGGTGATCGCCGGGCCGACCGCGGCAGAACGTGACCGGTCGATTGAGCGTGCTGACATCATCGTGCTGACCGGCGGGGTCCCAGATCGCCTGTATGCGCGACTTGCAGGGTCGGCGACGTGGGACTTGATCTTGGAACGGTGGCGACAGGGCGCGGCACTGTCCGGCTCATCGTCGGGAGCGATGGTGATGGCGAGTCATCGCCAGTCGGTGCGCCCTCCTTTCAAAGTGCGGCCGGGGTTCGGCCTGATCGCAAACTGTGCGGTTGCGCCGCATCATGAACTGTCGGTGCCGCGGTGGGTCGCTGAGCGCCGTGCGGTGCAGTTGCCGGGTATCGCCATCATCGGGGTCGACGAACGCACTGCGTTGATCCGGACACGCTCCGACGAGTTCCGCGTGGTCGGGTCGGGCGGGGTCACGATCCTGAACGACCAGCGGTCAGAGCATTTTCCGCACGGGACAGTCGTTGACCTCACACCCTACGGCTGCCGAACAGTGGTCCCCCCGATATCACCGATCGATCGTGCAAGTCTGCGTGACGTCGTTGATCAGCGTTCAGTGATCGACCGCGGCGATGCCGTGGCACCGAACCGGCGCGTCGAGACCGACGACCTCCCTGAAGACGGTCCGCTCAGCGCGGTGTGACTGCTCAGCGCGGTGTGACTGCTCAGCGCGGTGTGACTGCT
>JBBDSU010000005.1:49357-50708 GCA_040904825.1 Nitriliruptoraceae bacterium | reverse complement strand
TCAGCGCGGTGTGACTGCTCAGCGCGGTGTGACTGCTCAGCGCGGTGTGACTGCTCAGCGCGGTGTGACTGCTGAATGCAGAGTGGTTGCTGAGAGGGGTGTGGCTGCTGAGCCGGACGTGAGTGCTCAGCGAAGTGCCGACGCGGCAGGGGATAGAGGGGGTTACGCGCCGTTCGATGTTCGGGATATACGCCGCTCGATCTTCGGGCCCAGTCGCGACGCCAGCCGACCTAGACTGTCGATGGACGCCACATCATGGACTATTGGGTCGGGTCGCCGCTGCGGCGGTTGGCTGAACGACCTTGACGAGAAGGATTTCGGGTGAACGCTGAGAAGCCGGATCGCAACCTCGCTATCGAGATCGTGCGAGTCACGGAAGCAGCAGCGATGGCGGCTGCCCGATGGCAAGGTCGAGGAGACAAAGAAGCCGGCGATCAGGCCGCGGTCGACGCGATGCGGCAGGTCCTCGACACCGTGGAGATGGCTGGCACGGTTGTTATCGGAGAGGGCGAAAAAGACGAAGCCCCAATGCTCTACAACGGGGAGAAAGTGGGGACCGGCAATCCTCCCGAAGTCGATCTCGCCGTCGACCCGGTGGAAGGAACCCGCCTGTTGGCTGAAGGCCGCCCGGGGGCGCTCGCGGTGCTTGCCGCAGCGCCTGCCGGCACGATGTTCGACCCCGGTCCGTGTGTGTATATGGAAAAACTCGTTGTCGGTCCGGATGCCGTCGATGCCATCGACCTCGATGCGACGTTGACCGAAAACTTGCGCTCGGTTGCCGCGGCGACAGGTCGGGAAGTGCGCGATCTCACCGTCGTCATGCTTGATCGTGACCGTCACGCCGAAGCGATGAAACAGGTCAGGGATTGCGGGGCGCGCTTGACACTCATCACCGATGGTGATGTCGCCGGTGGTTTGCTCGCAGCGTGGGAAGAACGGCCCCAGGTGGACATTCTTTATGGCATCGGTGGTACGCCGGAAGGTGTCATCACCGCGTGTGCTGTCAAGGCGCTCGGAGGCAAGATGCTCGGGCGCCTGTGGCCGCGCAATGACGACGAGCGCAAAGCAGCGGAAGAGGCTGGCTATGACGTTGACGCAGTCCTCGAACTCGACGACTTGGTCGCCGCCGACGATTGCGCCTTCGCATGTACCGGGGTGACTTCCAGCCAACTGCTCAAGGGGGTCACGTTCGATAAGTATGGAGCGACGACTGAATCGCTGGTCATGCGCTCCAAGTCGGGGACCGTGCGCCAGATTTCGGCACGCCACCGTCTCAAGAAACTTCGCGGCTACTCATCCATCGACTACTAGCGAGTGCGGGGACCGGCGGGCGGTTGGAGGCACTGCCGGG
>JBBDSU010000005.1:47645-49257 GCA_040904825.1 Nitriliruptoraceae bacterium | reverse complement strand
ATCACAGGTCGACGGTGCCGCCAGTGATCACGAAGAAGGCCTGCTCAGCGATGTCGACGCCGTGGTCGCCGTAGCGCTCAATGTGGCGGGCGACGCGCATCATGCGGGTTGCCCACTCGATCTGACTGCTGTCGTTGCCGGCAAGTCCCATCAGATGTTGGAAGATGATGAGCTCAAGTTCGTCAACCTCGTCATCGCGTGTGGCAGCGGCTTTGGCCAGTTCCTCATCTTCGGTCAGGAATGATTCGAGGGCCATCTGGCCTACTGTGCGGGCGTGTCCGCCCATCTGTGCGAGGTGGTCGACCAAGTCGTTGTCGCGAGGCAGCTCGGTGGCTCGTTCCACGGCGCGTGCGGTATTGACGGCATAGTCCGCCATACGCTCCAGGTGAAGGCTGACATGGATCAACGCGGTAGCGACTCGCAGGTCGTGACCCATGGGCCCATGCAGTGCGACCAAGGCGAGGACGCCGTGCTGGACCTGTTCATAGGCGCTATCGACGCCCGGGTCGGAGTTGACAACTTCAGCCGCAGCCTCGAGATCATTGTCGACGAGCGCTCGGATCGCGCCGTCAAGCATCTCGTCGGCACGGTTGCCCATGGTTGCGACGCGATCTCGCAGCATGTTCAGCTGCAGGTCAAGGTCTTCTCGCATGGCCCACCTCCGGGCGAAACTCTAGTGGGCGTCCGAACAGATCACGGATTCACTCGTGCCGAGACTGACCGTATGGTTCATGGCTACCTACCGAGTACGGCGGGTTCGAGATGACCAAGCTCCTGCTTGTCGAAGATGAGCGATCGATTGCCGAAGCGCTCACTGTGTCCCTTGAGGCCGAGGGGTTTGAGGTTGTGTGGGTCGCTGATGGGTCCGAGGCCGTTGCCGCCTGGGAGCGCACGCGCCCGGACTTGATCGTGCTCGACGTGATGCTGCCCGGCATGTCGGGTACCGAGATCTGCAGAACCATCCGCGCGCGGTCTGATGTCGCCATCATCATGCTGACCGCCCGTGATACTGAAGTCGATCGGGTTGTGGGGCTTGAGCTCGGCGCCGATGACTACGTCACCAAGCCGTTCTCGAGCCGTGAGCTGGTTGCGCGTATTCGCGCGATTCTCCGCCGCGGTGGCGGTGGCGGTGGGGCGGGTGGCGCGGTCGGGGCGGTCGACGATGTCCCGGTGGAAGCAGCCGGTGTGCGCATCGACCGTTCGAGGCGTGAAGTCAGCGTTGATGGCGCACTGGTCGACTTGGCGCCGAAGGAGTTCGATCTGATTGCCACGCTGGTCGAGCATGCAGGCAGGGTGCTGACACGACGCCAGCTCATCGACGATGTCTGGGGCTCGGACTATGTCGGTGATACCAAGACGCTTGATGTCCATATCCGTCGCCTGAGGCGCAGGATTGAAGCTGACCCGGCCAACCCATCCAGGATTCAGACGATCCGTGGCGTCGGCTACCGCTTTTCCGACCGTGACCGATGAAGCCGCTGATCGATGTGACTGTGATGGGCGACGCTGCGATCGATCAGGCCGCGACCGGTGTGGCGGTGGTCGGTGAGGCCGTGGCCGGTGTGGCGGTGGTCGGTGAGGCCGTGGCCGGTGTGGCGGTGGTCGGTGAGGC
>JBBDSU010000005.1:46154-47545 GCA_040904825.1 Nitriliruptoraceae bacterium | reverse complement strand
CCGGTGTGGCGGTGGTCGGTGAGGCCGTGGCCGGTGTGGCGGTGGTCGGTGAGGCCGTGACCGAAGAATCTGTCACCGATGAGGCCTCGAACGATGTGGCGGTGAGTTCTTTGTCGGTGGTAGGTCGCGCATGAGGTCTTCGAGTCGGCTTACCCGGCTTGCTGCCCACTTGTCGCGGCTTGTCCACGATCCCGAGTCGGCGCCTGCGTTCGTGTGGCCACGGTGGCGACGATGGCGCAAGTTGCGGGACGCTGTCGAGCAGATCGTGACCGAGCAGCGGCGGCTGACGAACGAACTTGCCGACCAGCGCGCTTGGCGTCATCAACTGGTCGAGGCGTTGGCGCAACCGGCGTTGCTGTTCTCGTCCGACACCCGCCTGGTCGCAGCCAACCAGGCGGCAAGGTTGCTGCTGCAACTCGATGATGACGCTGTCGGGTTGACCATGGTGCGAGCAGTCGGCAATGTCGCGCTTGTCGACGCCATCCGAGAAGCTCAAGGCGCCGCGGTGGCGGGCTCTGAAGGCAGACTGACGCTCGACCTTGATCATCGGGGCCGGGACCTGCGAGTCAACGTCACCGTGGTCGGCGCCGAAGCGCTGGTCATCATTGTCGATCGGACTCGGGAACGCCAGGTCGAGGAGTTGCGTCGCAACTTCGTTGTCAACGCCTCTCACGAGCTCAAGACGCCGGTGACCAGCATCCAGGCGCTGGCCGAAGCACTGCAGGTTGTGGTCTCGGTCGACCAGCAACGGGCGGTGAGGCTGGTTGCTCGACTGTCGGACGATGCCGAACACCTCGCCAAGCTTGTGCGGGACCTGCTGGACCTCCGGCGGCTTGAGGAAGCAGGGCCTCTCGAACAGGTCGCGGTCGATGTCGCTGAGTTGGCGCGTCGTGTCATCGCCGACCTCCAGCCCATCGCTGAGCATGCCGGCATCACGTTGTCGATCGATGCGCCAGAGCGTGCGGTGATCGCGGGTGTACCTACCGACATCGAGGCGATCATTAAGAACCTGATCGAAAACGCCATCCGTTACAACCGGCCGTCCGGCGCCGTCGCCGTGTCGATCGAGCCCGGCGACGGCGAACATGTGCTCAAAGTGAGCGATACCGGCATCGGCATCCCGCCGCAAGATCTCGGGCGGATCTTCGAACGCTTCTATCGAGTCGACGTGGCGCGGTCACGATCGACCGGTGGCACTGGCTTGGGACTGTCGATCGTCCGGCACGCCGTCGAGCGACACAACGGCACCGTCGAAGTCGACAGCGAGATTGGCCATGGGTCGACGTTCACCGTCAGGCTGCCAGTCGGCTCCGACAGGTGACCCGACATAGCATCGCAACATGACTGACGTGATGCCCGACGGTGCAGCCAATGCCATGCCGCGCGTAGTG
>JBBDSU010000005.1:41056-46054 GCA_040904825.1 Nitriliruptoraceae bacterium | reverse complement strand
ACCATGCCTGATGCGACGATCGCGCTGGATTTCTCCAATGTGTGGGAACTGCTCGTGGCCACCATGCTGTCGGCTCAATCGACGGACGTGAAGGTGAACGAAGTCACGATCCGATTGTTCGCCGAGCTGCCAGGACCGGAAGCGGTTGCCTCGGCGTCGCTTGATCACCTGGAGCAACTCATCGGCCAACTGGGGCTTTTTCGGCAAAAGGCCAAGAACCTCCAAGCGACCGCCCGGCTGATCCTGGAGTGTCACGGAGGTGAGGTGCCGGCGACGATGGAGGAGCTCACGGCCCTGCCAGGTGTCGCACGCAAGACTGCCAACGTGGTGCTGTCAAACGGGTTTGGGATCAACGTTGGCGTCGTTGTCGACACTCATGTGACTCGCCTCGCCCGCAGGTTGCGCTTCACGCGCCACGAAGACCCGCGCAAGATCGAACAGGATCTCATGCGCCTGTTCCCTCGCGATCAGTGGCTGGAAGTCTCTGACCTGTTGATCCACCACGGGCGGCGTGTGTGCGATGCCCGCCGTCCTCGGTGTGAAGATTGCGTCATCGAGCCTGCGTGCCCGTCGTCACAGGAAGCTGGGCTGACCGACAAGCGCTGATCGGGGCGATGTCGGGAGCACGTGCCAGCGGGCGATCGTGATACCACGGTGCCGGGTTTGGACGATCGCTTGTGCGACTTCGTCGGCGGCAGTGTTGCGGGTGGGGCGATGGGCGTGCGCCAATGGTGTGGCGAGCTTAGGCGAGGTGCCCCCGGACTTATCGGTTGCGGGTCCATCGCGACCAGGCGACGGTCGCGGCTGCGATGATGGCGAGCGCAATGGCGATGACGACCTGCAGAAGGTGCAGCGGAGCGTCAATCCCGACAGCCGGCGCCAAGACTTCGAGCGACGAAGCGCGGACCGTGATGCCTCCGCCGTCGTCAGGATCGGACTGGTGGAGCGTTCCCGTGACGACGATGACGTCGCCTCGCATGCCGGGACGCCCGACGTCGTCGAGTTGGTCATGGAGACCATCGGGTAGCCACACCGACATGCCCGTGTTGAAGCCACGATGTTCCCGGTGCCCGATCACCGGACCGACCTCGAAGGCGTAGTCGTCGTCGTTTACTTGAGCCCACACACCACCGGCTCGTGGCAGCAACTCTCCCACAATTTCGCCAGCGAAGCTGACCTGCAGACCATCGAAGGCCATGGGGCAGGCATAGACCTGTGTCGATGAGACTCGTCCGGCGGGAGGAATCGCCGCACGGATTGCCTCCACGTCGCCTTCATCGGCACGGCGCAAGCAAGCGCGCGCACCCTCAACGGCCAGCGGCGGCACACCTTCGACCACCAAGTTCAAGCCGGACTCGCCGGGATCGATCTGGGGATGGAGTCCTTCAAGCCACACGACGAAGCCGATCACGCCAGCAAGCGCGATGAGTGGTGTCACCAGCAACCAACGGGTGCGCTTAGGTAGAGGGCGGCCCGACTGCCGGCCAGGCACAGGCTGACTCATGTGCGCACCCGTCCCCGTGCGATCGAAAATAGGTAGCCGAGCAGCGCGAACACCGCGACGAACTCGAGGCGGCCGAGCCACATCTGCAACGTGTAGACAGCCATCAGGCCTTTGGGCATGTCGGGGTTGACGACGCCGATGGAGATGCCAATGTTGGAGCCGACGGAGACAGACTCGAAGAGTGTCTGGGTGATGTCGAACTGTCCGTAGGAAAGGCCGACGATGGCGCCGATGAGGTACGAACCGAAGAACAGCAGCAGGATCATGGACGCAGCTCGTGCTGTGTCGTCGCGCAGGATGCGGCGTCGTCCCGCGTGGTAGGTGGTGACGACGAGCGCCGATTCGGGGAGGAGCAGGCGCCGAATGTCGTGTACCAGCGTCTTGAACGCGATGCCGACCCGCAGGGCCTTGATGCCGCCAGCCGTCGACGACGCCATTCCCCCGATCGCCATCGCGCCAACGATCGCTGCTGGCGCGAGCACTCCCCAGTCCGTCAGATAGGTGCCACCTATGTTGACCTGATGGCCCGTGCTTGAGACGGCGGAAACCAGCGTGAAGAATCCCTTTCGGAACAGCGACTCAGTCGAGTCATAGGTTCCTGAACGCAGCAGGCCTAGGCACACAACGACAAAGAACACGGCACTGGTCGTGGCCAGCGTGCGGGTTTCGAGGTGCCGCAGGACTTCACCGGGACGTCGGTGCCACAGGGCGAAGTGCAGACCGAACGACACGGTGCCAGCCAGCATCAGGACCATCACCACGATCTCGACACCTACCGAGTGGTAGTAGATGATCGAGGACTGCATCACCGAAAACCCGCCGGTGTCGAACGATGAGAAAAACAGGTTGATCGCGTGGTAGAGCGCCCTTCCTGGTGCGAAGCCGGCGTTGATCAGGGCGATAAACAAGGCTGCGGTTCCGACAATCAAGAAAGTGCCGGCGACCAGGAAGATGAAGCGAGCGGTACGGATGAAGTTCGGCAGAATCCGTTCGTCGCGTGCTTCTGACGAGTACAGCGACGCGATCCTCGATCCGCCACTGGCGAACAGTGAGAGCACCACGATGACGATGCCCTGCCCGCCTGCGAACTGGAGCAAGTGGCGGTAGAAATCTTCCGACAGCGGCGTGTGATCGAGATCGTGGATGACCGACATGCCGGTGGTGGTCAGGGCAGACATCGCTTCGAACAGTGCCGCCAACGGGTGCGAGAAGCGTCCGGAGAGATACATCGGCACCGCAGCGAAGATGGCACCGATGAGCCACGCCAAGGCGACGATGACCATGCCGTGGGCCCAGGTCAGTGGTCGGCGGGTTGTCAGGCGCGCATCGCTGGCCGCGCCGGCGATGATGCACAGGCTTGCCCCGATGGCAAACGCGCTGGCGGAGTTCCATTCGCGTGCGCTCAGCGCGAAGACCAACGGAGCCAGCATCACGATGCCAAGGCCCATTAGGACCTTGCCGAGGTAGAAGCCGATGAGGCGCAGGTCGTCGGCGCCGGGCCGGAGAATGACGGTCATGGCGTCACGAGCTGCTGAAAAGCATCGACATGATGACGGTGATACCAAACCCGACGGCAATCACGGTCAAGGTGATACCGGTCACCCATGCTGTACCTCTGGCCGCGTCGGCGAAGGTGTCACGAAGGTGACGGGATGGGGTGCGAGAGGCCATCAGCGTCCCTTCAAGAGGGCGCGTATGAGATCATCTTCTCGTTCTGGGCTTGTTAACGCGACCACTTCGTCGCCCGGCAACAGCGGTGTGTCGGGTGTCGGGATGATGGTCTCGTCGCCGCGAAAGATGGCGACGAGCACCGACTGGCCAGGCAGGTCGATGTCGGAGATGTGTTCGGGTGGGCGAGTGGTGGCTTCGTCCGGATCGGGGATCTTCAGTTCGACGAGCTCGACCGAGCCGCCCTTCAAGGTCACCAGGCGGTGGAGTTCTCCGACTGAGAACTCGTTCTCAAGCAGCTCAGAGATGAGGCGCGTGGACGACACTGGTTCGATCCCCAGTGCTGCAAAAATCTCCACGTTCTTGGGCGTGTTGACCCGGCTGATGGCTCGAGGAAGCCCGAACTCGATCTTGGCGAGCTGGCACGCAACGAGGTTTTCGTCGTCATCGTGGGTCGTCGCAACGAACACGTCGGCTCGATCGGCGTGAGCCTGTTCCAAGTAGCGCACGTCGCACGCGTCGCCCTGGATGACGAGCACCTGGGCGTCGGCAACCAACTGCTCACAACGCTCTGCTAACCGCTCGATGATGGTGACCTCATGGCCTTTGCTGCTCATGTCACGCGCGATGTAGCGGCCGATGCGTCCACCGCCAGCGATGACGACGTACATGGTCAGCTCCTGTCGCGGTCGGGCTGAGGAGTCGGCACCGAGGAGCCCGGTCCGGTGACGTCTGGAGTGTCGGCGGCAGTCCTGTCCACCTCAGTGTGTGGGGCGTCTGCGTCGGTTGGTGTGTCGGGGGCGTGACGCTCAGTACCGACGCCGTGCGCCGGGGAATCGGTAGCCGGCTGCACCGGGTCTGGCTGTCCGGGGTCGGGTTCTGTGGCGTCGGACCGTTTGTCCTTGGTCGCCGGCACGCCACCGGGAGTGATCTGGCCGTGGACGCGAGCACGGTCGTAGGGATTGCGCACGAGGCTTCCCAGTCCGCGTCGCGCCCCCGGTTTCATCGCCACAGTGATGACGTCGTCGTACTCGAGGCGGTCGCTTGCGTCGGGGATGAACACCCGGGCACCGCGTCTGACGGCCGCGATCCGCAGCAACCCGTCCTGTTCGAACTCGGCGACATCCATGCCGTGGGCGGATGTATCAACCTCGAGATCAACGACTGACACGTCGGTGTCGATGAAGCTCACGTGCAGCGGGAAGGCGTCATCCCTGAACTCGTTGAGGAACAACTTTGCGATCGTGTTCGTCGACGACACATAGCGCACGCCAAGCTTGCGGTAGACGTCTTCGCGCTCAGGGTTGAACAGCCGTGCGATGGTCCGGGGCACGTCATACAGGTGGGTGGCGATTTCCACGGTCATGAGGTTCGCATTGTCGGAACGCGTGACCGCGATCAGGCCATCTGCTCGCGCGATGCCAGCCTGTTCGAGAACATCCCGGTCGGTGCAATCGCCCACGAGCGTCTCACCGTTGAAGCCGGCTCCGAGGCGGTCAAACGCCATCGGATCAGTATCGAGGATGACGACGTCAGTATCGGCGTCGACCGACAGCTGTTCGGCGATCTCAGCGCCTAAGCGCCCGCATCCGCCGATGATGATGTGCACGTTGATCGTCCTCCGTGAGCCGGATGCTGGGCTTGGCGGTCGCGGTTGCGACCGGGTCCGGCACACATCAGCCCGGTCCGTCGTAGGAAGACTGAAAGGTCGTCCGCGTGGAACCGGGCCTGCAGTGTCCAGTCTGCCACAGGGACTGAGGAAGTCCAGCGTCCGCGTGCCTTGCGGGTCTCGTCAATCGCGCGGCTGTGTCGCGTTTGGCGGCTGC
>JBBDSU010000005.1:39882-40956 GCA_040904825.1 Nitriliruptoraceae bacterium | reverse complement strand
CTGTTGCCGGGCTGGGCTGTGGGCGCTGCCTCGTTGGGCAGGCGTGCTGGCCATGATCGCTACCCTCGTGGCATGGATGTTCACACGCTGTTGCTGGCCGCTCCAAGGGGCTTTTGCGCGGGAGTCGACCGTGCAGTGCTGATCGTCGAAAAGGCGCTTGAAGCTTATGGCGCGCCGGTCTACGTGCGGCATGAAATCGTTCACAACACCCACGTGGTCGAGGCGCTGCGACGCAAGGGAGCGGTGTTTGTAGAGGATGAGGCTGAGGTTCCTGAGGGCGCGGTCGTGGTCTTCTCGGCGCACGGATCACCGCCTGAAGCCTTCGCTAATTCGCGTCGTCTCGGGCACGAACTGATTGACGCCACCTGCCCGCTGGTGACCAAAGTCCACCACGAAGCTCGCCGTTTCGCACGTGACGGCCTGGACCTCGTCCTCATTGGACACGAAGGCCATCAAGAAGTCATCGGCACGATGGGTCAGGCGCCAAGTTCCATCAACCTGGTCGAAACACCTGACGATGTCGATGCGCTGCCGCTCGCTGAAGATGCGAACATCGCCTACATCACCCAGACAACACTGTCGATGGATGAAACCTCCGCTGTCGTTGATCGTCTGCGCGAGCGCTTCCCCATGTTGCATCAGCCCAAAAAGGACGACATCTGCTACGCGACCCAAAATCGCCAGGATGCCGTCAAGCAGCTGGCACAACGATGTGATGTCATCCTGGTCGTCGGATCGCAAACGTCATCGAACTCCAAGCGACTTGTTGAGGTGTCGCGAGATCGCTCGGTGCCGGCCTATCTCATCGACCAGGCCGATGAGATTGATCCGACGTGGGTCGCTGACGCAGGTGTCGTCGGATTGACCTCGGGCGCGTCAGCCCCTGAAGTGCTCGTCGAAGAAGTCATCGACTGGTTCCGGGCGAGGGGCACACCGACGATCGACACCGTGATGGTCGTCGACGAGGACGTGGAGTTTGCGATGCCGTCGAACCTCGCGCGCAAGCTCACTTCGGTCACGACCACCGGCTGACGGTCTCCACCGGCAGCCGGTGGTGCCGGTCGCTGATCCGGT
>JBBDSU010000005.1:37547-39782 GCA_040904825.1 Nitriliruptoraceae bacterium | reverse complement strand
GTTATGCCGTCTCGGGTGGCGATGGAGCGGTTGTGGGTGTGACGGGCAAGGAGGCGTCATGCCGGGCCTCGTTGATGGTGGCCTGATAGGCGTTCCAGAGTGGTTCGGCGAGCAACTGTGCCTGCCACGGTCGTAGTTCAGCCTTGGCGCACAGCGCGGCGGCGTCCTCGGGGTCACTCATCACGGCACTGGCGAGCGGACGCGCTGGACATAACACGCCAGCGTCGATACCGAGCTGTTCGGCGACTTCTGCTCGCGCCTTGCGCAAAGCGTCGATTGCGGCTCGGTCCACATCGGACATCGGGCGCTGCCCATCAGGTCGCGTCGACTCTGGCTCGGCGTTGCGTCCTCGCGCGACTGCTTCAAGCAGTGCAGCAACGTGGTCGCGAATCGGCGGGTGGCGCCGCTGAGCGCGACGGAGGAGAGCAGCTTCGGTCGTCGGCGGATCGAGCGCTATCCGCACGATCGCATCGTCACGAAGCAGATGATTGGGCGCGAGATCGTGCGTGCGGGCTAGCTCCTCGCGGGCTTCCCAGACGACTCGAACGATCGTGCGTTGTTCATCGGACATCCGTCCGATTCGCTTGACCTTGCGCCATGACCGGTCGTCGCTTTCCATCCGTTCGATACGCGCGACTAGCTCTTGTTCGTACCACGTGGTGCGCCCCTGATCTTCGAGGCGGTCCGCGAGCAGGCTCCACAATTCAGGAAGGTGGACGACGTCGCCTGCGGCATAGGCCGCCATGTCGTCGGGCAAGGGCCGCTGTTCCCAATCGGCGCGCTGGAACGCGCTCTTGTCGCCTTCGATCGTCACATCGAGGAAATCCGCAAGAAGGGTTTCCAGCCCGGTAGGAAGTCCCAGCAGTGCTGCCGCCACGGCTGTGTCGGCGATCCGGTCAGGCAAGACACCAAGTCGAGCCAGCGGCACAAGATCGTTGTCTGCCGCGTGGAGCACCGCCACCCGCTCGTCATCGAGGAAGTCGTTGAGGGCGGCCAGTTCGTCGAGTGCGACGGCATCGAACAGGACGCAGTTATCGCCTTGCCCGACTTGGACGAGCGCCGCACGCCGGTGGTAGCGATGGGCATCAGCCCGTTCGACGTCGATGCCGATGACCGCTGTGTCCACGCGTGAAAGCGCCGCACCGACATCATCGGGACGGTCGACGAAATGGATCCGGGGAGCGGTATTCGTCATGCCTCATCGAGTGCAGATGGCGATGGTCACACGCCGCGGGAAAGCTGGACGGTTGCAGGCTACTGACGGGATCGCGACTCGGGTCTGTGGGTGCCGTAGCGTGGTGGTCGTGCTCCCGACGACGTGAGTCGCCTGGAAGCAGCCTGCTTCGGGCTCAGCCACCGACGTGGCAGGCTGTCGCATCGCGTGCCGGCACTGCATCAAGCGCAGTGCGCAAAATGTTGGTGCGGCGCACGCGGTGCACGCGGGGTGCCGGTGGGGCTCGCGGTGCGAAGCATCGATGTGTCGGTGCGGCGCATGGTGAGCAGTATCAGTGCGATGCAATGTGAGAGGCATCGGAACAGCGCACGACGCGAGCCTTCGGCCCGCCAGCATCGCAGCATTCGGACGGATGCCTACTAGCCACGAATCTCAGACCACGAATCTCGGAGAAGCGGTGGATGACCTGACATTGCTCTGTGTGCATCCACACCCTGACGATGAATCGATCGCCTGCGGCGGTGTGCTTGCACGTGCCGCAGACACCGGCATTCGCACGGTCGTGGTCACCTGCACCGGTGGTGAGGAAGGTGAGAACCTCGCTGGGATCGATCTTGGCGATGTGCCACTGGCGGACCATCGTCGCCGAGAGCTCGCCGATGCGATCGCGGTGCTCAACGTTGGCCGGCACTACGAACTGGGCTATCGCGATAGCGGCATGGTGGGTAGTCCTGCCAACGACCACCCGGCGTCGTTCCATCGTGCCGACATCGAGGAGGCGGCTCGCAAGCTGGCCTCAATCATTCGGGCCGAGCGACCGCTCGTCGTCGTGTCTGACGACGAGCGTGGCACCTACGGGCATCCCGATCACATTAAAGCCAACCTGGTCACCTCCAGAGCTGTAGATGTGGCGGCCGACCCGGTGGCCGACGTGGACGGGGACCCCTGGAAAGTTGCCAAGCGGTATGTCCACGTCTTGACGCGAGGCCGCATCGAGGTCATCGAGGAGGCGCTGGCCGACGCGGGGCTGCCGTCTCCGTTCTCGGATCCCGAGGGCGATC
>JBBDSU010000005.1:22988-37447 GCA_040904825.1 Nitriliruptoraceae bacterium | reverse complement strand
GGGCTGCCGTCTCCGTTCTCGGATCCCGAGGGCGATCCCCTAGGCGACGCTACAGGTCATGGTCAGGCGTCGGATGAGGATGCTCAACCGGCCGACGAAGGAGGAGATCGCTTTGTCAGTGACGGCGGTGCCATCGGCGAGCAGGTCGGGAAGCAGGTCGGCGAGGAGGTCGGGAAGCAGGTCCCGGAGCAGGTCGGTGAGGAATTCGGGACGCAGGTCGGCGAACAGGTCGGGGAGCAGGTCGGGGAGCCAGCAGCGGATGATGTCGCGTTCGGTGTTGCGGACGATCAGGTCACGACCGAGGTTGACGTCGCGCCGTGGATTGGGCTGAAGCGCGCTGCGATGGCTGCTCACCGCAGTCAGATCGGCGAGGACTCCTTCTTCCTAAACCTGCCCGACGACATTGCTGCCCGCGCTTTCGCGGTCGAACAGTTTGCGTTGCGGGATGGCGAGCTCGGGGTGGCTGATGGTCTCGAGCACGATCTGTTCGATGGATTGCGCAACGGACCGACACCCGACCAGTTTCGTGATGTCATGGGACGGTTCGTAACGGGCGTTGCCGTGGTCACGACGCTGGTTGACGGCGTGCCTCACGGCATGACGGCCAACGCTGTCACCTCACTTTCGTTGGATCCCATGCTGGTGCTCGTCTGCATCGATCGCACCACCACCATGCTGCCACTCATTTCGTCGTCCGGTGTGTTCGGCCTGAGCTTTCTTCCCGAAGGTCACGCAGATACGTCCCTGTGGTTCGCGGACCCCGATCGTGGATCCGGGAATGGGCAGTTCAGCGATATACCGACGTTCCAGCGGGCAACCGGAGCTCCCTTGCTAGTCGACCATGCCGGGTGGGTTGACTGCCGGCTGTGGGATGTCCATGAAGGTGGCGATCACATGATTGTTGTCGGCCAGGTTGTTGATCTCGGCGCTGATGGTGCAGGACCGCCACTGGTGTATCGCCAAGGCGAATACGGCGGATTCGCTCGGCAATAGCCGCCGGCATGCCGACGGTGCGTCGTGATCGGCCTGAGGTGACGTCGCGCCTCGTTGGGTGGCGTTGAGCCGAACCAAGTGGTGTCGTGCTGAATCGGCGTGGGCACGATGCGTGTGACGCTCAGGTTTGGTGCATGCCGAGTGTGGGCGGGATGGGCGTTGTCAGTGCAAGCTCAAGCGCACTCAGTGAGGAGTTCCGAAAAGTCGATCTCCAAAGTCCCCAAGGCCAGGCACGATGTAGCCGTTGTCATCGAGTGTCGGATCGACAGAGGCTGTGACAATGCGTACCCCGGGGTTGTCGTCAACAATCCGATCGATGCCTTGCTGGGTTGCGACGACGCTGAGCACCGTCACCTGTTCGGCACCTTCTGCATCGAGTGCTTTGACGGCATCGGACGCGGAACCTCCGGTAGCGAGCATCGGTTCGAGTACCAGTACCCACGCTCCGTCCAACGGTGGGACCTTGAAGTAGTAGCGCCGAGCCTGGAGCGTCGTGGCGTCTCGCTCAAGGCCGATCATGCCGACAAGCGCAGTCGGCAACACGTCGTGAACCCCAGCCAGCAAACCAAGCCCAGCTCGCAGTACTGGTACGGCGACGATGGTCCGACCAGGCACGGTCGCCGGTGCATCGGCCAGCGGAGTGGTGACGGTGGTTGTGGTCGACGGCAGGTCGCGCACGGCCCACAGCGCGAGCATTGCCCCGAGCCGCCGAGCATGGTGTCTGAAATGTTCCGGCGTGGTGGTCTTGTCGCGCAATGAGGCAAGCTGGATGCCTGCGATGGGATCTTCGAGGACAGTGACAGAAGGCACGAGCACACCCCTCGTCGGTGGCATTGGTCCCGTTAGCCTAGAGGTGCGTCGATCTCCGCCGGGAGGATTGCCGCGGGAGCACCAGGTGAATGATCGCCACGGCCAGAGCCAATGCAACACACTGCTGCCAGATGCCGGGCCGCCTTCTCGCTCACTGACAGTGCTGCGTTCCCGCGGGGCCATGGTGGTCATGGCCCTGGCCGGTATCGCAATGACCGGATGCACCTCGGAACTTGCGGTCACCCCACCGGCGATTGTTGAGCCGGTGGAAGAACCGACTCCTGCTCCCGTTGGTGTGCGCATCGGCGTGGTGCTTCCGCCGGCGGATGCCTGGCATCCCGACATCATCGACGAGATGCGTCGTGATCTCGCCGTGGTGCGTGCCACGGCGCGGGAAGGTGTCCACGAACTCGCCAGCTACGTGCCCGACAGCGAGATGTTCATCGGCGACTTGGTCGGCTACCTCGCCGCTGCAGGATTCGACATCACCTGTGCCCTGACAACAGGGTCGTCGAGTGCGGTGCGACAGCAACATGCGAACCTTCCGCAACAACGTTTCTGCGCGTTGGTGACGGCGACGCTGCCGACAGAGGAAGCGCCAGGGTTCGATCTGATGGTGCTCAGGACGGCTGAGTTCGGCCATGTTGTGGGAGTTGCTGCCGCCGCTGCGTCCGAGGAGGCAGTCGGTTATGTCCTGGCACCTCATGACCTTGAACAGGGGCGGTTCCGGGACGGGCTTCTTGCAGCGCTTGCGACCACCAATGTGGTGGATGTTGATCCGGAGCTGGATGGTGTGGCGGCAGCGGTCAGCGCAATGGAACAGGGTGCAGATGTTGTCGTGATCGGTGGCGGGCCCTGGGCTGTGGAGGCCGCCGAAGCCGCGATTGCCAGAGGGGCTCGAGTCGTGGTGCCTGACGCGATCGCACGACGACTCGATGACGACGCGGTTGTTGCCACCTGGAGGATCCAGTGGCATCGGGTTCTGCGCGGCCCGGTTGATCGCCTCCTTGAACGGGAGGCAGTCGTTCCGTTGACGCAAGGTGTCGCCGAAGGGGTGCTGGTCATGCGATTCGGAGGCGACGTGCCGTTCGGGGTCAATGCGCAAGTCAACCGGGCAATACGTGAACTGTCCGAAGGCGTTCGTGGACCGCTCGATCCGCGGTCCTCTCCGCTTGGACCAGGTTCGGACCTTAACGAGTGATGGGCGCATACGATGGGACAACGAGCCCCCACACACTCACCGACCGCAGGATCGCTGTGCGCCGCGCCAAGATCGTTGCAACTCTCGGACCTGCCCTCGACGACCCGGAGCGCCTGCGAGCTGCAATCGCTGCGGGGATCGATGTCGTCCGGCTCAATTTCTCGCACGGCACCGCGGAGGAGCATGCGCGGCGTCTGGCTTCAGTCCATGAAATTGCCGCCGACCTCGGCAAGGTCGTGGGCAGTCTCGGCGACCTTCAGGGACCCAAGATTCGCCTTGGGGTGGTGCCAGGCTCAGGAGTGACGCTTGTCGACGGCAGTGAAGTGCGCCTCGTCGGCGACAGCGAAGGTTCAGAGCCAGCAGCCTCCGCAACCTTGGCGCAAGAGCCCGATGCAGCAGCCTCGGCGGAGGCGCCAGAGGCGCCAGAGGCGCCCAAGGCCGACGCGAGCGCCGATACGCCGGTGCTCACTGTCGTCTATGAGCACCTTGCCAGAGATGTCGAGCCGGGTGCCATGGTCCTCATCGACGATGGTCTGATCCGACTGACGGTCACAGGCGTCGATGGAGACGTTGTCACGGCACGAGTTGTCGTCGGGGGACTGGTCACTTCTCGCAAGGGCGTCAACCTTCCGGGCATGAAAGTGTCGGCTGAGAGCATGACGGACAAGGATCGCGCCGACGTCCGAACAATGATCGAGCTCGGCGTCGATTGGATCGCACTGTCGTTCGTCCGTCGCCCCGACGATGTTCACGGACTGAGGGCTCTGATCCGGTCGCTCGGCGGGGTCCAACCGATCGTGGCAAAGCTGGAACGGCCCGAGGCCCTCGACAACCTTGAGGCGATCATCGAAGCGACCGACGCGGTCATGGTGGCCCGAGGCGACCTCGGCGTTGAGATCGGTCCAGAACGTGTCCCAGCGATCCAGAAGCAGATCATCGACCTCGCCAACCGCGAAAGCTGCCCGGTCATCACCGCCACCGAGATGCTCGAATCGATGGTGCGCAGTTCCCGGCCGACCAGAGCGGAAGCCTCGGACGTTGCCAACGCGATCTTCGACGGCACCGATGCGGTCATGTTGTCCGGTGAAACAGCAGCGGGGCGCTATCCGGTGGAGTCCGTGGCGACCATGGCACGGATTGTTGAAGTGGCCGAAAGTGCTGCGCAACGGGTCCGGCCGGTGGCGCCTGAAACGGGCCAGGTGCTGGGGCGCGTCGTCGCCAAGGCTGCCAAGCAGATCGCAGACGACGTCGATGCGCTGGCGATCCTGGTGTTCAGCTTGTCCGGCGCCAGTGTCCAGTTGGTATCGAAGTTCCGCCCGCAGCAGCCCATCATCGGGCTGACAACCGACGACCGGTCACTACGGCGGTTTGCCCTGATGTGGGGGACTGCTGGTCGGATGGTTCCCGAGCGTGACCACTCCCAGGATCTGATTCTGGCCGCTGAGGACGTGTGCCTCGAACACGGGTATGCAGACAAAGGCGACACGCTGGTCATCGTCTCAGGCATTCCCGGCGGCATTGGCGGCACCAACCGGGTGCTTGTCCACCGCATCGGCGACCTCGCTGGCCAGTAGTTGTCAGGCGGTAGTTGCCGGGCGCTCGACAGCCGTCAGTCTGGTTGCTAGACGCCTGGACTCGCGTCATATCCCTGCGGCATCACGTGGTCAGGCGGTGAGGGGATCAGGGAGTCAGGTCGTCGTTGTCGTCGTTGTCGGCGGTGGTCGTCGGTCCCAATTCCCACGGTTGATCCGGCGGGCCGGTCTCGATCAACGTGCGGATCATCGCGGACAGTTCGGACGGTTCGATGCGTTCTTGGGTTGCCGCAAGTTCGTTGACAGGCCACCAACGTGCGGTGCTGGTCGCCGGATCGGAAGCCTGGCTCGCTGCGTCATTGTGACCGCCATGCGTTGACTGCAGATCGCCGCTGGTGGTCTCGGCAAGAAACCACTGCTCGCGTTGGGTGATCCAGACTCCCCGGAACGGGAACGTTGCTGTCCGGCGCAACACCAGCGCGCCAGCCGACAGGGCAAGCCCGGTTTCCTCCAACAGTTCACGCTCCGCGGCGCGACGAGGGTCCTCGCTGTCGTCCAGCCCTCCGCCGGGTGCAGTCCAGACGGTCTCATCGGCGGTGGGATGGTGGGCCACCAGGAGCACCTCGGACCCTTGGATGACCAGAAGGCGTGCCGCGTCGCGTTCGAACGGGGCGTCGCGGCCGCCAACGTTGGGTTCTGCAGGCAGACGCGGGTGTGCTGGTACGACTTTCGAGGCCATCAGGTGAGGCCTAGACACGACGTGGAGCCGTGCCGCCCGGTCAACGATCAGCAGAACCTCGGCATCGATGGCGAGCAGCCTGCCGACAACGTCGCGTGGGGTCCCCGCAGCATCCATCGAACGGACCGAGACCCGCTGTCCGATGTGGTCGGCGGTGACGTCGTTGCGATAGCGGATGCGGGGGTCGGGTCCCATCATGCTGGCCGGTGAACTGGTGTGATCGATGTCATCGTGCTACCAGGTGTCGCAGTCGAGCCATCGTGCTACGAGGTGCCGGCGCCGAGCCATCGAGTTCGACGGAGATTGAAAACATGTCCTCGAAGAACGCAACTCGTCGTGCCCGTTCGGCGTCGGTCAGGTGCAGCTTTCCGCCTTGACCGCAGATCTTGAGATGACGGTTGGGCAGGTCGAGGCTGACGTCGAGGTAGGTGATGGATTGATCGTGGGCGGGGTCGAAGGCATCGGCCAGTTGCAGCAAGCCCAGTAGTCGGCCGGTGCGGTCAGCGTCGTCAGGCGACAGCGCAGCCAACGGCGCGTACGACGAATCGATGCCTCTCGAAGGATGGAACCGGACGAGCGTGGTGAGCATTGCGCATTCGGTAGGGCTGAATCCTCGCATTTCGGCGTGCTGGACCAGGTAGGCCCCGTGATCTTGCTGCCGTCGCAACGTGAGCGCTTGACCGATGGTGTGGAGCGACGCCGCGTGGATCAGCAAACGACGGTCGGCGTCGGTCATCCCGTGGAGCGGGATGGTCGCATCGAAGATTTCGCGTGCCAATTGGGCGACGTGGGTGGCGTGTCGGTCGTCAGGCATCAACGATCGTCGAAACCGGTCAACCTCAGCGGCCTGAAGTTCGCCGTCGAGCAAGGGCTCGGTCAATCCGTGCGCGTCGAACAGCACACCTTCGCGCAAGCCCCAGTCGCTGACCATCGCATCGTCGAATCCCAGCAGCGTCAACGTGCGCACAAGCACGTGAGCGGCGAGATGGAGATGGTCGGCCCGACGGTCCTTCATCTGAGGGAAATCTCGCCGCGCGTCGAGATCGGCGCCCGTCAATTGGCTGCTGAGACCTGCAAGGTCTGCAACAGGTATCGGCATCTGGTTGACCGTCGCTGGCAGCCACGCGGATTGTTGCGCTGCAAGCACTCGGGCGAGTGCCCTGACTGTTCCACCGACGAGCACCACGGTTGCAGGTCGCAGTGCGGCGATTTCGTCGACGATCGGGTTGATCCAGGTGTCGACGCGCTCATCGATGATGCGCATGTCGCGCTTGCTAAGAGGGTCAGCGGTGGTCAGCGCCGAGATGCGGCTGGCACCAAGCGGAGTGGACGTCGACCAGGCCACTTCGCCGCCTGTGCCGACGGCCAGTTCAAGCGACCCTCCACCGAGATCGAGCACGACGACAGGTTCTTCACCGATGGCAACTGATCGTCGGGCTCCCAGATAAGCGAGCCTGGCCTCTTCTGCGCCGTCCAACACCCGTACGGTGCATCCGGTAGCGCGCGAGAGCTCGGCGACAACTGCCGGCCCATTGCCAGCATCACGGATGGCTGACGTGGCTACGGCAATGATTGATGCGGCACCGGCCCGGCGGGCAAGCTCCGCCAAGTGTGCAGCAACACCAACGGCGTTGCGTTGTGCGTCGGGGTCCAGCTCTCCGCTGCGCTCGACGATGCGTCCGAGATGCAACATCTGACGTGATCGCAGGGTCGCCCGCAACGTGTGATCGACGACATCGGCTACGAGCACATGAAATGAGTTGCTGCCCAGGTCGAGGACGGCTGAACGGGTCATGGAGTGCTCACGAAAGCGGACGTCAGCATGGTGGAGGCAGGTAGCGGGCGGTGATGGACGGGGCTGAGGAATCCAACTGCCAGGTGCTCGCCTTCTGCATGCGTGCGGACGAGCCCAACTCGCATCCGTGGCGTTCAAGATCACCCAGTACCGCAGCGATGATGTCGCCGTGTGTGCACAGCACGATCGTGGTGTCACCGGAGGTCGCGAGCATGTCGCGCACGTACTGACTGCCCGAGCCTTCCGCGAGCTGCGGTGCGGTCTCGGTGTGGATCGACAGCGAGGCAGCCAGGGGCTCGACGGTCTGGACGCAACGTCGGAACGGGCTGGATTGCACGCGTGTGATGGCGAACTCGGCGAATTGGGTAGCGAGTTCCGTTGCTTGCTTCACGCCGTGATCATCCAGCGGCCGGTCACGATCGTTTCCCGACCACAGCCAACGGTCGCCAGCCTCAGCATGCCGCAGCAAAAGCACCGTCATCGAGCACTCCATCGTCCAGGCTTGCCACGGTAGGCGATCGTGTCCGCAGCTCGGCTCGATCATTGGGAATGAAAGGGGCGACGCAGCCCGCCGGGCACGCCTGAGTGGGCTTGTTCGGCGTTGACGCTCTACGATGGTGGTGTACAACTACCCATTCAGCGGGCAGGCAAGTGCCTGTTCGTGGCAGAGGCGGATCACAGGAGGTCCCAGAGTTGACCTACACCATCGCTGAGCCTTGTATCGACGTGAAGGACAACGCGTGCGTCGAGGAATGCCCGGTCGACTGCATCTACGAAGGGGAGCGGATGCTCTACATCCACCCCACCGAGTGCATCGACTGCGGCGCCTGCGAGCCCGTCTGTCCGGTTGAGGCAATTTTCTACGAAGATGACGTCCCGGATGAATGGAAAGAATTCACGCCGATCAACGCCGAGTTCTTTGAGGACTCCGTGACGGGGCTTGGGTCGCCCGGAGGTGCCGCGGCTGTCGGTGCGGTCGACAAGGATCACCCGAAGATCGCAGACTGGGAGGCTTGAGGTGACCTACGTCATCGCCGAGCCGTGCATGGATGTCAAGGACACCGCGTGTGTGCAGGAGTGCCCGGTCGACTGCATCTACGAGGGCGACAGGATGCTCTACATCCATCCCGGCGAATGCATCGACTGTGCAGCCTGTGAACCGGCCTGTCCGGTCGAAGCAATCTTCTATGGCGATGACGTCCCGCCCGAGTGGAACGACTTCACCGCGATCAACGCTGGCTATTTCGATGACTCGGTGACAGGGCTCGGTTCGCCTGGTGGCGCGGCTGACGTAGGCCCGTCGAACGTCGACCATCCCAAGATTGCGACCTACGAGATTCCTGCGGCGACCTGACGCTTCTGCGCGGTCCGCTCGGTGATCCTGATCTGCGAGTCGTCTGGCGATCCCGTTGGCCCGGTCATCCCGTCATACGGGTGGCCAGGCAGCCGCGTCACACGAGTAGGCGGGCAGTTGGGCGCCCTGCCGTCTGCTCCGAATAGCGCTCCCAAGCGCCGGCCAAACGTCGCAGGCCCTCTTCGATGTGTTCCTCGGGGCGGGCGAACACCAGCCGGATGGACTGGCGGTTGCCTTCATCGACGGACAGCGACGGACCCGGAACGATGGCGACGCCCTGTCGGAGCGCGAGTTCCGCAAATTCATCGGCGTTGCCATGTGGCAAGGTGACCCACATCGACAAGCCACCTGGAGGCCGGCGCCAGGTCCAGTCGCCCAGCCACTCCTCAAGTCGCTGGCACATCAATTCGCGTCGAGGGAGGAGTTCTTGGCGGCGCTGTTCGCGGACCTCGTCACGTCGCGCAAGCATCTTGACGGTGATGAGCTGGGCGAGCAGGGGAGAGCCAAGATCGGCGACCGTCTTGGTTGCCAGCATCCGGACACCCCAGGCTTCAGGGGATCGCAGCCACCCGATGCGCATGCCTGCCCAGTAGAGCTTGGCGGTCGAACCGATGGTGTGCACGGTTGCGTCGGGAACGATCGCGGCGATGGAGGGCGGCAAGGTGACGTCGTCGATAGCGACGTCAGCCAGCGCCATGTCTTCGACAATCACGATGCCAGCAGCAGCCGCGAGTTCTCCAAGTTCCCGTCGACGCTCGGCAGGCATGATCGTGCCCGTCGGATTGTGGAAGTGCGGCGAGACATAAATCATCATCGGTTGCGTCCGGCTCATGAGATCGGCCACGACGTCGGTGCGCGCGCCATGCTCATCGACTGGCAGCGGGATCGCTCGTGCTCCGAACCGGCGGAAGACGTCGAGCGCACCGGGGAAGGTGGGGCTCTCGACGAGAACGTCGTCTCCAGGCTTGAGGACCTGGCGCGCAACAAGCGACAGCGCCTGGTGGGCGCCGGTGGTGATGATCACCTGATCGGGATGCGTCGGGAGTCCATCGTTGCTGAAGTTGGCTGCCACGATGTCCCGCAGCGTCCGCAGGCCCTGCGGGACATATCCATGGTGGGCGGTCAGTGTGTTGATTTCATCAGCGGTGAGTGATGTCACCGCCTCGGTGACGACCGGCGACCCCATGACCGCCGCGACGGAGAGTTCGATGAGATCGTCGTGGGCTGGGTGGCCTGCATCACCGCTGAGCCCCTGTGATGCACTGGGTCCGAGAAAGAGTCGGCCAGTCGCAACGGCGTCGACACCTTTGCGATCGGGTTCGTCGTTCGTGCGCACCCAGGTACCCGAACCTTGCCGGCTCTCAAGCCACCCTTCAGCCTTGAGGCGGTCGTAGGCCGCAACCACGGTGGCACGGCTGACGGCCAGTTCGTTCGCCAACGAACGTTCGGGAGGCAGCACCGTGCCAAGGGGGATTTCTCCGCGGTCGATCGCCCGCTTGATGGCGCCAGCCAGCAGACGGTACAAGGGCCCATTGCCACGCAGCGCGTCAGTGAGAAGCGCAGCGAGATGAGGGCCACTCTCCCTAATTGGATCGTCCAATGGCAGTCCAATAAGCGTGGGTTTCGACTTGCTTGGTCCGGTAAAGCATGTAATATAGCAAATGTCAGGCCAATGGTTCGGATTACTTTCGGTTCGCCGGAAGGAAACAAGCCAAATCCTGATGGCGCCGCCCAGTTATACGGGTCCCTCCCAGCCCGTTGGTGCGGTAGCCCTGACAACTGAAGACGTGCGCAGCCGCCAATCTCTCCCACCCGGTGGCTTTGCGCAGCGCTCGAGAGGCCCGACCGTCTCTCCCGCTCCACTGGCGGCTCTCCCACCGCCTGATGCGATCCATCCCACGCATCTAGGTCGAGGCCCCGAGCGATCTTCCATCCCCCCGGACCTTTGAGTTCGGGGGGATGTGTCGTTTCGTCACCCAGTGCAGCATGCCAATGGCACGTGCGAGCTGCGCATCAGTGCTGCAGGTCTAGCGCTGGCACGCCATCCATGCCGTCCAACAGGCGAACTCTGACCGATGCGGTGCGCAGAAAGTCGCGAGTGGCTTCCCAACCGTCGTAACGGCCGCCCGAGGCGACGACTTCTTTGACCCCTGAGTTGGCGATCAGCTTGGCGCACCCGAAACACGGAGCGCCGGTGCAATACAGCGACGCACCGTCACGCTCCTCTGGGCTGGAGAACAGCAGTGCGTTGGCTTCCGCGTGGATCGCGATGCATTGGTCGTAGTTGTGCCCTTGCGGTGCGTCGGAGTTCGCACGGGGACAGGCGCCCTCAAGGCAATGCGGGTAGCCAGACGGCCCTCCGTTGTAGCCGGTCGACACAATCCGTCGTCCCTGCACGATGACGGCGCCGTGTTTGCGGCGACTGCAGGTCGCTCGCGTGGAGGTGGCACGGGCGAGTTCGAGGTAGTACTCGTCCCATGAAGCGCGTTGCATGGTGGCTCCCGTCATGTCGCGTCGAGACCGCAGGTGAGGGTCCTTGCGGATTGAGTTACTCCCTGCCGTGCGTGTGCATTGAGGTGTCTGTAGCGGTGAATCGCAGCATCAACGCGCAGGAGGGATCATTCCAGGTGGTAGGTCGCTACGGCCCGCCAGCGGTGACAATGCGAATTCTTCGGCTCCGATGGTCAAGAATTCAACGGGGCGATCGTCGGCAAGATGCTCGGAGGTGATCTGCTCGACGTCTTCTGCGGTCACCCCTCCGTACCACACATCGTCGGGCGCGACGTAGACCGTGGGACCGACCATGCATGGTTCGAGGCATCCAGTTGCGATGACTTTGACGTCGACCAACCCCTGCCGGCCGGTCTCTTCTCGCAAAGCGTCGAACACGCCGCTGGATCCCTTGCGTGCGCACGAGGGCCGTGGGTGCTGCGGATCACGGTCGTTGACACAGACGAACACGAACTTGCGGGGCATGCCAGCTCGAGCCACGAATTTCTCCTCGGCGTCGATGTCATCGGGTCATATAAGGGGGCGAGTGTGCAGGGTTGCCTGCGATGATGCGACCGGGATCACCGACGGTGGCGGCAGGCAGGGTCGCTGGCCAGTGACCTTAGGCGACACCGGATAGCACGGCGAAGTCAACTCCCTCGCGGCGATGATTGACGCTGCGATGATTGACGCGGGGTCGGTTGACGCGAGGACAGGTGATGCGACGACGGCCGCGAGGTCGGTTGGTGAGGGATCGGTTGGTGAGGGATCGGTTGTGACCGCGTCGGTTGGCGCGGGGCCGTTGACGCGTGGCCCGATCATTCCAGGCCTCGAACCTGGATTGACGGTCGGCGCCAACCCAGCAGCGTTTCGGTCATGCGCAGCGCGTCGACGGTGCGTGCGACTTCGTGAACACGCACGATATTTGCGCCTCGCAGGGTGCAGAACACGGCGGTGGCGAGACTTCCGTCGACACGTCGGTCAATTGGTGCGTCGAGCACCTCGCCGATGAAGTCCTTATTCGACAGCGCGACGAGCACCGGAAACCCCAGCGCCGCCAACTCGTCGAGCCTGCGGCTGAGCTCGAGCGAGTGAGCGGTGGTCTTCTGGAAATCATGACCGGGATCAACGATCAAGCGGGTGGCGGCGACGCCGGCGTCCAACGCACGGTTGGTCAATGCTCGGCAGTGGTCAATTACCGCGGTGGTCACATCGGGCACGTAGGTCCGTCGGAATGGGCGGGTGCGGGGGACACCGCCGTGATGCATGGCCACATAGCCCGCATCGTGGGCTGCGACGACACCTAAGAGCGCCGGGTCATGGAGTCCGGTGACGTCGTTGACGATATCGGCGCCGGCGGTCAGCGCGGCGTCGGCAACCGGTGCACGGAAGGTGTCAACAGACAGCAAGACCTGGTCATCGTGTTCCCGCACGGCCTCGATGAATGGCACGACACGCCTGATTTCCTCATCGACGTCGACGTGGCTGCCGGGGCCACCTTTGACACCGCCGACGTCGATGATGTCGGCACCTTCGTCGACGAGGCTGCGGGCGTGGTCGACCGCAGTAGCGAGCTCAAAGGTCGCGCCCTTGTCATAAAATGAGTCGGGCGTGCGGTTGACAATGCCCATGACGGCGACGCGGCCACACAGGTCGAGCGAGCGGCGCGGCAAGTCGAGGCGCAAGCCTGGAACCGGGTCGGGGAGCCGCACAATGCCAGCAGCGGGCGGTTGCGTCGAGGCGGCCGAGGGCGAGGTCAGGTCAGGTACTCCAGGATCGCGGCCGCGACAGCGCCAGGTGCTTCGACTGGCATCCAGTGGCCGACGTCAGCCAGGACCTTGACGCGGCTCACCGGAATCGACGACTTGAGTTCCTCTGCCATGGCCAGCGGAGTCGAGCGATCGTGGGCGCCCGCGATGATCAAGGTCGGTTGGCCGATCTCGTCGCGTCGGATCGGTGGCGCCTTGGCCAGTGCTCGGCACGACTTGGCATAACTGATTGCATCGTTGCGGAGGAACAGCTCGCGCAACAGGCCCGCGGCACCAGCCTGGGTCGCATGCGTTTGAGGGGAGACCGCGCCGGCCAGCCAGTCGTCGACGAGTACGTCCATGCCGTTGGCTTCGACCTCGTCGGCTCGCTTGCGGTAGGCCTCAACGGTCGGCGGCTGGAAATAAGAGATGCCGCCGACGAGCACGAGCTGGTCAACCAAATCCGGGGCGTGCTGGGCAAGATGCTGCGCGACCAGCGTGCCCAGCGAGTGGCCGACCAAGGTGACCGCAGAGAGTTCAAGGTGTCGCATCAGGCGCTGGACATCCTTCGACCATGCTTCGATGGAGAACTTGCCCTTGCCTTGGCTGCGGCCGTGGCCTCGAAGGTCCATTGCCACCGTGTGATGATGCTGCAGCATCGGTTGGCGGACGCCGTGCCACACGTTGAGTGATCCACCTAGCCCGTGGATGAAAACAATCGGTGGACCTTCCCCGTAGCTGTCGTAGTGGAGAGTGTTGCCGTCGATATCGGCGAACAAGATGCTTCCTTCAATGTCGTCACCCGGCATACCCGGGCGGCCAATGTGGGTGCCGTGCCGAGGGCGAGCGTGCCCCGAAATGTCGTCGGTAGCGACGCGGCCCGGTGTCGGCACGGGCGTTGCAACCTAGGCTAGTGGCATGCACGACTGTTGATGGCGTGACGGAGCGTGTCATGGCGTCGCTCAGCGCAGCCACCCGCTTTGCCGGGTGTTACTGGGCGCACAGGGCGCAGCGACGCGCTGCTGGGTGTTACTGGGCGCACAGGGCGCAGCGACGCGCTGCTGTGGTGCTACGCGAAGCGATGATGCTCTGGCGGCTTTGGCCGGTGGCGGAGCGACGGTGTGACGACAACGAACGGCCAGACAGGAGAGCGACGATGCGATTGGAAGTCGAGCGCGAAGTCCTCGCTCCGCCGCATGTTGTGTGGGACGTACTGACCACTTGGGAGCTTCAACCGCGATGGATGCTCGATGCCATCGATATTGAGGTGCTGACAGCCGAACGTGCTGGTGTCGGTGTCACGATCAAGTGTCCCACCCGGCTGTTGGGATTTAAGGTCAACGACGTGATGCGGGTCACCGCTTGGGAACCTGCCGTTCGACTGGAGGTAGAGCACCTCGGGCGGATCATCACCGGTTCGGGAGCGTTCGAAATGGAGGCGCTGCCTGGTGATGCGACTCGGATGGTGTGGTGGGAAGTCGTCGATCCGCCGTTGGGGCGGTTGGGCGAATGGGGCGCCTCGACGTTTGTGCTGCCGTGGATGCGTCGGCTCTTCTCCCGCTCATTGGCGAACCTTGGCGATCTCGCTGAGCGGAGGCATGCAGGCGATGAGCCGGCGGATCTCTGAAACCCGCCAGTCGCCCAAGGCCGTCAGTTCTGAAAGGCAGCGGTGCGTGCAGGCCGTCGGTTGCTCAAGGCAGCCAATCCCGAGAGGCACCGATGTGTGGCGGCTGCCGATTGTCAAGAATCTGACGGGCAAGAGCGTTGCTACGAATCTGAGGGAACAGTGCGGCCAGC
>JBBDSU010000005.1:17488-22888 GCA_040904825.1 Nitriliruptoraceae bacterium | reverse complement strand
GTGCGGCCAGCGATCCGCGCGCGAATCTCGTCAGCGCTGATGAGTTGATGTTCGAAGGTTGCCCGGATCGCGACAGACCCGCGATGGCGCACCATCACCTCGCACACCAGGCGATGCGGCTCGACACTGGCGACCGTGGCCTCAAGTGTGATCCGTTCACCCACCGGCACGAACTCCCGGTGCCTCACGTCGACAGCTACTCCGAGGGCAGCCTCGCCTTCTTCGAGGTGGGGTTCGAGGATGGAACGACTCACCTGCTCGAGATGGCCCACCAGTGCCTGAGTGCTATAGACCGGCAGGATGACCTCCCCGCTGTCAGATGCGCACATGTCGGATGTCACGACGATGTCAAGGGATGCCGTGGTGCCTCGCGGTGGTCCAGGTCTCATGGCGGCAGTCTCGTCGGCTAGTGATGGCCAGGCAAGTACCTGGTGTGGCGTCAGGGCCGTCCGCGTGTGGCGTCGGGCTGGTGTCAGCCGACCTCGCGGGTCGTGGCTGTTGTTCTATCAGTGCCGAGCAACGCTTCCCAGGCGCGACGAAGTCGGTGCGAGCTCGGCGCCGATCTCACCACCGCTGCGGCGTCATCGGCCACAGGTTCATCGTCGGGCCGTTGGCTCGGAGGTGACGACACCGCCATGACAATCAGCGGGTCAGGTGCGCGGTTGTCGATCCCGTGGACGACGCCGGACGGCACGAGCATCGACCCAAGGGCGTCGAGGCCAACTTCTCCCTGGTCAGTCACGAACCAGGCTCGGCCACCGACCACGGTGTAGGTGATGTCTTGGGATGGCTGGTGCACCACCGGAGTCGACTGCCGTGGTTGCACACACCACAAGTCGACGGCCAGGGTGCCCGTCGCATAGACGCGGACCTGCCGGGCCTCTTCGTCGGTGAAGTCGACGTAGTCGCGAAGGTCGACGGGGCGAACGGTTGTGCTGGGCGACATCTCAGTATTCATAGGCCGCATCCTACGTTCCCACGCGCCACCGATGGTCGTCGCAGGTCGGGCTCGTCACGTCCGCAGGTGTCGTTGGCCATCGACAATGCCGATGTTCTGACCCGGCGTGGCGCGTTAATCTCCTGGGGCGATCGGGTACGCATCAGGCCAGACTCCAGCCCCCGGCGCCGATCTTTGGCCTGATGCTTGGCCCCGACGCCTGGCCCCGATACTTGGTCCGACGTCTGGCCCCGATACTTGGTCCGACGTCGGAGCCCGATGCAAAGCGCCGAAACTTGACCCCATGCTTGATCCGATGTGTGAGTTCGGCGTCGATGCCAGACTTCGATGCCGAACATCGATGCCAGACCTCGTCGTAGGGAGTTTCCATGCCGATCACCCCGACCGTCTCGACAGCCCGCACCCCGCTTGAAGAGTCCTCAGCGGACACGATCATGGTGGGTGCCTATTCGACCGCGACCAACGGGGACGACCCATCGGCTCATCGGCAGCCGGCCGACCTTGCTGCCGATGCCGCACACATCGGCGGCTTGCTAGGGATTGATCTGGCAGCCGAAGCGTTAGCGGCTGGCTTCGACGGCACACTCGGAGCAGTGACGCGGATTCCCACGCGAGGTGCGATACCGGCAGGCACCGTGACGCTGGTGGGGCTTGGGAATGCCGACGAGCTCACCCCCGCAAAGTTGTCGCGGGCGTTCGCCATGGCGGTGAAGGCGTCAACCGATATCACAGCGATCGCGACGGGTGTGCCTGTCTCGGCAGGATCGATCGCGGTTGCCGTCGCGGCGCGATCGGTTGTTGAAGGCCTGCTGTTAGGCGCCTACCAGTTTGACGATTATCGGAGCAAGCCCCGTCCAAGGAAATTGGCGGAACTTGTTGTGCACGCCACCGGCGATGATGTCGCCATGATGGATGAGGCGGTTGCACAAGCAACACCTGTTGCTCAAGCGGTGAGCCTTGCGCGAGACCTCGTCAATACCCCGCCGCAGGACAAGCGGCCACCCCGCTTTGCCGATATCGCCGCCGCAAAAGTCGCTGATCTACCCATCGACGTGCGCATCCTCGATGAGGAAGCACTGGAGGCAGGCGGCTACGGCGGCATCCTTGGGGTCGGCCAGGGATCAAGCGCGCCACCGCGGCTGGTTGAACTGCGCTATCGACCGGATGGTGCATCTCGCCACGTCGCTCTCGTTGGCAAGGGCATCACCTTCGATTCAGGTGGCCTGTCGTTGAAGCCGTCGGCTGCCATGGAGACGATGAAGTGCGACATGGCGGGAGCCGCCGCCGTGCTTGCCACCGTCGTCGCTGCTGCGCAGTTGGGACTACCCGTTGAAGTCACGGGCCTGCTGGCCCTGGCTGAGAACATGCCATCGGGCACGGCAACGCGTGTCAGTGACGTGCTCACCATGTACGGCGGCAAGACCGTCGAGGTGATCAACACCGATGCCGAAGGGCGGCTGGTGCTTGGCGATGCGATCGCGCACGCCAGTGAACTTGAACCGGATGTGATCGTCGATCTCGCCACGTTGACCGGCGCGCAGATCGTCGCGCTCGGTGAGCGGATCAGCGCGATGATCGCGAACGACGATGCCTTGTCCGAAGCGCTGGAGGCAGCCGGCACACAGGCAGGCGAAGTCGTGTGGCCTCTGCCGCTGGCCAAGGACATCTACGGAGAACGCATCAACGGCAACATCGCAGATCTCAAGAATGTCGGGAATCGCGCGGCAGGGGTCATCTTCGGGGGGTTGTTCCTCGAGAAGTTCGTCGGATCAGAGATCCCTTGGGCGCACTTGGACATTGCCGGTCCTGCCTGGACCGACGAGGTCTACGGCGAATACACCAAAGGTGGGACCGGCACACCAGTGCGCACGCTGGTTGCTTGGCTGCGAGCCGACTGATCGAAGAACGCAGGCATGTCGTTCGTTACGCAGCCTGGTCAGAGACTTTCGAAAGGAACCGCTGGCGGTCCACGAGGACCCGGCGGTGCCTCATGCGGGCGACGACTTCATCGCCGAGGTTCATGGTGATCGCAAATTCAAGGCGCCGATTGTGATGACCAATGAGTGTGGCTGTCGCTCGGACCGTGGCGCCGACTCCGGCAGCCGTGAGGTGTTCGATCTCGGCCCAAGCACCGACAGACGTCTGGTCATCGGCGAGCTCTCCGGCGATCGCTTCGACGCATGCTTTCTCCCCTAATGCCAGCAGAGCAGGTGTTCCAACGACGGGCACGTCGCCCGAACCAAGTGCCAAGGCTGTGTGTTCGTCGCCGACGACAAGGGTGGTGGTCTTCTTGAGACCAGGATCGCATCGACCCATACAGCATCGACCTCGAGGAGATGAAGAAACGACAAGCCGCGGCGACGAAAGCGTCGGCGAGGCCTTTGAGGGACCAGTCGAGTCGATCAAGCAGGCAACACGCTGCGTTCGGGACTCGACTGGTGGAAGGGTAGCGTTCTCTGCCAGACGGTGGCCGGGTGGCTGCCGCATGTACTTCATTCGTCCGAGGAGATCCGGTGACCGCAGCTGCGTCGGTGCTCGCGCTCGTGCTCATCATGACCGCAGTCGGAAGCTCCGCCTTGATGTGGCTTGCCCCGACGTTCGGTGTCGTTCGTCAGGGCTACGAATGGCTCACGGGCGCGACGGTCGTGCTGATGGCGTGGGGCGGATGGTCGTCACTGTCGGGTCCATTGGTCTCACTGGAAGGCACCGCTGGTCAGGCGCATGGCGAACTTGCGCGCACGCTGTTGCTGTGGATGATCGGCGTCACTGTTGTCGCTTTGATCGTGCGATCTACGCGGCTTCCTCACCTCGTTGCGCGGCTGGCCGGAGTGGTCGCGACAGCGATCGGCGTTGCATCGTTCGTGCCGCTGGCCACTATTCGTGAGCAAGCCGGTGGGGCTGGCGGCTTGGCGCAGGGGATCATCGAGCTCGGACTCGGTGCGTTCTTCATGGGCGCGATCTGGGTCGGGATGATCCTTGGGCACTGGTACTTGGTTGAACGGCGACTCAGCAATCGGTACATGGTGTGGATTTCTTGGGCCAACGTTGCGGCGATCGGCGCGGGTCTGGCGTCGGTGCTCCTCTCAGCGCGCAATCCCGTCCCATGCGAAGGGCTTGTTGGTGTCGCCTACCAGCAATGCTCGTTGACGTTTGCCCCCATCTTGAGAATCGGATCGATGACCGTGACGCTCGGTTTGGGTGTGCTCGCGTTGATCGCGCTGATCTCCGGTTTCAATGTGCGGCTAGCCAAAGAGGGAGGCCGATCGATTCAGGCCTCGACCGGCATGTACTACCTCGCAGTAATCCTGGCGCCGGCCGTCGAGTTTGCCGCCAAAGTCCGCTTCTTCTGACCATCTGACGTGTGGACTCGAGTCGGCGGCAATGTCTGCGGCCGAGCAGCGGTTTTAGGCCTCAGGGAGCCTGATGGCGAGTACGACACCAAGGTCCATCGGCAAGGTTGTCGCGAGCAGCAGTTCGTGTCGCGTGATCGTCGTGAGAAAGTCGGTGGCCACATCGGCGTCACGAGCCGGATCCAGGACACCGCGGACGAGCAGCATTCCACCTGGGCGCAGCAGGCGTACTGCGTGGTCAAGGAGCAGCTCAGGATCTTCGTCCCAAGCTTGGAGCAAACCGAGGTCATAGCCCGCGTCAGTCAGGCGCGGCAAGACGGTCAGCGGCTCGTTCAGGATCGCGCGCACCTGCGTGTCGATGCCGCCATGGTTATAGGCATCCGCCGCCAGGCCGTGAGCGTGCGCATCTTCATCGATGGAGGTGAGCACCCCGCCCTCAGCCAATGCGGGGACGATCCACAAGCCCGATACGCCGGCGGCACAACCGATTTCGACGGCGGTTCGTGCATCGACGCATTCGGCTGCCCACTGAAGGAGCGCGCCAACTTCAGGTGCAGGAACGGCGACAGAGGTGCCAGCCCGTTCGCGAGCGAACAGGAGCGCATCATGCTCTGGGGCGACCAATTGTCGCCAGTCATCGAGACGGCTCTGGTCCGTCACGTCGTTGGCCTTCCTGTGCGGTCCACGCACGTAACGCTATCCGGGTGACAGTCGGTTGGTAGCGAACTGGTGTCTGCTCGCGCAGCGGGCCATCTTTTGCCCCGGTGACAAGGGAACATGCAGATCGATGGTGACCAACGGTCGTAGATGCGACTTGCCCACGCCTCGTTGAGCGGCCACCCTGTGGAGCAGATGTGTCAACATCGGCACTCACCAGTGCCCGGATACTGCGAGTGACCGGCGAGTTGCGCAAAGCGTCGGCAGGCGTGGATGCTGCTGATGTTGAGAGCACAGCCACTGACCTTTCGGAGCCCGAGATATGCGGAGCGTCGACGAGCACGGAGCGACCGTGAGTTATGACCGTGAGGAATGGCGGCGTCCTTGGCGTCCACAAGACACCCCAGAGTTGATCGCTCGTTACAGCGGTGACCG
>JBBDSU010000005.1:2188-17388 GCA_040904825.1 Nitriliruptoraceae bacterium | reverse complement strand
ATCCGGCGATCGCCTCTGAGGCGGCCTCGCATTCCGATGACGGCACTGACGTCGGTCACGGCCGCACGACAGCAGATCTGGCGGGTAGTGACACCGATAGCTCACATGTCGAGGGCGACGAGGCTGATGACGGCCCGGTCGGTGCTCCCGTGGCGGCGCTGCCGCCTCCGCCTGCGACTCAATCGCCTGTCGTCACGGAACAAAGCGGTCGTGGCAAGACTTCCACCGGTCGTTTCCGTGGGCGTGCGCTCGTGGTCGCGGTCGTGTTGGGAGCGTTGGTGGGAGCGTCGATGGGCACCGCCGGGACCTACCTCTTGCTGGGGGAGCTGACCGCGGCTGAAACAAGCGAACTCGCGATCGATCCCTCGGTAAACGGAACGACCCCTCCTCCTTCGCCAGATGTTGGCAACGCAAACAGTGTCATTCCCGCTGTTGCCCAGACTGTGACCCCATCGGTGGTGCGGATCGACGTAGCCGGATCTGACGAGCTGGCTGGCGGACGTGGAGCGATCGGATCCGGGGTGATCTATCGCTCCGATGGCTACATCCTCACCAATCATCACGTGATCGCGCCAGCTGTCGAAGGCGGATGGACTATCAATGTGAGGTTGTCGAGTGGCGATGTCGTAGAAGCCGAGATGGTCGGCAGCGACGAATTGAACGACCTTGCTGTCATCAAGATCGAGCTGGAGGGTCTGCCGGCTATTGCGCTCAGGCCGAGAGATGAACCGCTGCTGGTCGGTGAGACCGTCGTTGCGATCGGATCACCTTTCGGACTTGATGCCACCGTGACGGCGGGCATCATCAGTGCGCTC
Organism: Nitriliruptoraceae bacterium; assembly: GCA_040904825.1. GTDB lineage: Bacteria > Actinomycetota > Nitriliruptoria > Nitriliruptorales > Nitriliruptoraceae > JBBDSU01. The sequence continues at coordinate 16,573 of JBBDSU010000005.1, read as the reverse complement.
AATCGCGAGATTCGCGTGGATGACAGCCAGGGACTCGTCATCCCTGCCGTGATCCAAACCGATGCGGCCATCAATCCTGGCAACTCCGGTGGCGCACTGGTCGACTCGTCGGGCCGACTGGTCGGGATCAACACTGCGATCTTGTCGCGCACCGGCGCGAGTCAAGGTGTCGGCTTCGCTGTCGCCGTGGACCAGGCGATCTCATCGGCTGATCAACTCATTACGCAAGGGTTTGTGCGCCACCCGCTGCTGGGCATCACCGGGGTGGATGTCACGCCGGCCATCGCTGACCAGTTCGGACTGCCAGCGAGTCGAGGCGCAGTCATCGAATCGGTCCAGCCAGGTACCGGAGCGGCAGATGCAGACCTGCGGCCTGGCGACATCATCGTCGAAGTCGACGGTGAACCATTGATGACGATGTCACAGCTTGTCGCTGAGGTGCGTGCACGCGCACCTGGTGACCGGGTGGTCCTGGGCATCATCCGCGATGGCGAGTCGATGACCTTCGATGTCGTGCTCGGTGAACGGCCCCGATGACGCCTGCCGCCGTCGAAGGCGTCGTGACCGTGAGGAACAGGTGATCTGATGGGCTCAGGGATAACCTCTTGGTGACCCATGCCCCTTCTGTCGCGGGAGCGAGCTGACCATGCCCGGCGTGCAGGAGTTGCTCGTGATCGTGGTTGTTGCCGTGCTCGTTTTCGGGCCGGACAGAATGCCCGAGATTGCGCGCACAGTCGCGAAGACCATCGCACGGTTCCGATCGGAAGCGCAACGCAATATCGCCGAGTTGCGCCGGCTCACCGAGATCGAGGATCTGGAAGCCGAGTTGCGGCAAGCCCAAACGGACCTGCACGATCTGAGCCGCCAAGCTGGGTTCGATGGTCGCCCGACCGGCGTGTCATCTGGAGGAGGCGCTCGGCCAGCCGGTCGGAGAGGTGCGGCCGCAACTCCTGGTGGCAAGGGAGCGACGACGGCTCACGGTGCCGCTCACCAGCCTGCGGCGCCGCGGCAACGCGACTCCGATCAGCCACCGCCTTTCGACACGGAAGCAACCTGATGGGGGCATTGCGTCGCACGATTGGCATCGGACTGGCTATCGGTGCGGTCGCAGGGTCCTACTCGGCTGTGCGTTCCGGTGCCGCGGCGCCCTTCGACAACTATCTGCGCGACAAGGTTGCCAAGGGACACGAGCCACGCGTCGATCGTGTGGTCAGCGCGGCGACTGACCTCGGCTCGTTGTATGGGCTTGCTGGGGTCGTGATCAGCCTGACAGTTTCCGGACGGCATCGCGCGGCGGTCGACGTCGGGGTATCTGGGCTTGCAGCGTGGGGCGCCGCTCAGGCGGCCAAGCCGCTGCTCATTCGCCAGCGTCCCTACGAACTGGGCACGGCGACCCGGCTCGTGTCGGTTCCCGCGGGAACGTCGTGGCCGTCGGGCCACTCAGCTGTGGCGGCCGCGATGGCGGTGACCTTGTCTCCCACCCTGGGGCCTGCAGGGCGTGCCGTCGTCTGGTCGGCAGCCGGCGCTGTCGGGGTGTCACGCTTGCACGTTGGCGTCCATCATTTCACCGACGTCATCGCGGGATGGGGGATAGGCGCACTGTGCGCTGCCGTGTGGCGCGCGATTGCTCGCAGATAGCGCAAGACTCACGGAAGCTGAACTCGTTGATGTCGCCAGTCAGGCCGCGCCTATGCAGACGCGCTTGCATGGTCGCGCCTGCAGGGATGGGTGCGCACGGAAATTCGCGGCCTCGTCGTTGGCGACGCCCGTCAATCGAGCCGGCCGACGCCAGGGAACGACGTCAGGACATTGCCAGCGGCAGCGAGCGCCCAACGAGTGACTTTGCGTTCGCCGCGATCGAGGTCGCGATGTCACGGATGGCGATCGACGCAGGGACGTCAGGGTGCGACAGGACCAGTGGAACACCGGCGTCGCCGCCTTCGCGCAGTCGCGGGTCGATCGGAATGCGGCCGAGCAACTCGGTGCCGAGGGCTTCGGCCAGCTCCTGACCACCGCCTGATCCGAAGAGCTCGTGCGACGAGCCACAGTCCGGGCAGGTGAACAACGCCATGTTTTCGATGACACCGGTCACCTTCATGCCGGTCTGCTCGGTCGCTTTGCCGGCACGCAAGGCCACCTTTTGCGCGGCCTGTTGAGGCGTGGTCACCACGATCATGTCGGCATTCGGCAGCATCTGGGCCAGCGAGATCGCGATGTCGCCTGTGCCAGGAGGCAGGTCGCAGAGCAGGAAGTCCAGCTCGCCCCAGTGGACGTCGGCCAGGAACTGCTGCAGCGCACGGTGCAGCATCGGTCCGCGCCAGATGACTGACCGGTCAGGGTCGGTGAAGAAGCCGATCGAGATGACCTTGCAATCGTGGGCCTGCAGCGGCATCACCATGCCTTCGAAGGCGACAGGCTTGCCCGACACCCCGAGCATCCGGGGGATGGAATAGCCCCAGATGTCGGCATCAAGCACGCCGACACGGTGCCCTTCTGCCGCCAGCGCTGCGGCCAGGTTCACGGTGACCGATGACTTGCCGACGCCGCCCTTGCCTGATGCAACCGCGATGACCTTCGTCGATGAGTCTGCCGTTGCAAAGGGGATGCTCAACTCCGGGTTGGCGGCGCCGCGCTCCGCACGAAGTCCAGCCGACAGCTGCTGGCGTTCCTCGTCCGACATTGATCCGAACGCGACCTGTACGTCGTCGACCCCATCGAGCGTCTTGACGGCTGCTGTCACCTCCGAGGTGATGCGGTCCTTGAGAGGACAGCCAGGGATTGTCAGCTTGATGCGGACGCCGACAGTGCGGTCCTGGATGACGACTTCTTCGACCATGCCGAGTTCGGTGATCGGCTTGCCGATTTCGGGGTCCTCGACGGTGGCGAGTGCCTCCATGATTTGTGCTTCGGTGGGCACGTCGTGACCTTCCTGAGTTGGTATCGAGCAGGGTACCGACGCACTGTCGACCACCAATCAGGAGTGAGTGCCGTCACTAACATCACCTGCGGTGGATCGTCATCGATCCCTTCACGACCAGGAGTCGATTGCGTGGCGCGAACCAGTGATCTGATGATGCGCCCTCGGTTGTTGAGCTCTTGGGTGAGTTCTAGGGTGCGGTCGCGGTCCGTCAGCCGGTTCGTGATCGTGGCCATTGTCGCAATGCTGGTGGCAGGATGCCGACTGGGTGTTGGCGCCACCGCCGAGGTGGAGCCAGACCTCACTGGTCGGGTCGTCGCCCAATTCAGCCTCGATGCCGTGATGGTGCGTCACCTCGACGAGTTTGAGGTGGACCCGACAGCGTCTCTGGCGGCTGGTGCGATCGGCACCGAATGGTTGGTCGATCGCAGGACAGATGCGGACGGGTCGCTCGTGGTCACCTTGATACGCGAGGTCGAGCATCCAGGTGGCGTCGCCGATGCGTTGCGGGAACTGTCAGCAGGTGCCGACGACGCGGCTCCTGCCTTGATCATCGACCTTGTGATCGACCAGGATGACCTCGGAGTCGTGGTGGTATCGGGCCACGCGCAGCTTCGGCCTCCTCGCGACGTTGGTCTGCTGATCGACGGCGTGGCGGTCGGCCCCAGCTCGCAGGAGTTGTCAGCACTCACTGCGGATGTGGTCGACGCACATTTCAGCCTCGAGTTGCCCGGAGTCGTCACCGATGACGATGGCGACATGCTCGACGGTTCGACCGTGAGATGGGAACTCCCGGTTGGTGAGCTGCGCACCATCCACGCGGTGGCAGAGCCTCAGGCCGTCTCAGAGCGCGATCTGTGGAGGCAAGTTGCGTGGTGGCTGGTGGCCACAGTCGTCGTTGCGGCCGCGTTGGTCGCAACGAGGTCATGGCGTCGCAGACGCAACATCGCCCGCGACTGACAAGGACACGCAGGTCACACCCTGGGCGTGAGCTCTGCCAGCACGCAGGTGTCTTTCCATCGCTGGAGTGCGTCGTTGCCGTCTTTGAGGTTCAGGCGTGTGCCGAGACCGAGCGCGGCAAATTTGTCGAACTCGTCGCTGTCGGTCACGATCCGCACGTCGGCTTCGGTTGTTCCGATGGTGGCCTTGACGTCTTTCGACTTGATCGTGATCGTCACCGTCGAGGCGTCTTCGAGGCCGGGCAAGCGTTGCTCGGACTCGCCCTTGAGGACGAACAAGGAAGCACCCTGCTGGACGTACCACGCCGGCCGGGTGATGGCCCCGCCCTTCTTCTGCGGGATGGTCAGCCAGCACAGCGCACTCTTCTTCAAGGCAGCTTGCGTCGCTTCTTCGAACACGCCTGCGCCATGTGCCGATTCGGGGGCCCTGATGAAGACCGGCAAGCGCGCGGCGAGCTGGCCATCGATGTAGATCACCAGGGTGTGTTCATCGGTCGACGAGATCTCCAGCCGCTCATGGACTTGCGTGCGAAAGAGGTCCTCGAACATCTCGCCCCGCAGGGAGAGCACTCGCGTGGGTGACCGCCAGATGATCTTCCCATCTGGACGGGCCAATGCCACCACCTCTTCGACCAGGCCCTGAGAACCCTTGTAGACGCGGGCGATCTCGAACCCCTCGGCCATGCCGGGAAGCTCGCCACGCATCGTGATAGAGGGATCGGCAAATCCCGATTCCTGGTAGGAGGCGAGGTCGTAGGCCATCGCAGACATCACACGCACTTGAGACATGTCGCGGTCGACTCCGAGGTAGGGGGCTCCGCTGCGTCGGCAGCCTAGCTCGGGCGAGGTGCCGCCTGGGTCCGCGCAGGTGACGAAGAGCTGTCCGTGCCCGGTCGTGGACACCTAGCAGCTGGGATCGTGGGCACCTTGCAGCTGGGGTTGTCGCCGTGTTGTTGGGTATCCGGGGTCGCGCTGTCGTGTCGGGATACGTCGCTACCGTGCGGGTCTGGCTCACGCCGTGAACGACGTGACCGGCGGCGACATGGTCCGCGGCCGCCATTGATCGCGTCGCTGCTGGCTGGAGAGGCCGAGGACGAGGAGCATCATGCCCGGGTTCGACCTCCACACCCATTCGACGCTGTCCGATGGCACCACCACGATCGAGCAGAACGTTGCTGACGCGGTCGCGCTCGGGCTCGACGGCCTCGGCGTGACCGACCACGATACGACCGCGGGATTCGAGCAAGCACTGGCTGCCGCCGATGGCACCGCGCTGGAGATCGTGCCGGGAACAGAGTTCTCCGCCGAGCTCGACGGTTGGTCGGTGCATGTGCTGGGCTACTGGGTCGCGCCCGATGACGGACCGTTGGTCGCCGAACTCGCCCGGCTGCGCGATGAACGAACCGAGCGAGCTCGCCGGATCGTCAGTCGGTTCAACGAGCTAGGCATCGACATCACCTTTGAACGGGTCGCCAAGATTGCCGGCGCGGCGCCGATCGGACGTCCCCACATCGCCCAGGCGGTGGTCGAATCTGGTGCTGTCACCTCAGCCCGTGAGGTCTTCGATCGGTATCTGGCCGACGGTGGACCTGCCAACGTCGAGAAACATGCCGTCCACCCGGTACGGGCGGTTGAGCTGCTGGTTGCGGCCGGCGGAGTCGCGGTGCTCGCCCACCCCGGGCTCTACGGGGCACGAGACGGTGTCGGCGGCATCGATGATGTCGTCATCGACGAGCTCGCCGCCGCCGGTTTGGCGGGGATCGAAGCAGACCATCCCGATCATGATGAGACCCAGTGCCAGCATTATCGCCAGCTCGCCGCTGGCTTGGGGTTGGTGGTGACCGCGGGCTCTGACTACCACGGTGAAGCCAAGACCAACCTGCTTGGCTCTGCCACGACTGATCGTGAACAGGTCGAAGCGTTGCGGAGCCGCCGTACCTGAATCGTCCCAGCGAATCTCCCTTTCGTCCGGTGTCCATCCGTACACTGTTGATCGGCTCGCCGCCCGATGGTTCGTGTGCTGACATTGCGTCAGCATCAGCGGCCACACACTGAGGAGGCGTCGTGGAACGCACCGTCCAGAAAGCTCAGAAGGTCATACCCGTGCCGGTGTTGCATTTCACCGGAGGCGTGTTTTCGGGCAAGGTGATCCGCCTCGACCGCGATGTCGCAACGCTCGGAAGGCGTAGTGACAATGCCTACGTGGTTGCTGATCCGCGGGTCTCACGTGTGCATGCCGAGGTGCGACGCGAAGCATCCGTGATGATCATCACTGACCTGGGCTCCAGCGCAGGGACGAAAGTCAACGGCGCGGCGATCGATGGTCCGAAGGTGATTCGACATGGGGACAAAGTGAGTTTTGGGCCCGTGACGGCTGTCTTCGAGGACCCTGCGGCTGCGTCTGAGGCTGAGGATGCGACGGTGGTCTTCGAACTGCCGTCAGTCGTCGAAGCCGGTCCGCATCTGTCGCCACGGCAGCAGCAGGTGCTGGAATTGATGGCTAAGGGCATGACAAACGCGGAAATCGGGGCTGAACTTGGTGTGACCGAACGAACGGTCAAGGCCTACGCCCAGGAGCTCTACGACAAACTCGGGGTGCGCAATCGGGCCGGCGCCGTCGCCGAAGCGGCCAAGCTCGGGTTGCTGTGACCGTGGGGTTGGGCGTGATGTTGGACGTGACGTAGGACTGGTTCAGGGGTGGGCCCGAGGTTGAGGTGGCCGGGTTGCCCGCACTGCGCGTGAAACTTGCCCACGTTGGGTCGACTGGGGCCCGTCAGTCAGTCCGTCACGAACACGCCTTTGTCAGGGCAGGTGCTCGACCTTGACGGTGCGGGCGACCTGTGGCTGGCCTTCGCCGCGGGCTTCGGGTCCTGGGGCCTGGACCGCTCGGGATGGCGAGGCGCCTCGACTGTCGCCTGAACCGCCCCCGCCGTTGTCTCCGCGCGATGACTGGCTGCTTCCGCGCGAGGACTGGCTGCCTCCGCGAGACGACTGGCCACGTCCGCGCGACGACTGGCCATCACGGGAATTCCGGCCGCTGCCAGAGGTTTCCTGACGGTCCCGGCCACGAGATGATCCCTGGCGCTCTGGGTCACCGGACGATTCGCTGCTCGTCTGCTGCTTGCCGCCGCCCTTTCCTTGCCGTCCGTCAGCGCTCCCGTTGCCGCGCGGCGTGTTGTCCGCATTGTTGCGCGGAGCGCTGCCGTCGCCGCGGCCACGCGGCTGAGACGCGGACGAACGGCCGGATCCACCTCGGGCCCGCGTCCGTCCTGATGAGCTGCGGCCCTCCGAGGTGACGTTGGCAGATCCTTCGGAAGCATCGTTGCTGGTGTCGGTGGAACGTTGGCGCGTGCGTGTCCGTGTCCTCGACCGGGCTCCGGCGGCATCGTTGTCGTTCGACCTTGCGGTGCCGCCGTTCGACGGGGCCCTATCTCCTTGAGCGCCATCGCGTGCGTCAGTGTCGCTTGATGCCTTGGGCGCATCATCGCCGGATGCAGTGGTTGCGCCCTGGCTGCTGCCGTTGTTGCCGGGAGCCTGTCGGCTGCGGGTGCCGTCAGAACGGGAGCGCCGAGTACTACTCGAGCGTGTGCCAGCGTCGCCAGATGCCGACGCCGCCTCGTCCAGCTGTGTGCTGCGTCCGTTGGGGCGTGACGTCGATGTGCTCTGCCCGCGCCGCCCAGACTGACCCGGCGAGCTTTCAGACGACGCCTTGCCGGCGGACTGGCCTGATGACTGGCCTAACGACTCGCCCGACGATCGCCCCGACGACTGCCTGGAAGCCTTTGCACCTTTGCGTTGACTGCCCGTGCGATTGGATGAGCGTGCGCTAATGGCATCGGCGGCGAAGCTCGACCACGGTGTCTCAGCCGGCAGATCGAACCACTCGGCCAATTCCGGTGACGTCGAAAAGATCGGCACGACCGCCTGTTCGGCCCCCACGGCCTTGCGGATCACGTTGAGCCGTTCAGACTCGTTGTGTTCTGCGAAGGTCACGGCAACGCCGTCTCGACCCGCACGTGCCGTGCGTCCGATGCGGTGGAGATACATCTTGTCGTCGTCTGGGCAGTCGTAGTTGACGACGTGGGTGACGTTGTCGACGTCCAGTCCACGGGCGGCCACCTCGGTCGCCACCAGCACGGTGGCCTTTCCGGAACGGAACCGGTCGAGGTTGCGCTCACGGGTGGTCTGTCGCAGGTCGCCGTGGATGGCGATGGCCGGGGTACCCAGGTCCTCAAGCTCGTTGACGAGCCGGTCGGCCATGTGCTTGGTGCGGACGAAGACGTAGACCGCTTGCCGGCCAGCGTCCTGGAGAATCCTGGCGAGCACACGAGGCTTGTCCATCCGGTGCACCTGGAAGAAGAACTGCTTGACCGTCGGCACCGTGCCGACCTGTTCGTGATCCGCGCGGGTGAAGGTCGGGTGGTGCATGTACCGGCGCCCCAACTTGACGATTGCGGTCGGCATCGTCGCCGAGAACAGCATCGTGTGACGGCCCTCGGTCGGACATGCTTCGACGAGCCGCTCAACATCAGGCAGGAACCCCATGTCGAGCATTTCGTCGGCTTCATCGAGGACCAGTTGAGTGACCTGTGACAGGTCCAGCACGCGACGGTCCAGCAGGTCAAGGAGCCGTCCTGGGGTACCCACGACCACGTGGGCTCCCTTCTCGAGGGCTGCGATCTGATCGTCGTAGCCAACGCCCCCATACACAGCGATGGATGTCACACCCAGCGTCGTCCCGATCGTCAGGTCGTTGTGGACCTGCAGGCACAGCTCACGGGTTGGCACCACGATGAGTGCCTGGGTGATGGCCTTGCTCGGATCGATGCGCTGCAACAGCGGCAACCCGAACGCGAAGGTCTTGCCGGTACCGGTGCGGGCTTGGCCAATGAGGTCATTGCCGGCCAGGGCCAGCGGCAGCGTGAGTTCTTGGATGGGGAAGGCATCGAGGATGCCTTGCGAATCGAGGGCGGCACAGAGTGGCTCGGCAACGCCGAGTTCGCGGAAAGTTTTGGTCACGTCGATCTCTCGGTCGGGCGATCCTCGAGACCGGCGCGAGAGTGCTCGCTGGGGTGAAGTCTGAAGATCGCGCATCAGCGGCCCGCAATGTTCGGGGTCGCGTCGGGTGAGCCTTGCGGACTCGACCCGAGCGGTTCGTTCGATGCGGGCTGAAGGCTGCCAGTGGCCAGCGGACTCGTCGGCGTGGTGTCTAGCGACGTCACACGCAAGGCGTGTCTGCTCACGAACCGGCAGTGGGCCTGGCAATTGTTCGTGCTATGCGCCATGTGGCCCGAACGGCCAGGGTATCGCCCCCGGCGGTCGAATGGGCACGATCGGCGGCAGGTGAGTCGTCAGGTGAACGACCGGGCGGCCAAGCCGGCCTCTGAGCTGGCTCGAACTGGCTAGCGTGCAGATCAAAGGTCGGATGAAGGCGGGCGGTAGTCGTGCAGACAGCGTCGGAGATTTCGGAGCGCCTGGTGAGGCGCTATCTCGACTATGTCCATCAGTACTCACCGGTCGAGTCGACCCGGATCGGTCTGATCGACCGCGATGGCGAGCTCCCAGATTTTTCGCCCGAGGCCATGGCGGCCCGATCACGGGATCTTGGTGAGCTTTTCCGGCAGGTCGATGCAGCGCTGCGAGCCTTGGGCGAACCTGCGGACTCCGATGAACGTGAAGCACGCGACGATCTGACGTTGCTGCGCGACGAAGTCGAATTTCGCCGTTTCACGCTGGACGAACAACCTCGTCTAGAGCTTGACCCGCGTGCTGCCGTCGAGACCATCGCTGCGTCGATCCACGAGTTGTTGCGGCGGACGCAACTTGATCATGACGAGTGTCGGCGACGGTTGGATGCGGCCGTCGCGCGCGCACGGCGCGTGCCAATGCTGCTGGAGCAAGCTGGTTCGCTGCTGGCGTCAGCGCCTGCACCTCACTTGGATCTTGCGCAGCGGCGGATTCCCGACGTCATCGCTTTGATGGCAGACGGTTTGCCGCGCCGCGCCGAAGCCCTGGGTGTCGACGTCGCTCCGGTCAGGCAGGCTGCGGATGTCGCCGTGGAAGGTCTCGAGGCTTATGCGGCACTGTTGTCCGAGCTTGGTGACGAACCGGCTGCAGACTGGCGGTCGGGTCCGCATGCGCACGAGCTGGTCTTGCGCACCGCGCTGGGGTCATCGATGCGCGCCAACGATGTCTATTCGCGCGCACAGTCGTGGCGCGACGAAGTGCGTGCCGAGATGGTCGAGCTGGCGTCGTCGACATGGACACGCCGATTTGGCGGCGAGCCGATGCCTGATGATCCCACGGCCCGGATCCGTCGCACACTGAGTGCAATTTCCGACACCGCGGTTGCGCCCGAGCGGTTTGTGAGCGAGGCCAGGGCGGCGGTTACCGAGGCGCGCAAGTTCGCCGAGGATGCCGGGTTCACGGATGTGCCACCTGCCCATCGCCTCAACATTGAGGAGGTGCCCGCATATCTCGGTGGGATCGCGGTCGCGTTCATCGCTCCACCTCCAGTCCTCGATCCAGACGCCGGCTGCACGTTCTATCTGTCGCCTGTCCCGCTGGCCGCCAACGACCAGCAGCGCCAAGCCTTCTTGAGGGAGTACCACCCGTCGCAACTGCGCTCACTCGCCATCCACGAGACCTACCCGGGCCATTTCGTCCAGCTCGAACATGCTTCACGCCATCCCCGCTTGGCAAGGCGACTACTCACCCGCCCTGTGTTTGCCGAGGGCTGGGCGGTGTACATCGAACGCGAGGCAGTTGCGCGCGGTTTCCCCAACGACGCGACGTCGGCGATCGATCCCGACGACTACCGGTTCACCCAACGTAAGCTGGAGTTGCGGATCGCAACGAACGCGATGCTTGACGTCGGGTTGCACGCCGGAGACCTCGATGACCCGGCTGCCATCGAATTGCTGACAGCAGGAGCGTTCCAGGCCGAGCCTGAAGCGGCCGGAAAACTGCTGCGGGCCAAGGTCAGTGCAGGTCAGTTGAGCACCTACTTCATCGGCGGGGAAGAGTTCGGCGATCTGCGGCGAGAAGTCGAACAACGCGAAGGTCACCGTTTCGAAGTGCGAGACTTTCACCAGCGGGTGCTGTCGCACGGGACACCGACCGTCCCGATCGTCGCCTCAGCCCTTGCCGACCAGTCGCCGGTGCGCCGACCCTTCGCAGTAGGTGTGTCCTAGCCCGCCGGGCTGAAGTCGGGGCGTGTGCCGCAGTACAAGGTGACCGCGACTGCGGTGGCAAGGTTCAAGCTTGAGACCCCCGGTCGCATCGGAAGGGCGATACGCCTGGTTGCCGCCGCAGTGACCTCGGCTGTCAAGCCGGCCCGTTCGGTGCCGAAGGTGACGATCGCGTTCGAGTCGAGCATGCCAGCGGTCAGTGGTTCGCCGGCGGGGTCGAGGGCCACGATGCTGCGCCGACCGGGTGATGCAGCAAGATGATCCATCAGAGGCTCAAGGCTTTCGATGCGCATCGTCGGGACCGCGAACTGCAAGCCGGCGCCTCCTCTGACCGCGCTCGGGTGCCACGGATCGCCGCCTCCCATTACCAGCACCCCCGCTGCTCCTGCGGCGGCAGCGACGCGCACGGTCGCGCCAATGTTGCCCAGATGCCTCGGTGCCTCCAGTGCGACGATGACTCCAGCACTGGAGAGCATGGCAGCCAGCGACGCGTTCGGCCGTCGTGCCAGCGCGACGATCGGCGAAGTCACGCCTCGGTTGGTATTGATCGACTCCCATTGGGTGGCGTTCACCACTGTCGTCGTCGCGGGCAAGGCAACGTCGGGAGCGAGTTTGGCCAGCAATTTCTCGATCTCGTCACGGTCAGGTGTGACGGCCAGGTCGATCTGTGCGCCGAAGCGCACAGCGTGCTTGAGGGCATGGACACCTTCAAGCACGACCATGTCGGGTCGGCCATGCGCGCGCCGGACAGCGTCGACGGGATCCCCGTACGATGGAGTCATGTTGTTGCTCCTATTACTGATCGCATTGTCCATCCCGATCCTCGAGATCGCGGCAATCATCCGTGTCAACGAAGCCATAGGCGCGGGTTGGACGATCACGTTGCTGCTGGCTGCCAGTGCGGTGGGATTGTGGCTGTTGCGTCGAGAAGGCGCCCGAGCGGTGGGCGAGTTCCGTGCAGCGGTCAATCGCGGAGACTGGCCCGGCGATGCTGTCGCTCACGGCGCTGCAGCGGTCATCGGTGGCAGCTTGCTCGTGGCTCCCGGGTTCGTCACCGACGTGGTCGGCCTGATCCTGCTGATGAGTCCGGTGCGCCGGGTCGTGCTGGCTTTCGTTCGCCGCAGAGCCACGCAGCGTGTAGCCGATACGGCGGGGGATTGGGCTGGACGCGCCCGACTCCGGCAAGGGCAGACGGCGTCCGGTCGTCGGGCTGATGGGCCGTCGGCGGCTGGATCTCGGCGAGCAGCCGGCCACTCGCCGCAAGGCAGCGGTTCCGAGGTTCTCAATGTCGAGGTGGTTGAGGTGCGACGAGCATCGGATCGCACTACCGACGCCCGTGACATGGGTGGTGACTCGACGAGGCCACGAGATGCGACCGAGACTGACGCATCTGATGCCGAGTCGCGCTGACGCGAGGTTGCGTTCAACACACTCCCGGGACGCGGATAGCCAGAGGTGACAGGCACAGCGGCCAGAAGTGAACTGCGACGAACAGTGGCACGATGGCCCAGGCGGTGGCCCGCGTGCGGGCCAGCAGCACTGTGGCAACCGTCACACCGATCGCCAGCCCTCCACCGTGGACGGCGGCAAGGAGGTCGCCGCGGAACAAGCCGCCCGCAGCGAACAGGTGCAGGACACCCACGATGATGACAGGAGCGATCACGGTGGATCGCGGCATCGGTGACGCGATCCGCACCCGACGGTCGACGAGCGTGAGGACACCGGCGACTGCCGCGACCTGCACGATGACGGGCAGCAGCGGCCAGCCGACGATCACACGAATGACGCCAGTGACCAACGCAGCACCTACCGCAGGCAGTCCGATCGTTCGGATCATTCTGACGGGAGCCCACTGAGGAGATCGCTGCAAGCTGGCTCCTCGCGTCGCGAGGAACGCGATGAGCAATGTCACTCCGACGACGAGCGTGACGAACTGAGTGACCACCGCGATGCGCGTCACGAGGTCGTTGCCGACGGCCACGGCGCCCCCCAGGCGGCCCCACCACCAGGCCGGTGCCGCCGCCCCCGCCACCGATCCAGCAAGGCCGAGGACGATCCCGCCAGCGACGATCGGGGCGGCAACAACGATGCCGACGGTGATGCCACGCACAGGTTGCGTGAGCCCGAAGGCAGCCCATCGGTCGCCCCGGTAGCGGGCCAGCATCAGGGGGACCAGTGCGGTCACCGCGATGAGCCACGCGACCTCGACGATGACCGCGGCCATGCCGCTTCGCGGGTAACCCGGAACCTGGCTGACAAATCCGCGGATGGTCCCGCCGAATATGGCGGCCGCGCCGGCGAGCACGATGTCGGTCTTGGCGTCGTCATGATCAAGGTCCATGGTGGCGGACCCTACCGTCACGAGGTCGGCCGCTGACCTCAGGCCTGTTCAGACGCGACAGGGTGCTGGATAGGCTTCAGACCACGTGCACAAGATCGGGGCTGGAGCTTGCTGGAAGCATCGATGCTCGTCATTGGTGACGAACTGCTCGGCGGCCATGTCACCGACGCGAACTCGCCGTGGCTTGCAGGCAGGCTTCATGCGCACGGGGTGCCGTTCACGCGAATTCACGTCGTTCCCGACGAGATGGCCGCGATCGACGAAGCGTTGACGACAGAGCTCGCGCGTGCTCGCCCGCGGCTGGTCTTCACCTCCGGGGGCATCGGCTCGACGCCCGACGACATCACCTACGAGGCGGTGGCGGCAAGCCTTGGCAGGGGACTGGTCGAGCACCCTCACTTGGCAACCAGGATGGACGAGATCCTCGAGCGCACCCGCAGCCGAGGGTTCGAGGTCGACGCAACCTATGAACATGCCATCCGCCGGATGAGTCATGTGCCAGACGGCAGCCGCATCCTGATCCTTGAGGGTGCCTGGCTGCCAGCTGTCGTGGTCGATGTTGACGGAGGATGCGACGCTGGCGGTGCCAGTGTTGTGGTGCTGCCTGGAGTGCCCGTTGCCTTTCGTACGCTGATCACCGAAGCGGTGGAACCGCAGCTCATCGCTGGAAGGAACACTCTTCCCGCCACCGTCGAAATCAGGCACGATTTTCCCGAAAGCTTGCTCAATGCAACCTTTGCTCACCTGATTGAAGCCACGCCGCAGGTCAAGCTTGGCAGCTACCCGGGCCGGCCGAGCTTGGTGCGACTGACCGGGCCGGACGCCCAGGTTGATCAGGCCAAAGAGTTGGTGGAGGCAGCGATCGACCGCCTGGCGACGTCTGAGGCTGGTCGTCAGTATCTCGCAGAGCATGCCGCCGATCGCGACGAACCTCGGCGTGATAACCCTCAGCAGTCGGAGGGTCAGCAGTCGGAGGGT
>JBBDSU010000005.1:0-2088 GCA_040904825.1 Nitriliruptoraceae bacterium | reverse complement strand
GCACGCGCGGCGAAGCGACCTAACAGGAAAGGAGCGTCGTGACGCGGCGCCTGATGTTTGTGCACGCACATCCTGACGACGAATCGTCCAAGGGTGCGGCCACTGCTGCTCGCTACCTCGATGAGGGTGTCGAAGTCACCTTGGTGACCTGCACCGCTGGCGAAGCTGGCGATGTGCTCAACTCCAGCGCGCCAGACGTTCCGCGTGAACGCATGGCAGAGGTCCGAGCAGGTGAGCTTGCCGATGCGGTGGCAGCGATCGGGTTCACCCGCACCTACCAGTTGGGATTCGTCGACTCCGGATATCACGAAGATCCCGCCGATGTTTCCGAGGGCGCCTTCTCCCGCCAGCCACTGGACGTGCCTGCTGCTGCGCTGGCGGCGATCATCCGGTCCGAGCGCCCGCATGTCGTGGTCACCTACCCGGAGGACGGCGGGTATCCGCACCCCGATCACATCATGAACTACCTCGTGACGATGCGGGCCATGGAGCTGGCGGAAGCCCCGGACGCCGACCTCGATGGCCGTGTCGCGACCGAGCAAGGTCCCTGGCGGATCCCGAAGGTCTACGCCACTGGCACGTTTCCTATCGAGCGTCTCGAAGCGCTGCGCGATGCGATGCTGGCTGTTGATCCTGATAGCTCCTATGTGAAGCGCGCAGAAGAACGGCTGGCCCGTCGAGGAGGTCTGGTGCCCGATACTCGAGTGGAGTGCGGAGACTGGTTCTATCGGCGCGATGCAGCGCTGAGGGCGCATGTGACCCAGGTCGATCCGTCGGGCTCATGGTTCGAGGTGCCGCGCGATCTGGAACGCGCGCACTATCCCTACGAGGCGTATCTGGTGCTGCGCAGCGACGTGATCGTGCCCCCTGACGAAACGGACCTTTTCGCTGGTCTCGACGCCGCCACATGAACGCGTATCGATGACCAGCCAAGCGGCGGCACCACGTGAGCCTCGCAGCATGTTCAGGGTCGTGCGGCAGCGTGAATTTGGGCTCTATTTCACGGGAGGGTCCCTGTCGAGCCTCGGGACGTGGTGTCACAACATTGCGTCAGGGTTGATCGTCTACGACCTGACGGGCTCGACGTTGCTCGTCGGGGTGGTCAACTTCTCCCAGTTCGTCGGTTCGGTGCTGCTTGCACCGGCCGCGGGCGCTGCCGCCGACCGGTGGGATCGGCGACGGGTGCTGGTCGTCTCTCAGACAGCTGCGGCGGCGATCGGCGCAGTGCTCGCCATCGTGGTGATCTCGGGGATGGTGACCGCTCCGATCGTCATCATGGCAACACTGCTCCTCGGCTTGGCTATGGCGTTCGCTGTGCCATCGTTGATGGCGCTGGTCCCGCTGTTGGTCGACGAGGAAGACCTCGACGTTGCGGTGGCGTTGAACTCGGTGATGTTCAACCTGGCGCGGGCGGTGGGGCCGGTGTTGGGAGCCGCAGTCGTCGAGTGGGCTGGCTATGGCACCGCGTTCGCTCTCAACGCGGCGTCGTTCGTCGCCTTTATCAGTTTGTTGTTGGTCGTCAGGCCCCGCCCGCAGCGCCACCATGGCAACGGCCGGACCCGATTCATCGACTCGCTGCGGCAGGTCAGGGCGAACAAGCGCGTCGCCGCGCTGCTGATCGCTGTCGCGGCGGTGTCGATGTCGACCGACCCTGTGCAGACACTGCCGCCGGAACTTGTGCGCGATGTGTTCGAGCAGCGCGACCTGTTCGTCGGATTCCTGGTGGGCTCGTTCGGACTCGGCGCCGTCGCCACTGCGCTGATCCTCGTACCGCGCATGCAACGGCGGCGACGGGTGCTGTTCTGGGCGATGATCGTGCAGGGCACGGGAATGATGATCGTGGGTGTGGCACCCACGATCGAGGTTGCCATGATGGGCATGGCCATCTCGGGCGGGGGATTCATCTCGGCGATCACCCGATCAACCGCGCGCCTGCATGCGGAAGTCGACGACAGCCAGCGCGGTCGGATCATGGCGCTGTGGAGTCTTGCCTTCCTCGGAACCCGGCCCGTCGCGGCACTGCTCGACGGTGTGGTCGCCGAAGTCGCCGGTGCCCGGTCGGCTGCGGTGGTACTGGCTCTGCCTGTG
>JBBDSU010000004.1:0-13139 GCA_040904825.1 Nitriliruptoraceae bacterium | reverse complement strand
AACTTGCCGCACGGTGATCCCCTAGCGGGGCTCCGTCACGATGGCACGGGCAACGAGGCCAGGTGCAGGCGGTGGTGGGATCACATTCGAATCCCCCTCCCTCCGCCAAATCGGTTTCGTGGGCAACGACGGCCCGTATCCCGGTCCTGCCCTCGGTTGGTGGGCCTTGGGCAGCGTCGTGTAAGACGCGCGTTGTTCCTTGGCGACGACGTTGGTTCCCTGGGCCGTGCGCCAGGTATCGGGCACGGTCGTGGTGGCCAATCCGCTTCGTGGGTGGAACCACGTGCGCGTGTGGTCAGCATGCTGGGTGACGTGCCAGCCGTCCCGCTCCTTGTGGCGATTGTGGTGGGCGCACACGGGAGCAAGCTGGTCGACGTCGGTTCGTCCGGGGCGATCAGCCCACGATTCCCCTCCAGGGGAGGTGTCCGTCGGTCGCTGGGGGTGCCACGGCGTCGCGTGGTCGATGTCAGCTGCGCGTGCGGGTTGATCGCATCCTGGGGCCGAGCATGTGTCATGCACCGCCAACATTGCGTCTTCGAGCCAGGCTGGTGGCACGCGCGTCCGCCGTCCAACACCGACGACTCGACCGCTGTCCATGATGACGGTCCGCAGGTCCGCGCCGCGCTGGTCAATCAGCCGTCGAGTCGACGCCGCATCCATCCAGACCTTGCCGCCGAGAAGTCGGGTGAGCAAGGCTGCGGGCACGTGTGCGCGATCCAGCAGCGAATCGAGCTCGGCGCGCACCAGCAACTGCGGCCGGGAACGCATGCCCGAGCGCGCGGCGTCATCCACTGACGATGCGTTGTCGAGGAGGTCGATGAGCCGAGACAGCCGGCGGCGGCCTGCATCCGGTCGGTTGTCGATGCTGGCCGAATGGTCGCCAGAATCGGTCGCAGGCTCGCGAAGCAAACTGTCGCGAACTGAACTTCCGTTCTGGGTCTTTGAGGCGTCGTTCTGAGTGCTTGGGGCGTTGAGGGCCGCGTCGATGATCGCCCAGCTTTCTGCGCCCATCTCCCCGAAGACCTGTCCTCCGTGGCCGTCTGCGCGCGGCTGCATTGCCAGGAACTCGCGAGGTTCCGGCTGCGGCTTTGTCACGGCCGCAGGCTCGATGCTGGCCATGGCTTGTCGGACTGCCGACACCACCGCGTTGGGTTCGTAGGCCGAGACCTCCTCGATGATCGCCGCGATCGCTGCATCAACGGTGTCATCGACGTGCGTAGGTAGGCGATGGCAGATCAAGGCGACGGACCGGACCTGCGCCCATGACAAGCGTCCTTCAACGAAACCGGCGCGAAGGGAGGGGAGTCGTCCGCACACCTTGGCAGCGGTCCGCAGCATCCGGACATCGGCAGAGGTTCGTCGGGCCACGATCGCCAGCCACTGGGAGAGCGCAACGCCAGTCACGTCGCGGACATGATCGTCGCCGGCTAGTTCCAGGTCAACGAGGATGTCAAGCGCGCGGGCAAGCAGTTGATCGGCTTCGACCAGGCATCGCAGCGCCGAGGCCACGTGAGGAATCTCGTCGAGGGCGGGGCGATCCAGACCGACGTCATCCGCGCCCACTTCATCCGCATCGGTGAGCGGCTGACCGTTATCCCACGGGGCAGCGTGGTTGCTCATCGCGGTTCACTCCCTCCCTGGCTCGCTTCGGTACGACCCTTCCGGCACTCGGTGTCACTGTTGCATGGCCGGCTGCTTTGCCACCGCGCTTTGCGGTGTCGAACATATGTTCGCACGGGGGTGTGACACGCATACCGAATCTGGGATGAGCGACGTGCCGAGATGCCCGTTGTGGCATGATCACACCGGTAAGGGGGCGTCATGGATCGCGATTGGGAGATGCGCGTGCGTACGCGGGTGTTCGATCACCTGCGTGACCTTCGTGAACGCCATGGCGGTGCCGTGCCCTCGAATGATCTTGAACAGCGAGTAGACGTGGATGGCGTGGCGGTAGCGCTCATGAGCAGGCAGCGCGGGATCCACACCCCGGCACAACTTGAGGCGGCGATGACCTTGAAGACGTCGTCCGCCAACCCTTATGACGATCGTGTCGATCCGGGCTACGACGGCTTGATTCGCTACCACTACCGCGATCCTTCGCGGACTTCGCGGCTGGCAATCCAACAGGCCGAAGCCGACAACGCTGCGGTCCGTCGGGCGTTCCAGAGCCGTCTGCCCGTTGCGTATCTGTGGGGCGTCGACCGTGGGTGGTACCTGCCACTCGCGCCCGCTGAGGTCGTGGGCGACGATCCGGCTGGCAGAGAATTTCACTTGGACGTGACGGAACTTGCGGGCATCGACGTGCACGAACCGGCAGGTACAGCGGTAGATATGGCCGCCGAAGCACGGGCAGAAACATCGAGCGATGTTGTTGTTCGGCGTTACCAGGCCCGCCAAGTGCGTGTTCGAGTTCACCAAGCGAGATTTCGTCAGATGGTGCTTCGGGCGTATCGCCGTGCGTGTGCGATCTGCTCCCTCCGACATGCTGAGCTACTCGACGCTGCTCACATTGTCGGCGACTCGGAAGGTGGCCAGCCCGCGGTTACCAATGGCCTGGCGCTTTGCAAGTTGCATCATGCTGCGTTCGACCGGCATGTGCTCGGCATCCGGCCGGATCTCGTTGTCGAAATCAATGCTCGAGTGCTTGCAGAGGTTGATGGTCCCATGCTGTTGCACGGGCTTCAAGATTTCCACGGGGCGAGTCTGCGCGTGCTCCCTGCCCGTTCCGAGCAAAGGCCGGACGCTGCTCTGCTCGAAGACCGGTGGCAACAGTTTCGGGAAGCTACGTAGGTCTCGGCCGGGCAGCCATTGAGGACGGTCAGGTTGTGAACAGATCGTTCAGTGCCCGAACCGTAGGGACTTTGCTAGGCCAGACACTGTCAGCGATGCCAGCGCCACTTGGGCATGTCCCTGACCAGCCGTCGCGGACAGTACGGTCATGGTGTGCGCGTGGGGAGGGTGTGAGCAATGACTGTCGGTACGAAGACCGCCGGACTCGACACGGACCAGATCGATCAATTCCACCGGGAGGGCTACCTCGTCATCAAGGGCCTGCTCGACCCGGAGCAGGATCTCCAGCCGATTGTCGACGAGTACGAGCGGGTGCTCGACGATCTGATCGCCACACTCGTCGCCGCGGAAGAACTGGCTGACGATTACAGCGACCTTGCTTTCGCGGATCGTTTCATGCGGGTGGTTGCCGAGACCGGGCAGACGTTCGCGCAGCATTTCGACCCGGCGCTGCCACGGTCGGGTGTGACGACCGAGACGCCGATGTGGACGGGTCCGGCGGTCTTCGATCTGTTGACCAATCATCGACTGCTCGATGTCGTCGAATCGATCATCGGACCCGAGATCACCTCGAATCCAGTCCAGCACGTGAGGATCAAGCCACCGGAATCGATCGTGCCGGCGGGTGAGGGTGAGACGCAGGCGCGTGTCCGGGCGACGAGCTGGCATCAGGACAACGGCGTGGTGACCGACGACGCTGACGACTCTGAGATTCTGACCGTCTGGATTCCGCTGACCACGGCGACCGAGCGCCACGGGTGCCTGACCGTCATGCCGCGCAGTCATCGAGGTGAGATCTTGACGCATTGCCCCGGTGGGACAAGCGGACTCGAAATCCCCGAGGCCATCCTGTCGCGCGACGGTGCCCTGGCCCTGCCGATGCAGCGGGGAGATGTGCTGCTGTTCCACCGCCGGACCGCGCACGCGTCCTTGTCGAACGTCAGTGATGAGATCCGTTGGAGCCTTGACTTGCGCTACAACCCGACGGATCAGGCGACAGGACGCAGCGTGCATCCGGAGTTCGTTGCCCGCAGTCGTCGAGATCCGTCGACCGAATTGCGTGACCCGGTCGCCTGGAGCCAGAGCTGGGCCGACGCGCGAGCGCGTTTGGCCGAAGACGCCGATGTCGTCTACAACCGCTGGAGCGCAGACGCTCCAGCTTGCGCCTGAACCCACAGATAGGAACTTGCATGCTGCGTCATACCGTCATCATGACCTTTGCCGATGATCTCGATTCGGCAGGGCTGGACCGTGTCGTTGCCGGGATGAAGTCGCTCAGTGGGATACCCGAGGTGCGTTCGTTGCATGTTGGCCTGGACGCGGGCATCTCCGATCGGAGTGCCGATCTGATCCTAACGGTCGACTTCGATGACGCAGCTGCCTGGCAGACCTATCAGGATCATCCCGACCATGTCGCGTTTGTCAGCGACATCGTTGCGCCCGTGCTGCTGTCGCGGGCGGCCGTGCAGGTTGAGATCGACGACTGAGGCGAACCCCAATGGCGTCGAGGCGGCTTGGTGAGGGGCTGGCAGAGGCTTTCATTGCCGAAGGCGTCGAGGCTGTGTTTGGCCTGATGGGCGACGCCAATATGCGGTGGATGACCGCCATGGCCGATCGCGTGCGTGTCATCCACGCACGTCATGAAGCTGCGGCGATCTCGATGGCTGATGCCTACGCGCAGTTGACTGGTGAGGTGGGTGTTGCCTCGGTCACCTGCGGGCCAGGCCTGACCCAGATACCCACGCCGCTGACGTCAGCTGTCCGCCATCGCACCCCCATGGTGGTGTTCGCTGGTGACACGCCACGGCGCGCCCCTTTTCATGTCCAGGCGGTCGAGCCGGGACCTTTGGTGCGTTCCACTGGGGCGGTCCATATCGGTCTGAGCGATCCGCGACTCGCACCGTCGCTGGTTGCCGAGGCGTTCGTGGTCGCAGCCTCTGATCGCGTCCCGGTGGTGATTACCGTCCCGTTCGACTGGCAAGACGACCCGATTGCTGACGATTGGCGTCCGGTTGTCGCACCGCGTTCGACCGATGGATCCATTGGACCGCAGCCGGATGCCGGACTCATCGATCGTGTTGCGGCAACTTTGGTTGCGGCGTCGCGGCCGTTGGTGCTGGCTGGCCGCGGTGTCGTCGATGCCGAGGCGGGTGCTGAAGTGGCTGCGCTGGCTGATGACCTCGGCGCGCTGCTTGCCACCACGCTTTTCGCCAAGGGGTTGTTTGACGGCCACTCGGCTGATCTCGGGGTCATAGGCGGGCTGGCAAACAGGACTGCCCGGAAGCTGGCGGAACAAGCTGATGTTGTGCTGGCGCTCGGTGCGGGACTCAACGGACTGACCACCCAGTCGGGAACAGCCTTCGGCAAGGCGACGGTTCTCCACGTGGATCTCGATCCGGCCCGGTGGCGCGATGGGCGGGCTACCGCAGACGTCACCGTCGTTGCCGACGTGCGCGCAGCCGTTCCCGGACTGAGAAAGCGCATCGCTGAGTTACGAACTGAGGTTGACGACAGCCCGGAGCCGCGGATGATCGGGTTCCGGACCGCCGAGGTGCTGGACTCGATCGAGGAGACTGTGTCAGGCAGCGTGCCAGCCGACGGGCAGGGCGAGAGTCTCGATCCAGGGACGGTTGATCCGCGGCAGATGGTGTTCGAACTCAACGAGGCGACACCCGGTGACGCCGTCATCATCGTCGGCGGCGGGCATTTCTGGAACTTCGTGGTGCCAGCGTTGCGTGACCGTGATCCACGCGACCTGATGTTCACCATCGCTGATTTGGCGGCAATCGGGCTGGCGCTGCCTGCCGGGATCGGTGCCGTGGTTGCCCGCCCCGATCAACGGGTGGTCGTCGTCGAGGGCGACGGCAGTGTGCTGATGAACATCCAGGAACTCGAGACCATCGTGCGCCACGGCCTCGACGTGTGCATCGTTGTCATGAACGACGGCGCGTATGGCGCCGAGGTCCACAAGCTCAACGCGATGGGGTTGCGGACTGACGAGGGCATTTTCGGTCCGACTGACCTGGCGTCGATCGCGCGTGGGTTCGGCCTGGATGCCGTGACGGTTGACAGCGATGGGGGCACCCGCGAGGCGATCCAGCAGTGGGTTGATGAAGGTGGGCCGACGCTGATCGATGTGAAGGTCTCGCCGACGGTCGTCGCACCGTCCTATCGCCGGAACTATTTCGGGGAAGATGCCTGAATCGGATGGTCTCCCGTAGGATTGGATGTCAGGAAGGCCGTCCGCTGCAGGGAGCTGTCGATGATTCGCAAGGTCCTCGTTGCCAACCGCGGCGAGATCGCCGTCAGGGTGCTCCGTGCGGCCACGGAGCTGGGTATCCGCACGGTCGCGATGTATTCGCACGAGGATCGTGCGTCGTTCCATAGGGTCAAGGCGGACGAGTCGTACCCGATCGGTGAACCCGGGCGGCCTGTGCGCGCCTACCTCGACATCGAGGCGACGATCGCGCTGGCCAAGCGCGCCAAGGTCGATGCCATTCACCCCGGCTACGGATTCATGTCGGAAAGCCCTGCGCTGGCTGAGGCGTGCGAACAGGCCGGCATCACCTTCGTCGGCCCGTCGGTGGAAGTGTTGCGCGCTACCGGTGACAAGACCCGTGCGCGCGATGCCGCCGTTGCCGCTGGCCTGCCGGTGCTCGAAGCATCAGAGGCGATCGTCGACGCCGCTGACGCGGTCGCCGAGGCTGAACGCATCGGCTACCCCATCTTCATCAAGGCTGCCGCTGGGGGTGGTGGCCGGGGCCTACGTCGGATTGATGACCCTGATGAGCTGGAAGGGGCGGTTGAGTCAGCCATTCGCGAAGCCGAAGCAGCGTTCGGGGACGGCACGGTCTTCCTCGAGAAGGCGGTCACCAGGCCGCGGCACATCGAAGTGCAGATCCTTGGCGACGCGACCGGCGAAGTCCTGCATCTGTTCGAACGGGACTGTTCGGTGCAGCGGCGCCATCAGAAGGTTGTCGAGATCGCACCGGCACCGAACCTGGATGACGACCTGCGACAACGCCTGCTGGCTGACGCGGTCGCTCTTGGGCGTGCGGTCGGGTACGTGAACGCCGGCACCGTCGAGTTTCTCGTGGGCGAAAACGGTGAGCACGTCTTCATCGAGGTCAACCCGCGGGTGCAGGTCGAGCACACGGTGACTGAAGAGATCACCGGCATCGACATTGTGCAGACCCAATTGATGGTTGCAGGCGGTGCCAGCTTCGAAGAGCTCGGGTTGCGGCAGGAAGATGTCGTTCCCCGGGGTACTGCCATCCAGTGCCGCATCACCACCGAAGATCCATCCAACGGGTTCCGCCCTGACCTCGGCCGCATCTCGGCGTTCCGAGATGTCGGCGGCGCGGGCATTCGAATCGACTCGGCATCAATCGAAGTCGGGATGGAGATCCAGCCGTTCTTCGACCCCTTGCTGATCAAGTTGACCGCACGGGGCCCGGACCTTGTTGCTGCAGCGCGACGGGCACGACGGGCGGTCACTGAGTTCCGGGTTCGCGGTGTGCGCACCAACGCGAACTTCCTGTCGGCGGTGCTCGCCGATGACGACTTTCTGGCTGGCCGGGCCACGACCGCGTTCATCGACGAACACCCTGACCTGCTGATCACAGCACCCGGCGGGGACCGCACCAGCCGCCTGCTCGACTTCGTCGGCGATGTCACCGTCAACCGGCCTCACGGTCACACCCCCAGCAGCCTCGATCCTCGAGTGAAGCTGCCGGAGCTGGACTCGGCGGATGAGCCTGTGCCAGGGTCACGGCAGCTGCTCGACGACATCGGGCCTGATGCGTTCGCGCGTCAATTGAGGGAGCAGACCGCGCTGGCTGTGACCGACACGACTTTCCGAGATGCGCACCAGTCGCTGCTGGCGACCCGGGTGCGTACAGGCGACCTCGTGGCCGCTGCGCCAGTCATCGCCCACCATCTGGGCGGCCTGTTCAGCGTGGAAGCGTGGGGTGGCGCAACCCACGACACCGCCATCCGGTTCCTGCGAGAGGACCCGTGGGTACGTCTGGAACAATTGCGCGAAGCGATGCCGAATGTCTGCCTCCAGATGCTGTTGCGCGGGCAGAACACGGTCGGCTACGGGACGTATCCCACGAGCGTCGTTGAGGCTTATGTCGCCGAGGCTGCGGACGCCGGCATCGACATCTTCCGGGTGTTCGATGCGCTCAATGAAGTCTCCCGGATGGAGCCGGCGATTCGCGCCGTCGTCGACGTTGGCAAGATCGCCGAAGGCACGCTGTGCTACACGAGCGACCTGCTCGATCCCAACGAGAAGACCTACACCCTGGATCACTACCTCGCGGTCGCTGAAGGGGTGATCAACGCGGGGGCACAGATCCTGTGCATCAAGGACATGGCCGGCTTGCTCCGGCCGCCCGCGGCCCATCTGCTGATCGCAGCGCTGCGCGAACGGTTTGACGCGCCGGTGCACCTGCACACCCACGACACCGCCGGCGGGCAGTTGGCGACCTACCTGGCGGCGTCCGAGGCGGGGGTCGACGCGGTCGATACCGCAGCGGCGCCCATGTCAGGCGGGACCAGTCAGCCGTCGATGGCGGCGCTGGTAGCGGCAACCGATCATTCGGAACGAGCAACCGGACTCGACCTGGACCGGATCATCGATTTCGAGCCTTACTGGGAAGCGGTGCGGCGGCTGTATGCGCCATTCGAAGCCGGATTGGCCGCGCCCACCGGCAGCGTCTATCGCCACGAGATTCCTGGCGGGCAGTTGTCGAACCTGCGACAGCAGGCGATTGCGTTGAACCTCGGTGACCGCTTCGAAGAGGTCGAAGCGCTCTACACCCGATGCAACGCCCTGCTGGGTCGTCCTATCAAGGTCACCCCCACCAGCAAGGTGGTCGGTGACCTGGCGCTGTATCTCGCGTCGTCTGGCCTGGATCCTGACGAACTTGCCGAAGACCCTGGGGCCCATGACCTGCCTCAGTCGGTGGTCGAGTATCTGGCGGGTGGCCTGGGCAATCCGCCAGGTGGCTGGCCTGAGCCGTTCCGTACGAAGGTCTTGGAGGCGCATGGGCCGGTCGATATCGACAACACGGCCGATCCTGAGGCGGTGGACGCTGTCGGGCAAGCGGAGCCGGGGGCTCAACGCCGCCGGGCGCTTGACCGGGTGTTGTTCCCCAAGCCGACGAGCGAGCTGGAAGCATCTGAGCTCGCGTACGGCGACGTGTCGGTACTTCCGACCCGGACGTTCTTCTACGGACTCGAGCCGGACGAGGAGATCGTCGCCGACCTTGAGCCCGGTGTGCGGCTGTACATCGAGCTGGAGGCGATCACCGAGCCCGATCAGCGTGGCCGGCGGACTGTCTACATGCGAGTGAATGGCCAGACTCGATTCATCGAAGCGCTCGACCGTGAAGTTGGGGATCCCACCCCTGAGGCCGAGTCGGCTGATGCGTCCAACCCGGGCCACGTCGCTGCGACGGTCACGGGTGTGGTCACCGTGGCGGTGTCTGCCGGCGACGAGGTCACCCAAGGCCAGCGCATCGCCACGATTGAGGCGATGAAGATGGAGTCGCCGGTACGTGCGCCGATCGCAGGCGAGGTCGCACGGGTCGTCACCCCGAGCGGGTCGAGCATCGAACCCGGCGACCTCATGATTGAGATCACCCCATCAGGTGACGCATCAGATGACGCTGACGGCAACGGTGACGAGTGAGGCGTCGTATCGCCGGCTTCGCGTTGCCGGCACTCGTCGCAGGCGCGTACCCTTCGGGCGTTCGAGGAGGGTTCGCCTAGTTTGGCCTATGGCGCACGGCTGGAATCCGTGTTGAGTGGCAACACTCTCGGGGGTTCGAATCCCCCACCCTCCGCTCAAGATCTTCAACCCGTGGATGGTGATGTGGCTGCGCGAATGTCGTCATGAGGTCGCATCATGTACAAGACGGGTAGTGCCACGAGGCCGACTGTGACGCTGATGAACAAGGCATTCTGGATCCCCATGACATCGCCGGCGGCACCGATCAGGATCGTCGCAGCGGTCCCACCGATCGCCTTGAGCAGGTAGGTGATGCCAACGGCGGAGCTGCGGTGTTCGGGCAGCAGTTGCTGCATGACAACCAGCTCGACGGCTTGGGAGCTGAGCAATCCCAGTCCGCCCAGTCCAATGAATGCGATGCCAGCAAGGGTGGGGCCCATCGCGACGGCGGCTAGGAGCATGGGGACGGCAAAGAGCAGTCCGATGACCATCGTGCGAACACGGCCGATGCGATCAGAAAGCAACCCTCCAACAAACGCTCCGATTGTGCCGCCGAGCTCGTAGATGGTCAGTCCGAGTCCAGCGATCAACAGGGTTGATCCGAGTCCGGTCGCGAATGTGGGATAGAACACCAGGAATCCGACAATCATGAACGAACGAAGAATGATGATGATGGCCATCAGCAACAGCGGCGTTCGCCCTTCGTTCAGCACTCCCCTCATTCTTGGTGGACGGCTTCCGGCGGTTGCGAAATCTGCGTGACGGAACCTGCGGTACAGGATGAATGACGCAAGGATTCCGGGGATGACGATGATCCAGCTCTGCTCAATGCCCACGAAGCCGATCATCGCTGCGATTGCCAAGGGGCCGATCACACGTCCGAGTTCGCCTCCGGTCATGAAGTAGGACATGCCTTTGCCCCACGAGGGTCCGGAAATCCGGGTGACGAGTGCGCCGGCAGCAGGATGGAAGGCGGCGTGGCTCACACCGGTGGAGAGCAGCAAGACCAACAATACGCCGACGTTGGGCGAGAGTCCCGCGACGCTCATGCAGACCGCTGTGGTCGTGGGCGCAAGGATGACCCAATACCGGGTGTCGCGTCGGTCGGCCCAGTAGCCCAGGAAGGGTTGCAAGCTGGTGGTCCATCGCATGCTTGATGCGAGGATGCCTGCGGCGGTGAGTGACAGGCCAAGCCGAGGAATCAAGATGGGGAGCAGCACGCCGATGAAGGCGGGGTAACAGTCGTGGATGAAGTGTGCGCCGCTCAAGTAGACGACGTTGCCGCGGTCGAAGCTGCCTTCCTCCCGAGTGTCGGGTGGGCTTGGGTGCATCGTGTCGTCCTTGCCTCTAGGTGCTGTGGCTCCGGGCAGCGCAAAGCAACTATCGAACGCGGGTTATCCCCAACCCAGGTTGCGATGACGTGTCGACGAAAGATATCCGGGTGGTGCTGGGGAGCGTTGGTTCCGCCGAAAGCGCCGATGCCGTCGCCTCGGCACTGACGGCGCTGCACCAAGGCAGTCGTCGGCTGGTACGAATACGTCTTGACAGGTCCTGGCCGGCACTGGATGCACTAGCGTCGTCCGGTGTGCGCACACCGCCGTGCGGGTGAAGCGCCGTCGTCGAGACGGGCTTGAAAGGAGTTGAATGTCTGCGCTCGGGTCATCGTCGTCGGGTCCGCTTCCTTGGTGGCAGCGATCCCGCTGGGGGGCGATCTTCGGATTGGCTGGGCTGTGGCTGGCCGGCGGGCTTATTGCCCGGCTGGTCGGCGTCGGCGAGATGCTCGAAGTTCACCTGCTGTATGTGCCGGTCGTGCTGGCCGCGCTTCGTTTTGGGATTGCTGGCGGCGTTGTGGTGGGACTCATGGCCGCGGCGACAGCATCTGGCATCGATGGGTTGTGGTGGGACAACCCGGCTCCGGAGGTTGTGACGTTTGTCGTCCCCGCGCTGCACGGCCTGGGGTTTGTCCTGGTCGGACTCATCGTCGGCGCGGGCGTTCGTGCGATGAGAACGCTGCATCAACGTGATCTGACCAACTGGTGGGACAGCGAACTTGCGCAGCGACCTCGTGCAGGCGATGAGCCCGACTCCCTCACCGATGAGGCAGTCCGCCATGCGGTGACGACCCGAGACTTCTATCCCATCTTCCAGCCGATCTATCGCCTGGAGGATGGCTGGCTCTTCGCCGTTGAGGCGCTGACCCGATTCGATTCAGATCCGCCAATTTCACCGAGCAGATGGTTCGCCCGTGCTGCGGACTTGGGACTTGGCGTTGAGCTTGAGATCGCTGCGGTGGAAAAGTCGATCACGTCGGCTCACAAGTTCCCAGATCGGGTGACACTCAGTGTCAACACGTCGGCGGCGGCGATTATGGACGAGAGCCTGCTGGCTGTTGTCGACAAGGCGGTTCGTCCGGTCATGCTCGAACTGACCGAGCTCGAGCCGGTGACTGACTACGCGCGGCTGGCCGAGATGCTGCAGCGTTATCGGCAGGCGGGCGCGCGGATCGCTGTCGACAATGTCGGTGCGAGCATGACAAGCCTTCGGCACATCGCCCGGCTGGATCCTGAAGTGATCAAGCTGGACCGGTCGCTGACCAACGATGCGCGCGGAGATCCGGTGCGATGGGCACTGACGAAGCGACTGCTGCACTTCGCCCGCACTAGCGGGGCACTGCTCGTCGTTGAGGGCATTGAGGATCCCGAGGATCTCGATCATTGGCGATCCGTCGGAGTACACGCTGCCCAGGGCTATCTGCTGGGCCGACCGGGCATGCGCACCATCGTGGAGCAGTTCGAGTTCCCTAAGGCCTTGAAGCGGCGTGCGGAAAGCGACGTCAATCGGCCACGACGTGTGATGAGCCGCCGTCCTCGGGACATTGTCTCGTTCGATGACAAGCTCGCGCCGTCGCAGCTGACCGACGAGCCTGCGCAACCTGGTCGGCCTGAAACCGTCGTCGATCCGTTGCGCAGGGGCAGGACGGACGAATGAGGCTTCGTGCGGTCAGTCTCGGGCTGCCTGCTTGACCGCACGTCGCGCAGAGCGGCGCTGGCCGGTCAGTGTGCGCACCGCTGCGACGAGCCAGACGACTGCCAGGATCTGGGCGAAGACGTTGCCGCTGCGCCCGCCGAGCGCATCAGTCACCAGATTCGCGCCGAGCAGCTGCGCCCACACGATCTGGGGCGCGAGCACGAGCACTCCGGAGATGAGGATCTCGACCGTCAGAAGCGGTACCGGGTGGTGGTGATCCCGGCCTGTCGTTGCCATCACGACAAAGACGACGGCGATGGCGACCAGCAGCAGCCATGGGCCGATGGCTGCGACCACATCGAACAGCATCACTTCTCGGGTGTAGCGGGGCAGGAGCAGCCCTCCAGCCAGCAGCAGCACGAGCAGAACTGGGACTCTGATCAGCTTGATCACATCGGTCTCCCACGTTGATTCGCCGCAACCCGGCGAATGTCTCCCGGGGCGTAGCGTAATACTTCGCCTGGCGCCTCGTCGCGATGGCTGCGTGTTGCGCTACCGTCGTGGTTCGCGGGGGCGGGGTGAGGTGACGGACGTCCGCCGGTGACGTCCCCCGGTGAACCGGGTCAGGGCCGAGAGGCAGCAGCCC
>JBBDSU010000003.1:0-13226 GCA_040904825.1 Nitriliruptoraceae bacterium | reverse complement strand
ATGGCGAGGTTGAGCACTGCACTCAGACCCATCGCGACATACATGGAGCGTGGCACAGGGCCTACGGTGATGCGGTGGCGACCATTCGTGCGTGGACCGGCGCCCTCTCGCCCAAACCATGTGCCGAAGGGAAGCTTCAACCCGGTGTGCAGGAATGTGCCGACCGATGCGATCTTGAGCAGGATCACGACTGCGGCACGTCCGTCGATGCCGGCGGCGTAGACAGCGAGTTCCTTGGAGACGAATCCGCTGAACAGCGGCACGCTCGAGATCGATACCGCACCGATCATGTACAACGTGAGCACGCCGCGCATCCGGTTGGCGATGCCACCGAGTTCGCTCATCTTGGTGCGACCGGTCGCATGGATGACTGCGCCCGCACCCATCAACAGCAGGCCCTTGTACAGAATGTGAGCGAAGGCGTGGGCGGTGGCACCATTGATCGCCATCTGTGTCCCAATGCCGACGGCGGCAACCATATAGCCGACCTGGCTGATGATGCTGTAGCCGAGAAGCCGGCGAATGTCGTTTTCCAGCACGGCATATACCACTCCGTAGAGCGCCATTGCCACACCGAGCCACACCAATAATTCGGTACCAGGGAATCCACGTGCCAGCGCGTAGACGGCGGATTTTGTCGTGTATGCAGAAAGAAACACGGTGCCGACAACCGACGCTTCGGGGTAGGCGTCGGGCAGCCATGCGTGCAGGGGCGGTACAGCGGCCGACAGCAGGAACGCGATCAAGATCAGCGAGCTGGCCACCGAGGCATCGAAGGCGTTGAAAGCCAATGAGCCGGTCTGCGAGTGGTGCCACACGATGCCAGCGAGCAGCAACTTGCCGCCGAACAGGTGAACGAAGAGGTAGCGCATCCCGGCGCGGTTGCTGTTGCCTCCTCGGCGAGCCATGATCAGCAGTGTCGATGCGATCGCCTTGATCTCCCAGGCGACGAACAACGTCAGCAGGTCACCGCCGAAGACGACACCGGCCGCAGCGCCGGCGTATGCCAGAGCGGCGGTGGCTTCGCGATCGCGCCAGGTCGCCGCACCGTAGATTCCGGCGATCAGGGCGGCTATCGCGAACACCCAGCCAAAAGCCAGCGCCAGTCGGTCTGCGCGCAGCGGTTCGAGCTCGAAGCCAAGCCAGGTCACGTTCACTGTCGTGGTCGCGTCAAGCTGACTCAATTGAGCCAGCGCCACCAGCGGGACAACGATGACCACGATTCGGGTGACGCGCCGTGGCGCCGCCCAGGCGATCAACGCTCCGAGAAGGAACGGCCAGACAGGGTGGAACAGCAACTCACCCACGCAGGTCCTCCTGCTCGTCGGCAGGAATGTCGCGCGGCCAGTGGTGCTCTGGGCGTTGGATGAAAGCGGTGCCGAGCCACTTTGACACCATCACGATGACGACACAGCCGACAAAGCCGATGGCTGCGGAGTAGCCAGGAATGTGGCTTGTTGCGATGACGATGTCGACATAGATCGCGACGGCAAACGCAATGATCGTCACGGCAATGGCGAGGCGGCTCTTCATCGTGCGCCTCCAGTCACCGCGGTGGCCACGCTGTCGGCCAGCGAGTGGATCCCGGCCAGGTCGCCAAGGCCAAGCAGCAGGCCCAGCCCCGCTGTGATGCACAGTGGCGCGACCATCAGGGGGGATGCGTCTCGTCGTCCTCGAATGAGTTCAGGTGAGTCAGACGGCGGCGGCCGGAAATAGGCGCGATGCACGATCGGGAACAAGTAGGCGGCGGTCAGCAAGCCAGCGCCAACCATGACGGCTGCAAGCACGAGGTCACCTGAAGCGATCGCACCTTCCACCAACGCCCACTTGCTCAGGAAGCCGCCCATCGGTGGCAAACCGGCGAGTCCGAGGGATGCGACGGCAAAGGCACCCATGGTCCATGGCATACGTCGGCCAATGCCGTCAAGTTGGCTCACCCGGTCGAACTTGGTGTGCACGTAGATCGCGCCGGCAGCAAAGAACAGCGTGATCTTCAAAACGCCATGGTTGACCATGTGCAGCAAGGCGCCATCGATTGCCCGCCGTGACAACAGCGCAAACCCGAGGACCATGTAGGCCAGATGGGCAATGGTGGAATAGGCGAGACGTCGTTTGAGGGCGTCCTGCCGCAAGGCGATCACTGAGGCGACCAGGATCGTCGTTGCTGCCAGGACTGTGAGCAGGGTCGTGACCAGTGGGCCGGATAACACCTCGGGGCCGAAGACGAAGCCGATGAGGCGTCCGAACGCAAACACCCCGGCCTTGACGACAGCGACGGCGTGGAGCAGAGCGCTCACCGGAGTGGGGGCAACCATGGCTGCTGGCAGCCATGCGTGGAGCGGCATCACGCCAGCTTTCGTGGCAAAACCCACGGCGAACAATGTAAACGTCATCGCTGTCAGTGTTGGTGACATCGTCGAACCAACGAAACCGCCGGCTACGAACGTGACGTCACCGGTTTGCGCGATGAGGATCACGAGCCCAAGAAGGACGAGGACTCCACCACTGAGAAGAAACCCGAGGTACTTGCGTCCCGACTGGATGGCCTCGGCGTTGCCCTTGTGGGTAACCAGGGGATAGGTCGACGCAGTCAGCAGCTCATAGAAGATGAAGAAGGTGAAGAGGTCGCCCGAGAATGCGACACCGAACGCGGTGGCCAGACACAAGGCATAGAACGCGTAGAAGCGTGTTTGGCGGGTTTCGCCCGCTCCTCGCATGTAGCCGATGGCATACGGGGAAGCCAGCGTCCACAGTGCGCCAGCTAGGACGGCGAACACCATGCCCATGCCGTCGGCGCGCAACTGCAAGGTGAGGCCGGGCACCAATTCGCCAAGTGTGGTCGTGGGTACCGCGCCAGCAAGGACCCGTGGCAACATCATCAGGATGATGGCAAAGGTTGCGATGGCTCCTAGCGCAAGAGCGAGATCGCGAATATTCGGGCGCCTGCGGCAGAGCACGACCGCAATCGCGGTGACGACCGGGGTCGACACCGCGAAAAGGGGAAGCAACGATGCCTCAGGGCCCATTGATCTCCACGTCCAAGTCGGCGATGGCCGATCCTACTGCGTGCCTGCGGCCAGTTCATCGACACGGGCAGTCCAGTCGGCACTCCCTGGGTCAATATCGCGCGCTTGCTTGGCCCAACGAAGTGCCTCGGCGTGGTCGCCCCGAAGGAGGGCATCATCGGTGAGGCCTTCCAGCATCCGCAACGCCAGCTTGCGCAGTCGGTCACGGGCGGCGAGAACCCATGCAGCATCATCATTGGGGAGCAACTCGCCGTAGTGCTCGAGCGCTGCACGAGCTGCGATCGGTTCGATGTCGGTGCCACCGTTTTGTGCTTCACGAGCCAGGTGTTCAAAGGTGGTCGCGTCGACCTGTATACCTTGAGAAAGGCGGAGAAAATCGCCATCTCGCTCAATGATCTCTTGGGGCAATCCAAGTTGGACACGCAGTCCTTCGATGCGGCGAACGGTTGATGACGGATCGCTCTCAGGCCACAGCGCTCGAGCGACTTCACGCTGATGGACGTGCCCTCCGCGTACAGCCACGACCTTGACGAGTTGCGTCGATAAACCCTTTCGGATTTTCGATGGTTCGTCATCGATGGTCACCGAAAATCCTCCAAGGACGCGGATCTCGACGTCGGCCGCTGGAGCGTCGTCGCTGCCGTTATCCACGGAGGACGGTGCAGAAGCACTCCAACTCCCGTTGGTCGATGTATCGATCGACCGGATCTCTCGACGGACTCGTGTGGTGAAGTTCACGATGGTCGCGTTGCCCAGCGATCGTGCCAGTCGTGAGGCTTCGACGATGTCTGCGTTGGCGCGCACGACGCGACCACAGGCGGCGTGGGCACGAGATCGGTGCGCCAACGCCATGGCGACCAATGATCGCTCGGCGGTTTCGTCGCCGATGACATGATCAAGGTGATCAATGGCCTCGTCGTGGTGTCCCGCAGGGAGTAACACGCTGGCGGCCAGCCTTGCTCGTGCAATCGCTGCGCCGTGAGGATCGTCATCGGCCAGGAATGCCTTGGCGGCGGTTGTCAAGCACCACGCGGCGTGCTCGATCCATTCGGTGCCCTGCTTGGCGATTTCGACCGTTGCGACGACTTCTAACAGGCGGGCTCGGACATCGTGGGCTGACGGATCGAGCGATTCCAGCAGGTCAGCGCACCGGCTTCGGATGCGGTCATCGGTATCTCGATCGTGGCCCGCTTCGTCGGTCATGCGCTCGACTTCGAAAGCCTTGCGAAGACGCTCGGGAACCGCTTCTCCGAGTTCCGAAGCGCGTCGCAAGGCCGCATGACGTTCGTGAGCCCGGCCGACGGAGTGCCACGCACGACTGAGCTGCAGCAGAAGGCGGGGGTGGCTTGAGACGACGTCTTCAGGGAGCGAGAAGACGAGATCCTGCAGGTCCGCTGCCGACAGGGATCGGATGTCGGCAGGTGCTCGTGCCACAAGCGTTGCGGCCGCGTGGTCCTCCATCCCGCCGTCGATCAGTGTGCGGACACCAGTGCGGAGATCTCCCTGGCTGGCGAATGTCGCCGCGATGCGTCGTAGGACGCGACGGCTGGTCGGGGCTCCTCGGCTTCGCAGCGCGGAGGCAGCTTCGCTGGTCATGCGGACTTGAGCGCCATCGCGGGTGGCCAACGCAGCATCCACCAGCAGATCAAGGATCGCAGCCTTGGTACTCGCCGCGGCAGCGATGCGTTCATCGCTCCAGGAAAGCCCGGCAAGTCTGATGATGGCTCGTCGGTCGCGTCGCGACGTCGAAGCGAGGAGATCGTCGACGACGAGATCGACGACATCCTTGGCGGAGATCGCCGCGTCAATGGCGTCTTGTCGCGCCAAAGGGTCTTGGATGCGTGCGAACCACCGCCCGGCGATGGTGAGCCGGAGCGGTGATCCTGAGGTCGCGTCGATCAGTTTGGCGATGGTCTTGGGGGTCAATCTCAAGCGCAGATGCTCGTTGAGCAGCGACATCGCCTCGCTGCGAGTGAAGGCAAGCTCGTCGTCGACGACCATCATTGATGTCAGCATGCGCAGGCGACCGAGTCCACCTTCGAGGCGGCGAGCGGTCACGATGAGACTGTGGGGCTCGGGGATGCCCGACGCCAGGTGAGCCAGCAACTCGGTGGCATCGCTGGAGAGGTCATGAGCGCCATCGATGGCGAGCATGACCGGGTCGTCGCTCGTCGTCAGGTGCGCTAACAGCGCGTCGACCGAATCGTGGGCCGACGCACTTGGCGCAGTGAGGGCGTCTGCGGCCTCAACGTTTCCTACCCGGCGGAGCCCGTCGCGCAGCCTCATGAGCATCGCATCGGGTCCGACGTGCGTCGTGTCGATGTACGCAAGCGAGACGGTCGTACCAGCGCGCAGGCCTAGTTCACGCACCAGCGACGATTTTCCGCTGCCTGCTGGGCCGACGATGACTTGCACCGGTGGAACGACGTGTGCGCGCAGCAAACGTGGACGTGCGACGTGGTGATCAGCGAGTTCGAGCACGCGCTACTCCTGCACCTGCCACGTCACGTGCGTGGCGCGCGAGGTCACTGCCGGAAATGTCGGCCAGCTCAGAAAGATCAAGGCGACACCAGCATGGTTGCGCCGGGGCCAGCATGGTTGAGGCGGTAACAGGCTGGTCACGTCCGGACCAGCGGTTCGATCAGCCTTCGTCGGCACCGCCACCTCCGGTCAAGTATCGCGACTTGATGGAGTCGACCACCGAAGCATCGGCCAAAGTGGTCGTGTCGCCAAGTTGATTGTCTTCGGCGATGTCCTTGAGAAGACGTCGCATGATCTTGCCCGATCGAGTCTTGGGGAGATCGCCGGTGAAGAGCACGGATGCGGGCTTGGCGATCGGCGAGATCATGGTCGCCACGTGATTGCGCAACTCGGTCGCCAGCGCCTCGTCGCCTTCGATCGAACCACGCGGCGTGACGAACGCTGCGATGGCCTGGCCGGTGATGGGATCTGCCCGTCCGATGACCGCCGCCTCGGCCACCGCAGGATGGCTGACGAGGGCCGACTCAACCTCGGTGGTTGAGATGCGGTGCCCAGAGATATTCATCACGTCGTCAACGCGGCCGAGGAGCCAGTAGTAGCCGTCTTCGTCGCGCTTGGCGCCATCTCCGGCGAAATATCGGCCAGGGAATCGCGACCAATAGGTTTCCCGGAAGCGCTCGTCATCACCCCAGATGCCGCGCAGCATCGACGGCCATGGACCGTCGATGACAAGGTAGCCGCCGCCAGGAATGCCGACGGGTTCGCCGCGGTCGTCGACGATCTCTGCAGAAATGCCCGGCAAGGGAAACGTCGCAGATCCGGGTTTGGTTGTCGTGACGCCTGGAAGCGGAGAGATCATGATCCCGCCCGTTTCGGTTTGCCACCATGTGTCGACGATGGGGCATCGCTCGCCGCCGATGTTGGTGTGGTACCAGATCCACGCTTCTGGATTGATCGGCTCACCGACGCTGCCAAGGAGGCGCAGGCTGGACAGATCATGTCCGGCCGGATGCTCGTCACCCCACTTCATAAACGCTCGAATCGCAGTGGGCGCGGTGTAGAGCTGGGTGACCTTATAGCGCTCGATGATGTCCCAGAAACGGTCCTCCGCAGGGAAATTGGGCACGCCTTCGTAGAGTACTGACGTCGTGCGGTTCGCCAACGGCCCATAGACGATGTAACTGTGTCCGGTGACCCATCCGATGTCAGCAGCGCACCAATAGATGTCGGTATCTGGCTGAATGTCGAACACGTACTTGTGCGTGAAGGCGACCTGTGTGAGGTAGCCGCCTGTGGTGTGCATGATGCCTTTGGGCTTGCCGGTGGTTCCTGACGTGTACAGCAGATACAGCAAGTCCTCGGCGTCCATCGGCTCGGCCGGACAGTCGGCTTGTTGTGCATCGACGATGTCATGCCACCACACATCGCGGCCCTCGACCATCTCAACGTCGTTGTCACCTCGACGTACGACCAGGACCTTTTCGATCGACGGGGTGTCGGTCAGTGCGTCGTCGGCCGCCGGCTTGAGCGGTGCAACACTGCCACGACGCCACCCGCCATCAGCGGTGATCAGCACTTTGCAGCTTGAGTCGTTGATGCGGTCACGCAACGCGTTGGCTGAGAAGCCTCCGAAGACCACCGAGTGCACTGCGCCGATGCGTGCGCATGCCAGCATGATGGTCGGTAGCTCGGGAATCATCGGCAGGTAGATGGCGACCCGATCGCCTTTGCCGACGCCAAGTTCCTTCAGGGCGTTTGCGGCACGCTGGACGTCGTCTAGCAACTGCAGGTAGGTGATGGTCCTCGTGTCGCCTGGTTCACCCTCCCAGTGGTAGGCGACTTGGTCTCCGTGGCCAGCATCGACGTGGCGGTCGAGGCAATTGTGGCTGACATTGAGTTTTCCGCCGACGAACCACTTGGCGTAGGGGGACTCCCACTGGAGAATCTCATCCCACGGTTGCGACCAGTCGAGGGCTTGTGCTTGCTCGGCCCAGAATGCAAGGTGGTCTTCATTGGCACGTTCGTGCATCGAGTCGTCGGCAAGTAACGCTCGTGCGCGGACCTCATCATTGGGAGGAAACGTCCGAACTTCGCTGAGCAGGCCTTCGATTGCGTCGGAAACCACTGGATCTCTCCCTCGCTGTCGTGCGTTGAGTACTGGCGGCCCAGGACCTGGCCAACAACGTGTCGTGTCGCGCTGCTTCATCTCCGCCAGCGTCGTCGTCTCACCCTCGGCCAGTCCGGTGGCGACCGGTGGTCGACACCGTAGCCCGAACACGTGGTCCAGGTCACCTGCGACCTGCCAGCAACACGCTTTCGGTCATCGCAGTAACCCGGCGTCGAACCGTGTGGGCGTGGAGGCGAAGTGTCGATTTTGCGACCAACGCAAGGTCGGAGATGACGAGTCCAGAGGCTTCACGCAGGCTTTGCGTGGGCTGGCTGATCTCAGCCGGAAGCTCCGCCGGTGAACGACCATCGTGCCAAGGACACCGAGGGTGCGATGACCATCCCGGGACCAAATTCGCTGTCGGCGTAGCGGTTGTCATTGGCGACGCCGATAACCCGGCCGGGCGCCAGAGCGTCGACGAAGGATTGGGTGAAACGAAGGTCAGTCACCGGTGTGGTTATTGTCCCTCGCTCGATCAGAAACGTCCCATTGCGCGTGAGACCGGTCACGACCTGGGTCTTTGGATCCAGCACTCGGCAGTAGTGAAACCGTGCGATGTAGAGGCCTCTTTCCACGCCGGCGACGAGGTCGGCCAGCGATGAAGTCCCGTTGCGCAGCACTGGATTCATCGGAATGGCACCCCACGATTCGGCGCCGAGCAGCGCGTTGCCCGTGGAGCATTCGACGCCAGCTCGCAGCGCGGTCCGACGGTCGTGTGCGAGATTGACGGTCACGCCTTGATCGATGAGGGGATAGCGCTGTCGGGCTACTCCTTGGGCGTCGTATCGCAACCCCACCGCGCGAGGATCAAAAGGATCTTCCCAGAGACTGATGGCCGGGTCGAAACACGCCTCGCCGAGGTTGACGAACGAAGCTCCATCCAAGTGCGCTTTGGCATTGAAGCCATAGGCGCCGAGAAAGGCGATGACAGAAGCCACGGCTTCAGGTCCGAGCACCACTGGCCAGTCACCGGGTTCGATGTCGATAGGTCGTTGTCCCCATGTGGCGCTCGTGGCGGCGGCGATGCCAGCAGTCGCCGGATCGAGATCGGCGAACTGCCACGATGTGTGATGTGCGGCGCCAGAGGTGTCAACGGTGCGATGTATGCCGTCGATCGTCGCACGTGTGGCCTTCGACGCCACCCGGTGACCGGTGGTGCTCGCAAACGATGTCCAGGTCGCTTCGGTGTCGAGGTAGCCGGCAGCTGTGGTGGATGTCGCCTGTGTCACGCGATACCTGGCGCCGAGGCGATCCGTCTGGCCAGCGCTAGGAAGAAAAGGGGCGATGCCTGCTTGGCCCTCGGTACTGGTGCCACTGGCACCGACGAAGGCGCGGACGGCGTCAGCTCGAGCTGCCGGCGATGCGTCTGCTGTGCCAGCATCGAACGCGTCATCGACGGCGAGTTGATTCGTCGTCTGAGGCGTGGGTCCAGGCCAGCGGTTATCGACTGGCTGCTGGCGGGCGGCAGTGATCGTCCTAGTGACAAGATCGCCGACAGATGAGAGGTCGCTGGTGGTGGTTGACGCGGTGGCGCTGCGGCCCGCGACTGCGATGGAAAGCGTGATCGTCGTTGAATCGTCGCCGACGTGCTGGTGGATAGAGGAGTTGGCGAAGCGGGTCAGACCGTGGTGGGTCCGTGTGACGACAACATTGCCTTCGGCGCCAGCATCGCGAACGAGTTCTGCGACGTCGTCGGCCATCGCCGAGCACACGTCAGTGACATCGTCGGGTGACTGGCTGTTGGAGGCCGAGCGGTGTCGGTGCTGCGAACGGTCGTGGGTCATCATCTCCTCCCAGCCCGATCCGCTGACCCGCTTACCCCTATGCGGACGTTGCGGAACCGTGCGGGTGATGCGGGGTGAGACGTGTGGCCGACTTGCATCGGTTGTCCTTTGCCGCAATTGGGCACACCCCATGCCTTCCATTCTTCAGGCCCGGCGAGGCGGTCCATCGAGCGCCAGAACGTCGGAGTAATGCCCGTGTAGGTCGGATTCCGCACCATTCGTGTGCGCTTGCCGTCGACAATCTCCCAGCCGATCTCGCATCCGAATTGGAAATTTAGGCGGCGATCATCGATCGACCACGAGCGGTTGGTAGCCATCAAGACGCCGTGCCGTGTGTCCGCGATGATGTCGTCGAGTTGATCCTTGCCGGGGACAAGCCCGACGTTGGTCATTCTGACCATCGGCAGGCGGTTGTACCCGTCGGCGCGAACCATCCCTCCAGGCTGGACATCGGCGAGGTGGGCACTATCACGCCCGGAGAGGACTCCGACCCAAACCCCGTCTCTGACGATGTCGACGCACTGCCCGGGGGTGCCTTCGTCGTCGTAGCCGAATGTTGCCAACGCGCCGGGGATCGTGGCATCGGCTGTGATCGTCATGAGGTCGCTGCCGTAGCGAAACGCACCCAGCTCGCTGAGGTCGAGGAACGACGTTCCCGCGAACGCGGCTTCCCATCCGAGGATGCGGTCCAGCTCTACGGCGTGGCCCACCGATTCGTGGATCTGGAGCGCAAGCTGGCTGGATTCGAGGATGAGGTCAAATTCGCCTTCGGGGCATAGTGGAGCATCGAGAAGCTGGACGGCTTCTTGAGCCGTCTGGTGAGCATGCCCGAGCAGGTCGTGCCGACGGACAACCTCGAATCCACCTTTCTCGACGTGACCGAACGACTGTGGATAGCTACGTCGTTGTGTTTCGTGGCCGTTGACAGCGGTGGCATCCATGCCGCAACCCGATTCAACGAGATGCTGATGGATGCGATGCCCTTGAGACGACGAGAACCACTGGTCGATATCCCAGAACATCAGGTTCGCCGTGGCGACGGTGACGCCGTTGACGGCAGCCATCGTCGAAGTCGCGGCCACGATGAGGTCAACCTTCTCCGACAGCGCAACGGCAAAAGGGTCCTCGGTGCACGGCGTCGCATAGTGATCGACGGCGACCGGAACATCCGCGAGGCGCAAGGGTGGGCCCGCAACGATCGCCGACGCCTTTGCGGTTTCAGTGGCGGTCTGGCCCGCGCGGCGTGCCGATGTGTCGGTGAGGTCGCTTGTGGCGAAGAATCCCCATGATGACCCGACCAGTGCCCGGACGCCGAGGCCGACGTCGTCTGTGTTCGCGACGCTGTCGAGCTCGCCGTTTTGCGCGATAAGTCGCTGGTGCCGGCGTGAGCAAACCCTCGCATCAGCGTAGGTTGCGCCTGCGGCGATGGCCGACTCGATGGCCTTGTCGACCCATCCGAACGGTGTCGTATCGACACCGTGGAACACATCGGCACCCATCGGCGTGGCTCCTCGGGTTCGGCCGGTCGTCGATTACCGTAGCGACCTGAATGCTCGTCATCTGCCCTCAAGCCTTCGTCGTGAGCCCTATCGCGCTCTGCGCTGTTGGATCTGGCAGGATGGTGGTATGCCTCGTATCGACATTGACGCAATCGAAGACGAGTGGGACGACGAGCCAGAGTTCGTCCCCCGCAGTCGCAACCTCAGCCCCGCCGCGCGCCGGCGGATCGATGAGCTTGCGATCGCTCGGGTCGTGGCCATCGATCGTGGCCGGGTATCGATCGTCCTCGATGAGACATCTGATGTCCAACCGATCGACGCAACCCTGGCGGGCACGATGCGCCATGAGAAGGCTGCCGTTGGAGATCGGGTCAGAGTCCGACCCGCTCGCCACACGAGCGATGCGCCACGGATCGTCGAAGTGCTCGACAGGGAAACCCGGTTGGTGCGCACTGCGGACGACGGGTTGGATGACGCGCGGGTGGTGGTCGCCAACGCCGATCAAGTCGTGGTGGTGATTGCGGCGGATCACCTGCAGTCAGGCGCCGGGTTACTTGATCGAGTGATGGTCGCAGCGTCGGCCGGAGGCTTGGCATCCGCTGTATGTGTCAACAAGATCGACCTTGTCGACGATCGGTCGATGGTCATCGAACTCCTTGACCGCTACGCACAGTTGGGCGTGGCCGGGGTGGCGACCAGCGCGACGACCGGCGAAGGAATCGACGCGCTTCGGGCACTGTTGACGACGCAATGGAGTGCATTTACCGGCCATTCAGGTGTCGGCAAGTCGTCGTTGTTCAATCTTCTGGTGCCTGAAGCGTTCCACACCGTTGCGGATGTCGGCCGTTACGGCGGGCGCCACACCACCGTCGCCTCTCGCGCGATGCGCGTCGCTGACGAGAATGCCTGGTTGATCGACACGCCCGGTGTGCGGTCATTTGGCCTCGGAGTGGTTCACCCCGAGGAACTGCAGCAGCATTTCCCCGAACTCGTCGGTCTGCCGTGCAGCCTCGACGATTGTGTCCATGACGGAGAACCAGGCTGCGCCCTCGATGATGCAGCGGTGTATCCGGAACGGTTGGTGTCGTACCGTCGGCTCTTAGCTGCGTTGCGCGGCGACGATGTATGAAGCAACGAACGGGAGTGTGACGATGGCAGTGGGATCGTGGATCTGGCGCAGTCTCAGGGCCAGCGTTGGCGCGCTCATCGACCCCGATGCGGGCGATCCTGGCGCCCTCAAGCGTCGCACAATGATCGCGCGTGACTGGGCCACCGCCGTCGATGGCCGTGCGCCGAGGCTCAAGGTCAACGAGACGATCGACATCACTCGCCATGGGCGCTTCGCCGATGTTGACCCTTTGGTGACGGCCGAAGGATGGCGTAACCCTTGGAAGGCTGGCGTTATCACGGTCTGGATTGTCGCCTGCGGCGCTGCTGCTGCGATCGGCTATTGGGGAGGTCGGGGACCCCTGGTGGCATTGAGGCGTGATCAGCAGGATTGATCGGCGTTGATGGTTCGTGGGCCTCGCCGGGTCTGGGTCTGGCTGGTCGCCCCACAAGCTCCAAGCGGATCGCCGTGACGCGGCGACATCAGCCGTTTGACCGCGCTACTGGACAGCATGACCGGTTGGGCCGCTGTATTGCGTGCGGGCCGACCCATTCCCAATGATGGTTGTCGGGCTGGCTGAAATCTCCGCCCCAGCGGAATCCGTGCCGGCCGAAGATCTCGATCATTTCCGTGGGCGGGACCGGGCCAAGACCGGGCATCGACAGATCCACGTTGAAGTCAATCGCGATGCCCCAAGAATGATGCGACAGTCGTGCACGCTCAGTGCTGATCCGGCGTGGATAGTGGCAGCCTGCGTACGTCCGCGGATCGATCCAACTGTCTAGTTCGGCTGTGATGACGTCATTGAGCGCCGCGACAAGATCGTTGATCATGAGTCGGTGACACCTGACTTCGCCGAGGATCGGAACGGTGGTGGTCACCATGTGCTCGTCGGCGAACGCTGCGTCCACAACGATTTCTCGGACGCCTGGCCGCGGTCGATAGGAAAACTCTCCGAACCTCTCCTTGACCTGAGCCAGTGACAGCACGAGACGGATCGGTGGCTCATCGTCCGCGGGGTGCAGGACACTGACGTGAGGGGGCACGTCGGTGACCGATGCAAGGACGGCGATCAGCCTGTCAGTCATCTTCTCGCCACCGCGATGGAGC
The DNA here is from genome assembly GCA_040904825.1 of Nitriliruptoraceae bacterium. Taxonomy (GTDB): domain Bacteria; phylum Actinomycetota; class Nitriliruptoria; order Nitriliruptorales; family Nitriliruptoraceae; genus JBBDSU01. The sequence continues at coordinate 51 of JBBDSU010000003.1, read as the reverse complement.
ACGACAAGTGACTGTCGGCGGTCTTCCAACCCCAAGCGCTCAGCGTCGGAT
>JBBDSU010000002.1:58435-64736 GCA_040904825.1 Nitriliruptoraceae bacterium | reverse complement strand
CATCGATACGCTCGGTGAGTGGTCGATGGGGCCGTGTCAAGGTCAACAAGGGGGCGCTGTGGGAGATCAGGCGGCGGCTGGTATGGCGGGGATCAAAGCCAATCAGCGCGCCTACCACGACTGGGAAGCGTCCAACTACGAGGACAAGTTCTCGATCTCCTACGACCAGCGTTGCATCGACTATGCGTCTGGACGCTTCCTTAAGGCAGTTCCTCGTCCGCAACCTTTCACCCGTGTCCTCGAAGTCGGATCTGGAACCGGGTTCTTCCTCATCAACCTCGCACTCGGCGGGCATCTCGGCGACGCCGGACTGCATGCGAGCGACCTGTCGGCAGGGATGCTGGCGACCTGTCGCACCAACGCTGCCGCACACGGGGTTGAGATCGTCACCACGGTCGCCGATGCCGAACAGTTGCCGTTTGAGGACGCCACGTTCGATCTCGTCGTCGGGCACGCGTTTCTTCACCATCTGCCCGTGCCGGCACTGGCGCTGCGGGAAATGCACAGAGTGCTCGCCCCGGCTGGGACGATGGTCATCGCTGGCGAGCCAACCGAGGTCGGCAGCCGCATCACCGGCGGATTCAAGTCCTTCGCAGTCACAGGCGTGAAGGTTGCGCAGCGCCTCGGCGCGCTTGGCGGTACCCCAATGGCGCCCAACAGTGGACACCGCCAGCGCACAGGGCTTGGAGGCGTTCACGACAGCACACCACAAGATGCCCACCCAAGTACGCCTGACGGTGTCCATCGCCGAGTTCCTGAAGATGAGCGTCTGGCGGCACTCGAACATGTGGTGGATCTGCACACCTTCCGTCCCCGCGATGTTGAACACATGGCGTTACTCGCTGGGTTCACTGACGTGCGCGTGATCACTGAGGAATTCGTGGCAAGCTGGTTTGGATGGTCGGCGCGGACGATCGAGGCGATGGTCGGTGCTGACGTGCTGGGTCCCGGCTGGCCATGGCAGGTCCTACGGAACTACCAGCGGCTATCACGATGGGATGAACGTTGGTTTGGCCGGGTTGTTCCCGACGGCTGGTGCTACAACCTCATCGTGACCGGGCGCAAGCCCATCGTCGTCGAGTGACGCGTGGGGTGCCACACATGGATCGTGAGCGAATGACAGCCGACGACATCGCCGAAGACCAGGTGGCGGCAACCGAACGGGCCGTTCGGGCCGAGACTGCCCGAGAAGCAACCGCCCGTGCGGCGCGCTGGGCGGATGACGCCCTTGCCGACCAGGGTGTGTCGGTAGAACTGCGCAGTATCCCGCCGAGGTTGCGCTACCCGCGTTGGGGATGGCGGCGTGCGATCCGCGAAGCCGTCACGCGACGGATGCTCACCCCGCGCCATGCTGTCCACGGTGCGCGACTGGTCAGCCATCGGCTGAGAGCTGGGTTACGCCAGCAGCAGGTTGAGATCCACGGGATGGTTTTCATTGGCCGGCGCGTCGAGCTCACGGCACGCCGAGCAAGCGGTCGCCTCGTTGTGGGGCCCTGGACATGGATCGGCGACGGCAGTGCGCTGCGGAGCCACGAAGGTCAGGTGACGGTCGGGGCGAAAGTCGTGTTCGGCAGGGCCAATGTCGCCAATGGATACCTCGACATTGAGGTCGGTGACGAGTCCCTGCTGGCCGACTGGATCTATGTGTGCGACTTCGATCATCGATTCGACCGATGGGATGTGCCGATCCGCCGACAGGGCATTGTGGTCACGCCGACCCGCATTGGGGCAGATGTATGGGTAGGCGAGAAAGCCAGCATCCTTCGAGGTGCGGATATCGGTGACGGCAGCGTGGTCGCCAGCCACGCCGTCGTGCGTGATCGGGTGCCGCCGTTTTCCATCGTTGCCGGTGTGCCGGGTCGAGTGATCCGCTCGCGCTTGCCTGCTGGCATGGATCCCGTTGAGGCGACCGACATCCTTCGTCGCGGCGGCCCAATCCCAGGCGATCCCTTAGAGCAATGAGCGCGCGGTGCTATCGTTCCGGGGCCGCTTGAGGCGTCGGTGGTCTTGTTCGGTCAACGCCGGTCGTCGTGTTCTGTCCTCTGGTCTTCCGCCTTTTCGTCCCGTTTCTTCCCCCTTTCCGCCCTGTTGCGCCGGTTTCGCCTGCTTCGATGGCACGCCTAGGAGGATTCGTCATGGTGCATGTTCGTCACCCCACTCGACGATCGCACCGACGACGCCGATCGGTCGGGGTGCCAGCGATCTGGATCGCCGTGACGATGATCTTGGCTGCGTGCGGCGACTTCTGGGAGGAAGACTTCCTCGAAGAATCCGACGAATCTGCGGCGGCGGAGTCTGCTTCCGGCGAGTCGGCGCCGATCGAGCGCGCCCCTGCGGAGTTGGCGGGCGGGTCGTATTCGTCACCGCAACTCGGGGACTTTTCGTTCGCAGTGAACGAGTGCCCGTTCGAGGTCGACTCACCAGTTGATGTCGATTGCGGCACATTGACGGTTCCCGAGTCACGAACGGGCGACAGCGACGGGCTGGTGGAAATCGCCGTTGCCGTTCTGCGTACCCCCTCTGCAGACCCAGCAGCCGATCCCGTCGTCTACCTCAATGGCGGACCCGGGGGTGTGTCTCTGGCCGAACACTGGTATTGGGTAACCGAACCGGGTGAATGGCGCGATCACCCGATCCTTTCGGATCGTGACTTGATCCTTGTTGACCAGCGTGGAACGGGCTATTCCCGTCCGTCACTCAGCTGTGATGAAGAAGAATTTATCGAGGAGTGCCATGACAGGCTCGTCGGCGAAGGTGTGACATTGTCGGCGTACTCGACACCGGAAAACGCAGCTGACCTCGAATCGCTGCGCCTTGCGCTCGAATACGACACATGGAACTTGTTTGGTTCCTCCTACGGAACGCGGCTGGCGATGGCGATCGTGCGGGATCATCCGGATGGCGTGCGGTCGATGTTGCTCGACGGCGTCTATCCGCTTGACGTCGTTCCGGCTTACGAGATGTTCTTTGACAACACACTGAGCGCCCTCGGCGAAGTCGTGGCGTTGTGTGCGTCGCAACCTGCGTGCGATGACGCCTACGGTGATGTCAACGAGCTCCTCGTTGCTGCCATCGAGTCAGTCGATGCTGATGCGTCGACCGACCTGACAGGTGTCGACGTCTTCGACTTGGTGTTCCAAGCGCTCTACAGCATGGAGACGCTGGTCGACGTCCCTTATGCCCTGTGGCTCTTCGCCAGCGGCGAAATCGATGGGGCACTAGAGGTGCTTGACGCAGAACCCGTGGATGGCTTCAACCCGGTCACGTCACCTGGGTTTGGCCGCGCGCTCGACCCGGCAGCTGACAGCAGCGGCAAGTTCTACTCGGTCGAATGCCGCGAAGAACATCATCGGACCGATATCGGTCGAGTCGATGCGCAGTACGACGCGCTGTTTGACGAAGGAGTGCCCGAGGCGATTCTTTCTGCGATCTATTCATCGATCTACTCGCCAGCGGTCGAAGTGTGCCCGTACTGGGATTCCGGCGAGGCACATGACGATGAGCGTGCCCCGGTCGTCAGCGATGTGCCGTCGCTCCTGCTCGCGGGACGCTTCGACCCGATCACTCCGCGGAGTTGGGCGGAGCTCGCAGCAGCCAACTTGACGGCTTCGACGCTGATCATCGCCCCGAGCCTGTCGCACAGTTCTGTGCTCGACAATGCCTGTATCGATGGGCTGGTGGCAGCTTTCCTCAACGACCCGACCGTGGTGCTCGACACGCAGTGTGTTGTTGACCTGCTCCCACCGGCGGTGACCCTGCCCTAGGCCCCTCTTGCTCTTGCCGTGGCCGCGAGGGGTTGCGCTTGCCGTCGCCGCGAGGGGTTGCCCTTGTAGTGGACCGCGGGGTTGCCCTTGCGGCCGACACGCGCGGACGGTTAGGGCGCCGGTGGCCTTGGCCCACTGGCGAGCCGCTCGCGATTGCGCGCCCGGCGGGTTACCTCGTCGGCCCGTTGCTGATCACGCGCCCACCGCAGGAACAGCACCGCGATGATGCCCCACAGTACGAAGCCGCCGATCACGTTCATCATGATCCCGGCAGTCTGCTGATCTCGCACCGGGTCGAACCCCAGCCACAGCGGAGGCGCGAGCTCGTACAACGCGTAGAGCGGCAGAGGTGAAAACGTCAGGAATGCTGCCGGCACAAACATCAAGACCGACGTTGCGAACAGGTAGAAGGCCCGCAACGGCTCAACGATGGGGCTCCATTCAGGCTCCCGGCGGATCGCCGGCCACCACCAGATCATGGCTGCTGCCAGGTGAGCGAAATCGATGGCGAACGAGCCAATCTGGGTCACCTTCAGTGAGTCGATGACCACCGGAAGGTGGGTGCCGAGCATCACCGTGTTGAACACGAGCAATGCCACCGGCCAAGCCGTGAGTGACGCGACGATGGCTGCGCGCCGTGTCTCCGCCGGCAGCCATCGCTGCAACATCCAGCTCGGTATCCCAGCGACGAGCAGGGGCGCAATGACGAACGAGAACACGACGTAGCGTGCGATGCCGACGCTGGCCAGATAGCCAGCTCCAATCTGTCCGACCGGCCATTCGGAGATGGCGAAGAGGATGACGACGCCTGCGATCCAGCGTCGCGCGGTCGTCGCCTCGACGGGCTCTCCGGCTCGGCGGTGAGCGCCAAACCATGTCGCGATCAGGGTCGCACCCACGATCCAGACGCCTAAAAACGGCGTATAGCGCCAGGTCCACACCTGGCCGGTTCCTGAGCACCACCAGTTGACGGTCACGGTTGGGTGCTCCACTCCTCGACGATGCGTGGCAGGTCAAGAACCCAGTCGGACCGTCGCGTGCCAAACGGCCACGCCCTCAAGGCGCGCCCTTGTGCATCGAAACCGAGGACCTGCGCAGGATGACCGATGAGGTCGCCTTCCCCGCGCGGGTCCGGTCCCTCGATCACCGGACCCGGCATGCGTAGCGCATCCAGCGCGACTGCGATCACGTCGAGGTCTTCATGCAGCCCGATGATGCGCGTATCGAAGTTCCTCAACCACTCGTCGATGCGCGCGGGGGTATCACGGTCAGGATCTACCGAGACGAACACGACGTCGAGGTCGTCAAATGTCACATCGGTTAGCCGCATGGCCGCAGTGATCGCTGCCATGTGGATGGGACAGACATCCGGGCAATTCGTATAGCCGAAGAACAACAGGGTTGGTGTACCTATGAGTTCGTCACGGAGCGCAAACGGCGCGTCGTCAGTGTCGAGCAGGACGACGTCGGGTAGATCTCGCTGCTCGGCCAATGGCACACCACGCCAGCCGTCGGCCTGTGGCGCCAGGCCGGTTGCCGTCAGCGCCGTTGACGTTGTCGGACTGCAAGCGGCGACCAGTGCGGCCACGACCACTGCCGCAGTGAGGTGCGCCAGTCTCCGGCGCAGGCGCGGAGGCCGACCGTGATCGTCGCTGCGTTCACCGCCAGCGTGCTCCGTTGCCGTCATGAGCCTTCCAACAGTTCATCGAGGGGTACGACGTCGACATCGACCGTGATGGGCGCGGCGTGCTGAAACGTGAGGGTCAGGGGGAAGCGTGCCCCAAGGACCACCGTTTCGTCGGGCACGACCATCATCAAATGGAGCCCTCCCGGCCGGAACCGCACAGGCGTTCCGGTAGGCAGATCGACCGTGTCGACCGAACGCATCGAGGCGCGCTGCTCGACAATCTCAGTCAGGTGGATTTGGACGTCAACAGCCGCCGGTGTCGATGCAGATATGAGACGGTCTGGACGTTCGCCCACGTTGGTGAGCGTGATCACGATCTGAGAGCTGCCAGCGACCGGATCTGCCGCACGAGCCTGACTTGCCTCGATGCGCGCATCACCAGAGGAGCATGCGACCGAGACTGCCAGGATGGTGAGTACGGCGACGGCCAATCGCCCGGCGATGCACCTCCGCGGGAACAGTCGGATCATGGCTGCTTTCTCGGGCCGGCCGGTCGCGCACTAGCGTGCGCGCCGACAGGCTACGGCGTAGCGGACAGATCATTGTCGCGGGCATTGTCCGGATGGCGGTCGTGGCAGCAGACGAGGGCATCGGGCATGGAACCTGCGAGCGTGGTTGTCGGGATACTTGCGCTTGCGCTTGGCGCTGTCGGTGCGACGGTGACCGAACGGCGGCTTGAGGCCGCACGGCACGGCCGATGGATTCCGCTGTTGCTGGCGCCTTTCGGTGCGCTGGTGGGTGGCGGCGCTGCGCTTATTCGAGGTTGGGACCTTGCCATAGCCATGTTGGTAGGGTCCGGCGTCGTGCCATTGGTCGCGGTAGTTGGACGTGCCTGGGAAGTCCGCCGCAG
>JBBDSU010000002.1:0-58335 GCA_040904825.1 Nitriliruptoraceae bacterium | reverse complement strand
CGCCGCAGTTAGAAGCACCAAGGCGCTGCAGCGAGGGGCATCTCAGACATCGCAGCTCGGGGATCCAAGCCATCGCAGGTCGAGGCGTCTCAGGCATGGCAGGAAAGGACCGTCACCTGGACGGGGTGCACCATCATCAGTCGGATTTCCCGACGACGTCACCATCTTCGTGTCAGATGAAGTGATCGCCTCAGCACCGGAAGGTGTCGTGCAGTCGCTGAGCGCGACGCTCGGGCTGACAATCTTCCTCGCCTACGTCGTCGTGGCGACGATCGCTGCCGCAACACTGATGAAACTCCGCGACGTCTGACGCGCCTGCGTTCATCGCTGCGGCGGCAGGTTTGCGTTTCGCCTCGTCTGTTGTAGCCAACTACTCTGACCGTCCGGTCAACGATGTGGAAGGCGCCCCGTGAAGGTCATCGTCCCAATCAAGCGTGTGCCGGATACCGCCGGCGACAAGCCGATCGATCCTGAGACCCGCACCGTCGACCGTGATGCTGTCGAGTCGATCCTGTGCCCGGTCAATGAGTTTTCGATCGAAGAGGCCGTTCGGCTCAAAGAGAACCTCGGCGCTGAAGTCACCGTGCTGCTTGTCGGGCCAGAATCGGCCCAGTCGGTTGTACGCAAGGCGCTGAGCTACGGCCTCGACGGGGCTATTCAAGTGACCGACGACGGCATCGCTGGTTCTGACGCGCTTGGCACCGCCCGCGTGATCGCCAAGGCGCTGGAAAGCATCGAATTCGATGTCGTCATCTTCGGCAACCAGTCCACTGACGCTCGCACGTCGCTGGTGCCCGCCGCAGTGGCGGAGTTGCTTGACCTGCCGAGCCTGACTTACGCCCGGTTCTTGGAGATCGAGGGTGAGACCATCACCGTCCACCGCGAGCATGAAGAAGGCTATGACGTGGCGACCGCGAAGCTTCCCGCGGTCGTCAGTGTCGTCGAGGCGATCAATGAGCCTCGGTATCCGTCGTTCAAGGGCATCATGGCCGCCAAGTCGAAGCCACTCGACGTCAAGTCTTTGGCCGATCTGGGTGTTGAGCCCGAGCAGGTGGGTGCCGGCGCTGCCGCAGCGACCATGTACGCCTTTGAACCGCGTCCACCCAAGGAACCCGGCACGATTGTCGAAGACGATGGTTCCGGTTCGGCTGCCAGCCAACTTGCCCAGTGGATGACCGACAAGAAGTTCATCTGATGCCGACACACTCAGGCCGGACAGCCATCGTTGCGTGCTGGATGCCCGGGCTACGACTGCGGCCGAAAGGCACGACGTGAGCGAGATCCTGGTTCTCATCGATCACACCGACGGAGTTGTGCGCCGAACGAGCTTGCAGATGCTTGGCGCAGCCCGCGGCTTGGCTGGCGACTTGTCAGCGTCAGTGACCGCGGTATGGCTTGGCCCCGGTGCCGAGGATGCTGCGGGTGCGCTGTCGGCTCATGGCGCCGATCGCATCTATCACTGGGATAGCGACGATGCTCGCGGGTATGTCACCGTCCCTCAGGTCGACGCCCTTCAGGCTGCAGTTGAACGCTCCGACGCCCAGGTTGTCCTGTTCGCGTCCACCAACCATGTCAAAGACATCGCGGCACGGTTGGCGATTCGCCTGGACGCGGGTGTCATCACCGATTGCACGGGTCTTGTCGTCGAGGACGGCCGGGTCGTTGCGACCAAGGAAGTGTTCGGTGGTGACCTGATCACCACGTCCAAGGTGTCGGGTGATCGCCTCCAGTTGTTGGGCGTTGCCGCCAATGCCTTTCCTGTCGATGAATCGGGAAGCGGTGAGGCCGAACTAGTCGTCCTTGACGTCACGCTGTCGGATGGCGCGAAGATCGCAGAGGTCGTTGAAGTCAGCCGCCAAGCTGCCACCGATCGGCCAGACATTGCCGATGCGACCGTCGTCGTCGCTGGTGGGCGAGGCTTGGGCAAGGCAGAAGGCTTCGAGTTGATGGAGAAGCTCGGCGACGCGATCGGCGCTGGCGTGGGTGCGTCGCGTGCCGCGACTGACGCAGGGTGGTATCCGCACCGCTATCAGATTGGTCAGACCGGACGCACGATCTCGCCGTCGCTGTACCTCGGTGCGGGAATTTCCGGTGCGATTCAGCACCGTGCCGGGATGCAGACGTCTCAGCACATTGTGGCGATCAACAAGGATCCTGACGCACCGATCTTCCAGATCGCAGATTTCGGTGTTGTGGGAGACCTTTATGACGTTGTGCCAAAGCTGATCGAAGAGATTGAGGCGCGCAAGGGCTGAACTCGGCCATGGCGGCCGAGGAACATGCTTGGAGGCGGCCGAGGTCCTTGAACTTGCGTACAAAAGACTCTATCTGTGTACGAGCGGCGTAGTAATGTGGCGCTGTCGGCTAGGCGTTGTCAGCGGAGTCAACTCGACTGATGCAGGCGACGATGACGACCGCCGTGCAGCAACGTTCACGACCCGCGGACGCACGGCACGCGGGGGATTCCAAGGATGAGCACTATGAGGAAGACGACACAACGGGTCCTCGCCATGATCGCCGCGGGGGCACTCGTCCTCGTTGCGTGTGGCGACGACGGCGATGAGGCTGCCGATTTCCGTGCATGCCTCGTCACAGATGAAGGTGGCGTCGACGATGCCTCCTTCAACGAGACCGCTTTCAACGGATTGGTTCGAGCGCGAGACGAGTTGGGCATCGATATCGCCTACCTCGAGTCGTCGTCCGAGACCGACTACGAGCCCAACGTTCAGGCATTCCTTGATCAGGACTGCGGCATCATCATCACGGTCGGGTTCCTCCTTGGTGAGACGACCGAGCAGGCTGCGATCAACAACCCCGATCAGTTGTTCGCCATCGTCGACTACGCGTACGACGCTAACTACGACAACTTGCGCGAGCTTGTCTTCGCGACCGAGGAAGCCGCGTTCCTTGCCGGTTACGTCGCCGCAGCGACCACCGAAACTGGCGTGCTGGGCACCTATGGCGGGATCAACATCCCGCCGGTGACCGTGTTCATGGACGGGTACTTAGCTGGTGCGCGCTACCACAACGCCGAGCACGGCACTGATGTGCAGGTGCTGGGCTGGGACGGCTCCGACGGGCTGTTCACCGGAAACTTCGACTCGCTTGACGACGGTCGCAACGTGACCGACGACCTGCTTCAGGCTGGCGCTGACATCATTCTGCCCGTCGCCGGTCCGGTCGGCCGAGGCAGTCTGACGGCCATCGAAGACTTCGGAAGTGGCCTGGTGATCTGGGTTGACACCGACGGCACCATGACGGTTCCGCAGCAGGCCAGCCTGTTGCTGACATCCATCATGAAAAACATGGATGTCGCCGTCTTCGAGTCAGTGCAGGGGGCCTTCGAAGGCAGCTTCCAAAGCGGCCTGTACGTCGGAACCCTCGCCAACGGTGGCGTGGGCATCGCTCCCTACTACGACAACGAAGACCGGGTACCGCAGCAAGCGCGTGACCGGGTATCTGAACTCACCGACGCAATCATCGCCGGCGAGTTGTCGGTCAGTCCTGCCGACCACTGACCTGCGCGTTGAGGTCGCAGCATCGGTGAATGCAGGCCGATGAACGTGAGGGGTGTCCGCCTGATGCGGGTGCCCCTCACGCCGTTGTGGCCGCTTTGGCTGCCAGCCGTGAGCGTGCTGCGCTAGCGTGCCGCGTGCCGCGGGTGGAGGATGCGCGTGAAACTCGAATTGCGGGGGGTCACCAAGCGGTTTCCTGGGGTCGTCGCCAACGATCATGTCGATCTGGTGGTCGAATCGGGAGAAGTGCACGGCCTGCTGGGAGAAAACGGCGCCGGCAAATCGACGCTGATGAACATTCTCTATGGCCTCTATGGTGCCGATGAAGGCGACATCCTCCTCGACGATCGGCCGCTGACGCTGTCGTCGCCCGGTGATGCGATCGATGCCGGTATCGGCATGGTCCACCAGCATTTCATGCTCGTCCCAGTGTTCACCGTCGCTGAGAACATCGTGCTGGGAGTCGAGCACACCCTGCAGTTCGGCCGACTGGATCGCCAGCGTGCATCGCGGGAGGTCCGTGAATTGGCGGAGCGGGCTGGTCTGCCGGTTGATCCTGACGTGCTTGTCGGTGACCTTCCCGTTGGTATCCAGCAACGCGTTGAGATCGTTAAAGCGCTGTATCGTGATGCGCGATTGCTGATCCTCGATGAACCGACGGCGGTGCTGACACCGCAACAGATTGACGACCTGTTCGAAGCGATCCGTGCGTTCGTCGCCGATGGGCGTTCGGTTATCTTCATTTCGCACAAACTTCGCGAGCACCAAGCGATTGCTGATCGCGTCAGCGTCCTGCGGCGCGGAAAACTCGTCGGCACCGCCGACCCTCGAACTACCAGCGAGCAGGACCTGGCGAACATGATGGTCGGACGACCGGTTCAATTGGTCGTCGACAAGAAGGCCGCCGAACCGACCGACGTCGTGCTAGAGGTCGACAATCTCGTGGTGGAATCAGCCACTGGCGCCCGGGTCGTGGACGACGTGTCGTTCAACGTGCGAGGTGGCGAAATTGTCGCGATTGCCGGTGTCGAAGGCAATGGGCAAGACCCGCTGGTACGCGCAATGACCGGACTGATGCCGATCGCATCCGGTGCAGTCAGCGTCTCCGGTGTCTCTATCGAAGGCCGTTCACGCAAGGATGTCCTGCGCGGCGGGGTCGGCCACATTCCCCAAGATCGCGGGAAAGAAGGACTTATCGCCGGTTTCACCGTCGCAGAGAACTTGATCTTGAACCTGTGGGATGTCGAGCCATTCGCTCGCAAGGGAACGTTGCAGTTTCGAGCCATCGATGACTATGCCCGCCAACTCGTTGAGGACTTCGATATCCGCACACCGACAGTGTCGACGAGTGTGGGGTCACTTTCGGGAGGCAACCAGCAGAAGGTCGTCGTCGCCCGGGAACTGTCGCAACAGATCGATGTGCTCGTCGCAGCCCAGCCGACGCGAGGGGTCGACGTTGGCTCTATTGAGTACATCCACGAGCAACTTGTCGCCAAGCGAAACGACGGCGCTGCAGTGCTGCTGGTGTCGTCCGAACTCGACGAGGTGCTGGCCTTGGCCGACCGCATCGCGGTGATGTTCCACGGCCGCCTCGTCGGGCCGTGGCCGATGCCGGTCAGCAAGGAAGATGTTGGGCGACTGATGGCCGGCGCCGATCCCGCCGATGTGTTCGAAGGGGCTGCCTGATGGCTGAGCCAGGGCGCGGGAAGCACCCCGTTGGCAACGACCACGCTGACGATCGTGCTGTTGAGTCGCAAGGCTCTTCCGAGGCGTCCGACGAGGTAGCGGCTGAGATCGCAGCTGCCCAGGAGCGGGAGGCCAAGGCCCTGCGGTTGGGCCTGGAGGCGACGTTCACACAACGACTCGTTGCGGCCCTGACAGGCACGAGCGTCATTGTCACCTTGCTCGCGGTTGCCTCCGCACTGGTGATCGGAGGGTTCATTATCGCCCTGTCCGACGACGTCGTGCGTGCCGGTTTGCTCTCGACGCCTGGTGAGGCGTTGAGCCGAGCAGCCAGGATGGTGTCGCGGGCGTATACGGCGCTGTTGCGCGGTTCGTTCGGGGGGCGGTCTCAGATCTCCGAGATGCTGGTGTCATCGACACCGCTGATACTCACAGGACTGGCAGTCGCAGTACCCCTGCGGGCCGGCCTGTTCAACATCGGTGCCGAAGGCCAGTTGATCGCTGGCGGGATGATGGCCGGCCTGGTCGGGTTTTCTCTGACGGGTCTGCCGCTTGTCATCCACCTTCCCTTGGCTATTGCCGCTGGCATCGCTGCTGGTGCGCTCTATGGGTGGGTCCCCGGCATCCTGAAAGCGCGCACTGGCGCGCACGAAGTCATCTCAACGATCATGCTGAACAACATCGCCATCCTGGTGAGCGGATGGATGGTCTCGACCGCGTTGTTCAGACGGCCGGACCGGACCGATCCGATTTCGAAACCAGTCGTGTCGTCCGCGCAATTCCCGCGATTTGTCCCTGATCTGCGGGTCAATACGTCGCTGCTGCTGGCGATCATCCTGGCAATCGCGATCTTCTGGCTGGTTGAGCGATCAACGCGAGGTTTCGAACTCAACGCTGTCGGGTTGAATCCTGATGCCGCCACCGTGGCCGGGATGGAACCGAGCAGGATCATTGTCCTGGCGATGTCCACCGGCGGTGCGCTGGCAGGGGCAGCAGGTGCCGCGACTGTGTTGGGTATTCAGCATCGGCTGACGATGGGCTTTTCCGCTGGGCTCGGCTTCGACGGCATCACTGTGGCGCTGCTCGGCCGCGGCCGCATCGGTGGCACCGTTGCCGCAGGTGTGCTGATGGGCGCATTGAAGGCGGGGGGCCGCTCGATGCAGGCCCAGACGGGCACGTCACTTGACCTTGTGCTGGTCATCCAGGCGTTGATTGTCGTGTTCATCGCTGCTCCCGGTTTGGTTAAGGCGATCTTCCGCATCAAGGCGAGTGACTTGGCGACCGGTCAGTTGGCGAAAGGATGGGGATCGTGACCAAGGCGACATCCACAGGATCCGCGATATCCACGCTAAGCCTGACAGCCGCCATGCAACTCAAGCGGCGCAACCGCCGGTTCGGCATCTTCTCGATTGCCGCCGCCGTCGTCATGCTGTCGGTGTTCGCGACCACCAGTCGCGGAGGGACGGCCACTTTCGTCTTGAACGACGCACGCGGTCAGTTCTTCATGCTTCCCAACCTCAGCGTGCCGGTGCTACCGACCGTCTTGCTGCTCGTCGGCATTGTCTTGGCGATCGCATTTCGCCAGTTCACGACTGGGTTCGGGTCGAAGACGGTCATCATCGTTGGCGTCGTGGCTGCGCTGTTCGTCCTGGCCTTCATGACCTGGGCAGCCGCCGACGGGCAACTCTCACTGATCAGTCTGCTGCGAGGCACACTCGCACGTGCCACTCCGATCGCACTTGGAGCGCTTGCGGGAGTTCTATGTGAGCGCGCCGGCGTCATCAACATCGCCATCGAAGGCCAGTTTCTTGCTGGTGCTTTCACCGCAGCATTGTTCGCGTCGATGGCCAGCAATGCATGGGTCGGCCTGATCGGTGGGATCGGTGCGGGCGTGCTCGTGGCGTTCATGCTGGCAGGGCTGACGATCAAGTTCCAGGCAGATCAGATCGTCGTCGGCGTGGTCCTCATCGTGCTCGCCACCGGGGTGACATCGTTCCTGACGACGCAGGTCATGTCCCCCAACCCGCATCTCAACTCGCCGACACGATTCAGGACGATCGCGATTCCTCTGCTGAGCGAGATCCCGCTCATTGGCCCGGTGCTCTTCCGTCAGTCGGTCCTGGTGTTCGGAATGATCGCGATCGTCGGCATCCTGCAGTATTCGCTGTTTCAGACCCGTTGGGGACTGCGCCTGCGGTCGGTCGGTGAGCACCCGAAGGCGGCGGACACCGTCGGTATCAAGGTGCTGGCGACGCGCTACAAGGCTGTGCTGCTCGGTGGCGTGATGGCCGGGATGGGTGGTGCCTACTTCACGCTCGATGCTGTGGGATCGTTCTCCAAAGACATGTCAGGTGGGCGCGGATTCATCGCATTGGCTGCCATGCTGGTTGGCCGCTATAGCCCCGTTGGCGCATTCGGGGCTGCGCTGATCTTCGGGTTCTCTGACGCGCTGGCGACCTCGTTGCAACTACTGAGAGTGCCAGTGCCTTCGAACCTGCTGTTGACGGCGCCGTACGTCGTCACGCTGGCCGTCGTCGCCGGTCTGATTGGCCGACTCAAGCCTCCAGCTGCCGGTGGAAAGCCCTACGTCAAGGAATGATCGTCACCTTGCGTCTGGGTGCGAGATCGATCACTGCTGTCAGCGGGTTTGCACCGTCTGCCATGATGACCTCGACGCGCAGAAATCCCTGCGTCAACGCCGATGAGGCGGGTGGACCGATCAGGCGCGCTTCGCCATTGCTGAAGGCCCGCCCGCCACGGCCGACGACTTCTACTACCTCAACGTCGATGACCTGACTATCAGTGTCTCCAGCATCGGCGACGTCACGATGCGGGCCCCGTCCATCGTCGTTCTCAGCGCCGACGACATCGTCTGCACCTGCAGACTGCGCAGAGTGATCGTCGCCTGGTCGGTGGTCCTGGTATGCGCGTGGTCGAGACTGATGCGTGCTGCGAGCAGTGGGGGACCAGCTGATCTTCCAACCTGACGTTGTTGGAACCCGCCGGGTAAGTCTGTGGATGCCTTCCTCATCGATGCGTGCGAAGCGCAGGTCGGCAAACTCGCGCCAACGTTCGAGCGACAACAGCACAAGTCGATGCCCCAGGGCCGATCCGAGGTCGGTATCCAGCGCAAGGACGTCAACGAAGCGCGGGGCTGGCGTTGCGCCGTGATGCACGGGGTCTGGTCCCGTGGCGGAGGAAGGAGGAATGACCGTCATAGCCGAGCCACGATACCGTCGGCTGCTGTGAGCCTGTACCTCGACCACGCCGCTACCACGCCTCTTCGACCAGAGGCGCGCCGAGCCCTGGAATCATGGCGTGACGCAGCAAATGCCTCGGCCGCTCATGCTGATGGCCGCCATGCCCGTACTGCGGTCGAACAGGCCCGCGAGCAGGTGGCAGCCGCCATCGGGTGTACCCCTCACGAAATCGTGTTCACCTCAGGAGGCACCGAAGCAGACAACCTCGCCGTCAAGGGTGTCGTGTGGGCTGCAGCCGGCCGCGGCGTTGTTCCTCACGTGGTCACAACAGCGGTGGAGCACGCGGCGGTCATCGAGCCGTTGAGGTGGCTGGCATCGCGAGGCGAGATTGCCTTAACCGTTGTCGAGGCCGCCAGCGACGGCAGGGTCGATCCCGAACGTCTCGTCGATGCGGTGAGGCCCGACACCGTGCTGGTGGCGGTGATGGCAGCGAACAATGAAATCGGCGCGATCAACGACGTTGCTTCTATTGCGACGGCCCTGGCTGACCATCCCTGCGTTGTCCACACGGATGCGGTCCAGATGGTGGCAACCCGAAACCTTGACGTCGCCACGCTTGGGATCGACACGATGGCATTGTCGGCTCACAAGTTTGGCGGTCCCCAGGGAGTCGGCGTTGCCTACCTGCGTCGTGGAGTGCCCGTCGTCCCTCTTCTGCATGGAGGTGGACAAGACCGCGGGGTTCGATCTGGAACATTCGCCGCCGGGCTGATCGCAGCGTGTGGCGCGGGCTTGGCTGCGGCTGAGGCCGACCGTGCCGCTCTGGCAGCCCGCCTTGAAGGGTTCTCCGACCGGATGACCCAAGCATTAACGGTGTTGGAAGGTGTGACCAGAACCGGACCAAGCGCGACGGAGCATCGTCTGGCCTCACATGTCCACCTCCTCCTTGAGGATGTGACGTCCGAAGCGCTGTCGCTTGGTCTCGACAGCGTCGGCATCGCAGCCTCCGGCGGTGCCGCCTGTGGTTCGGGTGCTGCCAAGCCGTCCCATGTGCTGACAGCGATTGGCGCCCACGGAACCCCGCTGCGGTTGACCACTGGTTGGACGACGACGGCCGCTGACATCGAGCGTGCGATCGATGTGCTGGTCGACCTCCTGCCACGGCTGCGGACCTCTGCGGCTGGCGTCGGCGGTGGATTGATGAACCTGGCGCCGGTGTCATGATGGCGCGTGTACTTGTTGCGATGTCGGGTGGCGTCGACAGTGCTGTGGCGGCAGCCTTGCTCTGTGACGCTGGCCACGACATCACGGGCGTCCACCTCAAGCTTGCCGATGTCGCCGATGCTGACCAGGTCCAAGGGCACGGCTGCTGCACCCTCGATGATGCCCAGGACGCCCGCCGGACCGCGCAGGTGCTCGGCATTCCCTACTACGTCTGGGATATGTCCGAAGAGTTTGCCGACAGGGTCCAGCGTCCATTCGCAGCGACCTATGCAGCTGGAGCGACACCCAACCCGTGTGTGACCTGCAATGAACAGGTCAAGTACGCCGCATTGCTCGACCGTGCGCTCAGCCTGGGATTCGATGCGCTTGCAACCGGACATCATGCCCGGTTGCGCCGCGATGGAAAGCCAGTCACCTCGCCGGGAGCCGACGCGCGGTTGATTCGTGCGGCCGACCGCGCCAAAGACCAGTCGTATGTCCTCTACATGGCGAACCCTGACCAGCTAGCCCATACATTGCTTCCGGTGGGCGAACTGCCCAAGGCAGACATCCGCCGCATTGCCTCCGAACGTGGACTGCGAGTGGCAGCCAAGCCCGACTCCTACGACGTGTGCTTCATCCCAGATGGCGATACGGCCGGCTACCTGTCGGAGCATCTGCCAGCCCAGCCGGGACCGATCGTCGACGTCGATGGCCGTCATGTCGGCTCCCACGAAGGGATCTGGAGGTTTACCGTCGGGCAGCGGCGTGGATTGGGGCTGCACACGTCATCGGCGACAGGTGCGGCACAGCGCCAGTTCGTGGTTGATCTGGACGCATCAACCTCGACCGTGACCGTCGGTTCGCGTGGGGCGCTCGCCTGCAGTTGGCTGACGGTCGATGCACCCACGTGGACCGTTGCCGACCGTCCCACCGGCCGTGTCCGGGTCCAGATCCGGGCGCATGCGCCGTCCATTGCCGCCACCATCACCTCATGTTCGCCGCTGCGGCTGGAACTTGATGAGCCGGTCCACGGCCTGGCTCTCGGCCAGTCAGCGGTGATCTATGACGAGTCGGATATCTACTGCCTCGGAGGTGGCCGGGTGACCGCTGCCGAGCGGCCGGCGGGACTCCCGGTGTTGGCCGGCAACCAGGGTGCGGTTTCGTGACTGATGCGGCGACTACCGCTCGCCAGCGCCACGATGAGCTGTCGCGGATCCTGCGCGACGCGCGTTACCGCTACGACGTGCTGTCAGACCCGGTCATGTCGGACGCAGACTACGACGAGATGTTCCGTGAACTCGACCAACTCGAACAGCAGCATCCGCACCTGCGCACTCCCACATCACCGACCCAGATGGTTGGAAGTGACCCGCATACGGCCTTTGCAGCCTTCACTCACCCCGAAAGGATGCTCAGCCTCGACAACGCGTTCTCGCGCGAAGATCTCGATGCCTGGTATGAGCGTGTCCGCCGAGGGCTTGACGGGGTATCACCGCCGCTGACTGCCGAATACAAGGTCGATGGGGTCGCGATCAACCTCGTCTATCGGTATGGCGTGCTGTCGGTGGCGGCGACACGCGGCAATGGAACGGTCGGCGAAGATGTCACCCAGCAAGTGCTGGCTATCGAGGACATCCCCTACCGGCTGGAGGTCACCCGCCCGCCAGACTTGATTGAGGTCCGTGGTGAGGTGTACTACCCGCTGGATGCGTTCGAAGCGATGAATGCTGCGCGAATTGACAACGGCCAGGCCGCGTTCATGAACCCGCGCAATGCCGCGTCAGGAGCCTTGCGTCAGAAAGACCCCGAGGTCACCAGGTTCCGGCCGCTGTCGGTCTGGTGCCACGGCATCGGGACGGTCAGCGGCCTCGACGGCGATCCCATCGCATTCGCCTCGCACCATGACAGTCTTCGGTGGCTCGCCGCGGCTGGTCTGCCGGTGGCCGACGAGACGATGGTTGTGGCTGATGTGGATGCCGCATGGGACTTCGTCAAGCGTGCCAGCGCTGCTCGTCACGACGTCGCCTATGAAATCGACGGCGTCGTATTGAAGGTCGACGACATCACTTCCCGGCGCCAGCTCGGAAGCACTGCCCGGGCGCCCCGCTGGGCGATCGCCTACAAGATGCCGCCAGTCGAGCAGTCGACGCGCCTGCGAGCCATCGAAGTCAATGTGGGACGGACCGGCAAAGTGACCCCGTTTGCCGTGCTTAAACCGGTCGTTGTCGCCGGAACGACGATCACCTATGCGACGTTGCACAACGAAATACAGGTCCACGCCAAAGACGTGCGCGTTGGCGACACGGTCATCGTGCGCCGTGCGGGGGATGTGATCCCCGAAGTTGTTGGGCCGGTGGTGGGGCAGCGGCCACCGGAGGCATCGGTATGGACCATGCCTGCCGACTGCCCGTTCTGCGCCCAACCACTGGTCAGGCCCGATGACGAAGCGCACCATTTCTGCGAGAACGTCGACTGTCCGAACCGACTCCTCGAGTCGCTCGAACACCTCGCCAGCAGGACCGCGCTCGATATCGAGGGGCTCGGGGCTCAGACCGTCGAACTGCTCGTTACACGGGGCTTGGTCCGAGATCTCGCTGATGTGTTCCGGCTCGATGCACATCGCGACGATCTGCTTGCCCTGGAAAAATGGGGCGAGAAACGGGTCGACAATCTGCTTGCCGGCATTCACGCGGCGCGCTCGGCGCCACTGGACCGCCTGTTGGTAGCGCTCAACATCCGGCACGTGGGACCGACGGTCGCGGCAGCGCTTGCGCGCGCGGCGGGGAGCCTGCCGGCACTGCGCGCGAGGTCCACTGATGAACTGGAGTCGGTCGACGGCATTGGGCCCAAGGTCGCCGCTGCCGTCCACTCGTGGTTCGCGACACCACGCAACGCCGAACTGGTCGACGAACTGATCGCGCTCGGCGTTGACGGCGGAACCGTCGAGATGCGCGACGATGTGGACGACACACTGGCACACTGGACCGTGGTGGTCACGGGCACGTTGGAGGATTTCAGCCGGACTGAAGCCCAAGAAGCGCTCATGGCGCGTGGAGCCAAAGTCACCGGCAGCGTGTCGGCCAAGACATCGGTCGTTGTCGTCGGTGACAATCCGGGCAGCAAGCATGACAAGGCGTTGGACCTGGGTGTCCCTGTGATCGACGAAGCAGGTCTGGTTTACCTCCTCGAACATGGCACCTTGCCGTCTTCAGGTGCCAATGACTGATGCTGTCCTGCGTCGATACCGGGCGCGGTAGACGGGCTATTTCGATGGTTCGTCGGGCCGGAGCATCGCAGGGTGGAGCCTGATCGCGCTCCCGCGCCGGAACCGTCGCGCAGGCCGTCCGCCACCGGGCCCGGGTCGCGCGAGCCCGTCAGCTGGAACGATGAAGTCACGAGTGGTGAGCACCTTGCGCCGAAAGTTGGCGGCATCCAGCGGCCCGCCCCATATGGCTTCGTAGACCTGGCGCAACTCTCCCAGCGTGAACGGCTCTTCAACAAACGCCGTCGCCAATGCTGTGTACTCCAACTTCGAGCGGGCACGTTCGACCGCGTCGGCAACGATGCGTTTGTGGTCGTAGGCAAGCGTGGGACCGTCAGCGCTGACGATGCGGGCCACGTCCCAGAACCTGGCTGGCCTGTCGGATGCCGGCACTTGGCGTGTAGGTGTCAGGGCGAGGTAGGCGACCGAGACGACTCGGCTGGTCGGATCGCGTGCAACTTCGCCGTAGGTGCGCAACTGCTCAAGGTGGGCGTCAGGCGCCGAGACTTTCGCAAGTTCGTCGAGCGCACGGTGTGCGGTGGCGTCGAGATTCTCGTTGTCCCGCACCCGACGTCCCGGCAGTGCCCATGAGCCCGCCATCGTGGGCGCATCCGGCTCGACGAGCAACAACAGTAGTTTTCCGTCCCGGACCGTCAGCATGGCGACGTCGACCGCAACAGCGCACGCCGACACACGAGCGGAGGTCGGTGGTGGCGCGTTGCGGTCGTGGCCGCGTCGCTGGTTGTTCATTGCGGGATGTCGGCGATGACCTCGACGCCCGCGGCCTGCATCGCATCGATGGCCTGCTGGCCGTCACCTTGTTCGAGTTCGACGAACCGGGTCGCTGACAGCGGCACCACCACGTCCCAGCCCAACTTTCGTCCGTCGAGTGCGGTCTCCTTGACGCAGACATCACCGGCGAGTCCGACGATGACAAGCCGGCGCGCTCCGGCCTGCTCGAGCAGATTGCCCAGCTCGGTGGCCGACGATTCGCCGCTGACCGGGTCGCGCACCGAGAAGCCCGAATAGCCGTCCGACCCATCGACGCCTTTCTTGACAACCACAGCTTCGGGGTCGACTTGTAGGTCGCGATGAAAGTCTGCGCCCCAGGTGCCTTGGACGCAGTGGACAGGCCAAACGCCGCCGTCGATATCGAAGTGCGGTGTGCGTTCGGGATGCCAGTCTTGGGTGTAGATGATGGTCGCTTCGGCGTCGATCGCATCGCTGATGAGTCGATTGACGACAGGAAGGATCGACTCGGCATCGTCGACTGCAAGGTTGCCTTCGGGCGAAGCGAAGTCGTTTTGGACATCTACCACGATGACCGCGGTATCAGCGTCGAGGTTGAAAGCCGGGAGCTGTGTCATGCGGGGTCCTCCTGCGTGGTCGTTGTTCCGGTATCCACTGGTGCTCGGACGATGCCTGGCGACGGTTGTTGGATTCGAGACCTCTCAGTCGTTGCGGCATCAACGGCTCAAAGGTGGCGTGTGCGCATCACGCTTTATTGTCGCGACTGGTGGTCAGGGCGGTGGGTCCAGGGTCGAGTCGACACGCTTCGTCGTCAAGTTCGCTCATGGCGGCCAGATGATGGCTGCGAATCTCGTCGAGTGACGGACGGCTCACGACCTGTCCGGACTTGATGACAGTGACCTGCAGGTCGCGAACATCATCCGTGCCAGCCGGTTGGTCTGCCCTGGTCTCACCACCTCCCAGTGGGCGTCGCGCAGGCTTGGCGCCGCCGTGGTCTTGCGGCCACGGATCGATTAGGTCGGTCTTCGCCAATCCAGCTATCAGGTGTCGCCGCACACGCTTGTGGCCGCCAACCGTCGCTTTGACACCGCCGCCCTTGGCAACCGGCTCCATCTGGCCGCCGGGATATCGAGCTCGCGCGACGAGCTTGTAGACGAAGCCGGCGGTAGGGCTGCCTGATCCGGTCACAAGTGACGTGCCGACGCCGTAACCATCGATGGGTGCGTGAGCCAGATCGGCAATGCGATATTCGTCAAGGTCACCCGACACCACGATGCGCACGTCGCCGAGGCCGGCGGCATCGAGTCGCTGGCGTGCCTGTTGAGCTTCGTCGGCGAGATCGCCCGAGTCGATGCGAATGGCTGCAACGCGGCCACTGGCATGGGCAGCCTCGATCGCGTGGGCGACCCCAGTTGTTGTGTCGAAGGTGTCAACGAGCAGCGTCGTCGGGTCGTGTGCTGCCTTGACCTGCGACGCGAACGCGGCAGCTTCGTCGTCGTGCACCAACATGAACGCGTGCGCGGCGGTGCCAGTGGTCGGGATTCCGTAGCGCTGACCGGCGGCCAGGTTCGACGTCCCGTCGAAACCGGTGATCCAGGCTGCCCGAGCGGCGGCGATCGCGGCCATCTCATGGCTGCGACGAGATCCGAAGTCGAGCAGGGTGCGGCCGTGTGCTGCAGTGACCATCCGAGCGGCGGCGGCGGCGATGGCGCAGTCATAGTTGAGGACCGAAAGGACGAGCGTTTCGAGTAGCACCGTCTCAGCAAAGGGCCCGATGACCGTCAAGACTGGTTCCCCCGCCGTGTGGATCTCACCCTCGCGGAATGCGACGACATCACCCGAAAAGCGCATTGTCGCGAGCCAGTCGAGGGTCGCTGGACTGACAACCTGCTCGTCGTCAAGCCACGCCAGCTCGTCGGCGTGGGGTTGGAACGCGACGATGTGATCGATGAGCCGCTCAAGTCCGGCTATCACGCCGTATCTGCGGCCGGCGGGAAGCGAGCGGGTGAACACTTCGAAGACACAAGGTCGCGTTGCGCTTCCGTCGGCAAGCGCGGCATCGACCATCGTGTACTCGTACCGGTCGGTCAGCAGTGTTGGCGAATGGTCCGTGTGACTCGCCGAAGGAACTTTCACGGTGCGCCGACTCCCGTGACGGTTGGTTCACCTTGCGACGACCCTACGGCGTCAGCGAATCCCTCGCTGAACGTTACGCTCCCACAGAAGTCTCGAGTACAGCCGCCGCGAGCACAGCGCCGTGAGCACAGACGCCGCGAGTACAGCGCCGTGAGCACAGAGTGCCGCGAGCATGAATGTCACGAGTAGAGATATCACGAGGAGGTCGGCGTGGCGCGAGTGGTGGTCCTCGGAGGTGGGTTCGGCGGGATTGCCGCGGCGACGAGGTTGCGCCGCACGCTTCCCGACGACGAGATCGTGCTCGTTGCGCGCGACCACCAGTTCGCAATGGGCTGGACGAAGATCTGGGACCTGGTCGGCATTCGCGATCTTGCCGAGGGCATGCGCGAACTATCTCAGTTGGCAGATCAGGGCATCCGTTTTGTCCACGCGGACATCGCGCAGATCGACGCCGACGCCTGTGCGGTGGCCACCACTGACGGCGACTTCGAAGCTGACGGGATGATTGTCGCGCTGGGAGCGGGCAGTGACCCTGTTGCGACTGCCAAGCTTGACGGAACATTCGGCCATGATCTGTACTCGTTCGCCGCTTTGCCGGCAGCCAAGCAGGCGTTGGCGGGAATCTCTGAGGGCCATGTGGCTGTCGCGGTCATGGGCCAGCCGTTCAAATGTCCTCCTGCGCCATTCGAGGCCGCGCTCGCTCTCGACGAGTACTTCAGGAAGCGCGGTGTGCGCGATGATGTCAGCCTGTCGATTGCCACCCCTTCACCCGGTGCGCTCCCCGTCGCCGGACCTGATGCCAGCCGGATGGTGGCCGATCGAGTCACGGCTCGTGGTGTGGATCTACAACTCGAACACTTGCTGGTCGACGTCGATGCGGCAACGGGCCGATTGACGTTCGACACTGCATCGACGATCGACGCGTCGCTGCTATTTGGCGTCCCTGCAGCGGTGCCACCCGCGGTGGTTGCTGCGAGTTCGATTGCTGGACCCGGCGGATGGATCCACCCTGACCCGACCACGCTTGTGACCGAATTCTCGCGGATCTATGCGGTGGGGGATTGCACGACGGTTCCGACTGCGACGGCGGCCCTGCCCAAAGCTGGCGTCTTCGCTGCCGCGCAGGCGAAGGTCGCTGCGGCCAACCTTGCTGCTGACCTCTCAGGTTCACAGCCCGCGCGATTTGATGGCCAGGGCTACTGCTTCTTGGAGTTCCCCGATCGCGAGGTGGCAGTTGTTGAAGGCGACTTCTTCGCCACCCCTGCGCCGCAGGTGACCATGGCAGCGCCCACGGTGGACGCCTACGAACGCAAGATTGCGTTCGAGCTTGACACGTTGCGTGACTGGTTCGGCCGTTAGCCTTCGGGTTCCAGAGGTTGTTGTGACTGGTTTGGCCGTTAGCCTCTGACGAACGCGACGTCAGTGTTCCTCCGCTCTCACCGCAGGATCAGGAGTTGCCGTGTCCTTGTCTGTTGACGATGTGCGCCACGTTGCGCGGCTGGCCCGACTGGCCCTGCCCGATGACGAGATCGAGGCTCTCGCGCCGCAGTTGTCTGCGATCCTCGGGTATGCCGAGCAGGTCGCTGAAGTCGCTGCCGACGACGTCGAACCGACCACACATCCGTTCGGGCTGGCCGACGTGATGCGGGCAGACCAGCCCCGTCCGTCGCTGTCGCGCGAGGCGATCTTGGCCGGTGCGCCCGTCATCGATGGAGTCCGCCAGGTCGATCAAGACCGGTTCTCGGTACCTCGCATCGTCGCGGAGGAAGGCTGATGGCCGCCGCCCCGATCACCCGGCTTTCGGCTGCGGAACTGTCACGCCACTTGGCGTCGGGCGAGCTGTCGGCACGCGAGGTCATCGACGCCCACTTGGACCGCATCGCGGCCACCGACGGCATCGTTGCCGATGGCGACGTGTGGACGGGTTTACACGACGCCGGCGAAGGTTCAGTCCACGCGTTCTTGTCCGTGACTGCAGCCGAGTCGCGACGACAGGCAGACGAGGTTGACCGCCAGCGCAGCGCGGGCGAGGACCTCGGTCCTCTCGCTGGCATTCCGATTGCGCTGAAGGATGTGCTGACGACCAAGGGCACGGCTACGACATGCGGATCACGGATGCTCGAAGGCTGGGTTCCGCCCTACGACGCAACCGTCGTCGAGCTGGTGCGAAATGCAGGCATGGTCGCATTGGGCAAAACCAACATGGACGAGTTCGCCATGGGGTCGTCGACCGAGAACTCTGCCTTCGGTCCGACGCGCAACCCGTGGGATCTGACTCGAGTGCCAGGGGGATCGTCAGGTGGTTCAGCCGCGGCGGTGGCGGCATTGCAGGCACCTCTCTCGATCGGTACCGATACGGGAGGATCCATTCGTCAACCGGCCGCGCTCACCGGCATCGTCGGCGCCAAGCCGACCTATGGGACGGTGTCACGACGTGGGCTCGTCGCGTTCGCTTCGTCCCTCGACCAGGCAGGTCCCTTCGCTCGCACAGTCGAGGACGCTGCATTGCTGCAGCGCGTCCTTCAGCGTCATGACCCGCGCGACTCGACCTCGGTGCCTCATGCCGATGTCGACGTTGTCAGCGGCTTGCGGGATGGCATCGACGGACTCAAGGTGGGAGTGGTCACCGAGTTGCAAGGCGAAGGTTTTGAGGCCGGCGTGGCCGATGTCTTCGCAGCGTCGCTTCGGCGACTCGAGGCGCTCGGGGCGAGCCTCGAAGAGGTATCACTGCCGCACGCTGGCTACGGCCTGCCCGCCTACTACCTGATTGCACCATCCGAGTGCTCGTCAAACCTCGCGCGATTCGACGGAGTGCGCTACGGCCTGCGTGTCGACGCACCGACCGCCGAGGAAATGAATGCTCTCACCCGCGCACAAGGATTCGGGCCTGAAGTACGGCGCCGGATCATGATTGGCACCCACGCGTTGTCGTCGGGCTACTACGACGCGTATTACCTGCAGGCGAGCAAGGTTCGCACGCTCATCGCCGCTGACTTTGCCGCCGCCTTCGCCAATGTTGATGTCCTGGTGAGCCCCACGAGTCCGACTGTCGCGTTCGAACTCGGATCCAAGACCGGCGACCCGCTGGCGATGTACCTCAACGACATTGCCACCGTCCCCGCGTCGCTGGCCGGTATTCCGGCCCTGTCGGTACCGGCAGGGCTTGCCGCGCCCGATGGCGGCGACGTTCAGCTGCCGGTCGGCCTGCAGATCATGGCGCCGCTGTTGGATGACGCGGTGATGTACCGCGCCGCGTGGGCGTTCGAACAAGATCTCAGGTTCGATGCATCGCCCACTGGTCGGTGCGCAGTGGAGGTCGATCGATGAGCGTGCTCAACGATGGATGGGAGCTCGTCATCGGTCTCGAGGTGCACGTCGAACTCGGCACTGCGACCAAGATGTGGTGCGGATGTTCAACGGATTTCGGAGGCGAGCCGAATACACGAGTGTGCGAAGTCTGCACCGGACAGCCCGGATCCTTGCCGGTCGTCAATGAGCAGGCGGTTCGTGATGCGGTGCTTCTGGGTCTGGCGCTCAACGGCAGCATTGCCCCTCGATGCTGGTTTCACCGCAAGAACTACTTTTATCCTGACTTGGCCAAGAACTACCAGATCAGCCAGTACGACGTGCCAATTGTGGCGGACGGCTATCTCGATGTGGAGGTCGAGGAAGACGGAGACATTGTCACCCGACGCGTGGGCATCGAGCGGCTGCACATGGAAGAAGACACCGGCAAGTCGCTGCACCTCGGGGAGACGGGCCGGATCCACGGCGCCGATCGGTCCCTGATCGACTACAACCGATGCGGGATTCCGCTGCTGGAGATCGTGTCCCATCCTGATCTGCGTGATCCGCAGACCGCGCAGGCCTACCTGCGGGAGCTGCAGGCGATCGTTCGTGCGGTGGGCGTGTCTGATGCTCGCATGGAAGAGGGCTCGATCCGGTGTGACGCCAACGTCTCGGTGCGTCGTCCAGGTGAGCCGCTGGGGACTCGATGCGAAATCAAGAACCTCAATTCGGTGCGATCATTGGGGCGCGCGATCACCTTCGAGGCGCGACGGCAGGTCGCCGTTCTCGACGACGGCGGGCAGATCGTTATGGAGACACGGCACTGGGATGAAGGCCGCGGAGTGACCGAGACCTTGCGACGGAAAGAGTCGGTCACTGACTACCGCTACTTCCCAGACCCAGACCTCGGCGCCATCACCATGCCAGCCGACAAAGTGGCCGCTATTGGTACGACCCTGCCGGAGCTTCCCGCAGCCACACGGGCACGACTGGCCGAGACAGGTCTTGCCAGGGACCAGATCGCAACGCTCGTCGGCGGTGGCCTGGTGGCGTGCTTCGACGAGGCAGTCGCGGCGGGAGCACCTCCCGTCGTCGCGGCAAACTGGCTTACGGGTGACGTGACGGGGCAGCTCGCAGCGGTGAGTCTGACCTTGTCCGACAGCGGGCTGACCGGCGCACATCTGGCCGAACTGGTGGCCATGACTGACGATGGCACGGTGTCCATGACGCTGGCCAAAGAGGTCCTGGCGGGTGTCATTGAGGAGAGAGGGACAGTCGGCCCCCGGCAATTGGCCGCTGACCGGGGTATTGAGCAGATGGCTGACGAGGGTGCGTTGCAGGCCATCGTCGATGAGGTGGTGGCCGCCAACCCTGGCACCGTCACGGCGATTGCGCAGGGCAATGCCAAAGCCATCGGCGCGCTCGTCGGTGCGGTCATGAAGGCAACCGGCGGCAAGGCTGACCCCAAGCGCACCAACGAACTGTTGCGAGCCGCGATTGCGGCAGCCCAGCCTGGATGACCGCTCGGCCGGCATTGTGCCAACACGCGGCCGGAAGGCCGCCTACCATGCATTGCCGCACGCGGTAGTTGGCGCTGCTTGCATCGGGTGGCCGGTCCAGCGATCATGCGACTGCCTCCGGCCCGCGACTCTTTCCACTCAAGCCACGATCGCACGGATGCGCCCAGTTGGGATTCCGTGGCCACGAGGAGGCACCGTGGTCCTGCAAAGGATCGATTCGCCTGCAGACCTCAAGGCGTTGCCGGCTGATCAACTTCCCGGACTTGCGGCCGAAATCCGTGAGGCCATCGTGGCGGCGGTCGCCAATGTCGGCGGTCATCTCGGATCGAATCTGGGCGCGGTCGAGTTGACGATCGCGCTTCACCGAGTGTTCGACTCGCCCCATGACCGGCTCGTGTGGGATACCGGCCATCAGGCGTATGTCCACAAGATGCTCACCGGCCGCCGTGACTTCTCCAGTCTGCGCCAAGCAGGTGGATTGTCGGGCTACCCATCGCGGCAAGAGTCCGACCACGACATTGTCGAAAACAGTCATGCGTCGACGGCACTTTCATGGGCGAGCGGGCTCGTGCGCGGCGAGATGCACCGCCCTGCCGCGGATCGACATCGCGTTGTCGCGGTACTTGGTGATGGCGCGCTCACCGGGGGCATGGCGTACGAAGCCCTCAACAATCTCGGGCACCACCAACTGCCAGCGATCATTGTGCTCAACGACAACGGCCGTTCGTATGCCGAGACGGTCGGGCGTCTGTCTGAACGGGTCGCCGAACGGGTGGCAGACCTTCGCACCGATCCTCGCTATCGCCGGATGCGGGGCCACCTCGACCATTGGTTGGATCGTCTGCCGATGGTCGAGAGGCTGACCGAGGCAGGTTTCGAGGCCCTCAAGGCGGCGATCTCGGAAGCTCCAGCCTTGCAGTCGTTCGTCGAGGCGCTCGGCGTGCGGTATCTCGGCCCGTATGACGGCCACGACATCGCTCGTCTCGAACACGCCCTGTCACATGCCGCGCGACTCGACACGCCGGTGCTGGTCCACGTCCTCACGCAAAAAGGCAAGGGCTACGCGCCAGCTGAAACCGATCCAGAAAAGCGCCTCCACGATACTTCCGCGTTCGACATCCACACCGGCGTGCCACGCGATGCGGGTCGCCGTTGGACGGCATCATTCGGAGACCGCTTGGCCGAACTCGCGGCAGAACGGCCCGAGATTGTCGCGATAACAGCCGCGATGCCAGGGTCGACAGGTCTCCTGCGGCTGATGGAACGAGAACCTGACCGGGTCTTGGACGTCGGCATCGCCGAGCAACACGCTGTCACCTGTGCAGCCGGGCTCGCTCAAAGCGGCCGCTTGCCCGTGGTGGCCCTCTATTCAACGTTTTTCTCGCGCGCGTTCGACCAGGCCAACCTGGACGTCGGTTTGCACGGAGAACATGTTGTCTTCGTCCTGGACCGGTCAGGGGTGACCGGCGACGATGGCCCGAGCCACCACGGCATCCTCGACATGGCGCTCGGCTTACGGATCCCCACGATGACCGTCTTGGCACCGTCACACGAGGAAGACTTCCACGCACTGTTGGAACAAGCCCTCGACCTCGAAGGCCCCGTGCTGCTGCGATTCCCGAAGGGTGGAGTGACCACAGCCACCGATCTTGGCATCGAGACAGCGCCGGGATTGCGCGGGCTCGCGGCCCGCAAGCTGGTGGACGGCGACGATGTCGTGATCGCGGCGATCGGCGACCGGGTCGGCCCAGCACTCGACGCTGCTGCCTTCCTGGCCGAAGAAGGCGTTGCTGCGCAGGTGTGGGACGTCAGAAGCATTAGGCCTGTCGATCCGAAGATGCTGGACGCCGCGGCCGCTGTGCCACTGGTAGTGACGGTCGAAAACGGTGTGATCGGTGGTGGAGCCGGGGCATATTTGGCCGACCGTTTGGTCGATCGCGTGGGGGTGCTGCAGGCACCGGCTGTGCTGCGGCTGGGTGTTCCGGATACGTACCTGCCTCATGGCAATGCTGACGGGATCCTGGCAGAACTCGGATTGGATGCGGCGGGTATCGCTGCGGCCATTCTCAAGGTGCTGGGCGACGGGCAGCGGGCGACGACGCGAGCAACAGCAACGACAGTGTGACTTGACCTGCGGCGTTCGACACGCCACTATCAGGCGTGCGTGGAGTCCCATTGGGACTTGGCGTCGATGGAGGATGTGCAATGATCTACCGTCCGGCTGATCGTGAGCGTGGCGCCCTGCGGCGCGACGTTCGGCTGGTCGTACTCGTAGTTCCGTAGCGGGTGCTCGTCGACGAGCACGCGCGAACCTCCCTGAACCGGGAGGTTTCGTCGTTCTCAGGCCTTTCTTTCCCCCAGCATTCCACGAAGCAGCCATCTCACGACGCAGACCGACCACGAGCGGACGATCAGTCCGCAACAGACCGGCGGCACGACAGGAGTTGACGGCATGGAGATCACCGGCGCGCAGGCCGTGATGAAAAGCCTCGAGGCCCTCGGTGTCGACACCGTATTCGGGTACCCCGGTGGCGCGATCCTGCCGGCCTACGACCCGCTCATCGAAGCCAACTTCACCCATGTGCTGGTGCGCCATGAGCAGGGCGCGATCCACATGGCTGAGGGATATGCCCACGCCACCGGGAAAGTAGGCGTGTGCATGGTCACCTCGGGTCCTGCGGCGACGAACCTGGTGACCGGACTGGCGGATGCCCACATGGATTCGATTCCTATCCTTGCGATCACCGGGCAGGTCGCCTCCACGGCGATCGGTTCTGACGCCTTCCAGGAGGCAGATGTCACCGGCATCACCATGCCGATCACCAAGCACAACGAATTGGTCGTGTCAGCTGAACGCATTGCTGACGCCATCAAGGAGGCCTACCACGTGGCCCGTTCGGGGCGCCCAGGTCCGGTGCTTGTTGACCTTCCCAAGGACATCCTCAACGCCACGCTGACCTGGCGATGGGACGACGCCATTGACCTGCCGGGTTATCGGCCGACCGTTCGCGGTCACGGCCGGATGATCAAGGAAGCCCTCACGCTGATCTCTCAGGCACGTCGGCCGGTCATCTATGCCGGTGGCGGGCTGGTGCGGGCCGGTGCAGCCGACGAATTGTTTGAGTTCGCCACCCGGCTTGACGTTCCGGTGGTCACCACGCTCATGGCGCGCGGTGTGTTCCCCGACAGTCATCGGCTGGCCGTGGGAATGCCGGGCATGCACGGCCACTTTGCGGCGGTCAGAGCGCTGCAGGAATCCGACCTGCTGATCACCCTTGGCGCGCGTTTCGATGACCGTGTAACCGGCAAGCTCGATGCGTTTGCACCTGAAGCCAAGGTGCTGCAGGTCGATGTCGATCCGGCGGAGATCGGCAAGAACAGGGAAGTCGACGTGCCGATCGTCGGCGATGTCAAGGTTGTCCTCGGGCAATTACTCAAGGTCCTCGACGACAAGGACGAGGCGGGCGCGCCCAGCATGTTCGCGCCGGATGCGGCCGATTGGCGGCAACGTCTGGCGACACTGTCTGACGAGCACCCCTTGCGGGTCGACCAAGAGGTCACCGGAGTGCTCAAGCCACAGACTGCGGTCCGGGCGATCTATGAGACCTGGGGTGACGACGCTGTCTATGTTGCCGGCGTTGGCCAGCACCAGATGTGGTCATCCCAGATCATTCCGTTCAGCCGGCAGCGTCAGTGGATCAACTCGGGTGGCCTGGGCACGATGGGGTTCGCCGTGCCGGCAGCGATCGGCGCCAAAGTCGGCGTCGGGCGGGATGTGCCTGTCGTCGCCATCGACGGTGACGGGTGCTTCCAGATGACCTTGCAGGAGATCGCCACCGCTGTGCAGCACGACATTCCGGTGGTCTTCTGTGTCATCAACAATGGTTACCTGGGCATGGTGCGTCAGTGGCAGCACCTGTTCTACGAAGATCGCCTGTCGCAGGTGGCACTCCCGCAAGACCTGCCAGACCTCGTCAAACTCGCCGATGCCTACGGCATTCCTGGGTTCCGAGTCCAGAGCATCGATGAGCTCGAGCCGACCTTGTCGAAAGCCCACGCAATCACCGATCAGCCGGTGCTTATCGACCTGAGGGTCGATCCGGAAGAGATGGTGTTCCCGATGGTGCCAGCGGGTGCGAGCAATGACGACATCATCGAGTCCGTCGAGCAATGGCGGGCTGTCCAGGCCGCTGCGGGTTGAGCTTGAAGGCCTGGGAAGGCCCGCACCACAGCAAGTCGCCACACCGAACCAGGGGTGACGCCCCGAAGATGGGGTGAGGCCCCTCAAGGCGAGAAAGGTCCGTCGTGCACCATCGCCATCTGCTATCTGTCCTCGTGGAGAACCGGCCGGGTGTCCTCACCCGTATTGCCGGCATGTTCGCCCGACGTGGCTACAACATCCATTCGCTTGCCGTTGGCCCGACTGACGATGACCGCATATCTCGCTTGACAGTCGTCGTGGGTGCCGAGGCTGTCCAGCTTGAGCAGATCATTAAGCAGCTGAACAAGCTCGTGCATGTGCTCAAGATCGTCGAACTGGACGAAACCGAATCGGTTGAGCGAGAACTCCAGCTGATCAAGGTCACCGCAGACGGCCATGCTCGCTCGGAGATCATCGAGCTGGCTGACGTGTTTCGCGCCAAGGTCGTCGACGTAGCCCACGAAACGCTCACCATCGAGGTTGCTGGCAGCCCTGGAAAACTCGAAGCCATGGCTGAACTGCTTGAGCCCTACGGCATTCGTGAACTTGTGCGCAGCGGCACCATCGCGCTCTCACGCGGTTCGCGTTCTATCACCGATGGGTCCAAACTACGGATGCAGCGCGTCATCTGAGCGCTGTCCACGGCGTTTCGGAGATCAAGCACCCATGAGCGTCCCCTCAGCGATTCCGCCCGATCGGCTCCTGCTGGGGCCGGGCCCCTCTCCGGTCCATCCCGACGTGCTCGCCGCGCAGTCCCGCCCAACGGTTGGTCACCTCGACCCATGGTTCCTCGAGGTCACCGATCAGATCGCCTTGATGTTGCGCGCGGTGCTGCGTACGGACAATCCGCTGACCTATGCCGTCTCTGGCACGGGGTCCGCCGGGATGGAAACGGCCGTCGCCAATATCGTTGAGCCGGGTGACACCGCCATCGTCGGCGTCAACGGTGTCTTCGGCGGGCGGCTGGCTGACTGCGCCCGTCGTGTCGGTGCTGAGATTGTCGCGATCGAGGCCCCGTGGGGCCAGGTGATCGCACCGGAACAGGTGGCCGAAGCTCTGGCAGATCATCCTGACGCCAAGGTGGTTGGGATCGTTCACGCCGAGACTTCGACTGGGGCGCATCAACCACTCGAGGAAATCGGTCAACTCGTCGCTGACACGCCCACAGTGTTGCTCGTCGATGCAGTCACCAGTCTGGGAGGCGTTCCGCTCGAAGTCGATGCGTGGTCGCTCGACATCGTCTACAGCGGAACACAAAAGTGCTTGTCCGTGCCGCCAGGACTGGCTCCGCTCACGTTCAGCGACAAAGCCGCCGCGCTTTTGGATGCTCGCCAGGCGCCCGTGGGATCCTGGTACTTCGACGTCGAAGCGATTCGCCGGTACTGGGGCGCCGAGCGCGCCTATCACCACACTGCGCCCATCAACGCGCTGTACGGTTTGCACGAAGGCTTGCGGCGCGTGCTGGATGAAGGCCTCGAGCGTCGATGGGCCCGCCACGCCGAGGTCGGCGGGCTGTTCCAATCGCATCTGCTGGACCGTGACGCGGTGTTGCTTGCCCAAGAAGGACACAGACTCCCGCAGCTGACAGCCTTCAGCCTTCCCTCCGGAGTGCAGGAAGCGGCGTTACGCCGGCGCCTCCTCGACGAACACGGCATCGAGGTGGGTGGAGGGCTAGGCGAGTTCGCTGGCCGTGCATGGCGCGTTGGCCTGATGGGTGAGGGAGCGATGCACGAGCATGTCGATCGTCTCCTGCACGCGATGGACGAATTGGTGGAGTCCCCCTCATGACTCGAGTATCGGCTGCCACCTGCGGGGTGAGAAATGAGTAACCCGCAACCGCTCAGCCGAACATGGCGCGTGCTCATCCGCGTGGCTGGCTTTCTGAAGTGGGTGCTGCGCTGTCGTATCGAGCCAAGCGGTCTGCGTCATGTGCCGACCCAGGGCGGTGCGGTCCTGGCGTTCAACCACCACAGCTACGCCGATTTCGTGATGCTCGCGTGGACCATCGTGGTCGATGTTCGCCGCCCCATTCGCTTTGTCGCCAAGCGTGAAGTCGTGGACAGTCGCTGGATCGGGTGGTTGGCGCGCGCGGTGAGTGTCATCCCAGTCGATCGTGGTTCGAACGAAGGACGGGAAGCAGCCTTGGAGCGCGCGATTGAAGCCTTGGCCCAAGGCGATCTTGTCGCGATTGCGCCCGAACAGACGATCTCAGCATCGCTTGATCTCCTGCCGTTCCGTTCGGGAGTCGCGAGGATGGCCCAGCGCGCCGGAGTTCCCATTCTGCCGGCGGTCGGGTGGGGGTCTCAGCGTTTCGCGACGTACAACGTGCCGTTGCGCCCACGCTTCGGCATTCCCGTCACCGTCGACATCGGTGAGCCGGTCGTTGTTGGTGCGGACGAGGACCCTGTTGCGGCGACCGTGCGCTTGGAGGCGACGATGGCCGAGATGCTCAATGCGGCACAGTTGAACTATCCCGACGGCATCCCACAGGGCGCTGCCTGGGTGCCCGCCCGGCTTGGCGGGTCAGCGCCTCCACACGACGAGGTGCTGGCTGCACACAGGGAGCGTGGAATGCGCGGGCGTATCGCACACACCGATTCCCGGCCGGACGAGGATCCCCCCGTCAGGCAGCGGCCAGGAGCCGATGGTGCCGAAAGCTCGTTCAGCGACGAGACGAGGTGACCAGCGATCAGCCGGCTCACGCCGGTCCGGTCTATCGGGCTGCCGCATGGGCGTCATTGGCGGTCATGCGTGCGCAACGCTGGCAGTTCGACGTCGAGGGAGGCGAACACGTCCCTCGCTCCGGCGGTGCGGTTATCGCCGCGAACCACACCAGCTACTGGGACTTCATCACTGTCGGGCGCTATCCCTTCCTGGAGCTCGGACGCCCGGTGCGCATACTGGCCAAGGAATCGCTGTTCCGCGCACCCATCGTGGGAACGGTGATGCGCCGGGCGGGCCACATCCCCGTGCGTCGGGGTGCCGGCCGGGTTGCTCTGGGCGCGGCGGTCGACGCTCTGCGTGACGGCGAGCTGATCTTGGTGATGCCAGAACAGACGATCTCGCCTGCCTTCGATCTGCTCGACATCAAGCAGGGCCCGGCCCATATGGCGCGAGCCGCTGGCGTGCCGTTGATTCCCGCAGTGTCGTGGGGGTCGCATCGATTTCACACCATTGGGCGTCTGCCGAGGTTGCGTTGGAAGCTTCCGGTCACCGTCCGGTTTGGTCGCGCGGTAGAGACGGATAACGGGGCAACTCCGCGCCAGTTGACCGACGTGCTGACTGACCGATTGCGCGAATTGTTGCGAACCGCCCAGCGTGACTATCCGGACGGAACCCCGCAAGGAGCGTGGTGGGTACCGGCAAGCCTTGGAGGTTCCGCACCGACGCTGGATGACGCGCGTGTGCATCTTGAGGCACTGACCGAACGCTGGCGTCACGATCGCCGGCGCTCGCGGCAACGTGCAGCTTCGCGCAGAACTCGCCGCACCGACGTCTGAACTCATATCAGTGGTTGCCGAGGTGCGCATAGGGTTGGCATCACAGGTCGGCAAGATGCCAAGATGACGCGCGATGAGGAGCCGAACATGGAGATGGATCCAGCCTTCAGTGACTCTGGGTCCGCGTCGTCTCGGCCGGTACGGGCTCGCCGATCCTGTCTGGCCGTGCCAGGTTCTTCGCGCAAGATGCAGACCAAAGCTGCAGGGCTCGATGCCGACCAGGTCTTCCTTGATCTAGAGGACGCGGTAGCGGCGCCCGCAAAAGCAGCGGCCCGCGGCGAGGTTGTCGACGCGCTCCGACAACTCGACTGGGGCACCAAAACCCGCGCGGTACGCATCAATGACGTGTCGACGCCGTGGGCGTTGCGGGACCTGTTGGAGGTCGTGGGCGGCGCGATCGGTCACCTTGACGCCATCGTGGTGCCCAAGGTGGCCGATGCCGGACAGGTCGCATTTGTTGATCACGTGATCACTCAACTCGAGCGTGAGGCCGAAGCGACGGTCGGAACGATCGGGTTGGAGATTCAGATCGAAGATGCTGATGGGCTCGTCAATATTCGTGAGATTCTCGCTGCGTCGTCACGTGTGGAGGCAGTCATCCTTGGCCCCGGTGATATGGCTGCGGCGCTCGGCATGCCAAGTCTCACTGTCGGGGCCGAAGACGACAACTATCCCGGTGATCATTGGCACCACATACTGACGACATTGCTCATTCACGCCCGTCATCGTGGTGTCCAGGTCATTGACGGACCCTACGTGCGCATCCATGATCTCGATGGGTTTGGTGCATCGGCCCGCAAGTCGCGCGCGCTCGGATACGACGGAAAGTGGGCTCTGCACCCGGTGCAGATCGATCTCGCCAACGAGATTTTCGGTGTCCCACAGGCGGTTTTCGAACGTGCTTGTGACATCGTCGACGCGTATCAAGCGGCGACGGCGTCGATGACCGGCGCGGTCATGTTTGGCGATGAAATGATCGACGAAGCCAGTCGTAAGATGGCGATGGCGACGCTTGCTCGCGGCCAAGCACAGGGGCGAAAAGCGCGACCTGTGCCAGCTGACGTTGCCTTCCATGATCGAGCATCATGGCGGGAGCAACGCCTGTGACCACCAAGGAGTCAATGCGATGAGTGAGGCGCACCCTTTCGGCCGCTATTTCGACGATTTCACGGTCGGTGATGTCTATCGCCACTGGCCTGGAAAGACGATCACACAAGCCGAAGACATTCTGTTCTGCGGCATGACCATGAACCAGCATCCGCTGCATTCCGACGATCACTTCTCGGCACTGTCGCAGCACGGTCAACCGATCGTTGCCGGGCCGCTGGTGTACTCGCTTGTGGTCGGACAGTCGGTTGTCGACGTTTCCGGCAAGGCGATCGCCAACCTCGAGACAACTTCCCTGAAGCATCTATATCCGACACATCACGGTGACACGATCTATTCGCAGTCAGAAGTGATCGACAAGCGCGAATCGAGGACCAAGCCAGACCGTGGGGTGGTGACTGTGCGCACTATCGGCACCAACCAGGACGGCGAAGTTGTCTGCGAATTTGTTCGCAAAGTCCTCGTTCCCAAGCGTGGCCACGGTTTCGAGGAGCAGGGTTCACGCCCAGAGCCGCGGACGGTGGACTGACCTGATGCGATACGCCGCGCTCACGCTCGCGTTTATTGTGGTGGCGTGCGGCGCGGCGCCTGGCACAGGCGCCAATGAGGCATCGTCGAATGTGGACGAGGCCGGGTCTTCAACAGCGGGACTCGGATCAGCCGGTTCGACAGGTGAAGGTGGCGAGGCTGACGCTGCCGCTGAGGAGATCGGGCCCCTCAACGACGCACGTGAGCGGCCGGAGGGATGGCCGGATCGCGTTGTCGTCGGGATCTCGCCGCTGGCGGTGAACCAAGCGGCGATCCACTTGGCGCGCTTCGAAACGTTGATGTCCGAGGAGCTAGCAGTTCCGGTCACGACACGCATCGCCGGAACGTCGGCGACCTTGGCATCAGATCTCGCTGCCGGCCATTCCCACGTCGCGATCTTGGATCTGGTCGATGCGGTGGCGGCACGCAGCTTGGCTGAGCACCTGGTGGAGGATCCATCGGCAGACGACGTTGCCGATGCCCGCGGCCGCGTGGTGCTGCAAGCCATCAAGTCGCGCGGAACCGCCCAGCCAGCCATGTGGGTCGCCATGCAAGCTGACCGGTGGTGCGACGCCGATCCGGTTGCCCTGGCCACGCCGCTAGGAGATGTCATGGTGTGCCGGGATCTTGAATCCCGGATTGAAGCCCACATCGAGACGCAGATCGCTGCCCAACTGTCGGGTCAGGCAGCCATCGGTGCGGGCGCTGATGTGTTGCCCGACAGGATCGCACAAGCGGGCCGCACGGTGATCCTGGATGCATCGTCACCGGCGAGACTGCTGTATACGCGTGCCCAATTGTTCAGTGATGTGCCATCGGATGACCTCGAGATGCTGAACATTGCCGTTGTAGCCTCGGCGCGTCGCCTGCTCGATCAATTGGCCGCCGACACTGAGGCAGCCGGAGTGGTGACATGGTCACAATTTACTGAACTTGCCGTTGCCGACGCCGAGCGCCCGGCTGTTGTCGGCATCGCACCCGATGTTCCCTACGAGGTCGTCGTGGTAGGTGGCGGTTTGCCGCCCGACCTTGTTGACGCGATTGTTGCGGCGCTGGAGGCAGTCGCCGACACGCCGTTCGGGGCACAGGCATTGCTTGATCTGCTGGGTGTGGAAGGATGGACATCTGTCGCGCCTTCAACGGTAGAGACCGCCATCAGGGTCGCATCCGTCGCCGCAGCGAGCCGTTAGGCACCCATCGACGGTGCGTTGTCCGTCCGAGATCCGATGGTCACTTGAGAGGTAGATGGTGTCTGATCCCCGTTCTATTCCTGCTGACGCCGTCTGCACCGTGCGTGCTGCCGTACGTGCTGACCTTCCCGCCGTGGCAGTGATCTACACGCACTACGTCCTGAGGACGACCACGACTTTCAATACGCAAGTACGTACTCCTCGAGAGTGGACCGAGATGTTTGCGGAGCAGATCGAGCAGGGTCGCTATCACCTGATCGTGGGCGAGATCGATGGCTTGGTCGTCGGTTTTGTCCAGACACAGAGCTTTCGGGACAAGGCTGCGTACTCACAGTCGGTCGAACTGTCGGTCTATGTGGCGCCCGACGCTGTCGGGTTGCGTGTGGGCGATGCCATGTACCGCGATGTGCTGCAGCGCCTTGAAGACGATGACACGTTCCACCGTGCCTACGCGCTGGTCGCGTTGCCAAACGACGCGTCGGAGGCCTTCCACCGGCGGTGGGGGTTCGAGCATCGTGGCACACTGACTGAAGTCGGCTACAAGTTCGGCCGCTACCTGGATGTCGCCTATTACGAGCGAGCCCTGTGACCCAGCCAGATGACCCCACGACCGAAGCCACCGGTGACAACGCGCAGCCCGAGATGCATCCTCATGAGGTCTTCGATGTCGTCGGTGGAATGCCGGCGTTCGAGGCGCTCGTCGCGTCGTTCTATGCCAGAGTCGCACAGGACGAGGTGCTGCGTCCGATGTATCCCGAAGACCTTGAGCCCGGAGCGCGCCACCTCGCCATGTTTTTCGCGCAATATTGGGGTGGAGGAGAGGTGTATTCGCGTGAACGAGGACATCCGCGGTTGCGCATGCGGCATGCGGCGTTCCCGATCACCGAAGATGCGGCGCGGCGATGGGCTCGTCACATGATGGCCGCTATCGAAGAACAGGGATTTCCTCCTGCCGCCGAAGCGTTGCTGCAACGCTATGTGCAGCAGGCAACACCGACGTTGATCAACCAGTTCCCGCATCAGGCTCCAGGACCGGGTGGCTCGTCATTGCCGCAGGTGTGACGGTGCACGGTTGGTCCGGTCAGTTACAAGGTTCGCCCGCCGTGGCCGTACCATCCCAGGCGCATCCACCCTCCGTCATCCGTGTGCGACGCGAGCCGCGCGGCCCGCTCCTCGCAGCACCGGACGCCGGAACGTGGACCGTGTTACACCGACCCTGCCGGGCGTGGACCGTGTCACGCGCGCTGTCGCCCGCGAGCTACCCGCCCGATCCGTAGAGCGAGACCCGCGAGGCGCGCAGAGTCGCCGTCCGAGACCGCATCGTTTCATTTTGAGAAGGCTTGCCTGTGAAAATCCTCGTCGCCGACCAACTCGCCGACGCCGGCATCGAATTGCTTGCTGAGCGCCATGATGTCGATGTGCGAACCGGACTGTCCAAGGACGAACTGCTGACCACTGTCGCCCCCTACCACGCGATCATCGTCCGGTCGGCGACCTACCTCGATGCCGAGGTGATCGCAGCGGCGAGCGAGTTGAAGGTCATTGCCCGGGCAGGCGTTGGTCTCGACAACATCGACGTCGAGGCAGCAACTCGTCACGGTGTGATGGTGCTCAACGCACCCCAGTCCAACATCGTGTCAGCCGCGGAGCACACGGTTGCACTGTTGCTGTCGCTCGCCCGCAATATTCCTCAGGCGCACAGTGCGCTGGTTGCCGGCCGGTGGGAGCGCTCCAAATGGGAAGGCACTGAACTTCAGAACAAGACGCTCGGTGTGCTCGGGCTCGGCAGAATCGGCTCGCTGGTGGCGCAACGATGCCATGCCTTCGGTATGCGACTGATCGCCTACGACCCCTACCTCGCTCCGGACCGCGCTTCCCGCCTGGGTGTAGAACTGCTTCCCACCGTCGAAGATGTGCTTGCCCGGGCAGACTTTCTGACGATTCACCTTCCGAAGACTGCGGAGACGCAGGGGCTGATCAACGCAGAGCGACTCGCGACGATGAAGCCGAGTGCCCGTCTGCTCAACGTTGCGCGAGGCGGTCTCGTCGACGAACAGGCGCTGGCTGATGCGCTGGCCAACGGAGTCATTGCTGGCGCAGCGATCGATGTGTTCGCCAATGAACCGGTCACCGACAGTCCGTTGTTTGGCCTGCCCAACGCAATCGTGACGCCGCACCTGGGGGCGTCGACCAGTGAGGCTCAGGACCGTGCCGGCACCCAGGTTGCCGAGTTCGTCGACCTGGCACTGGCAGGCGAATTCGTTCCTTCGGCGGTCAACGTCAATTCTGGAGAGATCGACGACGTGGTCCGTCCGTACCTGCCGGTCGCTGAAAAGCTGGGTCGTTTGCTGACCGCCCTGTCGGAGGGAGGTATCGGCGGCGAAGTCACCGTGGAGACCAGGGGCGACCTTGCTGCTGCCGACGGCCGCATCTTGGCGCTGTCGGTGCTGCGGGGGATGCTGTCGGCGGTGTGCAGCGAGCCAGTGACGTATGTCAACGCGCCATTACTGGCCGAAGAGCGTGGTTTGCGAGTTCGGGAGGTTTCCGACCCTCATAGCGAAGACTTCGTATCAGCGCTTCGAGTCGTCGGCCAAGGCAGGGATGGCCAGCCGATCAAGGTGGCGGCGACACTGCTCCAACCGGCTGGTCGGGAACGCTTGATTGAAGCATGGAACACGCCGATAGACATTGAGCCGACGGATCACATGGCCTTCTTCCGGTACATCGATGGCCCTGGCATCATCGGCACCATCGGCAGCCTTTTTGGAGAAGCCGGGGTCAACATCGCTGCCGCGCAGGTAGGACGATCCGGGGTCGGCGACGAAGCGATCATGGCGGTATCGCTCGATGATCGCGCACCAATCGCTGTCATCGACGCCATCGTCGAACGCATCGGTGCGCTCGAAGGACGGTCAATTTCGTTGGTGTGACCGGCGCTGCGAACATGGCGCCGGAATCCTTGCAAACACGGCGCCGGAGTCTCTGCGCACTTGCTGCCTGGAGTTGCTGTGAACCTGACGCCGGCGTCAACTCCACCTACACTTTCCCGTTCGGTCCCACGCTCGGTCACTGCGACGGCCAGCGACTGGCACCTAGGTGACCGAGGAGAGAGCCGGATGTGACCGCTACCACGTCACGCCGGAAGCAACACTGTCACTAGGGTCTTGTCTCGCCCTCGAAGATCGTCATGGAGGTCTGTGTGCGAATCGCCGCAGTGTTTCCCGGTCAGGGTTCTCACAGACCTGGGGTGCTCGATGCATGGCTGGCGCCGGGCGCCGATGGATTGGTGGCGACACGGGCGTTGGTCGACCAGGTCTCAGCCAGTATCGGGCGGGATGTTGTGGCGCTGGCTGCCGATGAGACGACCGGTGGCCGGACAGCGGATGCGCAGCCAGCGATCTTTGCTGCGTCGATGGTTGCCTGGCACGCACTGGTTGACGCCGGCGTCACCGCTGACGTCGTCGCCGGTCACAGCCTCGGTGAGTATTCGGCGTCGGTAGCTGCTGGCGTCATGCCGCTGGCGGATGGCGCAGCGCTGGTTGCGGCACGAGGCGCGGCCATGGCTCAGGCATGTGCGATCAATCCGGGGACGATGGCTGCGGTGGTCAAGCTTGATCCGGCTGCAGTAGAAGACTTAGTAGCCCAAGTCGACGGCGTGGTCATCGCCAATGACAATGCTGCCGGTCAGGTTGTCGTCGCTGGACCAGTCGACGCAGTTGCTCGCGTGCGTGACAACGCCCGGGAAGCCGGTGGCCGCGGCGTGGCGCTCGATGTTGAGGGCGCCTTCCATTCTCCGGCGATGGAGCCCGCAGTTGAACGAGTGACGTCGGTGCTCGCAGAACTCGACCTTGTCGATCCGCGGGTGCCGTTGGTCACAGGTGTTTCCGGGGCGACCTTGACGTCGCGCACCGACGTTGCAGAAGCGCTGCTCGCAGGGATCCTGGCTCCTGTGCGCTGGCGTGATGTGCAGGCGACGATGGCGGATCTCGACATCACCGATCTGGTGGAAGTCGGTCCCGGGGGTGTGCTCGCGGGTCTTGCGAAACGTGCACTGCCGTCAGTGCGGATCCACCGGCTGGAAAGCCCTGACGATCTGCCTGCCATCGTGGCCGCGTTGTCACGCCATGAAGATGACGATGCCGATGAGTCTGTCGTGAGCCAGGACCGATCTGTGCATACCGATACCGACGACCATGAGAACCACGAGGTGAACCGATGAAGCTTCCTGTCGCGATTCGGGGCATGGGCGCCTACTTGCCGAGCGCCGTGGTGACCAATGATGACCTGTCAAAGGTCCTTGATACTTCGGATGAATGGATCACGACTCGCACCGGCATCCGCGAACGCCATATCGCCGGAGCAGACGAGGCGACCAGCGACTTGGCGACCGCTGCGGCCAAGTCAGCGCTGGTTGATGCTGGACTCGGGATCGAGGATGTCACCGCGATTGTCGTCGCCACCACTACACCGGATCACGTCATTCCTGCGACCGGCCCGATTGTCGCTGCCAAGCTCGGGACCGAAGTTGCTGCATTCGACGTGAACGCTGCATGCAGCGGGTTTCTCTACGGCCTGCGTGTCGGAGGGGCACTCGCTGCGACCGGCGATGGTGCAGTGCTCGTGATCGGCGCGGAAACGCTCAGCCGGGTGACCGACCCCGCCGAGCGTTCTACACGAGTGTTGTTCGGCGACGGCGCCGGTGCGGTTGTCCTGACGCGCGACGACGATGCCGTGATGGGTCCGTTCGAGTTGGGGGTCGACGGCCGTGATCCCTCGATGTTGTGGCTCGAAGCTGGAGGCACACGCCTTCCGATCACCGAGGACAACATTGGTGATCGTCGCCACTTCTTGACGATGCGGGGCGGCGACGTCTATCGCAACGCCGTCACACGGATGGCTGGAGCGGCATCGGCGGTGCTGGCCAACGCCGGTCTCGACGTGTCCGAGGTCGATCTGTTTGTCGGCCACCAAGCGAATATCCGCATTCTGGATGCGGTCGGCCAACGGCTGGGAATCTCTGAGGAACAGATGCATGTCACCGTCGACCGCCACGGCAACACGTCGGCTGCATCGGTGCCATTGGCGCTTGAGGACGCGCGTGCTGCCGGTCGCCTCAAGCCAGGCGCGAAGGTCCTGCTGGCGGCATTTGGTGCAGGGATGACCTGGGGCGCGTGCATGGTGACATGGCAGGCCACAGGGATCGAGGCGCACCGATGACGCGTGTCGCAATCGTCTCTGGCGGTAGCGGCGGAATCGGCGCCGCAACTTGCCGTGCCTTGGCTGCCGACGGGTTTCATGTCATGGTTGGCTACGGCGGCAACGAGGCCGCTGCAGTCGCCGTGGCGACTGAATGCGGGACCGCGACTCCAGTCCACCTCGACGTCACAGATGAGGACAGCGTCGCGGCGGCGGTTGCTGCCGCCACCGAGGCAGGCACGCTTGCAGTGGTCGTCAACAACGCGGGTGTGACCAATGATGATCTGTTGATGCGTCTGGATGCTGACCGCTTCGATGCGACGATTGCGGTCAACCTGAGAGGCGCCTACCTGCTGTCGCGCGCTGCCCTGAGGCCGATGCTGCGTGCTCGCTACGGCAGGATCATCAGCGTGGCATCGGTGGTGGCCTTGCGGGGCAACGTCGGCCAGACCGCCTATGGAGCGTCGAAGGCGGGGCTCATCGGATTTACCAAGTCTCTCGCCCGCGAAGTGGGTCGCAAAGGCATCACCGCCAACGTGGTGGCGCCCGGGTTTGTTGCGACCGCCATGACCGAATCACTTAACCAAGACGCACAGCGGTCGCTGATCGACATGGCACCCACTGGCAAGTCAGTGACACCCGAAGAGGTCGCGCACGCCGTACGCTTCCTCGCCTCCGATGACGCTGGCGCTATCACCGGAGCGGTACTGCCAGTCGATGGCGGTGCAGGTATCTGACGCCTTACGACTTCCCGACGGAGCCACGCTCGCCTACGGTGGCGCGTTGGGTGCAACGTCCGCAAACCCATAAGGACCGCGTAGCGCGGCCCGTTTCCATGAGGAGAGAACCCGTGAGCCAGGATCTGCTCGCCATCTTCACTGAGATGCTGACCGAGGACTTCGGCGTTCCTGCCGAAGATGTCCGCGCCGACGCAACCTTCGAGGCGCTCGGCCTTGACTCCCTCGACGTCGTCGAACTGACGCTCGTGCTTGAGGAGAAGACCGGCGTCAAGCTCGAGGACGAAGAGCTCGAAGACGTCCGCACAGTGCAAGACGCCATCGACAAGGTCGCAGCAAAACAGTGACCTCGTTCCCGCCCGTCGCCGTCGCCGTCGCCGACGACGGGCGGTGGCCGCATAGCCAAAGGAACAACACGTGAGTGATCGCGACATCGTCGTGACTGGGTTCGGGGTGATCTCGCCATCAGGCCGTGGTTACGACCAGGCCTGGCAGGGCGTGCTTGCCGGAGTAACGGCAGCGGCCACTGATGAGCAACTGGTCGCCGGTGGCATCCCAGTGACCATCTCGTGCCGGGTTCCATCCTTCGACCCAGACGAAGAACTTGGTCGTGGCACCGCTCGTCGACTCGACCGTTTCACGCACCTTGCGCTCATCGCGGCTCGTGAAGCCGTTGCCAACGCCGGGTTGATCGGCGACGACGACCCGTTCCGTCTCGAAGGTGTCGATGCTGACCGGACCGGGGTGATACTCGGATCGGGTATCGGTGGCGCCGAGACGTGGCAGGAGGAGTACCCGCGGTTTATTGAGAAGGGGCCGGGGCGAACCAGCCCTATGTTCGTGCCGAAGATGCTGTCGAACACTGGGGCCGGATCGATCGCGATTCGCACCGGCGCGCGCGGTCCGAA
This sequence comes from Nitriliruptoraceae bacterium, assembly GCA_040904825.1. Lineage (GTDB taxonomy): Bacteria > Actinomycetota > Nitriliruptoria > Nitriliruptorales > Nitriliruptoraceae > JBBDSU01. Next base: position 20,408 of record JBBDSU010000002.1, on the reverse strand, counting down.
TATCACCGTGAACACAGCGTGCGCGGCGGGTGCGTCGGCGATGCATGTCGCCCGCGACCTGCTGCGAAGCGGGTCTGCGGACCTCATGCTCGCCGGTGGAGTCGAAGCGGGGATTACGGGCTTGTCGGTGGCTGCCTTTGCCCAGATGGGCGCGTTATCACGCAATCCGGACCCGGCTACCGCGTCCCGGCCGTTTGACGTCGACCGGGATGGCTTTGTCATCGGTGAAGGTGCCGGGATCGCCGTGCTTGAGACCCGCGCCCATGCTCATGCGCGAGGTGCGACACCGCTGGCGGTGCTTGCGGGTGCCGGAGCATCGGCTGACGCCCATCACGTCACCGCGATGCCCGAAGATGGCGGGGGTGCCATTCTGGCGATTCGTCGTGCGCTTGCCGATGCGGACATTGACCCTGCCGACATTGGCCACCTCAACGCTCACGGCACCTCGACCCCGCTGAATGATGTCTCAGAAGCGCGAGCGCTTCGAGCAGTGTTCGGTGATCACACCGACAACATCGTGGTCACGTCGACCAAGGGTGTGACCGGTCATTTGCTGGGCGCTGGCGGCGCGGTTGAGGCCGCATTCGCTGTCAAGGCGCTCAACGAGGGCTTGGTGCCTCCGACGGCTAATCTCACCAACCAGGACCCTGATATTGCCCTCGACGTTGTGGCAGGGGCGCCACGACAGGTCGATCTCAAGGCCGTCCTCTCAACGTCGATGGGCTTCGGTGGTCAAAACTCCGCGCTCATCTTCGTTCCGGCGTGACGCACGGCGTGTCGACGCGAGCATCGATACAGCCACCCGGAGTGTCGCTGGACCCAGCGGGTTCGTTCCTGCGCGCGGTGCCGGGTCCACGATCACCACTGCGGTTCGTGCTGCGTCGCCTGTTGCGCGCATGGATGCGCCTGAACGTTGAAGGACATGACCATGTCCCTGGCGACGGCCCGGTCATTGTGGCATCGACCCACCTGTCGCACGCTGATTCCCTCGCATTGGGCGCTGCTATCACCAGGCCTGCGTACTTCCTGGGCGACCTTCACCTGACCCGCCTGCCAGTGTTTGGGCCCTTGTTGCCCAAGCTCGGCATGGTCCCGCTGCGTCGTGGCGAAGCGGATGCCCACGCCATGGATGTCCTGGGTGGGTTGCTGCGTTACGGCGCGTGCATCACCGTCTATCCGGAGGGATCGCGGAGCCGTGATGGCCGAGTCCATCGCTTGCGCAGTGGTGTCGCGCGGCTGGCGGCAAGCCAGCAGGTGGCAGTCGTGCCGGCGTGCGTCATCGGTATTGACAAGGTGTGGCCGATCGGGCGCCGCCCGCGCGTCTTCGGTGGCAAGGTCACCGTCCGGTTTGGCCCACCGATCGCGCCGCCGGAACAGAACCCCAGATCACGCCGGACCTTCAACGAACACCTCCAGCGGGTGCTGGCCGACCTCGCCCACGTTGAGACAGCTGACGACTACCTTCCAGCGCATGGTGGCGAGGTGGTGCGATGACCACGACGACAGGTGCTGATGCGCCGATGACTGGTACGGGAATGCGATTGGCGACGGGTTGCGACGTTGTCGACGTGAACCGCCTTTCAGCGGCGATCGATCGGCGTGACGGGCTGCTCGACCGGGTGTTCACGATCCGGGAGATCGCTGACGCGCGCCGAGGAGGTGTCGCCGCGGGGACGAGCGTTGAACGAGCGCGGCTCGCTGCTCGCTTTGCTGCCAAGGAAGCCGCCCGCAAGGCACTGGGAGACCTGCGACTGCCCTTCCACGACGTGGAGGTGGTCTGCCGCCCTGATGGTGCCCCACAACTGTGGCTGCACGGCCGTCCCAGCGATTTGGCATGCTCGCTGTCCCATGACGCAGGCGTGGCGATGGCAGTGGTGGTCGGCTACGTCGACCAGTCACGGCAAGAGATCACCTGACCAGCTCACCCGACTAGTTCACCTGACCTGGCGTTCCGCGCGGTCAGGTGGCGCCATTGAATGCCCGACCACACGACACGTCGACCAGCCTGGCCGACCGATACGAGGAGAACTCGATGCTGCTCGACGGCAAGCGCTTGCTGATAACCGGCGTACTCGATCCCCGATCGATCGCATTTCACGTCGCTCGCTTGGCAGAAGAGCAGGGTGCTGAGCTCGTGTTGACAGGCTTTGGGCGCGGCAAGCGCCTCACCGAACGTTCAGCGGAGCGGCTCACGACGAAGCCTGACGTACTCGAACTCGACGTCACCAACGACGAGCAGGTCACCGCTGCTGTCGCCGATATCGGTGATCGGTGGGGTCGTCTGGATGGCCTGCTTCATGCGGTCGCTTTTGCACCCGCGAACGCGTTGGGTGGTCACTTTCACGATGCGCCGTGGGAGGACGTCGCGACCGCCTTCCATGTGTCGACGTATTCGTATGCAGCGCTCGGCAACGCGTTTGTCGACCTATTGTCAGCCTCTGACAGTGGATCGGTGGTCGGCTTGGACTTCGATGCGTCATTGTCATGGCCCGGCTATGACTGGATGGGGGTTGCCAAAGCAGGACTTGAGGCGACCAACCGCTACCTCGCGCGCGACCTCGGGCCGCGCGGGATCCGTGTGAACCTGGTTGCCGCAGGTCCTGTGAACACCATGGCAGCGCGGTCCATCGGCGGATTCGAAGGTTTCGAACCGATCTGGCATGACCGCGCTCCGCTCGGGTGGGATCCTTCCGACCCCGAGCCCGTCGCGCGTGCAGTCTGTGCACTGTTCTCTGACTGGATGCCAGGTATCACGGGTGAGATCATCCATGTCGACGGCGGCGCTCACGCGAATGGAGCCGGCGTGCCGATGGAGATGCGCCCATATTGACGACATCGAGACGTTTCCCGACGGGGATTGGCTCGCTAGGGTCCATAGTTGTCGAAGGGTCGGCTGTCGCCATGTGAAGCGGACTCGGCGACGTGTGGTCCACGGTTGCCGGTAGTTGAGCCTCGTGCCTGAACCCGGTAGTGGTACCTGATTGTGGAGGACAGCGGCCGCGGCAGGGAGATCGTTCGCCATGAGTCGGCAGGTCAGCAATCCGGATGAGTTGCTCCCAGGTGACCTCGTGCGTGTGATCGAGCCCGACGGGACAGTTCGCCAGCACGACGACTTCCCTTTCGACATCGAAGATGAGACGCTCGTCGACCTGTATCGCCAGATGTTGTTGACCCGTGCGGTCGACCGTGAAGCGATCAATCTGCAGCGGCAAGGACAGTTGGCGGTCTATCCGTCGTGTCTGGGACAAGAGGCAGCCCAGGTGGGTGCTGCTCGTGCGTTGCGGAACGATGACTGGGTGTTTCCGTCGTACCGCGAGCTCGGGTTCGCGCTCGCTCGCGGCATCGATCCGATCCGAATGATGCACGTCTACCGCGGCACCTGGCTAGGCGACCATGATCCGCATGAACACTCCTTCGGTCACATCACGATTCCGATCGCCACGCAGGTATTGCACGCCACAGGCTTCGCGATGGGTACCAAACTCGACGGTAAGGACACAGTGACCGTGGCTTGCTGCGGCGACGGGGCCACATCAGAAGGTGATACCCATGAGGCCATGACGTTCGCGGGGGTGTTCGAGGCGCCGGTGGTGTTCTTCGTCCAGAACAACCAGTATGCGATCTCGGTGCCACTGGAACGCCAGACAGCCGCACCGACTCTGGCTCACAAAGCAATTGGCTATGGCATGCCAGGTGTGCGCTGTGATGGCAACGACGTGTTGGCCACCTACGCCGTCATGCAATCGGTGGTGAACAGGGCGCGTGAAGGTGGCGGGCCAGCCATGGTTGAAGCAGTGACCTATCGGCGGGAAGCTCACACCACGTCAGATGATCCGACCCGCTACCGCAGCGACACGGAGGTGGAGGAAGCAGCGCGGCATGATCCTGTCGATCGACTGCGGTTGGTGCTCGATCAGCGCGACCTGCGGGACGACACCGTCGAGCGGGAAATCGCCGACGAATGCGCAGCGGCAACCTCCAAGGTTCGTGCGGCCATTTACGACGCGGATCACGACGATCCGATGGAGATGTTTGATCACGTGATGGCTGGTGACACTGCGTTCCTGGATGACCAACGGGCGCAGTTGCGTGCCGAACTGGCCGCAGATGCGGCAGGTTCATGATGACGGTCACACTCGGTCAAGCCATCAATCACGCACTCGTCGATGCGATGCAGGAAGACGAGCGTGTCCTGGTCTTCGGCGAAGATGTCGGGCGTCTTGGCGGGGTGTTTCGGGTGACCGATGGCTTGCAGCAGAAGTTTGGTGAGGAGCGGTGTTTCGACACACCGTTGGCTGAGTCGGGCATCGTGGGTACAGCGATCGGGTTGGCGATGGCTGGCTGGCGCCCAGTTCCCGAAATGCAGTTCGACGGGTTCACCTATCCGGCGTTCGAGCAGATTGTCAGCCATCTCGCCAAGTTGAGGAATCGGTCTCGAGGCCACCTGCGGATGCCAATCACCTTGAGAATCCCGTATGGCGGCGGGATCGGCGCCGTTGAGCACCATTCCGAATCGCCGGAGGCGTACTGGGCGCATACGGCCGGGCTGAGGGTCGTGACGCCGTCGACTCCGTCTGATGCGTATTCGATGATGCGTGAAGCGATTGCCAGCGACGACCCCGTGGTGTTCCTTGAGCCTAAACGTCGCTATTGGATGAAAGAAGAGCTCGAACTTCCTGTGACGACCGCCCCGGCAGACCAGGCTGTCATCCGCCGGCACGGCGACACCGCGACGTTGATCGCCTACGGCCCGATGGTGCGAACGGCACTCGACGCCGCCGACGCTGCCGAGGCCGAAGGCTGGTCGCTGGAGGTTGTCGACCTGCGGTCGCTCGCGCCGCTCGACATCGCCACGATCACGGCGTCAGCGGAAAAAACCGGACGGATTGTGGTGGTGCATGAGGCATCGCGCACCTTGGGTCTCGGTGCTGAGATCGCCGCGATCGTGCAGCAGGAAGCGTTCTACTCGCTGGAAGCGCCCGTGCTACGGGTGACCGGATTCGATACGCCGTATCCACCTGCGATGCTGGAGCGCTATTGGCTTCCGGGGATTGACCGGATCCTGGATGCTGTCCAGCAGTCGTTGACATGGTGACCATCGAGATGGGGCCTGCCGTGACCCAACATCCTGTTGTCACGCACGGTGATGCTCTGACACATGGTTGTGCGGTTCGTAGGCGACAAGGAGCACGTGGACGTGCCTGACGTTGGAGTGATTCGCGATTTCCCCCTGCCTGACTTGGGCGAAGGGCTCGAAGAAGGCGAGATTGTCGCCTGGCATGTCGAGGTAGGTGACGAGGTCGAACTCAATCAGTCCATCGCCGAGATTGAGACGGCCAAGGCGCTGGTGGCCATCCCATGCCCTTTCGCGGGCACCATCGTTGAATTGATGGCCGAGGTTGGCACGACCATGGAGGTCGGCAGCGTCCTTGTGCGCGTCCGCACCGATGAGCGGGCACTGCGCAATGATCCCGCCGACTCCCACGCCCGGCCGAGCAGGGTGCAGGGAGACGGCCTGCAGGGGGACGGTGTGCAGGGAGACAGCACGACGGTGGACCGTGCGACGGGGGAGTGTGCGACGGAGGAACGTGCGACCGGAAACCGCCCGGCGGCGGCCAGCGCGGCGGAAGACCGGGCGATCTCGGACGACCGTGAAGCGGCTGCTAGCGACCGTGAACCGCCATCGCTGGTCGGCTACGGGCGTGACAATGATGAGCAGCGTCGCCGCCGTTCAACGGGCAATGGCAGCAACGCTGGCGGCAGCGCTGACAGCACGGAGAACACTGGCAGAGGCACGGGCCGCACCGGCAACGGGGGCCGGGTGCTCGCCAAACCGCCCGTGCGGAAACTCGCACGGGATCTCGGGGTCGACCTGTCATCGGTCGTCGCAACGGGCGATGGCGGTGTCATTACCCGTGGCGACGTCGAAGCCGCTGCGCGTCCGCCGGACGCGAACGCCCAGGTGGCTGCGACGTCGACTTCGCTGGCCACTCCGCGAGCGCTGGGCATCGGGTTCCGAGGACGCCGTCCCGGCGAGATCGAACCGATCCGCGCTGTCCGCAAGCGCATCGTTGAGAAGATGGAGCTGTCGCGGCGGGATATCCCGGCGGCATCCTGCACCGTTGAGGTGGATCTGACGCGTCTGTGGTCGTTGCGTCATGACTTGACTGACTATGCGCGACGCGACGGGTGGGACGTCAAGATCACTGTCTTCGGAGTGCTGATGAGAGCGACGGTGCTGGGGCTCCGAAGGTTCCCAACACTTAACGCACGACTCGTCGGCCGTGACCCGGACAATGGCAAGGCCGGTGAGATTCACCTGTTGGAGGACATCAACCTCGGCTTTGCGGTCGACACCGATCGCGGTCTGGTCGTACCCAACATCAAGCGGGCGGATACCAAGTCGCTGATCGAATTGTCGACGGAGCTTGCCGAACTTTCGGTGGCAGCTCGAGACGGGCGTATCGATCCAGCGGCAGTCACTGGCGGGACGTTCACCGTCAACAACTATGGCGTGTTCGGTAACGACGACGGGGACCCAATCATCAACCATCCTGAGGCAGGAATCCTCGGGATCGGTGCGATCCGTGAGCGACCGTGGGTCGTTGATGGTCAGGTGGTACCACGACGAGTGGCCACGCTCAGGCTGTCCTTCGATCATCGGGTTTGTGATGGGGCGGAAGGTGGCCGCTTCCTCTCCTATGTCGGATCGCTGTGCGAAGAGCCGTCGCGCATCTTGTTGCATGGCTGATGCTGCCGAAAATTACGAGATTGAAGGCCGTGAGGTCCGCGTCTCGTCACCAGACAAGGTGTGGTTTCCGGAAGTAGGCCTCTCCAAGCGCGACATTGTTGACTACTACCGCCGCGTCGCCGATTTGCTGATGCCTCACTGTCTCGATCGGCCTTGCAACCTCAAGCGGTATCCGGATGGCGTTGACGGCAAGTGGTTCATGCAGAAGCGACTACCCGCGAACCGTCCTGAATGGCTGCGAACTGCCGAGGTCACCTTCTCATCGGGCCGCACCGCGGTTGAGCTATGTCCATCGACGCTGGCTGACGTGCTCTGGGCTGTCAACCTCGGTGCGATGACCGTGCATCCGTGGTCAGTCAAGTTCGGCGAGGGGGCCTGGGCGGATTTGCCGGACGAACTGAGAGTCGATCTCGACCCCATGCCGGGCGTCGACTTTGCCACAGTCCGGCGCGTGGCTGCGGTTGTCGCCGAGGTGCTGGACGAACATGGTCTCGTCGGTTTTCCGAAGACGTCAGGCTCGACCGGCATTCATGTGATCGTGCCGATCGAACGTCGCAGCTACATCGACGTCCGTGCTGCTGCGGTCGCGTTGGCTCGCGAAGTTGAGCGGCGTTGCGACGACGCAACGAGTGCATGGTGGAAGGAAGAGCGCGGACAGCGGGTCTTTCTCGACTACAACCAGAACCTGTGGGATCGCACCACCGCCTGCGCATATGCCGTGCGAGCGACCTCGGATGCTCGCGTGTCGTGGCCGTTCACATGGAGCGAACTCGACGATGTTGAGCCTTGTGAAGCGACGGTGACGTCAGTGCCCGCGATGATTGCCGGCCGGACTGATCCGTTTGCGGCACGGGACCAGGCGGTTCGGCCGATCGACGGCTTGCTGGAGCTCGCTGCCCGTGACGTGGCGGCCGAGTTAGAAGACCTGCCGCTGCCTCCGCATTACCCAAAGCTCCCGAATGAACCTCCGCGCGTGCCACCGTCGCGCGCCAAACGCTAGGAAGGCACCGACCGGCGCGGTCGGTTGTTCGTGGCTCGCCAGCGCCTGCCTTGTCGTGCGGTCGCGGCGGTTTGCCACAGTTCGGGTGTCGCGTGATTGGCGTGCGTCGCGTTCTGAATGCCGAGACGACTACGGGCGCTGCGGATCGTGGCCTGCTGTGCCTGGAGCGTCGCCGTCATCGTCTGCTGTGCTCGGAGTGTCGCGGGCATCGTCTGCTGTGCCCACACGTTTCCCACTGGCGTGCCCTGTGGTCGTGTCCGCGTGATCGACTCTTGCTTCGTCCGTGTCCTCGGGGCCGTCGGTGTCGGGGCCGGCCGATGGCGCTCCTGCAGATTGGAGCGGATCGGCGCCCGTGCTGTCCTCGTCCGACGCAGTCTCATCTGCTGTCAGGCGTCGGGCACCGCGCTCCCACCACACCAGGCCAGCAGTCCCAGCGAGGACGACGGCAATGGCGATCCAGTTGTTGCGCGACAGACCCAGGTAGCGCTCGACGGTGTCGACACGCAGCGCTTCGATCCAACCTCGACCGATGCCGTAGCCGATGAGGTAGCACCACAACAGCGACCCTCGCCGCCGCAGCCATCCCTTGCGGTCGACCGTGAGCAAGACCACGACCAACAGCCCGTTCCATAGCGATTCGTACAAGAACGTCGGATGGAACGTGGTGGCACCAGGAAAGCGTGCGGCGGTTGACGCCGGCACTGGATCGACCCGCAATGCCCAGGCGACATCGGTGGGTCGGCCAAACAGTTCCTGGTTGAAGTAGTTGCCCCAACGGCCAATGGCTTGAGCCAATGGAAGCGCTGGCGCAACTGCGTCAGCGATGGCTGGAAAGTCGGCGCGCTTGATGCGGATGTAGAGGTAGACCGCGATGGCACCGCCGGTCAGGCCTCCGAAGAAGGCCAGTCCACCCTGCCATATTGCAAGGACATCGCCGGGACGTGTGATGTAAGCCGCGCCATGGGCACCGTCGACGAGAAATCTCGGGATGATGTAGCCAATACGGCCGCCAAGAAAGCCGAACAGCAACGCCAGCATCATCGCCTTCTCGGCGAGATCGGGCGCACCTCCGAGCAATTCGAATCGCCGGACTGTCATGCGAATAGCGAGCAGCGCACCAACGGCGATGAGGAAGCCGTACATCCGCAGGTCGAACGGACCGACGTTGATCAGACTCTGAAAGGGCGGTGGCGGAATTGCCGCGATGACAAGGCTTGCTGCCACAGTGGGTGCCTTCGTTGGGGAATGGGCAAGGTACTGCGCAGCGACGGCTGGCCAGGGTGCGTGGTAGCCAATGGCAGTCGCAGTGCTGCGGTGGAGGACAATGACGGCCGTGTCGGTTGAGTTGGGCAGCCAGGGCGGTCGAGTTGGCGAGCCCGGGGAGCGTGGCGGCCGAGGTCTGTAGGCGTGGCGCCCTGGAGAGAGTTGACCTATGTCCTGCACAGGTCAGGTGGCAGCGAACAGGTCAGCCAATTCCGCTGGTTCGGCCACGTCGAGTTGGTCGAAGGTGCACGACGCAGCATCCCGGTCGGGTCGCCACCTCCGAAACCTCGCGCTGTGACGGAAGCGGTTGCCAGCCAGCTGATCGAACGCAACCTCGGCGACAAGGTGCGGCACCAGGGGATGCCACGAGGTGTCCTTGCCGGCATTCCAACGATTGACACCACGGGGCGTGGCGCCTGTGGAGCGCCGCTCGCCAGTCGAGTCGCGTTCCGTGTTGGGTGCCTGGGTCGTGTTGGGTGCCTGGGTCGTGTTGGGTGCCTGGGTCGTGTTGGGTGCCTGCGTCGTGCTGGTAGTGCTGGATATGCCGGTCGTGTCGGTTGCGGTGGCTTCGCCAGCGTCCGATTCGTCGATCCATGGATGATCGTTCCACGAGGTTGATCCGAGGTGGTGAGGGGCTAGCTCATCGACGAGTTCTGCTCGCCTGGCGGCATTGAATGATGACGCCACGCCGACGTGGACGAGCTCCTCGCCTTGCCACAATCCGAGCATCAGCGAACCCACGCCTCCCCGCGCGTGTTCACGCCAGCCGGCAACGACAACGTCGGCGGTGCGTTCCTTCTTGACTTTGATCAGCGTCCGTTTGCCCGGCCAATACGGGTCGGCAAGCGGCTTGGCGATCACCCCGTCCAGGCCGGCTCCTTCAAACCGCTCGAACCATTCGGCGGCAAGGCCAGCGTCAGTCGTCGCTGGTGTCACGTGGACCGGTGGTGCGACTCCGTTGAGCGCCGATTCCAGGAGGAGTCGTCTTTCGGCGAACGGCATCGATGTCAGGTCGTCGCCATTGAGGCCGATGAGGTCGAACGCGACGAAGTGGGCAGGAGTCGTTGAGGCCAAGGTTGCGATCCGCGATGCTGCAGGATGAATGCGGTTGGACAGTGCGTCGAAGTCGAGACGAGAACCGATGGGCACGACGATTTCGCCGTCGACGACGATGCGCGCGGGAAGGCGATCGCGGAGCACGTCGGTGTAGGGGCTGGATGCCTCCACGAGCTCGGGGAAGTAGCGGCCGAGGTCCTTGCCGCTGCGGCTTTGCAGGTGGAGGTTCGGTCCATCCCGAAACACCAGGCAACGAAACCCGTCCCATTTGGGTTCGTACAGCATGTCGCCCGACGGCATAGATCGCGCGAGCTTGGCCAGCATGGGCGCGATCGGCGGGTCCGGCATGGCCAATGGGGTTCCTTCGACTGCGCGCTACGTGGAGGGTGCGTTGTTCGGACCGCGCGATCCTTCGATCACGGAGTTCTCAGACGCCCGAGGAGCGTGATTGGCGTGACGTTCCACTTGCGTCGGGCGTGTTGTGAAGCAACACTAGGAGCCATGCGCACTGTGAGCAGCCCCGTTCTCGACCCGGCCGACGCCGGGCGGCGGTCGTTGCGTGCGCTTCGGGGCCTGCTCCTGGCCCTTGCTCTGCTGCTGCTCCTTTGATGCCGCGTCGGCCGTCCTTCCCCACAACGACGGTGACGCGGAGGCTTCCAGGGGACAGTCAGGCAGGTGACGCCGCACGCTGCGGCAAGGAGCGCACATCATGAGCAAGCCCGTTGACGTTAAGGTCGCTGACCATCTTGGTGACGATGTCACCATCTTTGATACCACGCTGCGCGACGGTGAACAGTCGCCAGGCATCTCGCTCGACGCCCGCGAAAAGGTCGAGATCGCAGAGCAACTCGCCCGACTCCAAGTCGACGTGATTGAGGCCGGCTTCTCGGCCGCTTCCAAGGGCGATTTCGACGCGGTGAAAGCCGTTGCCGAGATCGTCGGCAACGCACCCCGTCGTGCCGCCGGGCCCAGTGGCTCCGAAGGTGAGGCTGATGATCGCGAACCTCCGGTGATCGCTGCCCTTGCCCGTGCGATGGAAGGCGACATCGAGGCGGCGGCGAAGTCGCTGGCTCCCGCCAAGAGCTTCCGGATCCACACGTTCTTGTCCACCTCCGACATTCATCGCAAGTACATGCTGCAGGCCAGCGAAGACGAGATCCTCGCTCAGACGATTCGGTCGGTTGAGCATGCTCGCTCGTTTACCGACGATGTCGAATTCTCGCCGCAGGACGCCACACGGACTGACTTCGAGTTCCTGATCGACATCTGCGCGGCGGCGGTCGACGCAGGTGCGACGACGATCAATATCCCCGACACCGTCGGCTACGCCTTGCCGTTCGACTTTGGCCGGTGGATCGCTGAATTGCACCAACGGATTCCGGCGATCGAAGCCAACGGCGTGGTCGTCAGCGTCCATTGCCACAACGACCTCGGCTTGGCGGTGGCGAACTCGCTTGAGGCGGTGCGCAATGGCGCCCGCCAGATCGAGGTCGCGGTCAATGGCATCGGTGAGCGCGCGGGCAACTGCTCGCTCGAGGAAGTCGTGATGGCGATCCGCACCCGGGCAGACCTGCTCGGTGTTGATCACGGTCTGCATACTCCGGAGCTCACACGCACGTCTCGGCTGGTGTCCAGCCTCACCGGCTACGGCGTCCAGAAGAACAAGGCCGTCGTCGGCGAAAACGCGTTTGCCCACGAATCGGGCATCCACCAGCATGGTGTGCTGGCTGACCGTTTGACCTACGAGATCATGCGCAGCGAAGACGTGGGTGCGGACGGCTCCCAGATCGTGCTGGGCAAGCATTCAGGACGGCACGCGTTCTTCAAGGCAGTCGACGATCTGGGTTTCGAGTTGGACGACGCTGAAAAGCAGTCGGCGTTCGTGCGGTTCAAGGAACTGGCTGACCGCAAGGGCATCGTCTCGTCGGAGGACGTCCAGGCGATTGTCCTGTCTGAGACACACGTCAAGGCGGACGACGACTACGAGCTCGTATCGCTCAAGGTGCGCGGCGGAACCGAAACGCCGCCACATGCCACCGTCAAGGTTCGGCTCGTCGACGCGGGGCTGGCTGCTGAACATGGAGCAGAACCCGGAGCGGTCGTCGAGGCTTCTCATGGCGGCGATGGCATGGTCGAGGCGGCGTGCGCAGCGATCCGCGAAGCTGTCGGACGCAGCGAGGTAACGCTCGTGTCGTTCCGGGTTGCGGCGGTCACCGGTGGGATCGACGCGCTCGGTGAAGTCACGGTCACCATTGCGGTGGAGGACGGCAATCGCTTCACGGGCCGTGGTGTGTCGACGGATGTCGTTGAAGCATCCGCCCGCGCCTATCTCGACGCCCTCAATCGCTCTCGCCGTCTTGTCCATCGTGGCGGCGACTTCCGTCCCTGAACTTGACCCGGCCGCTGGCCGAGGAGATGCTCTAGATGACGCCCAAGACCATTATTGACAAGATCTGGGAACGCAGTGTTGTGCGTTCAGAAGAGGGGGTGCCAGATCTTCTCTATGTCGACCTGCATCTCGTCCACGAGGTGACTTCGCCGCAGGCTTTCGAAGGCCTGCGCCTTGCAGGACGGAAGGTACGGCGGCCTGACTTGACGCTGGCGACGATGGATCACAACGTGCCAACCGACCCTCGTCAGGTGTCCGGCGCGCTGCCGATCGCCGATGAGTTGTCGGTCGCGCAGATGGAGGCGTTACGGGCCAACTGTGAAGAGTTCGGTGTCAAGCTTTTCGAGATGGGCAGCCGCAACCAAGGCATCGTGCACATCATCGGGCCGGAGTTGGGCCTCACGCAGCCCGGCGCCGTGATCGTGTGCGGTGATTCGCACACGGCGACGCATGGCGCCTTCGGGGCGCTGGCGTTCGGTATTGGGACGTCTGAGGTCGAGCATGTGCTCGCGACCCAGACCTTGCCCCAGCGCAAGCCCAAGTCACTCGCCATTGAGGTTGAAGGATCTTTGCCGGCTGGCACGGTCGCCAAAGACTTGATTCTGCACATTCTCGGTGTCATCGGCGTCGATGGAGGCACCAGCCAAGTCATCGAGTATCGCGGTGAAGCCATCCGAAATTTGTCGATGGAAGGCCGGATGACGGTCTGCAACATGAGCATCGAAGGTGGCGCACGGGCCGGCCTGGTTGCTCCGGATGAGACGACGTTCGCGTACTTGAAGGACAAGCCGCTCGCGCCCAAGGGTGATGCTTGGGATGCTGCCGTCGAAGAATGGCGCAGCTTGGTCACGGATGAAGGCGCGGTGTTTGACCGCACCGTCACCATCGATGCGACCAAGGTTGTCCCGACAGTGACCTGGGGTACGACACCGGCGATGTCGGTGCCCGTGACCGGCAATGTCCCGCGTGCCGAAGATGCACCCGACGAGCCGACTTCGCGCCAGTGGGCGCGAATGCTCGACTACATGGGCTTGGCCGGTGGTGAAGCGATCACCGACATTGAGGTCGACACCGTGTTCATCGGTTCGTGCACGAACGGTCGTATCGAGGACCTGCGTGCGGTCGCCGAGATTGTCAAGGGTCACAAAGTTGCTGACGGCATCCGCGCGATGGTCGTACCGGGCTCGGCGATGGTCAAGGTTGCCGCTGAAACGGAAGGCATCGACCAGATCCTGATTGACGCTGGGTTCGATTGGCGCGAACCCGGTTGTTCGATGTGTTTGGGCATGAACCCTGACCAGCTTGCTCCCGGCGAGCGTTGCGCTTCGACCTCGAATCGCAACTTTGAGGGGCGGCAGGGATTCAAGGGCCGCACCCACTTGGTCTCGCCTGCGATGGCCGCTGCCGCGGCAATCCATGGGCGGTTCGTTGATGCCCGTGAAGAAGTGTCCGCCACTGCGCAGGAGGTGCGTTGATGCAAGCAGTCAGCCTGGTGACCAGCAACGCATGTCCGATTGATGCCAACGACGTGGACACCGACCAGATCATTCCTAAGCAGTATCTCAAGCGCATCGAACGGTCGGGCTACGGGCCGTTCGCGTTCTCAGAGTGGCGCTACAACGAGGACGGCACGCCGATCGCCGACTTCGCCATGAACAAGCCTGAACATGATGGTGCCGAAATTTTGGTGACCGGCCGCAACTTCGGATGCGGGTCGTCACGGGAGCATGCTGCCTGGGCGCTGGAGGATTCCGGCTTCAAAGTGGTCATCGCGTCCTCGTTTGCCGACATCTTCCGTACCAACTGCGGGAAGGTCGGTGTCGTGTGCGTCGAAGTGTCCGACGACGTGTTGCGCACGATGCATGCCGCCATCGCAGCTGACCCGTCGGTGCAGATCACCGTCGATCTGCCGTCACAACGAGTCTCGATGCCTGAAGTCGCTGGTCACGGCCCGATCGATGAGCGATTCGACATCGACGAGCACACCAAGCATTGCCTCGTAAACGGTCTCGATGACATTGCGCTGACTTTGGCCCACGAGACTGACATCACCGCCTACGAACAGACGCGCGCCGAATGGCGGCCTTTGGTCCCCACAGGCTGAGGATTCACTTCGCTCCGAGGCGAAGCAGCCGAGACTGGTCGGGCTCTTGTCCCGGTCGCTAGGTCATGCTCGCGTTGAGGTGAACTCGACTTCGGGTCCCAACGCCCGCGCGATTCTTGAGCGAGCAGCGGCAACTGGTGAGTTTCCGACTGCGGCGGCCGCGACGGGTACGAGGTTTCGGATGTTGGATCGCATGTTGGATCGCACATTGGATCTGGTGGTCCGTGCGGCCGATGGTCTCCCGGAGTCGCGCTTTGAGTCGGCAGTACAGTCGGATCCTTGCCTGATGCAGCCGCCGGTGTTTCTGCGGACGGGAGCTCATCAGCACACGGTGGATCGGAATGCTCCACGTTTCGACTGCCAGCGCGAGCGAGTGGCGGAACCAGTCGAGGTTGAGATGCGTGCCACTGAATCCGCCAGCCGTGCAAGTCGAACTGTCTGTGGTGGTGATGGCACATGAGAGCGGCGTTATCGGGCGACAATTGTCCGTCCTGGTGGAACGGTTGAGCCAGGTGAGCAACTTGGCACCAGCGGGCGGGGATCGAGCAGCTTCGGGCGATACAGCCTTGGTCACGCAAGACAATTGCACGCCGTAGCGCGGCTGGCACGGTGCGTACCTCGGGCCCGGCTTCGACCGGTAGCCCGTCGGGGTCGACGAGCAGCCGGGCAACGCCAGCGTCAGCAAGCAGCCGGCGGACCTCGCCGAATGGGACGGGACCTACACGCTCGATCTCGGCGATGCCCTCGCGGTCAAGCAGCGTCTGGTAGTCGATCGTGACAACGACGTGCGGCCGCACGCCAGCTCGGGTTGCCCGGGTGTCATCAGTCTCTAGCGCGGTGCGGCACATTTGAACGAAGGCGTCAGCTGTCACCTGACCCGGTGAGCGGCGCTGTTCTTCCGGTATAGCGGCGGTGTCGGGCACGCGAAAACGTTCGATGGCCTGTGTGGCGATTCCCGCGTCGAGGCCCGACAAGGTGGCTGACAGGCGCCACATACCGTCGTCGGTGGTGGTGAAGCCAGCCGTACGGTTCCTGCGCCTAGTGGATTCGTCGAGTTCGGCGCGACGTGGATCGATCTGGCCCAGTCGACGGCGCAGCCACCGACCCAGCTCGACAGGGTCATGTCGGGAGGCCTGTTTGATCGCCTGTATCCGCACATCGTCGAGTTCGTCTTCGGTCAATTGCGCAGAGCTGCTGGTCCTCAACTTGTCAAGAAAGTCGGCGACGAGCCGTGCCTGGCGGGGACCGACGTCACCGGCGTCACGGGCCTGGTCGAGTTCTCGGTGCTCGCCTCGCCGCTGACCGTCGATCGTCGCGGCGCGTGCGTCGGTCGGCGCCATCCCGAGTTGGTCCGACAGGAAGTCCTCGACGGCGCGTCGTGCCCTATTGATCGCAACCCCCGTCGACCTACCTGCGGCCTCGGCTGCTTGGGCTGCTGCCTGCGCTTTTCGCTCGGTGATTGCGCCGACGAGGCGCGTTTGGAACGTCGATAGGCGCCGCATCGCACGCTCGACCTGCTTGAGCACGTCCTCGCAGGTGGCCGTTTCCAGTTCGTCAGGACCTTCGGCGGTCAAGGCATCGATATCCGTTGACAGGCACGACAACACTTCGGCAACGACGGCGTGACCACCTCGGCGGTCGCCCTCAATCAATGCTGCCATCCCATGCCCCTGGTCGTCAGCGTCTCCGCGTGGCCCAACCGTTGGCCGGACCGCGATGTGGTGCGCTCGTTCAGTGCGCGGCGCTTGTTCCCAGCCCGGCGCCTAATCCCACTGACAGTCAGTGTAACGAACATACGTTCGACAAACAAGCCTTTCAATCTGCATCTGTGGATACTGCGTGGCGACGAATCCCTTTGCCGGTGACGAACTCGCGACGGGGGTTGTGGGTCGAGATTGCCCACGAGTCATCCACTGCTTTGTCCCGCGCCATCCGTCGCCCTTCGACAAGCCGGTCCGGACCATAGCCAACGCGCATAAGTGAGCGGAGACACCGACGTTGAGGAGGCGAACGAGTCCCTCGCCATAGTCCATACTCGCGGGGGCGCGGAGGCACACGGCCAGCTCGGAAGGAGCACTGAGGCGTCCATAGCTCACACGCCCGTGTGGCCGGAGAGGCCGATAGGAATCCTTGATCGAAATGTGTTCCGGATTCCTCGTGGTGATTGGTGTGTAGCTCCATTGTTTTGCCGGGGCTGACTCCAGAGCCAGTCTCGGACAAATGACCTACATCCGCCTTGGGACGCCCGCGCATCCCTGCATCGTGGATATCAGGCCACTAGGGTTGAGTTTGACCTTACGTCGATGAAAGGGATGGATCATGCAACTCTGGGATGACATTGTGGATGCGCTCCAGGCGATGGCAGTCACCGCCGTCGAATGGGTGCCTCGGATCTTGTTGGCGCTGGTGGTGCTGATCGTCGGGCGTTTCGTGCTCGGGTTCATTCGCCGCATCATCGTCAAATTGCTGGATCTCGCGCCTGTGCGTGCGGTCTTCGATCGAGCGGGATTGACCTCGGCGACTGAACCGTCGGGTAGATCGCCTGCGCAGATGGTCGGAACGATTGTGTATGCAGTGCTGTTCATCGTGCTGTGGATCATCGTGTTCGACATCCTGCAACTCTTCACGATCGTCGACATCCTCCAGCGCTTCCTGGCGTGGATCCCGGTTGTACTCGTCGCTGCTGCCATCGTGCTTATCGCCGCAGCTGTTGCCAGCTGGGTGAGTGACCTCATTTCCCCGTATGCGCGAGCGCGCAACGTCGAATGGCTTCCCGGGGTTGTCCGAGCAGGTGTGATCATTTTTGGTGCGCTGGCTGCACTGGAGGTGCTCAACATCACCTTCGCGGAAGACCTGGTGAAGATCGTTGTCGCTGGCGCCGTCGTCGCATTCGCAATCGCGTTCGGGGTGGGAGGCATCGACACCGCCAAGAAGTGGTGGTCGCGGTATCTGAACCCGCCGGAACGGCAATCCTCGACGAGTCAATCTCCGACAGGTCAACCACCGACAGGTCAACCTCCAATGGGCGGGCCTTCGGCCTGAGCACGTTGGCCCGACGGCCCCTCGGTCAACCGGCCGAGGGGCCGTCGGGTGGGCCTGCATGACTGCAGAGCCGCCTCCGAGTGACCTCAAGCAGATTGGGTCCACTTCAGATCGACCGCTCTGCCTCTTGATTCGACCGCGGATTCACCGCGTTAGACGCGCTGCTTTTTAGTTCGACCGCGGGTTCACCCCGTTCGGCCTCGCATTCGCTGCGTTCCACGGTGGATTCGTCGGGTGCGACCCCGCGACCGGCCCCGCATTCACTGGAGCCGGCTAGCTGTCGAGGTCGACTGCCAGATCGTCGATGAAGTCTGCGCCGATTGCTGACAACGCCGAGGGCGGAACCGACAGCTTGATCGATCGGCTCCCTCCGCCGACGATGACACGGTCAAGGTCGGCGATCCTTGCGTCGACCCAGATCGGCAACTCGGTCGGAAGGCTAAAAGGGGTCACCCCGCCGATCTCCATGCCCGTCACGCGTTTGGTCAGGTCGGCAGGCGCGAACGACAGCTTCCGGACGCCCAGCAATTTCCGCACCCGCTTGTTGACGTCGAGCTTTGTCGTGGCGAGCGCCAGGCATGCGGCCATCACAGGTTCGTCGTCACGTGATGCGACCAGGATGCAGTTGCCTGATGTGTTGAGCGGATAGCCGTAGTGAGCGCAGAATTCGGCGGTATCTGCCAGCGATGGATCGACATCGATCACGTCGAAGGGTTGCCCGGTCGCCGAAACCGCCGCGAGCACTTGCTGTTCGATGAGTCTGTTGGCCTCATCATCGGTGTGATCGTCGGCAGCCAAGGTTGCCCTCCGAAGGGCTCGGATCAATAGCCCAGTTCGACGTCGACAGGTCCAAGGAGTTGTTCGCCAGCGGCGAACCGGCGCACGTTTTCGGCCACGCGTTCGGCGAGCAGCTCACGGCCCATCGCTGGTGTGTTGGCGATGTGCGGAGTGATGAGCACATTGTCGTAGGACCACAACGGATGGCCGTCCGGAAGTGGTTCTGGGTCGGTTACATCAAGGCACGCACCACCGATTGTGCCAGCATCCAGCGCCGCGATGAGCGCCTCATGGTCGACGTGCCCACCGCGGGCGACGTTGACGATCCAGGTGTGGTCTGGCATCGCGTTGAGCGCTGCGGCGTCGATGATGTGTCGAGTCTCGGGTGTGAGCGCGAGTGCCACGAACACGAGGTCGGCATCTGCCAGGGCGTCGTGAAGTTGGTTCGTTGCCACGACTCTGTGCACGCCATCCATCGCCTCGGAGTGCTTGCGGACGACCGTGATGGTCACATTGAACGGGGTGAGCATCCGCACGAGGCTTTCGGTGATCCCACCGCCACCGAGAACGGTCACCTTGCCGTTGGTCAGGCGTCGGCCAACGGGAGCCGACCATGTCGTCTGGCGGGCATAGTGAATGCTGCCTCGCATCCCGGCGATCGCCATGCCCAGCGCGTGCTCCGCGACGGGCTCGGCGAACACACCCTTGGCGCACGTCCACAGACGATCACGGTCAAGGAAGTGAATGAACGGCTCGATGCCTGCGAACGGCAACTGGACCCACCGGATATGCGGGTTCTTCGCCAAGATTTCGGGAAGCTCACCGGGACCGTGGGGATCCGTCCAGATGATCGCTTCTGCTTCAAGCGGATCGACCAACTCTGCGCCGGCAGCCACTGCAGCCGGCTCCACGTGCGAGTGGTAGCCCTTTCCTGCGGGGATGATCGCACAACGAACGGAACCCACTTACTCCTCCTCGGTCGAAGGTCAGGCAGATGCCTGGTAGGCGGTCGACAGCAACTCGTCGCGGATCGCCTGGGTTGTTGCCGCAGTCACCACCGCCTGTGCAAGCCCGATCGCCCCGTCACGAACAGCGCGGTCCGCTGACGGCTTGATGGCGTGTGCGGTGAACTCGGGTTGATGATTGACGGCTCCTCCGCTCTCGATACCGATGAGTGGATGGATTGAGGGCATTGCCAACGACACGTTGCCCATATCGGTAGACGCCTGCATGGGTCCAGCGGAACCGTCGGCCGGAAATTCCCGTCCAAGCTCGCGGGCGGACTGGACGTACAGGTCGGACAGGATCTCGCTGTTGCGGAATTCGGAGTATGCGGGCCGGGCCTCTTCGATCGTCAATTTCGCGCCGGTGGCTATCGCTCCAGCTTCGAAGCAGCGATGAATCTTCGGCTTGATGTCGGACAGCCCGTCGATGGTCGCCGCCCGTACGTACCAGCTCCCTCCGGCGTGCGAGGGAACCACGTTGGGGGCGTCACCACCGTCGGTGATGATGCCGTGGACGCGGTCTGTCGGCAGGATGTGCTGGCGCAGCAATCCGATGGCGACTTGTGCGACGGTCAGTGCATCGGCGGCGTTGATGCCGAGGTGAGGTGATGCCGATGCGTGGGCGGAGCGACCCTCGTAGGACACGGTGAAGTGTTGGACAGCCAGAGCCGGCATGTAGGGCGCGTCGTAAGGGGCAGGGTGCACCATGATCGCGGCGTGAAGCCCATCGAATGCGCCGCGGTCCATCATGTAGATCTTGCCGCCGCCACCTTCTTCGGCAGGAGTCCCAAGCAGCCGAATGGTGATGTCGAGTTCGTCAGCAAGCGGCGCCAGCGCGATAGCTGCGCCCACACCCGCTGCGGCGATGATGTTGTGCCCGCATGCGTGCCCGACCCCAGGCAGCGCGTCGTACTCAGCGCAAATGCCGATGGTCAGCGGTCCTGACCCGAACTCGGCAAGCACGGCAGTTTCTAGGTCGCAGGTTCCGTGCTCGACGCTAAATCCGGCGGCGTCCATGGCAG
>JBBDSU010000001.1:11418-13867 GCA_040904825.1 Nitriliruptoraceae bacterium | reverse complement strand
CGCACAGGAAGGCTTTCGAACAATGAAGCGGAAGCCTACGCCGTGTCAGCGCACTGGGTGACGCCAGCCAGGCGCCCACGTCAGAAGCACGCAGCCACGAGCCACGAGTAGGGATTGACGGCTGCACCGCCGCCTGGGTGGCGTTCGAAGTGGATGTGTGGCGCGCCTCCCCTGGCATTGCCAGTGTTGCCGTTGAACGCGATGTGTTCACCGGCGGCAACTCGCGTTCCGGGAGCGCCGCGCGCCGCAAAGCCCTGCAGGTGCGTGTAGAGGTAGGTCGAACCATCGTCACCGCGCAGGTACAGCATCAAGCCACCGAGCTGGCTGTTGTAGTGCCGCTGGATGACACCGGCAGTGAATGCGAACACAGGCGCACCCATCGGACCCATGATGTCAGTGCCCTTATGCCGCCGGCCGCCCGACCGCGCGAAGCCCCATGAATCGATGAAGTGGGTCACCTCGGGATCGAGCGGGCACGCATAGACGCCTTGCTGCGAACCACGATTGATCGTTCGCTGACGCTCAGCCATCTGTTCGATCGACTGGACTGTCTGCTGGGCCACTTCGAACCTGGCCTCAAGCACACGCTGCGCTTCCGCCAGCTCAGCGGCAAGAACAGACAAGCGTTCCTGTTGGTCGCGGGCCAACGCCCGAGTCTGATCCAACGCTGTCCGCACGGCGAGCACATCCTCCAAGCCTGCGCTTTCGCGGTCGTAGACCGTCGCGAACAGGCTGGCTCGCTGAATCGCCGTCGTCGGCTCGGTCGCGGTCAGCAGCGAATCGAGTACACGAGTCGATCCGTGCATGAACGCTCGTCGCGCCCGGTTGTTGAGCTGCGCATCGATCGCGGCTGCTTCGGCGTTCAACTCGATTTCGCGGTAGGCGAGCGCCGCGAACTCGTCACGCGCCTCCTCAAGGGCACTGAAGGTGACCTCGTATCGACGAGTGAGTTCATCGAGTTCGTCCCTGGCTTCATCAGCCTGCAGACGCGCCTGATCGAGATCCATCGCGACCCAACTGCCCTCACCGGTGGCAGCTGGCAACCAGACGACGAGCAGTCCGAGCGCGACGATCCGCAGGCGCAACCTCAAGGGCACAACTCCGGTCAGTGGGCAGGGGCACACCAGCGACGTGATCGCATGGCTTGATCGCATGGCTTAGTGTCAGGCGTACCCCGCCGGGAAGGCGGGCATATCCAAGCCCAGACTGGAGTGCCGTACACCCGGCACAGGGCTCGTTGCGATGTGGGTTGAACAGAGTGCCGGGTCCACGCTCAACTTGCACGCAGGCACCGTGCGGACGGACGGTGGTCGCTCCAGGCTCGCAGACTGTGCACGATGCCGTTAGAAGCAGGCCGCTGCCAACCACTGGTACGGATTGATCGCCGCCCCGCCACCTGGATGGATTTCGAAATGCACATGTGGAGCGCTCGGTGACGCGTTGCCTGTCGAGCCGTTGTACGCCACGAGTTCTCCGGCCGACACTCGGCGTCCTGGAACGATCCCGGACGCGACACTGGTCAGATGCGCGTAGAAATACACGTTGCCGTCATCTCCACGGATATACAGGCCCAAACCACCCAGGCCACTCCGCGATGAGCGCCTGACCACTCCCGCAGTGAAGGAATACACGGGATGGTTGTGAGGTGCCATGACATCGGTGCCACGGTGGCGGCGCCCACCACTGCGCGGCGCTCCCCAGGTATCACGGAACCGGAACGCGTTGTCGAAGATGCAGGCGTAGACCCCTTGCTGCGACCCACGGCTGACGTTCCGCTGCCGTGACACGATCGTGCTGATCGTGCGAGCTCGGCCTTCGGCCTGCAACAGGCGCGCCTGCAACACTTCGGCTTCCCGGTCGAGCTGTTCCTGAAGCTCGTCAAGTTGTTGTTCGCGGTCTTCAACCAGCGCACGCACTTGCTCCAACGCAACTCGCGACGCGACCGCATCTTCGAGTCGAGCGCCTTCGCGCAGCTGCAACGTCGAGATCATCGCGGCACGCTCTACGGCCGTGCCGGTTGTTCCGGTTGCGAGCAGCGTCTCGAACGTTGCGGTTGATCCCTGGATGAACACTGCCCGTGCACGAGCACTCAACAGCCGTTCCGACCGCGCAGCATCGACCTCAAGCTGGCGCGCATCACGCTGCAACGCGGCAAGCTCTCGGCGCGTCTCTTCGATATACGCCAGGGTGGTCTCATAGGCCTCAAGGGCACTATCGAGTTCGTCGCCGAGATCGTCAACGTCCTGCTGTGCCCGATCGAGCGTCGACTGGTCCACCGCATGCGCAGCACGTGCCAGTCCTGCCCCATCAGCGAGCACAAGCGTGACCGCCAAAGAACCGATGAGCAGTGCGACAATCGAGATCTTCGCGAGGTGCTGACGACGATGGACGAACGTGGACAATCGTTGACGGCGATCGGCGACGGTGGACAGTCGCTGGCGGTGGACGA
>JBBDSU010000001.1:8796-11318 GCA_040904825.1 Nitriliruptoraceae bacterium | reverse complement strand
AGTCGCTGGCGCCTCCCGATGGCATGCCGCCCCATCACGTTGCCACGATCATGCGCACAGGGCGCCACGCATTCATCGTCGGCATGATGGGTCAGAAGCAAGCCGCCGCCAGCCACTGGTAGGGATTGATCGCCGATCCTCCTCCCGGATGTATCTCGAAATGTACGTGAGGTGCGCCAGGCGCTGCGTTACCGGTCGAACCATTGCGCGCAATCAACTGGCCCGGCCCGACCCTACGGCCTGCCTGGCCATCGGGTTCGACGCTGCTGAGGTGTGCGTAGTAGTAGACGTTGCCGTCATCGCCTCGCAAATACAAACCGAGGCCACCCAGCCCACTCCACGAGGTCCGGGCCACAACACCCGAAGTGAACGCGTAGACCGGATGGTTGTGAGGGGCGAACACGTCCGTCCCCCGGTGGCGGCGCCCACCACTGCGCGGCGCCCCCCAGGTATCACGGAACCGGAAGGCGCTGTCGAAAATGCAGGCATAAATGCCTTGCTGGACGCCGCGGTCAATGCGGACCTGGCGCTCAAGCATCGTCTGCAGGCCCGTCGCGCGAGCCTCGGCCTGGGCCAGCGCCGCAGACAGTTCGCGCGCCTGGACGTCGAACTCAGCCTGAAGTTCGTCAAGGCGCCGCTCGCGATCAGCCAGCAAATCAAGCGTCTGGTCGAGGGCGGTCCGTGACGCCACCGCATCTTCGAGCCGCGTGCCTTCCCGAAGCTGCAGCGTCGCGATCATCGCGGCGCGCTCAACGGCAGCTTGCGGGCCTTCGGAACTCAGCAATGTCTGGAACGCGGCGGTCGATCCTTGCTTGAAGGCCGAACGGGCACGGTCCCCTAGGAGCCGTTCAGCCTCAGCAGCATCGCGCTCAAGGCGCGCCGCCCGATTGCGAAGCATCTCAAGTTCGTCTTTGGTCGACTCGATCTCAGCCCACGTTTGCTCATAGGCCTCGGTCGCATCGTCCAGACGGGTGGCGAGATCATCCACGCGGCGTTCGGCGTCCTGGATCTCGCTACGCAACTGGTCCTGGGTGACGGCACCAGCAGCAAGTGGATCGACAATCAGCGCGAGCGCGACACAGACAACGACGGGCAGCGCAAATCGCCGAGTCCGCGCCACGTCACCGCCTCCCCACCAGGTTCATCACACCACAGCACTCGACAAGCGTGCGCAACACCATGCGCACACATCACGCGCACGCGACGCTTCCGCACGACGCGAGCGCGCAACCACACACGCGAAAGCTCGTCACCCACATTTTCTGTGGACTACGCCCTCACACAACTCACGCACCACCGTGAGCCACCACAACCGCGTACCGTAACAGCCTCATTCGCCCACGGCATCCCCGTTAGCGAACAATTTTCTCCTTGTGCCTCCTCAGTGCACATAGGCGACTCCCCTCACTGGACGGCACGGTGACTGAGTGAACGGTCGCCACCGACACGCACGACGGTCGAGCATTCGCACACCGACGAGCATTCGCACGCTCAACTGCTCCGTGCACCGCCAATAGTTCCGCGCACCGACAACCGGGCGCAGGGTGCCACAGGCCGAGCGCAACAAAGCCCAGGCCTGCCTACCTTCGGACAGTCAAGCGCCGCGGACACCCCGTCGACGGCTCGCGTCAACTGCGCAGTGATCAGACCTGGGCATCGTCGGGGTCTGGGAATCCCCGTTCGACGATGGCGACCGCAAAGTCGATGAGGCGCTGATCAAGGCCGTCATCCGCCTCGATCCGAGCGTGCAACGCGCGCGAAAACTGTCCACCCGTTGCGTTGATCGGCAGCGTGTAGCGCACCATGTCGCCACCGAGCAGTTGAGGCTGTTCCTCCAGTGCCTCCAGATAATCCATCCAGGTATCCAGGTGGGCGACGTACGTCGTGGCAACGTCGCGCAGAGCGGGATCACCGATGGGCTCGTTCAACAAGTCCCGTAGGACCAGCAGGTCTGCTATCGAGTCAGCAGCCAACGCACTCACCCCATCCAGCATGCCTGCCACATTGTCCCCATCTTCGAACACGGCAACCACGTCACGTTGGAACGCGATCATCACCCGCTCCGATGCGTCAATGTCAAGCAACACCCGGAGGACCACGGCTTCAGCGCCTGCAAAATCGGCAGGATCGGGAGCGGCGATCACCTCGTCATCGGGGACTTCGGCGTCTGGCCGCCCACGCTCGGCATCATGTTCGCGTCGCTGCGCGCTGGGAGCATCCGGTGCATCCCCGGCGTCACCAGATTCTGGGGCATCCCCGTCACCGTCGGCTGCCGGCGGCACAGCCATGTCGGATGAACCAACGGCTTGAGTGATCACCCATGCCAGCCCTGGCACTGCAGCACCGGCGAGCACGACCGCCAGTACCACGATGATGATCCGTTTTCGACGGCGCTTGGTGGCACGTTCGGCAGGGGTGGGCGGAGGACCGTCGATATCGCCACGTCCCATCGCGCAACCACCTCAATCATCGCCTTGTTCACCACCGTAACCCGATGCTGCCCTCTGCGGTAACCGATGCTG
>JBBDSU010000001.1:0-8696 GCA_040904825.1 Nitriliruptoraceae bacterium | reverse complement strand
GTAACCGATGCTGGCCGCCCCAGTAACCGACGCTGCCCGCCCCAGCAACCCGATGCTGCCCGCAGCAGCAACCCAACTCCGGTCCCTCCGGTGACGCCGTGCGGTCGCCGCGGAAGTCCGATGCCGGACACCCTGAATGCGCATCAGGCCACGGCCACGACATAGTCTCGCTGTACGACGTCCTGTCTGCTCGTACAACGCTCAACAGGACACTCATCAGGACGTTCATCAGGACACTCAACTGGAGCCGCCGACATGTCTGAAGCTTTCCGCACCGCTCACGACACCATGGGTGAGATGCAGATCCCTGCCGATGCGCTGTGGGGGGCATCGACTCAACGCGCGGTCGAGAACTTTCCCATCTCAGGCCAGCCCATTCCAGCCGAGATCATTCATGCACATTCGATGCTCAAGTGGGCAGCAGCGACCGCCAACGAAGAATCGGGCGCCGTCGATGCCGAGGTAGCAGACGCCATTCGCCGCGCAGCCGACGAGGTCATCGCCGGCGATCTCGACGAGCACTTCCCGGTTGATGTCTTCCAAACAGGCTCAGGTACGTCGACGAACATGAACGTCAACGAGGTGATCGCCAACCGCGCCAAGCAGCTGCTGGGCGAAGACCTGTCGTCGTCGCGCGTGCACCCCAATGATCATGTCAACGCGTCGCAATCATCCAACGACACCTTCCCGACCTCGGTTCACGTCGCGGTTGCCCGAGTGGCCAACGACGACCTGCTGCCGGCCCTGCGCCACCTGGCAGCCTCACTGCGCAGCAAGTCGGACGAGTTCGCCGACGTCGTCAAGTCCGGTCGCACCCACCTGATGGACGCGACTCCGGTAACACTCGGTCAGGAGTTCGGTGGTTACGCGCGCCAAATCGAGCTCGGCATTGAGCGCATCGAGCGCGCTCTGCCGACGATCTACGAGCTGGCGCTGGGTGGCACCGCAGTCGGAACCGGGATCAACTGCCCACCAGGATTCGTCGAGCGGGTCATCGCCGTGATGTCGGAGCGCACCGGCCTGCCCTTCATCGAGGCGGTCGACCACTTCGAAGCACAGGGGGCCCGAGACGCGCTTGTTGAGTTTTCTGGAGCGCTCAAGACGATCGCAGTCAGCCTCATCAAGATCGCCAACGATGTCCGCTGGATGGCGTCAGGACCACGCACGGGCCTGTACGAAATCCGGTTGCCTGAGATCCAACCTGGCTCGTCAATCATGCCCGGCAAGGTCAACCCGGTCATCCCGGAGTCGGTCCGCCAGGTAGCCGCCCAGGTCATCGGCAACGACGCGGCCACCACGATCGGTGGACTGTCAGGCGAACTCGAACTCAACGTGATGATTCCGCTGATGGCACGCAACGTGATCGAGTCGGAGCGCCTGCTCGCCGCCGTCTCGCGCGTGTTTGTCGACATGTGCCTGAATGGCACCGAGGCAACCGACCAGGGGCCGCTCCTCGTAGAACGCTCGCTCATGCAGGTCACCGCACTTGTCCCAGAGATTGGCTACGAACGGTCGGCTGAGCTCGCCAAGCGCGCCCACAAGGAAGGCAAGACCCTGCGCGAAGTCGCCGTCGACGATGGTGTCGACGAAGCACTCCTCGATCGTGCACTCGATTACAAGCGCATGACCGAAGGCGGCATGATGTAGCCGCCGACCCGGCACAACGACAGGCACAGCACCAGCCGCAGGCACAGCACCAGCCGCAAACACCGACAGCCACCACCGACCCGGCCCCACCACGGACACGGCTTAACCGCAGACACGACGCAACCGCTCGACGGTGGGCTGTTCGGGTCTCCGGCTACACCGACACACGACAACAGGAGCACCACACATGGCCACGCAGTTCAATCTCTGGGCAGCCGGCGACGCGCATATCGGCACCGACCTGCGCAACGGCCGCCGCAGCCTCGCTGAGGCCATCAACCAGAGCGAAGGCCGTGACCCCGACGCCGAAGGCTTCGACTGGGACATCATGCTCGACGTCGGCGATCTGTCGGGCTCCCAGACCCCGCCAGATGGCGAAGAAGGCGGCGAGGTCATGGCGCAATACGCCGAGATGCAGACCCACCGCCGCGCCCAGGTCTACAACCTGGCGGGCAATCACGATGCATCGGGCGAGACCGAAGACACCCAGTGGTGGTTTCAGCGCTACGGCGACCCTGACGGACGCAACACTCGCTGGTCAGGGGTGGACCCCGCCGACCGCCCGTTCACCGTCGAAGGCACCTGGGAGCGCTACAAGTTCCAGGTCGGCAATCTGCTGTTCCTTGTGATGAGCGACCGCAACGATGGTGGGCCGCCGGTGGGACGTGGTGTGCGCGGCGGCTACCCGGCGGGTGCCGTCACCGGCGAGACGTTCGACTGGTGGATCGAACAGGTCGAGGCGAACCAACACCTCAACATCATCTCCGCACACCACCACATGCTCAAAGAAACCACGGTCGCCTCAGGCGAGTGGGAAGGCTTCCAGGAGAAAGACAAGTACGGCCATCGCAAAGCCGAGTTCCACGGCTATATGGCCGACGGCGGACCGATGGGCGCCAGCTACTTGTATTGGGTCGATGGCAATCCCGACGCTGAGGCCTTCGAGCGCTACCTCGACGCCAATCCGGGCGCTATCGACTTGTGGATCGGTGGGCACACGCACGCCAAGACTGACGAGATCGTCAACGGACGCAGCCACCTCGAGGAACGCTGGGGCGTGACGTTCCTGAACTGCGCAGCATTGAGTGTCTACCACCACCCCGCCCACCGCATCCCGTTCCCCGCGATGAGTCGGCTTCTGACCTTCACCGACGGCGCTACCGAAGCTCGTATCCGCTGCTACCGGCACACCGACGTCGCAGGTCCCAAAGGCTTCGCTGACGACCAGGAACGCACCTTCCAACTGCGCCATCCGTTCCAAGCCCCCTGAGCGTTCCAAGCACCCTGAGCTTGGCGCAGACAGGACGAGCCCATGAAGTCATCGTTTGGGATGCTCATCCGTGAAACACCCGAGGAGCTGACCGACCCCTCTGCTACAGCATTGCTCGTCGTCGACGTCCAGAACGACTTCACTCATCCCGACGGTGCCGTGGCCGAGCGTGGGGTCGACATGTCGGCACTGAGCGCCCTGCCCGACAAGGTCGCGCGCGTCGTCGATCTCGCCCGGGGTGCCGGGGTGATGGTGGTGTGGATCCAGAACACCGTGCTCGAAAATGCGCTCGGCGAGTCACCCGCCTGGCATGCCTCACGCATCCGCAAAGGCTGGAGCTCCCAGTACACGATGGACGGCAGCTGGGGTCAGCAGTTCTCGGCCCCGCTTGAGCCGCAGCCCGGCGAGCCAATCGTCCAGAAGCTGCGGTCCAGTTCCTTCATCCGCACGCCGCTTGAAGGCATCCTGAAGGGCAAGGGCATCGAGTGCCTTGTGGTCGTCGGCTGCATGACCGACGCGTGTGTCGAATCCACGGTGCGCAACGCGCTGCACCTCGACTTCTATCCCACCATCGTCGTCGACGCGCTGGCGGCCTCGAGCCAGCAACACCACGACGATGCGATCACCCGCATGAGCGACGGCTATAACGCCTGCTCTACCGCTGAGCTCGCCGAGCTGTGGCCACCGCGCTGAGTCATCGGCCTACCCGCCTACACGAATCAACCGGCCTCACGCTCGATCATCGCGGCCAACCCGCCCGAACGAAACGGCCAGCCCCACGCTCAATCATCGGCCTACCCGCCCAAACGCAGCAGCCGGCCCCACGCTGAGCCATCGCGGCCCACGTACCCAACCTGAACGGCGATCGCCGCGCTGCGCCATCCACCGACCTGAACTGATCAGTCGCTGGGCAGGTAGTCATCGGCGTAGTACTCGACACCGAGGTGGGTGATCGGGTCTTCATCCATGATCCATCGCAACGTGTTCTTGAGCTTCGTCTGCTGGATGAACAGGTCGTGCTCCGGATACAGGCCAGGGGCGGCCTGGGGGGCTTTGAAGTAGAAACTGAGCCATTCCTGGATGCCACCCAGTCCTGAGCGCTGGGCAAGATCGAGGAACAAAGTGAGGTCAAGCGCCAACGGTGCGGCGAGAATCGAATCGCGACAAAGGAAGTCGACTTTCATCTGCATCGGATAGCCAAGCCACCCGAAGAAGTCGATGTTGTCCCAGCCTTCTTTGTTGTCGCCGCGCGGCGGGTAGTAGTTGATGCGCACAACATGGTGCAGGTCGCCGTACAGGTCTGGGTACAGATCCGGCTGCAAAATCGTGTCAAGCACCCCGAGCTTGGAAGTCTCCTTGGTCTTGAACGACTCCGGGTCGTCGAGGACCTCGCCGTCCCGGTTGCCGAGAATGTTGGTCGAATACCACCCGTGCATGCCCAGCATGCGAGCCTTGAACATCGGCGCCAGCACTGTCTTGACCAGCGTTTGACCGGTCTTAAAGTCTTTGCCGCAGATCGGCACGCTGTTGGCTGAGGCGAAGTCACGCAGCGCCGGCACGTCGACGGTCAGGTTGGGGGCGCCATTGGCGAACGGCACTCCTTCCAGCAGGGCCGCATAGGCATACAGCATCGACGGCGTGATCGATGGATCCTCAGCATCGATGGCAGCCTCAAACGCTTCGAGGTCCACGTGGGCAGGCCCGAGGTCGACGAAGACTTCGGTCGACCCGCACCAGATCATGACCATCCGATCACAGCCATGCCGTTCACGGAATGCCTGAAGGTCCCCGCGGATCGTGTCGAGCATGGTCCGCTTTGACCGACCTGGGATGACGTTGGGACCGTCGAGCTTCTTGACGTACGCAGGATCGAACGCTGCCGGCATCGGGGTGATGGCCCTCAAGTGCTCAGCGATCGGCTCAAGGTGCCGTCCGACATCCAGCACGCCGGCCTTGACCGCTGACACGTAGGCATCGTCTTCGAACGGGTCCCAAGCCCCGAATACCAGGTCGTCAAGATCGGCCAGCGGCACAAAGTCCTTGATCAGCGGCGCCCGGTCCTCGGTGCGCTTGCCGAGTCGAATCGTGCCCATCTGGCTCAGCGAACCGACGGGCTCTGCCATGCCTCGCCGGATGAGCTCAACGCCGGCAATGAAGGTCGTCGCAACGGCCCCCAGGCCGACACAAAGGACGCCGAGCTTTCCGGTCGCGGGCGCAACTTCGCCAGGACGCGGCGTCGCCCCGTCGCTCGTGGCACCACCAGCACCGCCATGGCTTGTTTCGCTCATGCCAGTACCGCCAGCGCCTGTTGCTCCCATGCCCGCACCTCCGCGGCCAGAGGCCCCGCTGCCTTCGGCTCCATCGCCAGATCCACCGTCAGTGCTCCCGCCGCTGTTGATGTTCGACCCGTCACTAACCACCAGTGTTGCCTCTCGAAGTCCTTGGCCGCACCTCGACCGTCACTAACCAGACTACGCCCCCTTTGGCGACCAAGTACCACAGCAACGGTCATCGCCACCGCCAACTACGGATACATCGCAACGGTCACAGCCGCCGCCCAGTACGGATGCACAGCAAGGGTCATCGCCGAGATTGGTCAGCGGTCCTCGCGCCACGTGCGCAGCGCGTACTCCCCACCCGATCCGGGAGCGTCGCGTGATACCACCAGATACTGGTAATCCTCGTAGGGCACTGCCTCGACATCAGCATCCCATTCACCGGATGTCCAGGTTGCTGCGTATTCAGCACTGCCAACTTTGTCGAGCACGACGAGCCATCCATCGAGCCCGGAGGCATCCATTCTCGCCCATAGGTTGGTGAGCTCGGAAGTCACCCAGCGATAGCAGGCCTGCTCGCCGACCTCAAGGCTTCCTGTCGCCTGGTCATCGACGCCGATGGTTCCTACGACGTCCCCGGCACACTGTTCGGGCACGGTGACTTGGCGAGCGGTGAACCCGCGCGTCGGCGCCCAGCTCGATGGACCGAACCCGGTGGCCACCAGCCACGCGTCCCGATGCAGAATTTCGGTCCGCCGACTATCCGGGTTGACAACCCTCACCTGGTGATCTTGCCAGGACGGCCCGAACCTCCCCGAATACAGCAGCCTGCCATCAGGCAAGACAGCGAGGCTTTGTGCATCTTCCATCCGGTCCAGCGGATGCACAGCCGTCCCATGAGCGTCAGCCATCGCCAGCACATAATCGTCACGAGGGAACTCACGTCCGAGCACCACCATCCGTCCCCAGTTCGGGTGGAGCAGCGAGGCCGCCACTTGGTGCCATCCGCTCAACAGCGGCGGCGCGACTGACCGCGGCCGCGAGACCGATGAGACCCGCGCTTCGCCGGTCGTGTCATCGCCGACACTGCCCAGCGCATCATCGACTGCGTTGCCCGTCGACGTTGCTCCCCCGCTACCGCGTCGGTCGTGATCGCTCGGGCCGAGATCCGGCGCGCCGCGAGGTTCGCCTGGCAGGAAGCTGACGCCATATCCGTCAGCTCCAATCCATGTGAGCAACGTTGCGCCACGCGGCCCCACTGTGGCTCCGAATGCACGCAAATCGTCGCTCGCCGGACGCGCCACGACCCTGCGATCCCGGTCAGGCCCGGCGATGACGAGGTCGCTCCGGCCGGCTCGTTCTCGAATCAGAATCTCTGCCGTACCCGGGAGCAGTGCCCAATCATGGACATCGCGAGCCACTTCGACTGGCACGAGCGAGCCGTCGCCTGTCTTCGATGGCACGACCACAACTCGGTCCCAGGTGTCATCGCGAGATGATTCACCGACAACGAGTCGCGCATCGTCGGCGTAGGCGATCGCCACACGGGCGCCGCGCGCCACCTCACGCTCGCGACGGCCGTCGTGAACGAACGCGACCGTGTCGACGACGCTGGTCGTGAGGTAGGCAACTGATCCACCGTCAGGGGCAACAATCACTTCTTCGATGCGTTCGGCCGGGCGACCACTGAACTGCTCGCGACCATCGGTGGTGTCAACGACGACCAGCTCAACCCGCTCTCCAAGCACCCGTTCGTAGATGAGCCAGCCGAGACTAGGCGTCACCCAGTGCCGTGTTGAAGCAGCACCGCGGGCACGTACAACGCCGTCGGGGACCGGCCCGACGCTTTCTGGTCCATAGACCTCCAGGCGCAGCGTCGATCCGTCGTCGGTGACGAACGCAACCGATCCGTCCCGGCCGACTGCACACGAGCGACCCGATCCGAGATCGTTGACCGGATGGTCGAGCAACCCGATATGGCAGACGATGCGGCCATCATGAAGGTGCTCGATGACCCGCACCCGTCCCGTCGTTTCGTCAACGTGCACATCGAACGGATTGCCTCGCCTCGTCCAAAACAACTCTTGGACGTCAGCTTCGCCGCGCTCGTCGACCAACAGGACACGTTCGCGATCACCTGGCTCAGAGACCTTGACGATGAAGCCGCCGGCAACCGCCAATGCCGCAGTCGAACCTGAGGGCCCGTGCACAACACCGACCTCGACATCCCTGGCAACGAGGTTGTCGGCCGATAGATCGTCCGCGAGCCCAACAACATGCAGGTCAACCACACCCGCGACATCCCGGGGAGTTGCCACAAGCATCAATTCATTGATGTTCGTCGATGGCTGGCTCGGGACGAATGCGACGATCGACACGGCCGACATCGCCACGAACAGACCCACCGCGATGGCCGCCGAGGCGACACGATGAGGCTGGCGAATCCGGTGCCATAGCCCGCCTTGAGATTCGACGGTGGAGTCATCGTCATCATCGACACCATGCAGCCGGCTAGGCCCGCCATGCCCGCCATGACCTCTTGACCCACTAGACCCGCCAGACCCGCCAGACCCGCCGCCGTGAGTATCAGGTTCGTCTCTACCCTCCTCGCTGGATCGAGGGTTCTCCGCGCGAGCACGGCGTCCGCGCCAAGACCTGGGCCCGCGAGCCAGCGGCTGATCTGTTTCTCCGTCGGATGCCGACACGCCGCGCGCCACACCACCCGACACGGAACCTGACACGCCGCGCGCCACGCCACCAGCCACACCACCCGCCATGGAACCGAGGTCGTCGCCCGACACGCCGCGCGCCACGTCACCCGGCACCGAACCCGGCACACCTCGCGCCATGGAATCGAGGTCGTCGCCCGGAACGCCGCGCACCACGCCATCAGCCACACCACCCGCCATGGAACCGAGGTCGCTCCCTTCTGCCTGGTTGCGCCGCCTGCGGCCCCTGTCGTCCGAGGCGCGGGTCGAGCCCTCGCCTGAAACGTCCGGCAATTGCATCGCGGACTCACGCTCATCACCGAACCCAGTGCTCAGCGCTCGCGTGTCGAAGTCGTGACGCCAGACGTCCTCGAAAGGGTTGGCGAGTGGAGGTGACGGTTGCTGCTCCTGTTCAGTGGCACTTGACGCGGACCCCGCCATCGGATCAGTTGAGTCCGCCGCCTCAGGCGTCGCGCCAAGATTCGAGGCTGTCCGCGAGCCGCCGTCTGTCGACGAGGTAGGAGCCTCACTCGCACTGAAGTCGCCATGGGATTCGTCCGTCGGCACGCGGGACGATGGATCGGCTCCGCCTTTGGCGCTGACAGATCCTCCGGCGGAGTCCCCATCTGCTGATAAGGCGTCGACATTCTCTGGGACTCCGACCGGGCGCGATCGAGACGTGGGCCTCGCCGGATCACTTTGTCGGCTGGGACCAGTGGACGCAGTGTCGACTACGTCAGCCCGCGCATCTGTAGCCCCACCTTTGCCCCCATGGCCAGTCCTGTCAGCGGCCCC